>NZ_JBWKYR010000016.1:0-131901 GCF_059423865.1 Acidovorax sp. GW458-11-26-14-TSB4
GAGCTGCCTCGCAGAGGCAGCGCAGGGAGTTCTTCGGCGTCACCCCAGGACCGAGCATCGCAGGCTGCCCCCTCGCCGCCGGCGAGGGGGACACGGGCAGCGGGGTCGTCTTTTCTTGGCCTACCTTCTTTTGACGAAGCAAAAGAAGGTAGGTGCGCCGCCGGGCGCGCATCCCGGCTCCCGCCCTCAACCGAGGCATGCTGTGAGCACCGAGCACCGAGCACCGAGCACCGAGCACCGAGCACCGAGCACCGAGCACCGAGCACCGAGCACCGATTAGAGCTTCAACGCCTTCGCATACCCCGTCATCTCCAGATACCCCTTCCCCACCACCCGGCCATCCCGCACCAGCTCCGACAGGCCCTCCCAGTAGATCGCTCCGGTAGACCCACTGCTGTCCAGCTCCTGGTCATCCAGCAAACTGCGCACAACGAAAACACCCACCGGCGTCTGCACCCGCCACTGCACCGGATACTTCGCCCCGCTGTGTGGACTGCTCCACTCTCGCTCGGGAGTGAACACCACTTCGCCAGCGCCAAAGATGCGCGCAGCAACTTGCCCTGGCGGGCGGAAGGAACCGCCCGCCCACAACGCCGACCCATCCGCACGCCGCAGCCGAAACGCCGTGAGCGCGCTGCCATCGAGCAGGTTCATTCCGATCCAGTCCCAGCCCCGCGCCTCGGGGTGCATCAGCGCCTCGCTCCACTCATGGTCCATCCAGGCGCGGCCGCTGCCGGGATCGATGGCCAAGCGCTTGCCATCGAGCACGATGGCACCACTGACTGCCAGCTGCGGCTGGCTGTAGTAGTAGCTGGCCTGGGTGCTCTCGGGGCCCTTGCGTGACAGGCCTTCGCGGCCCTGCAGCAGCAGCGGCTGGGTGGCGCCGAACTGCAGTTGCAGGCCAAAGTGCTCGCCCTGGATACGGGTGGTGTAGCGGCCGCCTGGGCCATCGGGCAGATCGCTGCGCACCAGGCTCCAGTCCTGCAGGCGGATCGCTGTGTCGGCCTCGCTGGCCTGGGCTACGCCAAAGCCTGCGCGCGCGATGCGCTGGTCGTGGTGCAGTCTGCGGCCCTGCAGGTCGGTCAGTGCCGCATGGGCGAACAGCAGTTGCTTCGCAGCGAAGGCCGATTGGATGCCCTGTGCAGCATCCACGCGCGAGCGGAAAAACGTGACCTGGAAGCCCCAGTCCTGTGCGCCCGCCCGCGCATGGCCGGTGATGTACCACCACTCGGTGCGCAGCCCGGGGTGACTGCCATGGTCGCGCGGAAATGCCAGCACGCGAGGGGGCAGGGCATGGGCCATGCCGTGCCAGCCGGTCGCGCCCGCCATGCCCAGCATGAGTGCGCTGCGGCGCGAGAAGGCGGCTGGCATTGCGGGCGTAGTATTGCTCACGTCAATCCATCAAGGTCCGCACCTTGCGCTGGGCCTCGGTGCAGTCGCCGAAGTTCGTGGCCACCCATTCCGCGTTGAAGTAGGTGGGCAAATAGCGCTCGCCCGCATCGCACAGCAGCGAGAGGATGGAGCCCTGCTCGCCACGCGCGCGCATCTCGCTCGCCAACCTGAGCATGGCCACGAAGTTGGTGCCGGTGGAGGGCCCCACGCGCCGCCCGAGCAACTGCGACAGTGCATGCATGGCGGCCACAGACTCCACGTCGGCCACTTCCTCCATGCGCTCCACCAGGGTGCGGATGAAGCTCGGTTCCACGCGCGGGCGGCCGATGCCTTCGATGCGCGAGCCGGGCGCGGTCAGCGTGGCATCGCCCGTGCGGTGGTAGGCGCTGAACACCGAGCCGGCCGGGTCGGCCACGCAGACCTCGGTGGTGTGCTGCATGTAGCGCAGGTAGCGGCCGATGGTGGCGCTGGTGCCGCCCGTGCCCGCACCCACCACGATCCAGCGCGGCACGGGGTGCGGCTCGCGCGCCATCTGGGTGAACATGCTTTCGGCGATATTGTTGTTGCCGCGCCAGTCGGTGGCGCGCTCGGCGTACGTGAACTGGTCCATGTAGTGGCCGCCGGTCTGCTCGGCGATGGCGCGGGCCTCGGCGTACACCTGACCGGCGCTCTCCACCAAGTGGCAGCGCCCGCCGTGGAACTCGATCTGCGCAATCTTCTCGGGCGAGGTGCTGCGCGGCATCACGGCCACGAAGGGCAGGCCCAGCAGGCGCGCGAAATAGGCCTCGCTCACGGCAGTGGAGCCGCTCGACGATTCGACCACGGTCGAGCCCTCGCTGATCCAGCCATTGCACAGCGCATACAGGAACAGCGAGCGTGCCAGCCGGTGCTTCAGGCTGCCCGTGGGATGGGTGGACTCGTCCTTGAGGTACAGGTCGATGCCGTGCGCGGCATAGGACGGCAGACGCAGTGGAATGAGGTGCGTGTCGGCGCTGCGCTGGTAGTCGGCTTCGATGCGCGCGACGGCGTTGTGCAGCCAGGTGCCGGCCTGCACGGAAGGGGGATGGGTCTTGTGGACAGCGGTCATGGGGGGATTGTCTCGCAGTGCATACCGCTGCCGCACAGGGCTTACCAGTCTTCCTTCACGGCCATCACCGCATCGCGCCCGGCCGCCGCGCGCCCAGCCAGCCAGGCCGTCACCGTGCCCGAGACCACCACGGCCGCGCACAGCACCGCCAGGCGCCAGCCGGGGACGCGCAGGTCCATGGTCCAGTGAAAGCTCTGCGGGTTCACCACATGCACCAGCACCACCGACACGGCCAGACCCAGCAGCACGCCGGCGAGCGCGCCCACGCCGGTCCAGGCCGCGCCCTCGGCCGCGACCACGCCCAGGATCTGGCGCCGTGTGAGGCCCAGGTGCGCGAGCAGCCCGAACTCCTTGCGCCGCGCCAGCACCTGGGCGCTGAAGCTCGCCGCCACGCCGAACAGCCCGATGCCGATGGCCACCGCCTGCAGCCAGTAGGTGACCGCGAAGCTGCGGTCAAAGATGTGCAGCGAGCGCTCGCGGATCGCGGTGGCGGACATGAATTCCAACGGCAGCTCGCCTGCGCCTCGGGCCGCTGCCAGATCGCGGATGGCCTGCTGCAGCGCGGCCAGGTCGGCCCCCTCGCGCGGCCACAGCGCCAGGTCGCTGGTACGCGCATCGCCCGTGAGAAGCAGGTAGTCTGAGCGGTCCAGCGCCACCGCGCCCGACTGGCGCGCATAGTCGCGCCAGACCCCGGCGATGAAAAAGCGCGGGGCTTCGGCCGGGGTGCCGAAGGCCCGCGACAGTCCATCCCATTGCATGCCCGGGGCCAGTCCATACAGGTCCACCACGGCCTCGCTGATGTAGATGCCGATGCTGCCCGCAGGCACCGGCAGGGCCGTGCCCACCAATGGCAACTGGCGCGCCGGGTCGGCGCCCAGCGGGCGGCTGATCAGCATGAGCGCGGGGCGCGAGGGGTCGAGCTGCAGCGCGCTGGCGCGCAGCGGCTGCACCCGCTCGATGCCGGGCAAAGCGGCCACGGCCTCGGCAAAGCCGGCGGGCAGCAGGGCGGCTTCGCTGCCCGGCCCGCCCAGGGCCGAGCGCACGTAGAGCGGCGAGGGCAGCACCCCATCGAGCCACTGCGCGACCGAGCCGCGAAAGCTCGACACCATCACCGTCAGCGCCACGGCCAGGCTCAGGCTGGCCACCACCCCGCCCACGGCAATGGCGGCGCTGCCGCGCATGCGGCGCGCACGCTCCAGCGCCAGCAGGGGCAGGGCATGCCGGGCGGCCAGGGGCTGCAGCCGCGCCAGCAGCGCCGCCATGCCGCGCGGCAGCAGGGCGATGCCGCCGACCAGCAGCAGGGCAATGGCGCCATAGGCGGCCAGCGGAATGCCGGCCACGGGCGGCGCAAACGACAGCACCGCCCCAGCGGCCACCAGGGCCAGGCCCACCGTGCCCCGGTCGGCCCGGGCGCTGGCACTGCCCAGGCCTTTCAAGGTTTGCGCCGGGGGCAGGGTCTGTGCGGAACGTGCGGGCCACCAGCCACCGGCCAGTGCGGCGGCGATGCCCAGCGCCCCGTAGATGGCGGCCGCTGGGGCGCTCCACTGCAGCGCCGGCTGCACGCCCGCGAAATAGCCGCCCCCCAGGTCCCCACCCAGCAGTCGCAGTGCCGTGGCGGCCAGGCCCGTGCCCAGCGCGATGCCCGCCACGCTGCCCACCAGGCCCAGCACGGCCGATTCGGTCAGCACCAGGGCCAGGCGCTGGCGCGGCGTGGCCCCCAGCACGGCCAGCAGCGCGAACTGCGGCCCGCGCTGCGCCACGCTGAGCGCCAGCACCGAGAACACCAGGAAGGCCCCCGTGAACAGCGCCACCAGCGCCAGCACCGTAAGGTTGACGCGGTAGGCGCGCGACAGGTTGCTGATGCGCTGCGCTGCATCGCCCGGCTCGGCCAGCAGGGCCTGGGCGGGCCAGCCGGGCAGGGCGCGCAGGCTCTGTGCAAACGCCTGGCGGTCGGTGCCGGTCTGCAGTTGCAGATCGATGCGGCTCAGTTGTCCGGCGCGCCCGAACAGGTCCTGCGCGGCGCCGATGTCCATCACCGCCAGCGGCGCGCCGCCTGCGCCCACCGTGCCCGCCACACGCACCGGCAGGCGCTGCTGACCCGTGTGCAGCGTGATCTGCGGCAAAGGCGCTGCAGCGTCGGTGGGGGCCATGGACAGGCCCAGCGCCTGCAAGGCCGAGGGGTTCAGGAACACGGTGGCCGGTGAAAAAAGTGCAAACCGGTCCGCCTGCGGCCAGGCGCGCGGCATGAGCGCCGGCGCCACGGCCGGCAGCAGCAGCGCATCGGCCCCCAGCACGCGCAGCGGCACGCGCGCGGCCTGCGCGCCCAAGGCACCGGCCGGCGCCGCCACGGCCGACAGCTCCAGCACCGGGCTGGCACGCGCCACCTGGGGGTGCGTCGCCAGGCGCTCATAAAGCGCTTCGTCCAGGCTGCCCTGCATGGCCCGCAGCTCCAGGTCGGGCTGGCCGTTGACGGCGCGCACCGCCTGCGAGAACTCGTCCAGCGCCGAGGCATTGATCACATGCACCGCAAACGCCAGCGCCACCCCCAGCATCACCGCCGCCATGGCCGCCAAGCTGCGCCAGGGGTGGTGGCGCAGGTCCTGCCAGGAAAAGGTGCGCAGCAGGGCAAACATGGCGCGGGGCATATTCAGCCCGCGCCGATGCCGCCGCTGGTGAGGCGCAACACCCGGTCGGCGCGTGCGGCCGCCGCGTCCGAGTGCGTGACCAGCACCAGCGAGGCGCCGTGCCCGCGCGTCTGCGCGAGCAGCAGGTCCATCACGCGGGCGGCGGTGGTGGGGTCGAGGTTACCGGTGGGCTCGTCGGCCAGCAACAGGGCAGGGCGGTGCACCAGGGCGCGGGCAATGGCCACCCGCTGCAGCTGGCCGCCGCTGAGCTGCTGGGGCAGGCGCGCGCCCAGGCCTTCGAGCCCCACGGCCGTGAGCATCTGCAGCACGCGCGCGGGTTCGTTCTGGCCGAGCAACATCAGCGGCAGGGCCACGTTCTGCGCCACGTCCAGGTGCGGCAGCACATGGAAGGCCTGGAACACGAAGCCCACCTGCGCACGCCGCCACAGCGCGCGCGCCGTGTCGTCCAGTGTGCCCAGATCGGTGCTGCCGTGCGTGATGCGCCCGGTGTCCCAGGTATCCAGGCCCGCCAGGCAGTTGAGCAGCGTGGACTTGCCCACGCCCGAGTCGCCCACGATGGCCACAAACTCGCCGGGCTGCACGGTAAAGTCGACGCCAGCGAACACCGTGGCCTCGCCATAGTGCTTGCCCAGGCCTCTGACGCTGAGGGGCGCGGTCATGGCGCGGCGGCATCCAGCCGTGCCAGCACGGCGTGCACCAGTGCGGCCGTGGCATCGGACCGGTCGCAGGCAATGGCCTGGCGCGCGGGCATGCTGCGCAGCCAGGTGATCTGGCGCTTGGCCAGCTGGCGCGTGGCGGCGATGCCGCGTTCGCGCAGGCTGTCCATGGAGAAGCTGCCGTCCAGGCTCTCCCAGGCCTGGCGGTAGCCCACGCAGCGCATGGACGGCAGGTCGGGGTGCAGGTCGCCGCGTGCGCGCAGGGCCTTCACTTCGTCCAGGAAGCCGGCCTGCAGCATGGCATCGAAGCGCTGGGCGATGCGGGCGTGCAGCCAGGCGCGGTCATCGGGTTCCAGGCTGAACAGGGCCGTGCTGGCAGCAGCTGCGCTGGGGGCCCGGTCCTTGGCTGCGTGAAAACTCGACAGCGGTTTGCCAGAGACATGCCAGACCTCCAGCGCGCGCTGGATGCGCTGGCTGTCGGCCGGGGCCAGGCGCGCGGCGGTGGCCGGGTCCACACGCGCGAGTTCGGCATGCAGCGCGGGCCAGCCCTGCTCGGCGGCCTGGGCTTCGAGCCGCTCGCGCACAGCAGGGTCGGCCGCGGGCATGTCGTCGATGCCATCGAACAGCGCCTTGAAGTACAGCATCGTGCCGCCCACCAGTAGCGGCAGCGCGCCGCGTGCGCGGATGTCGGCGATGAGGCGCGTGGCGTCCTGCACGAACTCGGCTGCGCTGTAGGCCTGCAGCGGGTCGCGGATGTCGATCAGGTGGTGCGGCACGGCGGCCAGTTCGTTCGCCGCAGGCTTGGCGGTGCCGATGTCCATACCGCGGTAGACCAGGGCCGAGTCCACGCTGATGATCTCCACCGGAATGCGCGGCGCCAGCACGGCGGCCAGCGCCAGGGCGCCAGCGGTCTTGCCCGAGGCGGTGGGGCCGGCCAGCGCGATGGCTGGAAGGTGCTCAGGCGCGTTCACCCGGGTCTCCGAATTTCTGCACCAGCGTCCACGACAGCAGGGCCAGCACCACCGACCAGAACCAGATGCCGTTGACCAGCGGCCACACCGTGCCATCCAGGCGCAGGCCCAACCAGGCGCCGATGCCGAAGGCCGCCAGCATCATCATGAAGCCATTGAGCGCCGAGGCCACGCCGGCGGCCTGCGGGAACGGGCCCACGGCGCCGCTCTGCCCACAGGGCTGGTGGATGCCATGGGCCAGCATGAACAGCGAAAACGGCAGCAGCAGGGCCACGGGATGGTGCCAGCCCAGGAAGGCGACCAGCGCCATCAGCGTGCCGCCCGCCAGGCTCAGGCCGCCCGCGATGGCCACGGAGCGCTTGAGTCCAAAGCGCGCCAGCAGCCTGCGGCAAAGAAAGGTGCCCGCGAAATAGGCTACGCAGGCCGATGCCATGGCCCCGCCGTACTGCGTGCGCGACAGGCCGAGCATGTCGATGAACACGAACGACGAGGACGCGAGAAAGGTGAACAGCCCGCCGTAGGTGGCCGTGGTCTGCAGCGAGAAGGCCCAGAAGGTCGGGGTGCGCAGCACGTGCAGCCAGGTGGCCAGCAGGGTCCCGGGCTGCAGCGCACGCGGGTTGCGGTGCACCAGGGTCTCGGGCAGGCGCAAGGCCACCAGGGCCAGCGTGGCCACGGCATACACCGTGAGGGCTGAGAGCGAGGCACGCCAGCCCAGCCACTCGGCCAACAGGCCGCCCAGCGGTGCGCAGATGCAGGCCACGAAGCCCAGGCCGGTGAGCGCCTTGGACATGGCACGCGCGCCCTCCAGCGGGGTGTACAGGTCGCGCACGATGGCGCGTGCGCACATCACCACCGAGCCCATGGCCGCGCCCTGGGCGATGCGCCACACGATCAGCAGCGACATGCTGGGCGCCAGCGCGCTGCCGATGGATGCCACGGTGTAGATGGACAGCCCCACCAGCAGGATGGGGCGGCGGCCGAAGCGGTCCGACAGCGGGCCCCAGACCAGCTGCGAAGAGCCGAAGGCCAGCAGCAGGCCGCTGAGCGTGAGCTGGGCCGCGGACACGGGCGCGCCCAGGCTGCGTGTGAGTGCCGGCAGTGCCGGCAGGTACAGGTCGGTGGTGACGGGCTGGATGCTCAGCAGCGCGGCCAGGATCAGGATGGCGAGCGCCGGTGCGATGGCAGCAGGCGCGGCCATGCGGCCGGCGGTGGCAGAAGGAGCGGACATATCTGTCCGAGCGTACCAGAAGGGGCGGGGAAACCCGGGTATGGCGGCTTCACGTCGCCTGCACGACATTGGGACGCCAAGGGCCGCCCTACAGTGCATTGCGGCGCCTGGCGCGGCGCCCGCAGCACCACCACAACAACAGGAGACAAGCGCATGCACCACCACTGCAACCCCGGCCGCCTGGCCCGGATACTGCCTTCCCGCTCACCGAGCCTGCCGACCTCCCTGGCCCGTGCGGCACTGGCGCTGGTGCTGGGAGGCGTCCTCGCGGCTGGCGCGCACGCTCAGGCCCCAGCGGCCCCGGCCCTGCCACCGCCCGAATCGGTCACGCTCGACAAGCTCGGCTACATGGGCACCTTCCCGCCCGAAGGTGCCCAGCGCGTGGACCTGAGCAACTCCTACAAGTACCCGCAGATGCGCTGGGCGCTTCAGCACCTGCGCGAGCTGCAGCCCACGCGCAACATCCGCCGGGGTGCAGCCCCCGCATCGGCCCTGCCGGCCGATCCGCGCCCGCTGGGTGCGTTCTCGTTTGAGGATGACAAGGACCAGCCCATCACGGTGGACCAGTGGCTCACCCGCACCTACACGGATGCCATCGTCGTGCTGCACAAGGGCAAGGTGGTCTACGAGCGCTACGACAACCAGATGAAGCCCTGGACGCCGCACCTGTTGTTTTCGGTCACCAAGTCCTTCACCGGCTTGATGGCCGCGCAGCTCGCGCATGAGGGCAGGATCGACCCCGACGCGCTGGTCACCAAGTACGTGCCCGAGCTGGCCGATTCGGCCTGGGGCGACATGAAGGTGCGCGAGGTCATGGACATGACCGGGGCCGTGCGTTTCCGCGAGGTCTACACCGACCCCACCACCGAGATATTCGGCTACAGCTGGGCCAGTGGCATGCTGCCGCGCCCGCCGGGCTACCAGGGGCCCACCACCATCTACGACTTCCTCAAGACCCTGAAGAAGGAGGGCGAGCACGGCGAGGGTTTTGTCTACCGCACCGTGCATTCCGAAGTGCTGGGCTGGATCGTCTCGCGCGCCACGGGCAGGCACTGGGCCGAGCTCATGGGCGAGAACATCTGGCAAAAGCTGGGCATGGAGGAGGACGCCCACGTGATGGTGGACAGCGTGGGCACGCCGCTGCAGGGCGCTGGCCTGAACGCCACGGCGCGCGATCTGGCGCGCTTTGGCGAAATGCTGCGCCAGGGCGGTACCTTCAACGGCCAGAAGGTCTTCGACAAGGCCGTGATCGACGACACGGCCAAGGGCGGCGATCGCACGAAGTTCCAGTTCCGCGGCATCCAGACCGCTCGGCCCGGCTACAGCTACCGCAACCAGTGGTGGGTGCTGCACAACGCCGATGGCGCCTACGAGGCCTCCGGCATCCACGGGCAGATGGTCCACGTGAACCCGGCCGCGGAGATGGTGGTCGTCAAGCTCTCCTCGCACCCCGTGGCCAGCGCGGCGGCCACGCATGCGCTCACGCTCAAGGCGTGGTCGGCGCTGGCGCAGGCCGTTCGGCGTTGAGGCCCACGATGGGCGCGGGGTCGCCCTCGTAACCGGGGGGCGAGAGCCGGAACAGCGAGACCAGGGCCTCGCGGTAGAGGTCCATGCCGACGTCGTTGGTGTTGTGGTGCGAACCACCCTCCACCAGCACGAAGCGCTTGGGCTCCTGGGCAGCGTCGTAGAGTTTGCGCCCCAGCGTGGGGGCGATCAGGCTGTCCTTGCTGCCGTGCACCACCAGCAGGGGCGAGCCGATCTCGGCCACCTTGCGCACCGACTCGAAGCGCTGGGTGATCAGCGCCGACACCGGCAGCCAGCCCCACTTGAAGGTGCTGATCACTTCGGCAATGCTGGTGAAGGTGCCCTCCACCATCACGCCCTTCTCGTCCTTGACCTCGCGCGCCAGGTCGATGGCGATGGCGCCGCCCAGCGAGTGGCCGAAGAGGTAGCGTGGTGCCGTGGGATGGCGCGCGGCCAGCCAGTCCCAGGCGGCGCGTGCATCCTCGGCGGCCATGGCCTCCGAGGGCAGGCCGGCGCTGCTCTGGCCGAAGCCGCGGTAGTCGATGGCCAGCACCGAGAATCCCAGTGCCTGCATGCGCCGGATGCGCGGGGACGAGCCGGCCACGTTCCAGCGCGCACCATGCAGGTACAGCAGCACCGGCGCATCGGCGCGCTCGGCGGGCATCCACAGCCCGTGCAGGCGCTCGGCCTTGGCCGTGGTGCGGGATTCGAAGTCGATCCACACGTCCTGCATGCCCTCGGTGATGCCCGTGCTGCCCCAACTGCGGTTGCTGGGCTGGAAGATCCATTCGCGCTGCTTGGCATCCAGGGTCGAGCAGCCGGCACTGACCGCCAGGGCCAGGGCCAGGGAAAGCAGGAGGGCGGTACGCTTCATGGCAGGAACTGAGTCGCGTGCGTGTAGGAAAGTTCTGCTTTTCGATGCATACAACGTGCCTGTTACGCAAAAGGGAGGCCCTGCCTCCCTTTTGTTACCTATTTCCCGCTTTCGGCGGGATTTTGGCTGCTTTTGCCGGTCAGACCACGCCCTGCGCGAGCATGGCATCGGCCACCTTCACGAAGCCCGCTACGTTGGCGCCGTCCACATAGCTCACGCTGCCATCGGCGCGTTGGCCGTAGCGCAGGCAGGCGGCGTGGATGCCCTGCATGATCTGCAGCAGGCGGGCATCGACTTCCTCGCGCGGCCAGGACAGGCGGGCCGCGTTCTGGCTCATCTCCAGGCCCGAAGTGGCCACGCCCCCCGCGTTGCTGGCCTTGCCGGGCGCATACAGCACACCTGCTGCCTCGAAGGCCTTGGCCGCTTCGATGGTCGAAGGCATGTTGGCACCCTCGGCCACACAGACCACGCCGTTTCGGATCAGCACGGCTGCGTCGTCGGCATCGAGTTCGTTCTGCGTGGCGCAGGGCAGGGCCACGTCCACCGGCACATGCCAGGGGCGCTTGCCGGCCTCGAACTTCGCACCCGTGCGTGCGGCGTAGTCGGCCACGCGGCCGTAGTGGTGGTTCTTCACGTCCATCAGGATGGCCAGCTTCTCGGTCGTGAAACCCTCTTCGTCGATGATGGTGCCGCTGGAGTCGGACACCGTGACCACCTTGGCCCCGAGTTCCATCGCCTTTTCCACCGCGTACTGCGCCACGTTGCCCGAGCCGGACACCGACACGCGCAGGCCGTCGAAGCTGTGGCCGCGCTGCTTGAGCATCTCGGCTGCGAAGTACACCGTGCCGTAGCCGGTGGCTTCGGGGCGGATCAGCGAGCCGCCGAAGGACAGGCCCTTGCCCGTGAACACGCAGTCCGCCCGGTTGCTGAGCTTCTTCATCATGCCGGCCATGAAGCCCACCTCGCGCCCGCCCACGCCGATGTCACCGGCCGGCACGTCCGTGTCCGCCCCCACGTGGCGGAACAGCTCAGAGACAAAAGCCTGGCAGAAGCGCATCACCTCGCCGGGGCTCTTGCCCTTGGGGTCGAAGTCCGAGCCGCCCTTGCCGCCGCCCATGGGCAGGGTGGTCAGCGCGTTCTTGAAGGTCTGCTCGAACGCCAGGAACTTGAGCACCGACAGGTTCACCGAGGGGTGAAAGCGCAGGCCCCCTTTGTACGGGCCGATGGCCATGCTGTGCTGGATGCGGTAACCGCGGTTCACCTGCACGCTGCCATGGTCGTCCACCCAGGAGACGCGGAACATCACCACGCGCTCGGGTTCCACCAGGCGGTCCAGCAGGCCATGTTCGGCATAACGCGGGTGCTTCTGGATGAAGGGCCAGAGACTTTCCGTGACTTCTGTAACGGCCTGCAAGAACTCGGGTTGATGGGGGTTGCGTTGCGCTACCTGCGCCAGGAAACTGCCTGCGGAGTCGTACTTCATGTCGGAAAAAGGCTTTCTTCAGTCAACAAAGGATGGAAAACGGCCCGGCAAAGGCCCGGACCCGGCTTATGTCAAAAAAGCATGGACCCATGCATTCCAATGCACGATCGTGGGGATTATGACGCCTGTATTGCACCAAATTGATGCGTTAGGGTGATGTGTCGCAGGATTAATTCCCGCTTTTGGGGCGTCATGTACATGTCACACGCCGACCCCACAGTTCGGCGATTCCAATTCACAAACGAGGAGAAGACGAATGCACATCAATGGTTCGAAGGCCGTTCCCCTGGCCGTGTTGGCTGCCCTGGCGCTCACCGCCTGCGGTGGTGACGACGAGTCCAAGTACCCCACGCTCAACGGCGCGACGCCCCTGGTGGTCGGCCACCGCGGTGCCAGCGGCTACCTGCCCGAGCACACGCTGGAGAGCTACCGCCGCGCCATCGAGCTGGGTGCCGACTTCGTCGAACCCGACCTCGTCGCCACCAAGGACGGCGTGCTGATCGCGCGCCACGAGCCCAATATCACGGCCACCACCGACGTCTCGCAGCGCCCCGAGTTCGCCAGCCGCAAGACCGAGAAGACCGTGGACGGCGTCAAGGAACAAGGCTGGTTCGCCAGCGACTTCACCCTGGCCGAGATCAAGACCCTGCGCGCCGTCCAGCCCATGGCGGACCGCGACCAGTCGAACAATGGCAAGTTCCAGATCCCCACCTACGAGGAGATCATCGAACTGGCCAAGACCGAAGGCGCCAAGGCCGGCCGCACGGTGGGCGTGTACACCGAGACCAAGCACCCCACCTACCACGTGGGCCTGAACCTGGCGCTTGAAGACCGCCTGCTGGCCATCCTGGCCAAGAACGGCTACACGGCCAAGAACTCGCCGGTCATCATCCAGTCCTTCGAGGTCGCGAACCTCAAGTACCTGCGCAGCAAGTCCCAGGTGCGCCTGGTGCAGCTGGTGGACGCCGACGACGTGAAGGCCGACGGCAGCATGTCGCTGGTGGCTCCGTACGACAAGCCGTACGACTTCGCCGTGGCCGGCGATGCCCGCACCTTCGCCAGCCTGCTGACCCCGGCCGGCCTGAAGGAAGTGAAGACCTACGCCGACGGCATCGGCCCCTGGAAGCCTTATCTGATCCCATCGAAGCAGGTGGACGCCAACAACGACGGCAAGGCCGACGACCTGAACGGCGACGGCATCATCGACAACCGCGACCGCGTGATGATGCCCCCCACCGACGTGGTGAAGAACGCGCATGCCGAAGGCCTGTTCGTGCACCCCTATACCTTCCGCAGCGAGCCCAAGCAGCTCGCATCGGACTTCAAGGGCGACCCCAAGGCCGAGTACAAGCTGTTCTTCAACCTGGGCGTGGACGGCCTGTTCAGCGACTTCCCCGACCAGGCAAAAGCCGCTCGCGATCATTGAGCCCCCCTGAGGCGCTGCGCGCCATCCCCCCCCAAAGGGGGGGCGCTCCCAGCGCGGCGGGGGCGGCCCTTGCGCGGGAGCGCTGGCCTTTGGCAGCGCCAGTTTTTTCGGCGTTGCTCCTTGCGATCGCTTTCGGCCCCCTTGGGGCCGATTTCTTTTTCAGCCGGAAAGCCGTCTCAGAAGCCGCGCCGGATACCCGCGCTCAGCAGCGTGCGGCCCTGCTGCCGCCCGATGCTGCCATCGACTTGCCACTGGGGCGTCCATTCCCAGCGGGCGCCGGTCTGGAAGGTGGGGGCGCTGCCGCGCTGGCCGAAGGCTTCGGCGTGCACGGTGACGGGGCCGAAGGCGCGTTCCACGGCAAATCCCCAGGCGGGGGCCCAGTGCCGTTCGGGCATGCGCAGGGCGCCCAGGTTGGCGTGCAAGGCCCCCCACGGGGTGGCGCAGGTGCCTACCAGGGTCAGCGCCAGGGTGTTGTGGGCCGTGTGGCGGGTGTGCACCACGCCGACGCTGCTGGCCGCGTTGCAGCCTTCGTCCCGGGACGGGCTCCACAGCCATTTGGCCTGCAGGCCGTGCAGGGTGGTCCGGGCCCCGTGGTCACGGGCCAGTACCGCACCCAGCTCCATCCCTTGCCACGGCGAATAGGCCGGGGCCAGGTAGCTGGTGCCCCGAGCTCCACGGGCACCTTCCCACCAGGCCTCCAGTTGGCCTTGCCCGGTGTCTGCCACGCCCGCATCGTCCACGCTCATCGGGCGGCCTGCCTGGGCTGGCAGCGCCACCGCCAAAGCCACTGCGGCGCCCAGCCACCTGGGTGTGGAGGAGGTCGCCATGGGGGACGAGGGGGAACGTTCGAGGAGCATGGGAAGTTGGCTGGGGATGTGCTGCAACAGGCACTCCGTGGCAGGGGTTCTCAGCATAGCGCCGTCCTGTGACGGTGCACAGGCAAGGCCCTCGTCCGCAGGAGACTGGTACGGTTCAGCGCCCGCGCAGGAACAGCGCGTCCAGTTCGCGCATGGACAGCTGGCGCCAGGTGGGGCGGCCATGGTTGCACTGGTCGGAGCGGTCCGTGGTCTCCATCTGGCGCAGCAGGGCGTTCATCTCGTCGAGGGTGAGCCGGCGGTTGGCGCGCACCGCGCCATGGCAGGCCATGGTGCCCAGGATCTCGTTGCGTGCGCGCTGTACCACCGTGGTGGCGTCGTGCGCGGCCAGCTCGGCCAGCACGCTGCGCGCCAGTTCCACCGGGTCGCCCTGGGCCAGCGTGGTGGGCACGGCGCGCACAGCCAGGGTCTTGGGCGAGAAGGGCACGACCTCCAGGCCCAGCATGTCCAGCACCTCCACCGAGGCCTCGGCCGTGGCCACCTCTTCGGGCGTGGCCGCGAAGGTGGCGGGGATCAAGAGGGGCTGGCTGGCGATGCGCGCGCCGCTGTCCACCTGGGACTTGAGGCGCTCATAGACGATGCGCTCGTGCGCGGCATGCATGTCCACGATGACCATGCCCTGGGCGTTCTCGGCCAGGATGTAGACGCCATGGATCTGGGCCACCGCGCGGCCCAGGGGCCAGGCGATTTCCTGGCCGTCGCGGCCGGTGGGCAGGGGCGCATCGCCCGCGCTGCGCTGAATGGCCGGTGCAGGCGGCACCACCGGGGCATAGGCGACCTGCGTGGCCACCGTGCCGTCGGTGCTCCGGGCGTCCACGGGTGCGGTGCTTGCCCCCCAGGTGGCCGCTGCGGCCGGCGCCGGCGCGGAAGCCGGCCCCCACAGGGCCTGCAGGTCCGATACCTTGTTGCCCACGGGCTCGTCAAAACGCATGGCCGACTGGGCGCGCCAGTCGGGCAGCGGCGACCTGGCCAGGGTGAAGGGGGCCGGTTCGGTGGCCGCAGGGGGCGTTTCTGCAGCCAGGGCTGCAGCGGCCAGCGCGGCGGCGCGCGGTGCGGCCAGCGCATTCTCCACCGCATGGCGCACGGCCTGGTGCACCTCGCGGCTGTCGCGAAAGCGCACCTCGATCTTGGTCGGGTGCACGTTCACGTCCACGCGCGCAGGGTCGATCTCCACGTACAGCGCATACACCGGTTGCTTGTGGCCGTGCAGCACGTCTTCGTAGGCGCTGCGGGCCGCGTGGGTGAGCACCTTGTCGCGCACGAAGCGGCCGTTCACATAGCAGTACTGGTGGTCGGCGCGCGAGCGTGCGGCATCGGGCAGGCCGGCGCGGCCGGTCACGGTGACCGGGCCCGCGCGGTGGTGCACGGCCACCGATTCGGTGACGAAATCCTCGCCCAACACATCGGACAGGCGGCGCGCCAGCGCATCCTGCGCATCGCCCTGGCCGGGAACGAAGGTGGCGCGCCACTGCTCCACCAGCTTGCCATCGTGCCAGATGGCAAAGCCCACATCGGGCCGCGCCAGCGCATGGCGGCGCACGGACTCGATGCAGTGCGCGAGTTCGGTGGCGTCGGTCTTCAAAAACTTGCGCCGCGCCGGGGTGGAGAAGAACAGTTCCTTGACCTCCACCGTGGTGCCCGTGGCGCGGGCCGCAGGGCGCAACTCGCCGCTGCGCGCGTCGAGCAGGAAGGCCGTGGCCTGGCTGGCCGGGCGCGACAGCAGCGACATCTCGGACACCGAGGCCACGGCGGCCAGGGCCTCGCCGCGAAAGCCCATGGTGGCCACCGTCTCCAGGTCGGTGAGGTTGGTGATCTTGCTCGTGGCGTGGCGGCGCAGGGCCACGGGCAACTCGTCCTGCGGAATGCCGCCACCATCGTCCTCCACCGTGATCAGGCGCACGCCACCGGCCGACAGGCGCACGGTGATCTGGCTGGCGCCGGCATCCAGGGCGTTGTCCACCAGCTCGCGCACCACGGAGGCGGGGCGCTCGACCACCTCGCCGGCGGCGATCTGGCTGATCAGTTCGTCGGGCAGGTCGCGGATCGGGCGGCGGGCAGGGAGGGTGCCAGCGGTGGAGGTGGGAAGGGGGATGGAGCTCACCAGGGCATTTTAGGGTGCGCTCGCGTGGGGGATTGGCGGCGCTGGCAAATGTCCCATGGGGATAATGCGCGCTGCTTTCAACCGCCCTGACCCATGGAACTCTTCACTTTCCTGATCGACTTCATCCTGCACGTGGACAAGTACCTCGAGATGTTCGTGCAGAACTACGGGCCCTGGGTCTATGCACTGCTGTTCGTCATCGTCTTCGTCGAGACCGGCGTGGTCGTCATGCCCTTCCTGCCCGGGGATTCGCTGATGTTCATCGTCGGCGCGCTGTGCGGTGCGGGGCTCATGAACTTTCCCCTGGCCTGCACGGTGCTCATCGTGGCGGCCATCCTGGGCGACCAGTGCAACTACTCCATCGGCCGCTACTTCGGGCCCAAGGTGTTCCAGTGGGAGAACTCACGCTGGTTCAACCGCCGCGCCTTCGACCAGGCGCATGCCTTCTACGAGCGCTATGGCGGCATCACCATCGTGATCGCGCGCTTCATGCCCTTCATCCGCACCTTCGCCCCCTTCGTGGCCGGCGTGGCTGAGATGTCGCGCGCCAAGTTCACGGCCTACAACGTGGGCGGCGCGCTGCTGTGGGTGCTGGGCATCGCCACGGCGGGCTACTTCTTCGGCAACTTCGCCTGGGTCAAGGAAAACCTGGACAAGATCATCTGGGCCATGATCTTCATCCCCGGCCTCATCGCCATCTTCGGTGCCTGGCGCGCCGGGCGCAAGGCCAAGGCCCTGGCCTGACCCCGCGGGCCCGAATGGCAAAGCGCCGCCCATCGCGAGATGGCGGCGCTTTTTTCATGGCCGCGGTGAGGCGGCGATGAGTGCGGCTTAACGGCGATAGCGGCGTTGGTCGCGGTCCTCGCCGATTTCGTGGCCCACCAGGGCACCGGCCGCAGCGCCGCCGATGGTACCCACAGGGCCGCCGAAGATGGCGTTACCGGCGGCACCGCCGACCACGGCACCGACGCCGGTACCGACTTGAGCGTTGGTGGGGTTGGAGGCGCAACCACCCATGGCCAGTGCGGCGGTGGCGGATGCGGCGACAAGAAGTGTACGGAGCGTGGTGGTCATGGCAAGAGTCCTTTGCGGTTGGTGGATCAGGCCTTGAGGCTCTGAAGCCCGGAGGCAGCAGGGTTTCGACCTGTGCCTCTAATGTCCCGCGCCAGCCGTTTTTGCGGTGTAGGTACGCGGGGGCAGCGGCTGTAGGACCCTGTCCGGGCGCCCTGTCCCGGCAAATCGTGGTGCGAAGCACTTGCTGATGGTGAACGGTGCCTTGGGAGGGTTATGCTGTGTTCGTTCCAGCCGCAGCTTGCGCCGCAGGCGGGGCAATAAAAAAGACACGGAGACACACCATGACCACCCTTGCACTTCCATCACCCCGCAGCGACAACAGCACCTCGGGGGGACAACTGACCGTGGCCCAGCAGATCGGCCTGGTGGTGGCCCTGGCGGCTGCCGTGCTCATCGTCGTGCTGGCGCTCAGCCTGGTGCGCGTGCAGCACCTGGGCGCCACGGTGGACCACCTGGCCAGCGAGCAGGTGGAGCGCCTGCAACTGGCGCTGCGCTGGCGCAGCAACATCGCGGTCAATTCCACGCGCGTGTTCTCGGTCGTGCAGTCCGAGGGCGACGACCTGCAGAACTTCTTCAAGGATCTGATCGCGGCGACCACGGCCGATACCTCGCAGGTGCAAAAGCGCTACACCGAACTGGAGAGCAGCCCCGAGGGGCTGCGCATCCAGGAAGAATTGGCCACGGTGCGCAAGCCCTACCTGGAAACACGCGACAAGGCCCTGGCCCTCAAGAAGGCGGGCGACATGGCGGCCGCCAAGGCGTTCGCCCTGTCCACCTTCGTCCCGGTGGTCAACCAGTACAACGCGGTGGCCGACAAGATGGTGGCCTACCAGGTCCAGCGCTCGGCCGACCAGGCTGCCGAAGCGGCGGGCCTGATCCGCTCGTACCGGACCACGGTGCTGGTGGCTGGCGTGGCGGGTCTGGCGCTGCTGATGCTGCTGTCCTGGGTGGTGGTGCGGCGCATCCGCGCTTCGTTGCATGGGGTGGCGGTGGTGGCGCGCAACATCGGCGAGGGCGACCTGTCGCAGCACATCGCCGTGCAGGGCCGTGGCGAGGTGGCCGAGATGATGCAGGCCATGCAGCACATGCAGACCTCGCTGGTGCGCATCGTGGGTGCGGTGCGCCAGAGCAGCGACTCCATCGCCACGGGCTCCAGCGAGATCGCCATGGGCAACGCCGACCTGAGCCAGCGCACCGAGGAGCAGGCGAGCAACCTGGAGGAAACGGCCGCCTCGATGGAAGAGATCACCAGCACCGTGAAGAACAATGCCGACACTGCGCGCAAGGCGGCCGCGCTGGCCGGCACCGCGTCGCAGGCGGCGGTCAAGGGGGGCGAGGTGGTGGGCCAGGTCGTGGCCACCATGCAGGACATCTCGGCCGCGTCGAAGAAGATCACCGACATCATCGGCGTGATCGATGGCATCGCCTTCCAGACCAACATCCTGGCGCTGAATGCAGCCGTGGAAGCAGCCCGCGCCGGCGAGCAGGGCCGGGGCTTTGCCGTGGTGGCCAGCGAGGTGCGCAGCCTGGCCGGCCGCAGCGCCGAGGCGGCCAAGGAGATCAAGGGCTTGATCGGTGCCAGCGCCGAACGCGTGGACAACGGCACCCGGCTCGTGGCCGATGCGGGCTCCAGCATGGAAGACATCGTCAACCAGGTCAAGCGCGTGAACGAACTGATCGCCGAGATCTCCAGCGCCACGGGCGAGCAGACCATCGGCATCGGCCAGGTCGGCGAGGCCGTGACCCAGCTCGACCAGGTGACACAGCAGAATGCCGCGCTGGTAGAGCAGAGCGCCGCCGCGGCCGACAGCCTCAAGCACCAGGCCGCGCGCCTGGCGGAGATCGTCAGCGTATTTCGCCTGGCGTAGCCCCTGGGATCATCCCGGAAGCAGGCAGATCGTCAGCAGCAGCGACGAATCCTTGACGGCCTTGAGCGCGTGCGGCGAGCGCGGTGCCAGGTGCACGAAGTCACCGGGCTGCAGCAGTTGCACCGATTCGCCGGCATGGAACTCCACCGCGCCCTCCAGGCATTGCACAGTGGCTTCGCCCGGGGTCTGGTGCTCGCGCATGGCCTTGCCTGCGGGCAGCACCACGCGCATCACTTCCAACTGGCCGGCCTTGAGGATGGCCGAGGTGGTGGCGCCGGCCAGTTGCGCGCCCAGGGGGCGCACGCTGGCCACTTCGCCGGATTGTGCGTGGGGCAGTGCCATGGTTCTTCTCCTTCACCGGAGTCGTGGATCGTTGGCTCCCACTGTGCCTGTGAAGGGCCGAGGAAGCAAGCCACACCCCTGTGGAGGGCGTGCCGGCCTACACCGGTTATACCGAGCGGCTGCGTGCCAGCGGTGGGTTCTTGGCAAAGTAGCGCGTGATGCCGCGCATCAGTGCATCGGCCAGTTGCACCTGGTAGGCGGGGCTGCGCAGCTTGGCCTCTTCCTCGGGGTTGCTGATGAAGGCGGTCTCCACCAGCACGCTCGGGATGTCGGGCGCCTTGAGCACGGCAAAACCGGCCTGTTCCACGCGCGGCTTGTGCAGCTTGGCCATGTTGCCGATCTCGCCCAGCAGCACACTGCCGAGCTTCAGGCTGTCGTTGATCTGCGCCGTGGTGCTCATGTCCAGCAGCATGCGCTGCACGTGGCGGTCCTGGCTCTGCACGTTCAGGCCGCCCACCAGGTCGGCCTGGTTCTCCTTGTTGGCCAGCCAGCGCGCGGCCGTGCTCGAAGCGCCGCTCTGGCTCAGCGCAAAAACGCTGGCGCCGCGCGCCGCCGGCGTGGTGAAGGCATCGGCGTGGATGCTCACGAACAGGTCGGCCTGCACGCGGCGTGCCTTCTCGACGCGCGTGCCCAGAGGCACGAAGAAGTCGCCATCGCGCGTGAGGAATGCGCGCATCGGGTTGCCGCCCACGGTGGTGGCGTTGATGCGGTCGCGCAGCAGGTGGGCCACACGCAGCACCACGTCCTTCTCGCGCGTGCCGCCGGGGCCGATGGCGCCGGGGTCCTCGCCGCCGTGGCCGGGGTCCAGCGCGACGATGATGATGCGGTCGGTCTGCGTCGCCGTGGCCTTGTTGTTGCCCCCGCCCCGGGCCGGCGGTGCGGCCGCGACGGCGGGTGGTGCAGGCGCCGGGTCGGGCGGCGCGACCGGCGCCTGGGGGGGCGGCCGGTTGGCGTGCTGGGCAATCAGGTCGCCCAGCGGGTCGCTCTCGGCCGAGGGGGGCGCTGGCGTGGGGACCGGAGGGCGCGTGGGGGCGGCTGCAACCGCGGCGGCGGGAGCGCGGCCACCCGAGGTCTCGCGCAAGCGCTCGGCGATCAGGGCCTCCAGCGGGTCCACCGGCGCAGCCGGGTACAGGTCGAACACCAGGCGGTGCTGGTAGGCGGCCACCGGGGGCAGGGTGAACACCTGGGGCATGGCTGGCTGTTTCAGGTCCACCACCAGGCGCACCACGTTGGGCGCGTTCTGCCCCACGCGGATGCCGGCGATGTTGGGGTCGTCGGGCTTGACCTTGGCCACCAGCTCGCGCAGCTCGGGGCTCAGGTCGATGCCTTCGATGTCCACCGCCAGGCGCGGCGGCGTGGTCACGAAGAACTGCTTGGCCGTGAGCTTGCCATCGGACTCGATGGTCACGCGCGTGTATTCGGGTGCGGGCCAGACGCGCACCGCCAGGATGGTGGCGCCGCGGACAATTTCCTGCGTACCCAGCAACAGCACCAGGCTGCCCGCCTGCAGCAGGCTGCGGCGGGACGGTGGGCGGGGCGCCGGGTGGGAGGGCAGCGTCATTCGTTCAGAGTCCTTGCAGCAGCCGTTGGCCGGCGGCGGTATTGGCGTGCACGGTCACTTGCCTTTCGGTGTCGTCAATTGCTTCAATGTGTATAGCAAGGTCGGCAGGCGGGGTGAGCGCTGCGGCCTTTTCCGGCCATTCTGCCACCTTGAGGCCCGGGTTGGCAAAAATGTCCCTGAATCCGGCGTCTTCCCACTCGCGCGGATCGTCGAAGCGATAGAAGTCGAAGTGCCAGACGGTGGTGGCGTGCGGTGCCAGGCCCGGGGCCTCGTGCGGCTCCACCACGGCGTAGGTGGGGCTCTTGATGCGGCCCTGCACGCCCAGGGCGCGCAGCAGGTGGCGTACCAGGGTGGTCTTGCCCGCGCCCAGGTCGCCGTGCAGGGTGAGGAAGGCCTGGGCCAGCAGCTGCGGCTGGGCGGACAGCGCCTGCGCGAAGGCGGCGGTGTCGTCCTCACTGTGCCAGAGCCAGGTCCGAGGGCTTTGCCCGGCGGCCGGGACCGCGGGGCTTTCTACAATCTGGCCGGTATGTGGTGCAACAGTCAACTCGTTCCTCAAATGCAGGAGTGGGCCCGCGAGCTGGGATTTTCCCAAATCGGCGTGGCGGGGGTGGATTTGTCGGCCGCCGAAGACGGGTTGATGCAGTGGCTGGCCCAGGGGTTCCATGGCGAGATGCATTACATGGCCAGCCACGGCACGCGCCGCGCGCGCCCTGCCGAGCTCGTGCCCGGCACCGTGAGCGTGATCACCGCACGCATGGATTATCTGCCGCGCGGCAAGGCCATGGAAGGCTGGCAGGAGGCGGAGCTGTCGCGCCTGGCGCGCCCGGGCGAGGGCATCGTCTCGGTCTATGCCCGGGGCCGCGACTACCACAAGGTGCTGCGCGCGCGGCTGCAAAAGCTCAGCGACCGCATCGCCGAGGCCGTCGGCCCGTTCGGCCACCGGGTGTTCACCGACTCGGCCCCGGTGCTGGAGGCCGAGCTGGCCGCGCGCAGCGGCCAGGGCTGGCGCGGCAAGCACACGCTGGTGCTCAACCGCGAGGCGGGCTCGATGTTCTTTTTGGGCGAGATCTACGTGGACATGCCGCTGCCCGAGAGCGCACCCGTCAGCGCGCACTGCGGCAGCTGCAGCGCCTGCATCGCCATCTGCCCCACACAGGCCATCATTGCGCCGCACCGCATCGATGCGCGCCGCTGCATCTCCTACCTGACCATCGAGCATGGCGGCGCCATCCCTCTGGAGTTCCGTGCGGCCATGGGCAACCGCATCTACGGCTGCGACGACTGCCAACTGGCCTGCCCCTGGAATAAATTCGCTCAGGTCAGCCGCCTGCCCGATTTCGACGAGCGCAACGGCCTGTCGGGCCAGCAACTGGTGCATCTGTTCGCCTGGGACGAGGCCACCTTCCTGCGCATGACCGAGGGCGGCCCCATCCGCCGCATCGGCCATGAGCGCTGGCTGCGCAACGTGGCCGTGGCCCTGGGCAATGCGCTGCGGGCGACGGGCGACGAGGCTCTTCGCGCGGCGCTGCAATCGCGCGCTGGCGATGCCAGCCCCCTGGTGCGCGAGCACGTGGCCTGGGGCCTGGCTCAGGCGCCGGCCAGCAGCCCGGTTGCCCTGAGCGTCTCCACCAGCCCCTGAGCGAAGCGCTCGTACCCTGCCGCATTCGCGTGGATCTGGTCGGAGCGCAGCGTGGCGTCGGCCAGCACACCGGACCATCCCTTGCGGTGCAGGGGAATCCTGAGTTCGCTGGCGATCTCTGCGTACATGGCATGGTCGCTCAACTGGCCCAGCGTGGCCATGACCGTGAATTCCGGCACGGCGACCAGCAGCACCTGGGCGCCGGCGGCGCGTGCCAGCTCGCAGATCTGGCGCACATTGGCGCGCGTGGCGCTGGCGCTCTGGCGGCGCAGGAAGTCGTTGCCGCCGATGCCCACGATCACCAGCGCGGGCTGGTGCTGTTGCAGCAGGTCCGGCAGCCGCTGCAGTGCCTGTGCCGAGGTGTCGCCCGAGATGCCGCCGTTGACCACCTTCCACCCGGTCAGGCGCTGCAGCACGGCGGGGTAGGCGCTGTCGGCGGACGCGCCCACACCCGAGGTGAGCGAGTCGCCCAGCGCGAGCACGGTGGCCCCGGACGGGATGGCCTGGGCACGCGGCGGCTTGCGCCCGCAGCCCGCCAGCGGAGCCATGGCGGCCGCCAGCAGGCCGATGGCCAGGAGGTGCCGGCGAGCGAGCGTGGTGGTATTCACCGCAGTACTCCCAGGGCAAAAGGCAGGCTCACCACGCCGAGCACGGTGGACAGCGTCACCAGCCCGGCCACGTAAGGCCCGTTGTAGCCCATGCGCGCGGCCAGCACATAGCAGGTGCTGGCCGTGGGCAGGGCCGAGAAGGCCAGCAGCACCGTGGTCTGCACCGGGTTGAGTGCGAACAGCTTCGCCAGGCCGAACGCGATCACGGGCAGCACCAGGTGGCGGATGGACAGTACCGCCACGCTCAGCGCCTTGCCGCGCGTGAGCATGCCGAACTGCATGCCCGCGCCCGCGGCCATCAGCCCCAGGGCCAGCGAGGCGGCGCTGATGCGTGTGACGGTGGGCTCGATCCAGCCCGGGATGCGAAAGCCCAGCAGGTTGGCCACCAGGCCGGTGACGGTGGCCACGATCAACGGGTTGCGCACCAGCTCGCGCAAAAAGCCGTGCTCGCCCTGCAGCGCCATGGGCCACACGGCGGCCACGTTGAACAGCGGCACGCACACGCCGATCAGCACGGCAATCATCAAGAGGCCCTGGGCGCCCGCGAGCCGCTCGGCAATCGCCAGGCCGATGAAAGAGTTGAAGCGGAACGCGATCTGCGCGCTGGCCGCATGGTCGCGCAGGTCCAGGCGCTTGCCCAGCCAGGGCCAGCGCGGCAGGCTGTATGCCAGTGCGATGCCCGCCACGCCGGTGAGCATGCCGGCCGCGATCAGGCCCGAGGCGGCGCCGATGTCCACCGGGCTCTTGACGATGGACTGGAACAGCAGCACCGGAAACAGCAGGTAGTACACCAGGCTTTCGACCGGCTGCCACACCGAGCGGTTCAGCGGGGTGAAGCGGCACACCAGATAACCGCACAGGATCAAGGAGAAATCGGGGAGCAGGAGCTGGGCATAGTTCACCATTCGAGGATAAACCAAGCTCTGGTGACCTGCGGGTAAGCCCCTATGTGGAATCCATAGGGAGCCAGGGCCCGCATTGCGCATACCATTGCCTACCGCCAAGTAAACCCCAGAAGGAGAAATCAATGCAACGTCGCCAATGGCTCGCGCTGACGCTGGTGGCTGCCGCAGGATCTGCCGCAGCCCAGGGCTATCCCAACAAGGTCATCAAACTGCAGGTGCCCTTTGCCCCCGGTGGCACCACCGACATCATCGCGCGTGTGATCGCCGACCCGCTGGGCAAGGCCCTCGGCCAAAGCGTGATCGTCGAGAACAAGGCCGGTGGCGGCGGCATCGTGGGTGCGGCCGAAACCGCGCGTTCGGCGCCGGACGGCTATACCCTGGGCGTGGCCACGGTGTCCACCACCGCGGCCAACCCGGCCATCAACCCCAAGACGCCGTACAACCCGATCACGGACTTCACGCCCATCACCAACATCGCGGCCACGCCCAACGTCATCGCCGTGCACCCGAGCTTTCCGGCCAAGGACTACAAGGCCTATGTGGCCGAGCTCAAGAAGTCGCCGGGCAAGTACTCGTACTCCTCGTCGGGAACGGGCGGCATCGGCCACCTGCAGATGGAGCTGTACAAGAGCCTGTCGGGCACCTTCGTCACGCACATCCCCTACCGTGGCGCCGGCCCGGCGCTCAACGACACGGTGGCCGGCCAGGTGCCGATGATCTTCGACAACCTGCCCTCGGCACTGCCTTTCATCAAGGAAAACCGGCTGGTGCCCATCGTGGTCGCGGCACCCCAGCGCGTGGCCGGCCTGCCCAATGTGCCGACGTTCAAGGAACTGGGCCTGGAGCCCGTGAACCGCATGGCCTACTACGGCATCGTCGGCCCCAAGGGCCTGCCCAAGGACGTGGTCGACAAGGTCAACGCCGCCGTGCGCAAGGCCCTGGAAGACCCGGCCGTGAAGAAGCGCATCGAGGAAACCGGCTCCATCGTGATCGGCAACACGCCCGAGCAGTTCGCCGAGCAGATCAAGGCCGAGTTCGGTGTCTACAAGGACGTGGTGGCCAAGCAGAAGCTGGCGCTGGAATAAATACGCCAGCGCGGGCCACGCTGTCCACCAGGCCGCCCACGGGCGGCTTTTTTACGTGCTATGGTTTTGGCATGCTCACCGCCAGCCTGAATGCGATCGATACCTTTGTGGATGCCCTCTGGCTGGAGGATGGCCTGTCGCGCAACACCCTGGCGGCCTACCGGCGCGACCTCACGCTGTACGCGCAGTGGCTGGCCAAGCACCACCCTGAAATGGCGCTCGACGGCACCGCCGAGCAGCACCTGCAAGGCTACTTCGCGGCGCGCCATGGCGAGACCCGCGCCACCTCGGCCAACCGGCGCCTCACGGTGCTCAGGCGCTACTTCCACTGGGCGCTGCGCGAGCGCCGCATCAGCGCCGACCCCACCGTGCGCCTGCAGGCAGCGCGCCAGCCCCTGCGCGTGCCCAAGACCCTGTCGCAGGCCCAGGTGGAGGCATTGCTCACCGCCCCCGACCTGGGCAACCCGCTGGGCCTGCGCGACCGCACCATGCTGGAGCTGATGTACGCCAGCGGCCTGCGCGTGACCGAGCTGGTCACGCTCAAGACCTTCCAGCTGGGGCTCAATGAAGGCGTGCTGCGCGTCACCGGCAAGGGCAGCAAGGAGCGGCTCGTGCCCTTTGGTGAGGAGGCACGGGCCTGGCTGCAGCGCTACCTGGCCGAGGCGCGCGGCGCCATCCTCGGCGGGCAGCAGACCGACGACCTGTTCGTGACCCAGCGCGGCGCCGGCATGACGCGGGTGATGTTCTGGGTCATCGTGAAGAAGTGGGCGGCTGTGGCCGGCATCACCACGCCGCTGTCGCCGCACACGCTGCGCCATGCCTTCGCCACCCACCTGCTCAACCACGGCGCCGACCTGCGCGTGGTGCAACTGCTGCTGGGGCACGCCGACATTTCCACCACCACCATCTACACCCATGTGGCGCGCGAGCGGCTCAAGGCGCTGCACGCGCAGCACCACCCGCGCGGCTGAACACATCCCATCACCAGGAAAGAACCAACATGGCAATCCAAGACAACCACCACGCCGTCAACACGGGCCGGCGCACTGCGCTCGCGGCCATGGCCAGCGGCGCTGCGGCCCTGCTGGCGCCCGGCCTGCTGCATGCCCAGGCACCCGCCTGGCCCGCGCGCCCGGTGCGCATCGTCGTGGCCTACCCGGCCGGCGGGGTCAGCGATGTGGTCGCGCGCCTGCTGGCCGACAAGCTCTCGCCCGTGCTTGGCCAGCCCGTGGTGATCGAGAACAAGGCCGGCGCCAGCGGCAGCATCGGCCTGGATGCGGTCGCCAAGGCCACCGACGGCCACACGCTGGGCTTTGCCGCCATCAGCCCCCTGGCGCTGAACCCCCACCTGGGCACATCGCCCTTCGATCCCGCCAAGGACATCGTGCCCGTGGCCAGCGTGATGTACTCGCCCGTGCTGTTGCTGGGCACGGCGGCCAGCAGCGCGCGCGACTTCCGTGATCTGCTGGCGCAGGCCAAGGCCAAGCCGGGCGCCATCCGCTGGGCCACTTCGGGCCAGGCGTCGCTGGGCCACATCATGCTGGAGCAGGTGATGCATACCGCCAGCGTGCAGATGACGCACATCCCCTACAAGGGCGGCGGCCAGCAGATGAACGACGCGCTCAGCGGCCAGTTCGAGATCCTCTCCACCAACGCCGGGCCGGCCGTGCTGCAGCACATCAAGGCCGGCAAGCTCAAGGCCCTGGCCGTGGGGGCGCCGGATCGGCTCGACACCCTGCCCGACGTGCCCACGCTGGCCGAGCTGGGCCAGGGCGCGGCCAACCTGTCCTCGCTGTTCGGTGTGTTCGCGCCGGCCGGCATGCCGGCCGCCGTGGTGGCGCGCCTGAACGTCGAGATCAACAAGGTGCTGGCCCTGCCCGACGTGCGCGCCAAGCTCGACGCCTCCGACAACGTGCCCCTGGGCGGCACGGCGGCCGACTTCGGCAAGCGCATCGCCATGGAATCCGAGGCCAACCTGCGCATCATCCGCGCGGCGGGCATCAAGGGGCAGTGACGGGTTTTGACCACGCGAAAATGACAAAGGGGAGCCGAGGCTCCCCTTTTTATGCGCCGCGCAGGCTCAATCAGCGTTGAGGCTTTCGGCCCAGGTCAGGGCCTGCAGGTGGGCCCAGTTGACCTGGCGGTTGGACAGGTGCAGGGCCTCGGCCATGCGCGCGAACACCACCTCGTCGCCGCTCTCGCAGGCCTTGGTGAGTTCCAGGAACGGCGCGAACACGCCCGTGTTGTGCAGTAGCGCATCGGTCACGGGCTGGGGCAGGGCCACGGATTCGAGGGCCTTCTCGATGGGCACGTTGAGCATGGTGTCCAGCAGCGAGAACACGCCCACCACGAAAGCGTTGTCGCAATCCTCGGGGGGCAGCAGTTCGGTGGCCAGCAGCTCCATCAGGCGGCCACGCACCACGGCGGTCTGGCCCACGGCCGGTGGCGAACCATCGGCACGCGAGGTGGTCATGAGCAGGGCGGCCCAGCGGAACAGCTTTTTCAGGCCCAGGATCATCACCGCGTGGCGGAACGAGGTGATCTCGCACGACAGTCCGAAGCCCGAGGAGTTGATGAAGCGCAGCAGGTTGAAGGACAGCGTGGGGTCCTTCTTGAGCAGGTCTTCGATCTCGGCCGTGCTGGCCTGTTTGCGCACCAGGTTGATCAGCTGGATGATGGTGGCCTGCGAGGGCCGGATGGTCGTGGCCTTGACCAGCGAGGGCTTGGCGAACCAGAAGCCCTGGAACAGCTTCACGCCCAGGTCGGACATCATCTTGAACTGCTCGGGCGTTTCCACCTTTTCGGCCACCAGCGTGGCCTTGGCGTAGTTGCCGGCAAACTTGACCAGGGGCGCGGCCAGCTCGGGCTTGAAGGCCTGCATGTCGAGCTTGATGTAGGACGCCAGCGGCATCCAGTTGGCATAGGCACGGCGCAGGGCATGCTGGTTGAACGCCAGGCGAAAGCCGCGCGTGCGCAGCGACTCGAGCACGGGCACGCGGCCGTCGATCTCTTCCTGGGTGGCGCTGTCGGCCAGGGGCGGCACTTCGAGTACCACCTTTTCGGGGTGGATCAGCTCCAGGTGGCCGCCGGCCAGGCTGTCGTGCGTGCAGTTGATGAAGACGGTCTTCTTGCCCACCAGGGCTTCGGTGCCCGCATAGGACAGGGCGTTGAACAGCAGCGCCGCATCGCTGGCGGCCGTGTGCGAGGCGCTGGCGGTGGAACGGTCGAACAACTCGTAGCCGTACACGGCACGGTGCTGGTCCACGATGGGCTGGCGCGCAATGATGGCCAGGTTGCTGTCTTCGACGTTTTCCTGGGTCGGGTCGACTTCGGGTGCGGCGTGTTCAGGTGTGGTCGACATGGGGCGCTTGCGGTAGATGGGGCGAAAGGGGTTGCTGAGGGGATTCTAGACCCGCTCCTGCAATCCTTCTGTATGCAAAAAGCACGCCCCCGTGCCGCAAGGTCAATCCTCGGTCAACTGGTCGGCCCAGGCCAGGGCCTGCAGGTGGGCCAGGTTGATCTGCTGGCTGGTCAGGTGCAGGGTGCCGGCAGCGCGATGGAACACGGCGTCGTCGCTGGATTCGCAGGCCTCGGCCAGGTTCAGCAGGTCCCCGAGGAAACCCTCGCGGCGCAGCAGCGCGGCGGCGGATGCCTCAGGCACATTGAGCAGACCGATGGCCGATTGCATGGGGATGGAAAGCATCACGTCCAGCAGCGAGAAGATGCCCACCACGAAAGCCTGGTCGGCCTCGTCGGGGGGCAGGGTCTCCAGGGCCAGCAGCTCCATCAGGCGCCCGCGCACCACGGCGGTCTGGCCCACGGAGGAGGGCGCGCCGCTGGTGCGCGATGCGGTGAGCAGCAGCGCGGCCCAGCGGAACAGCTTTTTCAGGCCCATGAGCATCACCGCCTGGCGGAAGGAGGTGATCTCGCGGTTCATGCCGAAACCGGCCGAATTGATCAGGCGCATGAGGTTGAAGGCCAGGCCAGCATCCTTCTTGAGCACTTCCTCGATCTCGTCGGTGCTGGCCTGCTGGCGCACCAGGTTGATCAGCTGGATGATGGCGCTTTGCGACGGCGTGAGCAGCTTGGCCTCGACCAGTGCCGGGCGGGCGAACCAGTACCCCTGGAACAGCTGCACGCCCTGGGTGGACACCATGTCGTACTGCTGGGCGGTTTCCACCTTCTCGGCAATGAGTTCGGCCTGGGAGTGGCGCCCGGCATAGCTGATCAGCACTGCCAGTTGGTCGGCCGCCAGTACCGACAGGTCGAGCTTGATGTAGTCGGCCAGCGGCAGCCAGGGAGCATAGGTCGACTGCAGCACCGTGTGGTTGAACGCCAGGTGAAAACCGCGGTCGCGCAGGCCGGTGAGAATCGGCAGGCGCGCCGCCACCTCCTCGCTCGCCGCGTGGCCCAGGGGGGGGATCTCCAGCACCACCTTGTCGGGGTCCAGCAGCTCCAGGTGGCCGCCCGAGAGGCTTTCGTGCGTGCAGTTCACGAAGATCAGTTTCTTGCCGACGAGTTCTTCGGTGCCCGCATGCGAGAGGGCATTGAAGATCAGTATCACGTCGCTGGCCGCCGTGTGCGCAGCTTCGGTGCGCGAGCGGTTGAACAGCTCGTAGCCGACCACGACCTGCTGGCCATTGACGATGGCCTGGCGCGCGATCATTGCCACGGACGACTGGCCAGGCGCAGTGCTGGCAGGGTAGGTTCTTCCATGGGCAGGATGGGTGGGCATGGATCGTGGATGCGTTGGCTGGACATGGGGGATGAAAGGGCGCGAAGCATTGTAGGGAAGATCGTGGACACGTTCAGCCCTGCTGCAGCCATGCCAGTTCGGCGTCGGTGAATCCCGCCGCACGGCGCGCGCTGTCGTTGAAAGGGGGCTTCAGGCGTGGCGCCTCGTACTGGCGCACCAGCACGCCGTAGTGGGCTTCGGGCTCCAGGCCTTCGCGCGTGCACAGCCAGCGGTACCAGTGGTTGCCGATGGCCACGTGGCCGACCTCGTCGCGCAGGATGGTATCGAGGATGTCCACGGCCGCCAGCGCATCGGGCGTGCCCACCTGGCGCAGCTTGCGCTGGATCAGGGGCGTGGCGTCGAGCCCGCGCGCCTCCAGCGTGCGCGGCACCAGGGCCATGCGCGCCACGATGTCGTGCTGGGTCTTCTCGCACATGGTCCACAGGCCCTGGTGGGCCGGGAAGTCGCCATAGTCGTGGCCCTGGGCGCGCAGGTGCGCGCGCAGCAGGCCGAAGTGGGTGGCCTCCTCGGCAGCCACGCGCAGCCAGTCCAGGTAGTAGGCGCCGGGCATGCCGTCGAAGCGCCAGATGGCATCGAGCGCCAGGTTGATGGCGTTGAACTCGATGTGGGCGATGGCGTGCAGCAGGACGGCCCGGCCTTCGGGCGTGGCGGGCGAGCGGCGCGCCACCTCGGTGTGGCGCAGCAGCAGGGGGCGCTCGGGGCGGCCGGGCAGCACGCCGGCATCCGCGGGGCCGGCAGGGGCTTTTTCTGCTATCGAAAAATGAGCTGCCTGCGCATGCAGGCTAAGCGACTGCGCCGCTTTTTGTTCGGGGTCTGCAAGGCACAAGACCTGCAGTGCACGTTGGCGAAGCTCCATCCTTACAATTCTAGGCCCTGCCTTTGCGCAACGCTGCAAACGCTTTGTAACCATTGGCAGGCCCCCGGTGCGAACAATACTTCCCTTGTCTGGAGACTGCGGTATGGCGATTTACGAACTCGATGGTGCGATTCCCCAGGTGGCCGCTTCGGCCTGGGTGGCCGACAGCGCCCAGGTCATGGGCAACGTGGTGCTGGGCGAGGACGCGAGCGTCTGGTTCGGCACCGTGGTGCGCGGCGACACGGAAAGCATCACCATCGGCGCCGGCTCCAACATCCAGGACGCCAGCGTGCTGCACGCCGACATCGGCAAGCCGCTGGTGGTGGGCGAGCGCGTGACCGTGGGCCACCAGGTCATGCTGCACGGCTGCACCATCGGCGACGAGTCGCTGATCGGCATCGGTGCCATCGTGCTCAATGGCGCCAAGATCGGCAAGCACTGCCTGGTAGGTGCCGGCGCGCTGGTGACCGAAGGCAAGGAGTTTCCCGATGGCTCCATGATCATCGGCAGCCCCGCCAAGGCGGTGCGCGAACTGTCTCCCGAGCAGATCGAAGGCCTGCGCCAGAGCGCGCAGCACTACATCGACAATGCGCGCCGCTTTCACAGCGGTCTGCACCGGATCGCCTGAGCACTTTTCTCGGCTGATCCCCGTATTTGACTGGAACCCTTTCGCGTGTCTGAACTTCACAAATTCCTTTTCGATGGCCTGCCCGTGCGCGGCATGCTGGTGCGCCTGACCGACGCCTGGACCGACATCCTGCGCCGGCGTGCCGGCAACACGGCCACCGGCGCCTATGCCGCCCCCGTCACCGAGCTGCTCGGCGAGATGGCGGCGGCCGGCGTGCTGATGCAGTCGAACATCAAGTTCAATGGCGCGCTGATCCTGCAGGTGTTCGGCGATGGCCCGGTGAAGCTGGCCGTGGCCGAGGTGCAGTCCGACCTCTCCTTGCGCGCCACTGCCACGGTCACCAGCGAAGTGCCGGCCGACGCGCGCCTGAGCCAGATGGTCAACGTGGGCGGCAGTGGGCGCTGCGCCATCACGCTCGATCCCAAGAACCGCCACCCCGGCCAGCAGCCCTACCAGGGCGTGGTGCCGCTGCATGGCGACCACCACGAAAAGCTCGAACGCCTGTCGGACGTGCTGCAGCACTACATGCTGCAGTCCGAGCAGCTCGACACCGTGCTGGTGCTGGGCGCCAACGAGCAGGTGGCGGCCGGCCTGCTGATCCAGCGCATGCCCATCAAGGGCGAGGGCAACCTGGCCGAGGGCCTCTCGCACCGCGAGAACGAAGACCAGATTGGCCACAACGAGGACTACAACCGCATTGCCCACCTGGCTGCCAGCCTGACGCGCGAAGAATTGCTGAGCCTGGATGTGGACACCATCCTGCGCCGCCTGTTCTGGGAGGAAAAGCTGTTGCGCTTTACCCCCCAGCAGGGCGATACGGGCCCGCGCTTTGCCTGCACCTGCAGCCGCGAGCGCGTGGGCAACATGCTGCGCAACCTGGGCGCGGCCGAGTCCGAGAGCATCCTGGCCGAGCGCGGCGAGATCGAGGTGGGCTGCGAATTCTGCGGCCAGCAGTACCGCTTCGACGCGGTGGACGCGGCGCAGATCTTCGTGGAGCCGGCCATCATCCAGCCCCAGGGACCCACGGGCATGCAGTAGCCGGGGCGCCGCCACGCGGGGTGTGGTTGCTCATCTGACCATCGTTGACAATCGTGGCCGCCGCGCGGGCCGTGGCAGGTCTACCATGAAGGCCTGTACCAAAGGTGTGTCATGGGGTTTATCAGTCGCGTCATGGGCTTCTCGGCCCGCAACAGGGCAGTGCCGCCGCTGGCGCTGTACGAGAGTTCGCTCGCGCAGGACTCCCGGCGTGCCGACACGGTGCTCGCCGTGCTCGACCTCGATGCCGCCATCAACGCCCATGAGCGCTGGAAAGAGCGGCTGATGGACTACCTCGAAGGCCGCTCGGCCAAGGGGCTGGACCCGGCCATGGTGCGCCGTACCGACCAGGACGCCCTGGGCCGTTGGCTGCACGGCGTGGGCGCCGAGCTGCTGGGCGACCGCCCGGCCTTCACGCTGCTGGTGGCGCGCCACCAGTACTTCCACGAACAGGCCGCCACCATCGTCGAGCTGGCGCAGCAGGGCGAATGGCCGCGCGTGGTCCAGGTGCTCAATGGCGGCTACCGCCACGGCTCCAGCCAGGTGGTGCTGCTGCTCAAGGAGCTCAAGCGCAGCCTTGCGCAGGAGGCCGCGTCAGCGCAGTGAACAGCCGGTGCTCGCACACCGGGTCGCTGCATTTCTCGCACCCATAGGCGCGCAGCCGGGCTGCGCGGGCTTCGCTGTGCGCCGAAGAAGCCTGCTCCCCGATGGCCTGGTTCCCCAGCAGCGGGCCCAGCGCACGCAGCACACTGGCCAGGCGTGCCGGCCCCTGGCCGTACACCACGCGGTAGGCGATGGCCTGGGCGCCGAGCGTGGCGCGCAACTGGGCATCCAGGGCCTGCCGGGGCTCTTGCTCCGCCGCCGGGCAGGGCAGGTCCAGTCCCATCAGCAGGGTGATTTGCGCGCCCTGGTGCGCCTGCAGTGCGGCAGCCACGTGTACGGCATCGCCGGCGGCAACGGCCTGTGCCAGCAGGGAGTGGGTGAGCGTCAGAGGGGCGGGCGCTGCGCCCAGGTGCGGCGCGAGGGCCTCGGCCAGCGCATGGGTGCCGGTGCCGGGGGCACCCAGCAGCACGATGGTGGAGGTCACGGGAAGGGTGTCCACCGCGCTCAGCGCGGCGTGAACTGCACGTAGATCTCGTTGGGCCGCACCATGCCCAGCTCGCTGCGCGCCTTTTCCTCGACCATGTCCAGGCCTTCCTTGAGGTCGTGCACCTCGGAGCTCAGGCGCTCGTTGGCCTGCTGTGCCTGGGCATTGGCGGCCTTTTGCACGTCGATCTGGCGCTGCATCTCGTTCACGCGCGGCAGGCTGCCGCGCCCCAGCCAGAGCTGGGCGTGCACGGCTGCCAGCAGGGCCAGCAGCACGACCGGAACGAGGCGGTTGACCATGGTGGCGCCAGCTTACCTGTTTGCGCGCAGGAACGGCCGCCCGCGGCCGGAGGCCGTCGGCAGGGCAGGCGGCCGGACCGGCATGCGGGCAGGCTCAGCGCAGGTTGTAGAACGCGGCGCGGCCGGGGTAGTGCGCGATGTCGCCCAGGTCTTCCTCGATGCGCAGCAGCTGGTTGTACTTGGCGATGCGGTCCGAGCGCGACAGCGAGCCGGTCTTGATCTGGCCGGCGTTGGTGCCCACGGCGATGTCGGCGATGGTGCTGTCCTCGGTCTCGCCCGAGCGGTGCGAGATCACGGCGGTGTAGCCGGCGCGCTTGGCCATCTCGATGGCGGCGAAGGTCTCGGTCAGCGTGCCGATCTGGTTGATCTTGATCAGGATCGAGTTGCCGATGTGCTTGTCGATGCCTTCCTTGAGGATCTTGGTGTTGGTCACGAACAGATCGTCGCCCACCAGCTGCACGTTCTTGCCCAGGCGCTCGGTCAGGATCTTCCAGCCATCCCAGTCGCCTTCGTGCATGCCGTCTTCGATGCTGATGATGGGGTACTTGTCGCACCAGCTGGCCAGCATGTCGGTCCACTGCGTGGCCGTCAGCTTGAGGCCGCCTTCGCCTTCCAGCACGTAGTGGCCGTCCTTGTAGAACTCGCTGGCCGCGCAATCCAGGCCCAGGGCGATCTGCTCGCCTGCGGTGTAGCCGGCGGCTTCGATGGCCTGCAGGATCAGCACGATGGCGGCTTCATGGTTCTCGACGCTCGGTGCAAAGCCGCCTTCGTCGCCCACGGCGGTGCTGATGCCCTTGTCGTGCAGGATCTTCTTCAGGGCATGGAACACCTCGGCGCCCCAGCGCAGGGCTTCGCGGAAGGTGGGGGCGCCCACGGGGATGATCATGAACTCCTGCAGGTCCAGGCTGTTGTTGGCGTGTGCGCCGCCATTGATCACGTTCATCATGGGCACGGGCAGCTGCATGCTGCCCATGCCGCCCAGGTAGCGGTACAGCGGCAGGCCGGACTCTTCGGCTGCGGCGCGGGCCACGGCCATGGACACGGCCAGCATGGCGTTGGCGCCCAGGCGGCTCTTGTTGTCGGTGCCATCGAGGTCGATCAGCGTCTTGTCCAGGAAAGCCTGCTCGGAGGCATCCAGGCCCAGCACGGCCTCGGAGATCTCGGTGTTGATGTGCTCCACCGCCTTGAGCACGCCCTTGCCCAGGTAGCGGCTCTTGTCGCCATCGCGCATTTCGATGGCCTCGCGGCTGCCGGTGGACGCGCCCGAAGGCACGGCCGCACGGCCCATCACGCCCGACTCCAGCAGCACGTCGCACTCGACGGTGGGGTTGCCGCGGCTGTCCAGCACTTCGCGGCCTACGATGTCAACAATGGCACTCATGATCTTCCTTGAGGGTTTTTGAAATTCATCCAGACAGGCATGGGGCAGGTGGAATCCAGCCAGAACTGATGCTGTCGCGCGTCGGTCGCGATTCTATGCTACCGATTTGATAGTAATTAAGGGGTCCGGGTACGAACCGGGTACGGACTCAGACGCCTTCGACGCACACCATGCGCATGATCGCAGCGCCTTCGCGCGCCGCCTTGGCCTTCTGGTACTCGGGCGTATCGTAGAAGGCGCGGGCCGCCTCGAAGCTCGGGAACTTGAGGATCACCGTGCGGCCGGGGTTCCAGTCACCCTCGAGCACCTCGACCTTGCCGCCGCGCACGCACACTTCGGCGCCGTGGGCCTGCATGGCGATGGTGCTCCACTTGCGGTACTCCTCGTACTGCGTGGGGTTGGTGACGGTGACGGATGCGATGACGTAACCACTGCTCATGATGTCTCAGGCTCCAAAGTTGTTTTCGAGAAAACCGTTCTTCTTGGTGATGCCGTCCAGGGCCACCAGGGTCTCCAGCAGCGCCTTCATGTGCTTCAGGGGCACGGCGTTGGGGCCGTCGGACAGGGCCTTGGCCGGGTCCGGGTGGGTTTCCATGAACAGGCCGGCCACGCCCACGGCCACGGCCGCGCGCGCCAGCACCGGCACCATTTCGCGCTGGCCGCCGCTGCTGGTGCCGTTGCCGCCGGGCAGCTGCACCGAGTGCGTGGCGTCGAACACCACCGGGGCATTCGTCTCGCGCATGATGGACAGGCTGCGCATGTCCGACACCAGGTTGTTGTAGCCAAAGCTCGCGCCGCGCTCGCAGGCCATGAAGGCGTCCTCGGGCAGGCCGGCTTCCTTGGCGGCAGCGCGGGCCTTGTCGATCACGTTCTTCATGTCGTGGGGCGCAAGGAACTGGCCCTTCTTGATGTTCACCGGCTTGCCCGACTGCGCCACGGCGCGGATGAAGTCGGTCTGGCGGCACAGGAAGGCAGGCGTCTGCAGCACGTCGACCACCTTGGCGGCCTCGGTGATGTCGTCCTCGGTGTGCACGTCGGTGAGCACCGGCACGTTGAGGTCCTTGCGGATCTTGGCCAGGATCTCCAGGCCCTTCTCACGCCCCGGGCCGCGAAAGCTCGTGCCCGAGGAGCGGTTGGCCTTGTCGAAGCTGCTCTTGAAGATGAACGGGATGCCCAGCGATCCCGTGATCTCCTTGAGCTGCCCGGCCACGTCCATCTGCAGTTGCTCGGACTCGATCACGCAGGGGCCTGCGATGAGGAAGAAGCGTTGGTCGAGGCCGACGTCGAAGCCGCAGAGTTTCATGGCAAGGTCTCTTTTCTTCTGTGGGTTTTGCGCAGTCAGTCAGGCCGCCACCGCGGGCTTTTGCTGCAGGCTCTTCTGGTGCTCCACCGCCGCCTTGATGAAGGCGTTGAACAGCGGGTGGCCGTTCCAGGGCGTGGACTTGAACTCGGGGTGGAACTGCACGCCGATGAACCAGGGGTGTACGCTCTTGGGCAGCTCCACGATCTCGGTGAGCTGCTCGCGCTGCGTCAGCGCCGAGATCACCAGGCCCGCCTTGCGCAGCTGGTCCAGGTAGTTCACATTGGCTTCGTAGCGGTGGCGGTGGCGCTCGGTCACGATGTTGCCGTAGATCTCGTGCGCCAGCGTGCCGGCCGAAACGTCCGAGCTCTGCGCGCCCAGGCGCATGGTACCGCCCAGGTCGGAGTTCTCGTCGCGCTGCTTGATGGTGCCGTCGGCGTCCTTCCACTCGGTGATCAGGGCGATCACGGGGTGGGGCGTGGCGGGCTCGAACTCGGTGCTGTTGGCGTCCTTGAGGCCGGCCACATGGCGCGCGTACTCGATGGTCGCGACCTGCATCCCGAGGCAGATGCCCAGGTAGGGCACATGCTGCTCGCGGGCGAAGCGGGCGGTGCTGATCTTGCCTTCCACGCCACGCGCGCCAAAGCCGCCGGGCACCAGGATGGCGTCGTACTTGGCCAGCTTCTCGGCCGCGTCATCGGCGTTGATGGTCTCGGAGTCCACATGCTCGATCTTCACGCGCACGTGGTTCTTCATGCCGGCGTGGCGCAGTGCCTCGTTCACCGACTTGTAGCTGTCCGACAGGTCCACGTACTTGCCGACCATGGCGATGGTCACTTCACCTTGCGGGTGCTCGGTCTCGTACACCAGCTGGTCCCAGCGCTTGAGGCTGGTGGGCGGCGTGTTCAGGCGCAGCTTGTCGCAGATCAGGCCATCCAGGCCCTGCTCGTGCAGCATGCGCGGCACCTTGTAGATGGTGTCCACGTCCCACATGCTGATCACACCCCACTCGGGCACGTTGGTGAACAGCGAGATCTTGCTGCGCTCGTCCTCGGGCATGCGGCGGTCGGCGCGGCACAGCAACGCGTCGGGCTGGATACCGATCTTGCGCAGTTCCTGCACGGTGTGCTGCGTGGGCTTGGTCTTGAGCTCGCCGGCCGCGGCGATCCAGGGCACGTAGGTCAGGTGCACGAAGGCGGCGTTGTTCGGGCCGAGCTTGAGGCTCAGCTGGCGCACGGCCTCCAGGAAGGGCAGGGACTCGATGTCGCCCACGGTGCCGCCGACTTCGACGATGGCCACATCGACCGCATCGTCGGTGCCGACACCGGCGCCGCGCTTGATGTACTCCTGGATTTCATTGGTGACGTGCGGGATCACCTGCACCGTCTTGCCCAGGTAGTCGCCGCGGCGCTCCTTCTCCAGCACGCTCTGGTAGATGCGGCCGGTGGTGAAGTTGTTGGTCTTTTTCATGCGCGTTTCGATGAAACGCTCATAGTGGCCGAGGTCGAGGTCGGTTTCGGCGCCGTCGTCCGTGACGAACACTTCGCCGTGCTGGAACGGGGACATGGTGCCCGGGTCCACGTTGATGTACGGGTCGAGCTTGATGAGGGTGACTTTGAGGCCCCGCGATTCAAGGATCGCGGCAAGGGAGGCTGAGGCGATTCCCTTGCCCAGGGAAGACACCACACCGCCGGTGACGAAGACAAATTTGGTCATGTCTTTTTTGGTGGTGGGAAATCGGGATTATAGATGGCCGCCCGGCACCGGGCCGGGCCAAGGTCTTTCGGGCGTGCCTGCCGGCATGCCGGCCGTCTGCTAAATTCGCGCCCATGAATGAGCTTGCTGGCAAACACATTGTTCTGGGTCTGAGCGGGGGCGTAGCCTGCTACAAGTCGGCCGACCTGTGCCGCCAGCTCATCAAGGAGGGCGCCACCGTGCAGGTGGTGATGACCGAGGCCGCCGCGCAGTTCATCACCCCGGTGACCATGCAGGCCCTGTCGGGACGGCCGGTCTACGGCTCGCAGTGGGATGCGCGCGAGCCCAACAACATGCCCCACATCAACCTGAGCCGCGAGGCCGATGCGATCCTGATCGCGCCCTGCAGCGCCGACTTCATCGCCCGCCTGGTCCAGGGCCGCTCCGACGAGTTGCTGAGCCTGCTGTGCCTGGCCCGTCCCATGGACAAGGTGCCCCTGCTGCTGGCACCGGCCATGAACCGCGAAATGTGGGCCCACCCTGCCACCCAGCGCAATCTGGCCCAGGTGGCCAGGGACGGCGCCCGGGTGCTCGGCGTGGGCAATGGCGACCAGGCCTGCGGCGAAACCGGCGACGGCCGCATGCTGGAGCCGCTGGAGTTGCTGGACGAGCTGATCGCCTTCTGCGCGCCCAAGCCCCTGGCCGGGCGCAAGGTGCTGATCACCGCCGGCCCGACCTTCGAGGCCATCGACCCGGTGCGCGGCATCACCAACCTCTCCAGTGGCAAGATGGGCTTTGCCATCGCCCGCGCCGCGCGCGAGGCGGGTGCCGAGGTGACCCTGGTGGCTGGGCCCGTGCACCTGCCCACGCCGCGCGGCGTGCAGCGCGTCAACGTGCAGTCGGCCCAGCAGATGCTGGCGGCGGTGATGGCGCTGGCGCCCACCTCGTCGGTGTTCGTCGCCACGGCGGCCGTGGCCGACTGGCGGCCGGCCACCCAGGCGGGCGAAAAGATCAAGAAGGATGGCTCGGGCCAGGCGCCGACCCTGGCCTTTGCCGAAAACCCCGACATCCTGGCCACGGTGGCCCAACTGCAAGAGGCGCAATCGGGCGAGCTCTACTGCGTAGGGTTTGCCGCCGAAAGCCATGACCTGCTGGCCCATGCCACGGCCAAGCGCCTGCGCAAGAAAATCCCGCTGCTGGTGGGCAACATCGGTCCCGCCACCTTCGGCCAGGACGACAATGCCCTGCTGCTGGTGGATGAGCACGGCCACCGCGAACTGCCCCTGGCGTCCAAGCGCTCGCTGGCTCAGGGCCTGGTCGCCGAAGTGGCGGCACGCTTGCCGGCACGGCGTGGCTGAGCAGGGCGCGCATCCGATTCCATGATCCCCGGAGGGAGGCCTTGTGAGCATGCACTCGATCAAACCCGAATGGGACACCCCGCCCAATGGCGATTTTGCCAGCTACGTGGAGCGCCTGAGCGCCCAGCAGGCCCTCCAGGCGGGGCGCTCGCAGGCCGCGCATTCGGCCCAGGTGGTGCACCCTGGCGGCGTGGCCCCCGGGTCCGCCCAGGCGGCCGCACGCCGGGCTGCGGCCAGTCCCACGCCCGTGGCCGTGGCATTGCCCCCAGATCTGCTGCAAATGTTGGCCCCGTTCGTCGGCATGGTGCGCATCGCCCGCACCCTGCTGGCCGTGGTTGCGGCGGTGCATGCACTCACGCTGCTGATGGCAGGGCAGGGCTCATGGTTCGTGCTGGCAGTGATGGCCGGCCTGTGGTGGTTCATGGGCATCGTGATCAATGCCGCGTCGGCGGCGGGCACCGTGGTGGTGCCCAAGCCCGTGGCCGTGAAGGAGCGCCAGCGGCAAGCCGCCCAGCAGCGCAAGACAGGAAACAAGAAGTGAAGATTGACGTCAAGATTCTCGATCCGCGCATGGCGGACCAGTTGCCTACCTATGCCACGCCCGGCAGTGCGGGGCTCGACCTGCGGGCCTGCCTTGATGCACCGCTCACCCTCGAACCCAATGCTTGGCAACTGGTGCCTACGGGCATCTCCATCTACCTCAAGGACCCGGGCTACGCCGCGCTGATCCTGCCGCGCTCGGGCCTGGGCCACAAGCACGGCATCGTGCTCGGCAACCTCGTCGGTCTGATCGACAGCGACTACCAGGGCCAGCTCATGGTGAGCGCCTGGAACCGCAGCAGCACCGCCTTCACGCTCGAACCCATGGAGCGCCTGGCGCAGCTGGTCATCGTGCCGGTGGTGCAGGCACAGTTCAATGTGGTCACGGAATTCCCCCCCTCCGAGCGCGGCGAGGGAGGCTACGGCTCCACCGGCAAGGGCTGATCTGTAAGCGCGAGCACAAACGCTTACAAGCGCGGTGCTGGCTTTTCTGTCCTGTAGGTGAGCACTGACGTCACCAGGGTGCGCGGCCTGACGCAGCCATCGGCTGCCAGATGGCGTGGCGGGCGCATCCCCGGTGCTTCAATCTCAGCATTGCTTGGCGGTAAACGCTGCGGTCCCCGCAGCGGCCTGCCCGGCGAGATTCATTCCAGGAGATTTGCCATGACCACCAAGTTCACCCGCATCGCCACCCTGACCGGCTCCCTCGTGCTGATTGCCAGCCTGGCCGCCTGTGGCGCCCCCCCCCGCTCGGAGGAATACTATGCCGGCGGCGGCTACACCACCACGGTGGCGCCCGCCCCGGTCTACAACACGTCGGTCGTCACCGAGTTCGGCCGTGTGGCCAACATCGAGACCACGCACACGCAAGGTTCCGGCCGCACCTCGGGTGCGGGCGCCGTGATCGGTGCGGTGGTCGGCGGCGTGCTGGGCAATGCCGTGGGCGGTGGTTCGGGCCGTGCAGCCGCCACCGCAGTGGGGCTGATCGGCGGCGCCGTGGCCGGCAATGCCGTGGAGCGCCGCAACAACAGCGGCGAATACCTGGGCTACCGCGTTTCCATCCAGCTGGACCAGGGCGGCTACCGCGCCTATGACGTGCCCTCGCCAGGCGATCTGCGCATCGGCGACCGTGTGCGCATGGTCGAAGGCCAGATCCAGCGCATCTGACGCCCTGTCTGCGCCGCAAATGGAACAGGCCCTCGCGAGGGCCTGTTCCATTGTGGCTTTCTGGAAAGGGTCAGTGCAACAGGTCGTTGCCAGGCGCCTGCGGCTGCACACGGAAGAAACCGGTGCCAGCCGTGCCCTGGCCGATCTCGTCCTCGGTCGCTTCGCGCACGGCGTGCACCTGCAACGTGATGCGCAGCGCGATACCGGCCAGCGGGTGGTTGCCGTCCAGCACCACATGCTCGGGGTAGACCTCGGCCACGGTGTAGAGCGCGTCGCGCGGGGCGTCGGGGTTCACGCCTTCGGGCAGGGCTGCGCCATCGAAGGTCATGCCTTCTTCGAGCTCTGCGGGGAACAGCGAGCGCGGCTCCAGGAACAGCATTTGGTCGTTGAAGTCGCCAAAGGCGTCTTCGGGCTCCAGGTGCAGCGCGACGGAGGCGCCCACGCCATGGCCCTGCAAGGCCTCATCGATGCGGGGCAAAAGGTCGTCGCCCCCCACGAGGAACTCCACGGGCTCATCGAGCACATCGAGTTCCTCGCCCAGGGTGTCCTTGAGGATCCAGGTCAGAGCGACCACGCATTGTTCGGTAATTTCCATAGGAGAATTGTCGCAGTTTGACCAACCGCCCCGCAAAGGGCCGCACAGTACCCATGGACGCCCACCAAGCCCTGACCCTTCTGGGGGGCCTTTCCCCTGCCCAGTTCATGCGCCGCCACTGGCACAAGAAGCCCCTGCTGGTGCGCCAGGCCATACCCGGCTTCGTGGCGCCGGTGCAGCGTGCCGCGCTGTTCGACCTGGCCGGGCAGGAGGGCGTGGAGTCGCGCCTGGTGCAGCAGGTCAAGGGCGCCTGGAAGCTGCGCCAGGGCCCGTTCACGCGCCGCGCGCTGCCCTCGCTCAAGCAACCCGACTGGACCCTGCTGGTCCAGGGCGTGGACCTGCACGACCAGGGCGTGCATGCGCTGATGCAGCAGTTCCGCTTCGTGCCCGAGGCGCGCCTGGACGACCTCATGATCAGCTATGCCAGCGATGGCGGCGGCGTGGGCCCGCACTTCGACAGCTACGACGTGTTCCTGCTGCAGGCCCATGGCCGGCGGCGCTGGCGCATCGGCCGCCAGAAGGACCTCACCCTCAAGGACGGCATCCCCCTCAAGGTGCTCGCGAATTTCGAGCCCGAGGAAGAGTTCGTGCTGGAGCCTGGCGATATGCTCTACCTTCCCCCGCTCTATGCGCACGACGGCATTGCCGAAGGCGAGTGCATGACCTATTCCATCGGCTTTCGCGCGCCGGCGCGGGCCGAGCTCGCCAATGAACTGCTGGTGCGCCTGACCGAGGAGGCCGAGGAGGGTGACACCCGCGTGCTCTACCGCGACCCGCGCCAGGAGGCGGTGGAGCAGCCCGCCGCCATCCCGGCCAGCCTGCAGGACTTCGCCCGCGACGCCCTGGCCCGGGCCCTGGCCGAACCGCTGGCGCTGGAGCGCGCCCTGGGCGAGTACCTGACCGAGCCCAAGCCCAACGTCTGGTTCGACCCCGACGAATCCGGCGCCATGATCGAGAGCGTGGTGCTGGACCGGCGCACGCGCATGATGTACGACGCGCACCATGTATTCATCAACGGCGAGAGCTACCGCGCTGGCGGCCGCGATGCCACACTGATGCGCCGCCTGGCCGACCAGCGGCGCCTGTCCGCGCGGGAACTGGCGCGCGCCAGCGACGATGCGCTCCAACTGGTATCGTCCTGGTGCGATGCGGGATGGGCCCACTCCGGTGCCCAGGAGCCGCAGGAGGATTGACCGTGACGCAGGACCCGAGCACCCCACCGTCGGCCGCTTCGCCAGGCGAGCTGCCTTCGGGCCGTTTCGCCAGCCGCGAGACCTTCATCCAACTGGTGCGCGATGCGCTGGCCACCGCGGCGCGCGAGGGCTGGGGAGAGATCGTGCTCAGCGATGCCAATTTCCACGACTGGCCGCTGGGCGAACGCGCGGTGGCCGAATCGCTGCAGGCCTGGGCCAAGACGGGCCGGCGCTTCACCATGCTGGCCGGATCCTACGACGACCTGATCCGCCGCCACGCGCGTTTCGTGCGCTGGCGCGGCACCTGGGACCACATCATCACCTGCCGGCGTGCCGGCTCGGCCGATCCGCTCGACATCCCCAGTGTGTTATGGTCGCCGCAGTGGGTGATGCACCGGCTCGACCCCGAGCGCTGCGTGGGCGTCACGGGCAGCGAGCCTGATCGCCGCGTGCTCGTGCGCGAAACGCTCAATGAATGGCTGCAGGGAAAAAGTGCACCGGGCTTCCCCGCCTCCACCCTGGGCCTGTAGGACAAACGCCCGACTTGGCGTTTCCAGGCCTTGCACCATGTGAAGGCATGGTAAACCTTGCATCGGTGTTAGTCAGTATTGACTAAATGCCAATATAATCGGCGGCTGCGCCGAAATGGTGCTACTCAAGTGCACTGTGCCAATGCGCAAAGGCTTTTTCGGGCCGGGCGCCGTGGCTTTTCAAGATTCTGTCTGTCCACAATAGGAAAATCGCAATGAAGAACTCTCTCGTTCTGGCCGCCCTGATCGCTGCTGCAGCCCTCGCCGCTTGCGGCAAGAAGGAAGAACCCGCTCCAGCACCAGCGCCAGCACCCGTGGAAGCTCCCGCTCCAGCACCTGCACCAGCTGCTTCCGAAGCCGCTCCTGCTGCTTCCGACGCTGCTGCTGCCGCTTCGGACGCTGCTGCTGCCGCCAACGCTGCTGCCACGGCTGCTACCGCTGCTGCCAGCGCTGCTTCGAACTAAGCACGCCTGAACCGCGGCCGGCGCCTGGCGCCGGCCATGGCTCGGAAACCCTGCCCTCGCAAGAGTGCAGGGTTTTTTTTCGCTCGCCCTCAGAACAGGGAGGTGGGCAGCGGCGGCGGGGTCAGTGGCCCTGTGGGCGTGGGCTGTTCACCCACGGTCAGCCAGCCCGTTCCCTGGGCCTGGTCGGCCACCACGATGAGCTCGGGTGCCCACTGCAGTGCACCCGCAAGCGCCTGCCGGGCCAGTTCGGGCGTGTTGTTGCGCGCGCTCAGGTGGGCGGCCACCACCCATTGCAGGCCATCGTGCCGCACGGCCTGCACGATGGCGGCCGTGGCCTGGTTGGCCAGGTGGCCGTAGGCACCGCCCACCCGGCGCTTGAGGAAGGCCGGGTAGGCCGAGGCGGCCAGCAGGTCCGGATCGTGATTGGCCTCGATGAACAGCGCGTGGCAGCCTGCCACCTGCTGCAGTACGTGGGACGAGGCATGGCCCAGGTCGGTGAGCAGCGCCAGGTCGTGGGCGCCATCGGTGCAGCGCAGCTGCAGGGGCTCGCGCGCATCGTGGGGCACCGTGAAGGGGCGAAACGACAGCGGGCCCAGCTCGATGGCCTGCATGTCCTGCGCCAGGTGCAGCAGCCCATCGAAATCGGGCGCGCCGATGGCCATGTGCGTGCCCTGGCTCATCCACACAGGGATGCGGTGGCGCAGCGCGAGCGCGTGCGCGCAGCCGATGTGGTCAGAGTGTTCGTGGGTGATGAACAGGCCGTCGATCTGGCCGATCTGCAGTCCGGCCGCCGCCAGGCGGGTTTCGAGCTGGCGCGGGCCGATGCCGCAATCGACCAGCAGGCGCCGGGTGTGCAGGCCGTCGCTGGCCTCCACCACGGTGGCGTTGCCAGCGCTGCCGCTGGCGAGGTTCTTCAAACGCAGCATGGAGAAATGAAGAGCGCCTGGGCACCACCCCGAGGGATGGCGTCCAGGCGCCGCAGGGTGGGGTGTCCGTTTACTTCAGCTCGTCTGCAATCACGCGCAGGATGCGCTCGGCGTTGGCCGAGGATTCGGGCGAGCCGCCCTCGTTGAGCACCGACACGGTGGTCGACTCCGCCTGGCTGCGCACCACGATGCGGTACTTGAGCGGCGGCACGGCGGCTGGCGAGCGGCTGAACAGCTTGCCGAAGAAGCCCTGCTCCTTCTTGTCCGCGTTGGGTGCGACGTAGCGCACGAAGTACACGCCTTCATTGCGGTTGCGGTCTTCCACGGTGAAGCCGGTGCGGTCCAGCGCCACGCCGACACGGCGCCAGGCGCGGTCGAAGCCCTCGTTGATCTGCACCACGGGTACATTGTTCACATTGGCCACCGTGGCCGATTGCGCCACCGGTGCGGCGGAGGCTGCCACGACGGCCTTGGACTGCTCCTGGCTCACGCCCAGCCGGACCATCAGGCGGCGCAGGAATTCGGTTTCCAGCTCGGGGTCGGCTGCACGGGGCTGCCAGACGGTCTGGTCCTTGGTGGTGTTGCTGTAGACCTCGATCATGCCGCGGTGCGTGATGTAGACCTCGGTGCCGCCAGCGGCGTTGCGCTCCAGGCGGGTGCGGAAGCGGTCACGCTCGCCGGTGGAGTACAGCGAGTCGATGACCTTGCCCAGCGTGGAGCGGATCAGGTCCTGCGGCAGCTTGGCGCGGTTCTCGGCCCAGTCGGTCTCCATGATGCCCAGGTTGGCCTGGTCCAGGTCCAGCGTGAAGCCGTTCTCCAGCCAGAAGTCGCGCACGGGCTCCCACAGCTTGTCCGCCGGGCGGTCGATCACCAGCCAGCGCTTGTTGCCTTCGCGCATGATGCGCACGTCGCCCAGTTGCGCGGCGGCCGCGTTGGCCGTGCCCGAGGGCTGGGCCGCCTGGCTGGCCTGCAGGGCTGCGGCCGACACGGCGCCGCCCGGCACGTTGTAGCGGGAGTCGCGCGAGAGCTGGGTCAGGTCCGGAGGCACCTCCAGCGTGGAGCCCTTGGCGGCGCTCTTGTAATCGATCTTGTCGCCTTCGAGGGCGGAGCAGGCGGACAGTGCCAGGGCGAGGGCCAGCAGGCCCACTCGGGTAGTAACAGCGTTCACGCGAATATCCTTGGAGTGTCAGGGTTCGGGCGCAGCCCGGGTTGTTAGATCAGGCTGGCGGAGCGCAGGGCCGCCTCGACCACGGCTTCATTGGCCGGGCTCAGAGGGGTCATGGGCAGGCGCAGTGTGCCACCGCACAGGCCCATGCGGGCCACGGCCCACTTCACGGGGATGGGGTTGGCTTCGACGAAGAGCTGCTTGTGCACGGGCATCAGCTGGAACTGGATTTCCATGGCGCGCCGCACGTTGCCGGCAATCGCCGCCACGCACAGTTCGTGCATCAGGCGCGGCGCCACGTTGGCCGTCACGCTCACATTGCCATGGCCGCCGCACAGCATCAGGGCCACGGCGGTCGGATCGTCGCCCGAGTAGATGCCGAAACCCTTGGGAGCTTCGCGTATCAGCCACTGCGCGCGCTCGATGTTGCCCGTGGCCTCCTTGATGCCGATGATGCCGGGCACCTGGGCCAGGCGCAGCACGGTGTCGTGCTGCATGTCCGCAACCGAGCGTCCGGGCACGTTGTACAGGATGGTGGGCAGGTCGCCCACGGCCTCGGCGATGGCTTTGAAATGCTGGTACTGGCCCTCTTGCGTGGGCTTGTTGTAGTAGGGGACGACCTGCAGCTGCGAGTCGGCGCCCACCTTCTTGGCAAAACGGGCCAGCTCGATGGCCTCGGCCGTCGAATTGGCGCCGCAGCCGGCCATGATGGGCACGCGCTTGGCGGCCTGCTCCACGGCCACGCGGATGATCTCGCAGTGCTCCTCGACGTTTACCGTGGGCGATTCGCCCGTAGTGCCCACGACGCCGATGCAGTCGGTGCCTTCGGCAATGTGCCAGTCGATCAGTTTGCGCAGCGCAGGGTAGTCGACGCTGCCGTCCTCATGCAGGGGGGTGACGAGGGCGACGATGCTGCCGGTGAGTGGCACTAAGGAAGATGTCATGTCCGCAGTGGTGAACGGGATAAAAGAGCATTCTAACTAGGCCGGCTGGCCAGCAGATGTCTTGAGGGTGCCCCGGCGTCCGCAAGTTCCCTCACGGCCGTGATGCGCTGCACGAAACGTGCGGGTTCTTCGACAAAGCCGTCCTCGTAGGCCACGGTGCGCAGGCCATTGCAGGCTGCCAGCAGTTCACCCGGCTGCAGCAGGAACTCGGACCGTGCGGGGCGGCCCACCGTTTCGTTACCGTGTGCAAAGGTCTCGTAGAGCAGTACACCACCCGGCGCCAGGCTCGCCAGCAGGGTGGGAAACAGCGGGCGCCACAGGTAGTTGGTCACCACTACCGCGCCGAACTGCCGCCCGGCGAAAGGCCAGGGGCCGTTCTCGATATCGGCGCAAACCATCTCGCCGAGCGGTGCGGCGGCCGCCACCGCCTCGGCGGATCGGTCCACCCCCACCACGGCATGGCCCAGGCCGTGCAGCCAGCGCAGGTGGCGCCCCGCACCACAGGCCACATCGAGCACCGTGCTGCCGGGCGCGATCAGGTGGGACCAGCGGCGCACCCAGTCCGATGGGTTGTCAGATCCGTGCATCGTTTGCTATTGAAAAAGGAGCGCGCTGTGCCCTGGGGTGGGCCGTATCCGGCTCAAAAGCAGCTCCACACCTTGTCGGCCAGCAGCACCATGAATTCGGGGGCCGTGTACAGGCCGAAAACGGCCAGGCAGGCCACGATGGAGACCGCCCACGCCAGCAGCCGCCACGCCAGCGGCAGGGCCGGCGGGCTGGGGGGCTGGGGCTCGGGGGCGGTGGGCATGGCAGAAGGCGGTGGTTCAGCCCGCCATCATGCCGGCACCGGGGCCCTGCGCTGGATAGGGCTTTCCTTGACCGGCAGGTTCACCAGGGCCGCGAACACTCCAAGGGCGATGGAGATGTACCAGACGATGTCGTAGCTGCCCGTGGCGTCGTACAGGTAGCCGCCCAGCCACACGCCCAGGAAGCTGCCGATCTGGTGGCTGAAGAACACGAAGCCGCCGAGCATGGACAGGTGCTGCACGCCGAAGATCTGGGCAATGGTGGCATTGGTGGGCGGAATGGTGGACAGCCACAGCGTGCCCATGACGGCCGAGAAGATGTACACCGAGGCCGGCGACAGCGGTACCACCAGGAACACCGCAATGGCAATCGCCCGCGCAAAGTAGATGAAGGCCAGGATGTAGCGCTTTTGCAGGCGCTGGCCCAGGGTGCCCGCAATATAGGTGCCGAACACGTTGAACAGGCCGATCAGCGCCAGCGCGTAGCTGGCCACCTGGGGCGAGAGGCCGTGGTCCTTGAGGTAGCTGGGCATGTGCACGCCGATGAACACCACCTGGAATCCGCAGACGAAGTAGCCCGCCATGAGCAGCGTGAAGCTGGGATAGCGGAAGGCCTCCAGCAGCGCCTGGGCGATTGTCTGGTCGCGCTTGACCGGGGCCGTGCCCTTGAAGCCCGGCTCGCGCAGGCCGAAGGCCAGGGGCACGATGAGCAGCACTGCCAGCGACAGCGTCAAAAGCGCCTGCTGCCAGCCGAAGCTGGCGATCAGCCAGCCCTCCAGGGGTACCATGAGGAACTGGCCGAAGGAGCCGGCCGCTGCGGCCACCCCCATGGCCCAGGAGCGCTTCTCGGGCGCGATCTGGCGGCCCAGCACACCATAGATCACCGCATAGGTGGTGCCCGCCTGGGCAGCGCCGATCAACACGCCGGTAGTCAGCGCGAACAGCAGCGGCGTGGGTGACAAGGCCATGCCGGCCAGGCCTGCCGCATACAGGGCGGCGCCGGCCAGCAGCACGCGGAAGGCGCCGAATCGGTCGGCCGCCATGCCCGCGAAGATACCGATCAGGCCCCAGGAAAGGTTCTGGATGGCGATGGCCAGGGCGAATGTCTGGCGTGTCCAGCCCATTTCCTGGGTGATGGGCTGCAGCCACAGGCCGAAGCCGTGGCGGGTGCCCATGGACAGGGTGACGATGGCCGCGCCGCACGCGAGCACCTGGAACATGGACAGTTTCGGAGGATTCAAGGACATGCGCAGAATGTAGCCAGATTGGCCACAATCTGCCCGCACACTACCGAACAGTACAGTTGCCAGCAATGGACCTGTATTTTCATCCAGCTTTTGCTGCGCCGCCGCACTACAATCCGCCGCATGTCTGCCAAACCGTCTTCCGTTTCCGCCAGTGAATATTCCGAGGGCTCGATCCGTGTGCTCAAGGGCCTGGAGCCCGTCAAGCAGCGCCCGGGCATGTACACCCGCACCGACAACCCCCTGCACATCATCCAGGAGGTGCTGGACAACGCCGCCGACGAGGCGCTCGCCGGCCATGGCAAGAAGATCAAGGTCACGCTGCACGCCGACGGCTCGGTGAGCGTGGAGGACGACGGGCGCGGCATCCCCTTCGGCATGCACCCCGAGGAAAAGGCCCCGGTGATCGAGCTCGTCTACACCCGCCTGCATGCCGGCGGCAAGTTCGACAAGGGCTCGGGCGGCGCCTACAGCTTCTCGGGCGGCCTGCACGGCGTGGGCGTGAGCGTCACCAACGCCCTGTCCACCCGGCTGGAGGTGAGCAGCCACCGCGAGGGCAAGGTGGCGCGCCTGGCATTCTCGGCCGGCGACGTGGTCGAACCCCTGGTGACGCGGGCCCTGGAAGCCGGCGAGCGCAAGCAGGGCACGACCGTGCGCGCCTGGCCCGATGCCAAGTACTTCGAGTCGAGCGCGCTGCCCATGGGCGAGCTCACCCACCTCCTGCGCAGCAAGGCCGTGCTCATGCCCGGCGTCACCGTGACGCTCACCAACGAGAAGACGCGCGACACCCAGACCTGGCAGTACAAGGGCGGCCTGCGCGACTACCTGATGCAGACGCTCAGCGGCGACCCGGTGATCCCGCTCTTTGAGGGCGAGGGCTATGCCGACCGCAACAACGAGAGCTTTGCCGAGGGCGAGGGGGCATCGTGGTGCGTGGCTTTCACCGAAGACGGCCAGCCCATGCGCGAGAGCTACGTCAACCTGATCCCCACCAGCGCCGGCGGCACGCACGAAAGCGGCCTGCGCGACGGCCTGTTCAACGCCGTCAAGAGCTTCATCGAGCTGCACAGCCTGCTGCCCAAGGGCGTCAAGCTGCTGCCCGAGGACGTGTTCGCCCGCGCCAGCTACGTGCTCTCGGCCAAGGTGCTGGACCCGCAGTTCCAGGGCCAGATCAAGGAGCGCCTGAACTCGCGCGACGCCGTGCGCCTGGTGTCGGGCTTCGTGCGCCCGGCGCTCGAACTGTGGCTCAACCAGCACGTGGACTACGGCAAGAAGCTCGCCGAGCTGGCCATCAAGGCCGCGCAGACGCGCCAGAAGGCCGGCCAGAAGGTCGAAAAGCGCAAGGGCTCGGGCGTGGCCGTGCTGCCCGGCAAGCTCACCGACTGCGAAAGCCGCGACATCGCCCACAACGAAGTCTTCCTGGTCGAGGGCGACTCGGCCGGCGGCAGCGCCAAGATGGGCCGCGACAAGGAAAGCCAGGCCATCCTGCCGCTGCGCGGCAAGGTGCTCAACACCTGGGAGGTGGAGCGCGACCGCCTGTTCGCCAACAACGAGATCCACGACATTTCGGTCGCGATCGGCGTGGATCCGCACGGCCCGAACGACACGCCCGACCTCTCGGGCCTGCGCTACGGCAAGGTCTGCATCCTGTCGGACGCCGACGTGGACGGCTCGCACATCCAGGTGTTGCTGCTCACGCTGTTTTTTCGCCATTTCCCCAAGCTCATCGAGGCCGGCCACATCTATGTGGCCCGCCCGCCGCTGTTCCGTGTGGACGTGCCGGCGCGCGGCAAGAAGCCTGCCGCCAAGATGTATGCGCTCGATGAGGGCGAACTCACCGCCATCCTCGACAAATGCGCCAAGGATGGCGTGGCGCGCGAGAAGTGCCAGATCAGCCGCTTCAAGGGCCTGGGCGAGATGAACGCCGAGCAACTGTGGGAGACCACGCTCAACCCCGACACGCGCCGCCTGCTACCCGTGCAATTGGGCGGCATGGACTTCGCCGCGACCGAGGGCCTGATCACCAAGCTCATGGGCAAGGGCGAGGCAGCCTCGCGGCGCGAGCTGATGGAACTGCATGGCGATGCGGTCGAGATCGATATCTGATGATGACGCTGCTGCATCTGGGGCGTTTGCTCGGCATGGTGGCGCTGATGGGGGCCTTGCTCCCTGCGGTGCTTGCCTTCGCCGATCAGAGGCCTGCCCAGATGCTGTTGGCTGGCTCCTGCATGCTTGCAGGCCTGTTGGTGGCCGTGGTTTGCGACCTTGCATTGGATGCCGCCCTGGAGCGCAAGCTGCGGCAGGAGCAGCAAAAAGGGCAGGGCTTCACACAAGCGCAACTGCAGGTGGGGATGCACTGGTTACGGTGGCTGCTTCAGGTGGGGGCCACCGGGGGCTTCGCATTGCTGTCCGTGCTCTGTGCGCTGGCGGCATGGAAAGCGGATTCCCTGGTGGTGGGTGCATTGGCGGCCGGGGTCGCTGCAATGCTCCTGGCCGCCATGGGCGGCTTGCTCGTGCTGGCACTGCGGGTGGCGCGTTCCGGCCATCTGCTGTGCGTCGGTCCTACGGGGATTTCGGTGGCCGGCGAGCGCGCCGTCCCGTGGCCGATGGTACGGGGCCTAGACCTGTGGTACGGATCTGCAGGGCTTCGCCATGCAGGAGAGTCCATCAGGCGCCCCTACCGTCTGCAGTTGGCGGTTGATGCGCCATCGGCGCGGACCGCCGGTGTGGGTGCAGGGTATGGGCCGTGGCGGTGGAATCGCCCCCGTCTCACCGCAGAGGGCCGCATTCTGGAAGTGCCGCTGTATCTGTATGCAGCCAGCCCGCATGCCATCGAGGGCGCGGTACGGACGCTGTGCAAGCGCCATGGCGAGCGCTTTCTCGACCAGTGGAAGGCCCATGCACGCCCTGAAGAATTGGCGGATCTGGAGCGGGCAGATGCACAGAGAAAGCGGCAGGAGCAAGTGTTTGCCGTCGCCAATTCGGTCCGCTACGAAGACATCGCGAAACTGCCTGCGGCCGAGCGCAGGCAGAAGGTCCAGGCCGCCATGGACGGATTGAAGGAACTCGGTTTCCTCAAGACAAAGTGAAGCCCAGAATGCCTGGACGTTTCTTTTGGTTTTCACGCGGCGGTATCTGATGTCCTGGCTGCATCTTGGACGGGGGCTCGGCGCGGTGGTTCTGATCGGGGGATTGCCCGCGATCATGATGGCCATGTCCGCTCCCGAACCTGTGAGAACACCGTCTCTGCTTTCGGTAGCAGCTTGCATGATCGGTGCTTTTTGGTTGGTCATTCGATGTGACCGTGCGCTTCGTCGCAGGCAAGCGCACTATGCAGGCAAGGAAGAGGTGCTGGGCCAGGAATTCTCGCAAGCGCAATTGCTGGTTGGAATGCTGTGGCCTCGATGGCTGCTGACGGTGGCTTTGTTCCTGTGCATGGGCGTATTGGCCGTGATGTTTGGCGCAACGCACAGGAGCCGGGATCCGGTGCTCAGCGTCGTCGTGGTGGCATTGGTGCTGTCCTTGCTCGCGATCGCGCTCTGGACGCATGGGTCGCAGGCCGTACGCGCGTTCCGGTGCGGTTACCTGCTGCGCGTGGACCAGCTTGGATTCCATGTGGTTGGTGAGTTTTTTGTTCCTTGGCCGAAGGTTCACGATGCGGCGGTGAGGCACGGCAATTTTCTGAAACTGCAACTGGTGGTCGATCCTTCGGCGGCAGTTGCTCTCAAAGGCAGGGAGGGCGAGTTGCCCTGGCAATGGGGACGTCCGGTGGTTGCGGCACATGGCCGCCTCATCCAGGTGCCGCTGCGGCTGCTCGATGTGAGCCCGCGTTTTCTGGAAGGGGCCGTGTACGCGCTTTGCAAACGCTATGCGGGCCAGGAATTTTGGGACCGCAATGCGGCCGCACGCAGTGAACGCGAATTGGAAGCTATTTCTCGCAGACTTGAGGCCCTCAATTCGATCCGGCTGCAGGACATTCTGAAAATGCCCGTGGCAAAGCAGGAGGAAATTCTCCAGGCCGGTCTTGATGCTGTGGATGAACTGCGCTTCCCCGAAAAAGTAAAGACACCATGATGCCCTGGCATTTTTCGCTGCTGCAAGCCTGGATGGGCCGAACACCACGTTCAGCCGGCCGTGGCTGGGCCTGGCGCGAGGCAGCGGCGGGAATGGCGTTGGCCCTGGCCATGGGCCTTGGCCTTTTCCCCGGCCCCGCCCACGCCGACCTCTGGGCCTATGTCGACCCGCGCGGCGTGACGCACTTCGCGCCCGAGCAGGTGGATGCCAACTACCAGCTGTTCTTCAAGGGCAACGAGTTCGATTCCACGCGCGATGGTCCCTCCGATGCGCAGGCCCTGCCCCATGCCCTGCCGCCGGCGGGGGCCAGGCTGCTGGCGTTCTTCGACATTGCGCCGGACTACAAACGCGTCAAGCACCATCTGCGTGCCGCCGCTGCCAAGCACGATGTGGACTACGAACTGCTGCAGGCGCTGATCGCCACGGAGTCGGGCTTCGATGCCGATGCCGTGTCGCCCAAGGGCGCCGTGGGGCTGATGCAGGTGATGCCGGCCACGGCCACGCGCTTTGGTGTGAGCGCTGATGCGAAACGCTCGGTGGAGAAGAAGCTCACCGATCCGGCCGTGAACGTGCCCACCGGCACGCGCTACCTGCGCCACCTGCTCAACCTGTTTCCCGAGCGCCTGGACCTGGCCCTGGCCGCCTACAACGCGGGCGAGGGCGCGGTACAGCGCGCCGGCAACCAGATCCCGGCGTACAAGGAAACGCAGAACTACGTGCGCACCGTGCTGGGCCTGTATGCGCAGCTCAAGCCGCCCGCACCCGTGAAAAGCCAGCGCGCGGTGTCCGGCCGCGTGCGCATGGAACTGCAGGGCGGCGCCCTGAACCGGGGTAACCTGCCACCCACCGGTGTGGTGCAGGCGCCCGCAATGACTGAACCTGAATCCCGCAAGAACGAATGAGCGACCAACCCACTCTCGATTTCCCGGCCTCCGACGACGGCGGCGATGATTCCCTGGGCCTGGCCGGCTACGCCCAGCGCGCCTACCTGGAGTACGCGCTTTCGGTCGTCAAGGGCCGGGCCCTGCCCGACGTGTGCGATGGCCTCAAGCCCGTGCAGCGCCGCATCCTGTACTCCATGGACCGCATGGGCCTGGGCTACAGCGGCCCCACGCGCAACACGGCGGCCAAGCCGGTCAAGAGCGCCCGCGTGGTGGGCGATGTGCTGGGCCGCTTCCACCCGCACGGCGACCAGTCGGCCTACGACGCGCTGGTGCGCATGGCGCAGGATTTTGCCCAGCGCTACCCGCTCATCGATGGCCAGGGCAACTTCGGCAGCCGCGATGGCGACGGCGCCGCGGCCATGCGCTACACCGAGGCCCGCCTGTCGCGCATCACCAGCCTGCTGCTCGACGAGATCGACGAGGGCACGGTCGATTTCATGCCCAACTACGACGGCAGCACGGAAGAGCCGCGCCAGCTGCCCGCGCGCCTGCCGTTCGCGCTGCTCAACGGTGCCAGTGGCATTGCCGTGGGCCTGGCCACCGAGATCCCGAGCCACAACCTGCGCGAGATCGCCGATGCCTGCGTGGCGCTGATCAAGACGCCCGCGCTGTCGCAGGACGACCTGATGGCCCTGGTGCCCGGCCCCGACTACCCTGGCGGCGGGCAGATCATCAGCAGCCCTGGCGACATCGCCGACGCCTACCGCACCGGCCGCGGCAGCCTCAAGGTGCGCGCGCGCTGGAAGATCGAGGAACTCGCGCGCGGCCAGTGGCAACTGGTGGTCAACGAGCTGCCACCGGGCGTGAGCTCGCAGAAGGTGCTCGAAGAGATCGAGGAAATCACCAACCCCAAGGTCAAGGCCGGCAAGAAGGCGCTGAGCCAGGACCAGACCCAGCTCAAGGCCAGCATGCTGGCCGTGCTGGACGTGGTGCGCGACGAATCCAGCAAGGACGCGCCGGTGCGCCTGGTCTTCGAGCCCAAGACCGGCAAGACGCCGCAGCAGGAGCTGATCACCGCACTGCTGGCCCACACCAGCCTGGAGACCTCGGCGCCCATCAACCTGACCATGGTGGGCCTGGACGGCCGGCCGGTGCAGAAGTCGCTGCGCCAGATGCTGGAGGAGTGGATCTCCTTCCGCCAGACCACCATCACCCGCCGCTCCCAGCACCGCCTGGGCAAGGTGCTGGACCGCATCCACATCCTCGAAGGGCGGCAGCTGGTGCTGCTCAACATCGACGAGGTGATCGCGATCATCCGCCAGGCCGAGGACCCCAAGGCGGCGCTGATCGCGCGCTTTGCATTGAGCGACCGCCAGGCCGAGGACATCCTGGAAATCCGCCTGCGCCAGCTGGCGCGGCTCGAAGCCCTCAAGATCGAGCAGGATCTCAAGGACCTGCGCGACAGCCAGGGCAAGCTCGAAGACATCCTGAACAACCCCGGCTCGCTGCGCCGCCTGATGGTCAAGGAGATCGAGGCCGACGCCAAGACCTTCGCCGATGCGCGCCGCACGCTGATCCAGGCCGAGAAGAAGGCCGTGGCCGAGGTCAAGGTGGTGGACGAGCCCGTGACCGTGGTGGTCTCGCAAAAGGGCTGGGTGCGTGCGCGCACCGGCCATGGCCATGAGGCCGCAAGCTTCGCCTTCAAGGCCGGCGACGGGCTGTACCGCACCTTCGAGTGCCGCACGGTCGACACCCTGCTGGCCTTTGGCAGCAATGGCCGCGTGTACTCGGTGCCGGTGTCGGTGCTGCCCGGTGCGCGCGGCGACGGCCAGCCCGTGACCACGCTGATCGAGCTCGAATCGGGCACGCAGCTGCTGCACTACTTCGCCGGGCCGGCCAGTGCCAGCCTGCTGCTGTCCAACTCGGGCGGCTATGGCTTCATCGCCTCGGTCGAGAACATGGTCTCGCGCCAGAAGGGCGGCAAGGCCTTCCTGTCGCTGGGCGAGGGCGAGACCGTCTGTCCGCCTTCGCACGCCGCCGGCAGCAGCGGCGGCCAGCCGTTGGCACCGGCCACACACGTGGCCTGCGCCTCGGTGGGCGGGCGCATCCTGACCTTCGAGATCACCGAACTCAAGACCATGGCCAATGGCGGGCGCGGCCTGATGCTGATCGACCTGGAGCCCAAGGACACGCTGGCCGGCGCCGCGGCCTACACGCGCAGCATCCGCATCGACGGCATCGGCCGCGGCGGCAAGGAGCGGGAGGAAACGCTGGAGATCCGCTCGCTCAACAACGCCCGGGCGGCGCGCGGGCGCAAGGGCAAGGCGGCGGACCTGGGCTTCAAGCCTTCGGCGGTGACGCGGGTGGAATAGTCCGGTATCGCCCGATACGGCCACATTTCCCTCCAAACCGCCTTTCGAGGCGGTTTTTTTGTTTTTGGCGCGGGACTACGCGGGTTGCTACGGATTGGATAAACGGCAAAAAAGAGAGCACCATGTGTAAACCCATGGTGGCATTTCACGCGGATGTCATGGTTTTCTGGCGCATCGGCCGGCCCACGCATCCTGTCAATCGGCACCAGGAATCACCAACCCGCCAGGAGACCCTGATGTTCCAGCGCATTCGGATTGCCCAGAAACTCTGGCTTGCTGTCATCTTCATCGTGGTCATGTTGGCCGGCGTGGTGGGCTTTTCGGCCTACCGCTCGGCCAAGGTGCAGGCCGAGGCCGACGCGGTGTCGCGCGAAATGCAGACCCGCGTGAACACCGCCATCCGCTGGGCGGGCCTGACCGAGACCAATGCCGCCCGTACGCAGGCCCTGATCGTGAGCAGCGATGCGGCGGTCGAGGCCGAATTCAAGGACGTGATCGCCGCCACCTCGGCCCAGATCACCGAGGTGCAGAAATCGCTCGAAGGCATGGCGCTGTCCGATGTGGACAAGGCCCAGATGGCCAAGATCGCCGACGCGCGCAAGACCATGATCGAGCTGCGCGGCAAGGCGCGTCAGCTCAAGGCCGATGGCAAGGCCGACGAGGCCGTGGCCCTGGTCAAGCAGACCTACAACCCGGCAGTGGCGGCCTACCTCACGACCCTGCGTGACTTCGTGGAGCTGCAGCAAAAGACCGCGCAAACCCGCCTGGCCGAGATGGGCGAATCGCGCATGCTCACCGTGAAGATCGCCGCCGTGGCGGTGGCGGTGCTGCTGGCGGCCATCATCGCCGGCGCCTACTACCTGATCGGCCACATCCAGCGCCCCTTGGCGCAGGCCAACGATCTTGCGGCCAAGATCGCCGCAGGGGATCTCAGCGAGCAGGGCTCTGTCACCCGTGGCGACGAGTTCGGCGACCTGCTGCGCTCGCAGTATGCGATGAGCGATTCGCTCGGGCGCATGGTGCACCAGGTGCGCCAGAGCACCGACAGCATCGCCATCGCCAGCGCCGAGATCGCCACCGGCAACCACGACCTCTCGGCCCGCACCGAGCAGACCTCGAGCAACCTGCAGCAGACGGCGGCCGCCATGGAGCAGTTCACCAGCACCATTGCCCAGAGCGCCAGCAGTGCCCGCCAGGCCAGCACGCTGGCGGCCAGCGCGACGGGCGTGGCCGAGCGCGGCGGCTCGGTGGTGACCCAGGTGGTGTCCACCATGGAAGACATCAACCACAGCAGCAAGAAGATCTCGGACATCATCGGCACCATCGATGGCATCGCCTTCCAGACCAACATCCTGGCCCTCAACGCGGCGGTGGAAGCCGCGCGTGCCGGCGAGCAGGGCCGCGGCTTTGCCGTGGTGGCCAGCGAGGTGCGCAGCCTGGCCCAGCGCAGCGCCGAGGCCGCCAAGGAGATCAAGGCGCTGATCAGCGCCTCGGTGGAAAAGGTCGAGGCCGGCAGCCGCCTGGTGGCCGACGCAGGCAGTACCATGACCGACATCGTGCGCTCGGTGCAGAGCGTGACCGACATGATCGGCGAGATCACTTCGGCCTCGTCCGAGCAGAGCGCCGGCATCTCCCAGGTCAACCAGGCCGTGGGCAACCTCGACCAGATGACCCAGCAGAACGCCGCGCTGGTGGAAGAGAGTGCCGCCGCCGCGCAAAGCCTGCGCGAGCAGGCCGAACACCTGGCGCAGGTGGTCTCGGTGTTCAAGGTCAATGGCGCCGCCTATGGCGGCGTGGCGCCACCGATGCGCGCGGCGCACACGCCCGCAGCCAGGCCGGCAGCGGCGGCCACCAAGACCGCCGCGCCCCGCATCACGCAGGCCGCCAGCAAGCCGGCCGCGAAACCTGCTGCGCCCGCCAAGGCTGCACCAATGCGTTCCCCGGCCCTGGCCCAGGGTGCCGAGGAGGACTGGGAGTCGTTCTGACGGTCAGGCGGCCGTTGAAACTGGCGCGCCGCAAGCCAGCGCTCCCGCGCAAGGGCCGCCCTGCCGCGAAGGCGGCGTAACCAGCGCTTGCGCTGAGCGTCCCCCTTCAGGGAGATGACGCGAAGCGGCTCAGGGGGTTACGCGAGTTCTGCGATGAGCTCGATTTCCACGCAGGCACCCATGGGGATCTGCGCCACGCCGAAGGCGCTGCGCGCATGCACGCCCTTGTCGCCGAACACCTGGCCGAACAGCTCGCTGGCGCCATTGGTCACCAGGTGCTGCTCGGTGAAGTCGCCGGTCGAGTTCACCAGGCTCATGACCTTGACGATGCGCTTGACGCGGTTCAGGTCGCCGCCGGTGGCCGCATGCAGCGTGCCCAGCAGGTCCACGGCCACGGCGCGCGCAGCGCTCTTGCCTTCTTCGGTGCTGATGTTGTGGCCGAACTGGGCCGCCCAGGGCTTGCCATCCTTGCGCGCGATGTGGCCGGAGAGGAACACCAGGTTGCCGGTCTGCACGTAGGGAACATAGGCGGCGGCGGGCACCGACACGGGGGGCAGGGTGATGTTCAGTTCGGAAAGCTTGTCGTAAACGCTCATGGTCGTTGTCCTCGGGTTGGGTGGTGAAGGGAGAAACTGGCTCCGGTCGGGCCAAAGCCGATGTGCCCATGAGTGTTACACACCCGCGCGCCCGGGCAGACCTTGAAGGCCTGATGCACCCGCGGTTTAGCATGCGGGGATGCCCGAGCCACTTGCCGCAGCCACCCTAGCCAGCTCCGCTGATGCTGCTCCAGCGGCGGGCCTGCGCGGCCGCCATGCCGCTCCCCTGTGGCGCGTGCCGGCGCTGCTGGTCGGCAGCCTCTGCGGCGCGGCCCTGCAACTGCAGCAGGCGGCGCTCTGGCATTGGCATGGTTATGCAGTGGTGCTGGCGTGCGCCGTGGTGGCCTGGGGGCTTTCGGGTCTGGCGCTGCATTCGGCGGCCTTGCCGGGCCGCTGGGCCTGCCGCCTGCTCGCGGCCTGCGCCGGTGCCGGGCTGCTGTTTGCCACCACCGGCCTGCGCGCCACGGTCTACCTGCAGGGCGCACTGGACCCGGCGCTGGAGGGGCAGAACATCCGCGTCATCGGCACCATTGCCGCCATGCCCCAGGTCAACGAGGCGGGCGTGCGCCTGCGCCTGCAGGTCGAGTCGGCCTGGTTGCCCGCCGCAGAACCGGGCCAGCCGAGCCAGGCCGTGCAGTTGCCCGAACGCATGGATGTTTCCTGGTACGGCGGCTTCTTCTTCGGCGCCACCAGCGCGACCACCACCGTGCGGCCGCTGGAGCCGCAGCGCCGGCCCCCGGCCCTGCATGCGGGCGAGCGCTGGGAAATGACCATCCGCCCGCGCGCGCCGCATGGCCTGAGCAACCCGCATGGCTTCGACTACGAACTCTGGACCTGGGAGCAGGGCGTGCAGGCCACCGGCACCGTGCGCACGGGCCCCAAGGACCAGGCACCGGTGCGCCTGGCCAGCACCTTGCGGTACCCGGTGGAGCAGGCACGCCAGTCGGTGCGCGATGCCATCCTGGCGCGCCTGGCCCCGGGCCTGGACCCCGACGACCCGGGCCGCGCGCGCATGGCCGGCGTGGTGGCGGCCCTGGTCACAGGCGACCAGCGCGCCATCGACCGCGCCGACTGGGATGTGTTCCGTGCCACGGGCGTGGCGCACCTGATGAGCATCTCAGGCCTGCACATCACCCTGTTCGCCTGGCTTGCCGCGCTGGCGGTGGGTGCCTTGTGGCGCCGCTCGCCGCGCCTTTGCCTGGCCGTGCCGGCGCCCACGGCGGCGCTGGTGGCCGGGGTGCTGCTGGCGGCGGCCTATGCCCTGTTCAGCGGCTGGGGCGTGCCCGCGCAACGCACGGTGACCATGCTGGCCACCGTGGCCCTGCTGCAGCTCTCGGGCCGGCGCTGGCCCTGGCCCCAGGTCTGGCTGCTGGCCTGCGCCGCCGTGGTCTGGGTGGACCCCTGGGCCCTGTACCAGGCGGGCTTCTGGCTCAGCTTCGTGGCGGTGGCGGTGCTGTTTGCCACCGATACGCGGGCCGTTGGCAGTGCGCCACCCCGGGGCCGGGCACGCGTGCTGGCGCTGCTGCGCGAGCAGTGGGTGGTCACGCTGGCGCTCACGCCGCTCTCCCTGCTGCTGTTCGGCCAGGTGTCGCTGGTGGGCTTTGTGGCCAATCTGGTGGCCATTCCCTGGGTCACGCTGGTGGTCACGCCGCTGGCGCTGGGTGGCGTGCTCTGTGTGCCGCTGTGGAACCTGGCGCTGTGGAGCCTGCAGCCGTTGGCCGCCCTGTTGCAGTGGCTGGCCACCTGGCCCATGGCCGTGCTCTACCTGCCCGTGGCGCCGCTGTGGGCCGGGGCCGCCGCCCTGGCCGGCGGGCTGCTGCTGGCGATGCGCCTGCCGTGGCGGCTGCGCCTGCTGGCCCTGCCGCTGGTGCTGCCGGTGCTGTGGTGGCAGCCTGGGCGGCCCGCGCCGGGGCAGTTCGAGCTGCTGGCCGCCGACATCGGCCAGGGCAATGCGGTGCTGGTGCGCACAGCCACCCACACCCTGCTGTACGACGCGGGCCCGCGCTTCAGCCTGGAAAGCGATGCCGGCCACCGTGTGCTCGTGCCGCTGCTGCGCGCCCTGGGCGAGCGGGTGGACGTGCTCATGCTCAGCCACCGCGATGCCGACCACACCGGTGGCGCCGCGGCCGTGCTGGCCCAGCAGCCGGGCGCGCGGCTCACCGGCTCCATCGAGGCCGGGCACGAGCTGCAGGCCCTGCGCCCGGCCACGCCCTGCCTGGCGGGCCAGCGCTGGGAATGGGATGGCGTGGCCTTCGAGGTGCTGCACCCGGCGCCCGGCGCCGGGGCGGTGGTGCGTGCCAACCATGCCAGCTGCGTGCTGCGCATCGTGGCGGCGGGGGAGCGGCCCGCGGTGGCGTTGCTGGCTGGCGATATCGAGACCGCGCAGGAGCAGGCCCTGGTAGCCGGTAAGGCACCGCTCAAGGCCGATGTGCTGCTGGTGCCCCACCATGGCAGCAAGACCTCTTCCACCGCCGGTTTCCTGGATGCCGTGGCGCCACGCACTGCTTTGGTGCAGGCCGGCTACCGCAACCGCTTCGGCCATCCGGCGCCCGATGTGCTCGCGCGCTACCAGGCGCGCGGCATCGCCGTGGTGGAGTCGGCGCGCTGCGGCGCGGCCACATGGTCCTCCGCGCAGCCCGAAGAGGTGGCCTGCGAACGCGATGCCAGCCGACGGTATTGGAGGCACGACATGGTGCCAGCTTTGCCACGCTGACGCAGCCAGCGGCCGATGGCGTACTGGCGCAGTCGGCTGATTTGCGGAAACTGGGCGCACAACTTGCTATCCTGCAAGCAGGAGGCCAGTTCATGCAGAAATTTGATGAGATGTACGCCATGCTGCCTTTCGATGGCAGCGACGTGCGAGAACACTACAAGCGCTACGCGCAATGGCTGTCCAGGCAGCCGGTGGACGTGATGCAGGCCCGCCGGGCCGAGGCGGAGATGATCTTCCGCCGCGTGGGCATCACCTTTGCCGTCTACGGCGCCAAGGACGAGGACGGCGCCGGCAACGAGCGGCTCATTCCCTTCGACCTGATACCGCGCATCATCCCCTCGCACGAGTGGGCCAGCATGCAGCAGGGCCTGGTGCAGCGGGTCACGGCGCTCAACCGCTTCATCCACGATGTCTACCACGGGCAGGACATCATCCGCGCCGGCATCGTTCCGTCCGACCTGGTGCTCAACAATGCCCAGTACCGGCCCGAGATGGCGGGCGTGCAGGTGCCGCAGAACATCTATGCGCACATTGCCGGCATCGACATCGTGCGCGCCCCCAACGCCCAGGGCGAAGGCGAGTACTACGTGCTCGAAGACAACCTGCGGGTGCCCAGCGGCGTGAGCTACATGCTCGAAAACCGCAAGATGATGATGCGGCTCTTTCCCGACCTGTTCAGCCTGCACAAGGTGGCGCCCGTGGCCCACTACCCGGACATGCTGCTCGAGACCCTGCGCGCCAGCGCCCCCGCCACGGCCGATGAGCCCACGGTGGTGGTGCTCACGCCCGGCATGCACAACAGCGCCTACTTCGAGCACGCCTTCCTGGCGCAGCAGATGGGCGTGGAGCTGGTCGAGGGCCAGGACCTGGTGGTCAAGGACCGCTTCGTTTACATGCGCACCACGCGCGGCCTGCAGCGCGTGGACGTGATCTACCGCCGCGTGGACGACGATTTTCTCGACCCGCAGGTGTTCCGCCGCACCTCCACACTGGGCTGCGCCGGCCTGATGGAGGCCTACCGCGCGGGCAACGTGGGCATCTGCAACGCCGTGGGCACGGGCGTGGCCGACGACAAGTCGGTCTACCCCTACGTGCCCGAGATGATCCGCTTCTACCTCGGCCAGGAGCCCATCCTGAAGAACGTGCCCACTTGGATGTGCCGCAAGCAGGACGACCTGCAGTACGTGCTGGACCACCTGTCCGAACTGGTGGTCAAGGAAGTGCACGGCGCGGGCGGCTACGGCATGCTCATCGGCCCGGCCGCCACCAAGGCCGAGATCGAGGACTTCCGCGGAGCGCTGCTGGCCAACCCGGCCGGCTACATCGCACAGCCCACGCTCAGCCTGTCGAGCTGCCCGACCTATGTGGACGCCGGCATCGCGCCGCGCCACATCGACCTGCGCCCCTTCGTTCTCAGCGGGCGCGACGTGCAGATGGTCGCCGGCGGCCTCACGCGCGTGGCCCTGCAGGAAGGCTCGCTGGTCGTCAATTCATCACAAGGCGGTGGCACCAAGGACACCTGGGTGCTCGGAGAAGGAGGGACCGCGTAATGCTCAGCCGCACAGCCGATCACCTGTTCTGGATGTCCAGGTACACCGAACGCGCGGAGAACACCGCACGCATGCTCAACGTGAGCTACGAGACCTCGTTGCTGCCCCAGTCCGCCGCCGTGGCGCAGGAGGGTTGGGAGGGCCTGCTGTCCATCAGCGAGCTGATCCCGGCCTACACCGCCAAGCACGGCGAAGTGACGCCCGAGCGCGTGCTGCACTTCATGGTGCGCGATGGCGAGAATCCCTCGTCCATCGTCTCCTGCCTGCGCGCTGCGCGCGAGAACGCGCGTGCCGTGCGCGGTGCCCTGACCACCGAGATCTGGGAAACGCAGAACCAGACCTGGCTGGAGCTGCAGCGCCTGCTCAAGGGCGACGCCTTCGAGCGCGACCCGGGCCAGTTCTTCGAGTGGGTCAAGTACCGCTCGCACCTGTCGCGTGGCGTCACGCTGGGCACCATGCTGCAGGACGAGGCCTTCCACTTCCTGCGCATGGGCACCTTCCTCGAACGCTCGGACAACACCGCGCGCCTCTTGGATGTGAAGTTCCACGCCGTGAAGAAAGACTTCTTCGGTCGCGCCAGCGAGCGCAACCAGGAGAACGACTTCTACCACTGGAGCGCCATCCTGCGCAGCGTCTCGGCCTTCGAGGTCTACCGCAAGGTCTACCGCGACGTGATCACCCCGGGCCGCGTGGCGGACCTGTTGATCCTGCGCCGCGACATGCCGCGCTCGCTGCATGCCAGCATGCGCGAGGTGGTGGACAACCTGGCCGTGCTCGCCAACGACCATTCGTCGGAAACCCAGCGCCGCGCCGGCCGCCTGCTGGCCGACCTGCAGTACGGCCGCATCGACGAGATCCTGTCGACCGGGCTGCACGCCTTCCTCACGCAGTTCCTGGACCGCGTGAACGACCTGGGTGGCGGCATCAGCCGCAACTTCCTGGTCGCGACGGGGGATTGAGGCAGCCCTGCCGGGTGGTTTCAGCCGCCCGGTTCCACAGGCGGCCCACCCCAGTGGGCCGCCACCACCGACTGCACCTGCGCCACGGCCGAGTCGCGCAGGGCGTCGGTGCGCCAGCCCAGTTCCACCGCATAGCGCGGCATGGCCACGGGGCAGGGCAGCACCACCAGTCCGGCCAGGCGCGCCATGGCATGCGCGGCATGCGCAGGCACCGTGGCGATGGCCTGCGTTCCCTTGAGCAGGTAGGGCAGGGCGGCGAAGTGCGTGGTCGAGGCCACCACGCGGCGCTTGTGGCCCAGGGCGGCCAGCACCTCGTCCACCACGCCGATGAAGCCGCCCGATGAAATGAGGACGTGGTCGCGCGCCACGTAGTGCTGCACCGTGAGCCTGGAGGGCGCCTTGCGCCGGCCCGCTGGCGCATCCGCCACGCAGGCATAGCCACCTTCGCCGAGTACCCGGTGGCTGAGCCAGCGCGTGGCAAAGCCGCCGGCCGTGATGGCCAGGTCGATCTCGCGCGCCATCAGCATCTCGGCCACGATCTGGCTGTGCGTCTGCCGGAACGCCAGGCGCAGCCCCGGCGCGTGCTGTGCCATCAACTGCACCAGCCACGGGCCCATGGCGATCTCGAAATCGTCCGACAGGCCCAGCACCACCGAGCGGCCCTGGTAGCGCGCCGCGATCGAGGTGCCCAGGGCCAGGGTTTCGCGGCATTTGTTCAGTGCCTCACCGATCACCGGCCGCAGCTCCTGCGCGCGCAGCGTGGGCGCCAGGCCGCGGCCGGTGCGCGTGAACAAGGGGTCGCCATAGACCTTGCGCAGCCGCCCCAGCGCCGCGCTCACGGCCGACTGGGTGAGCGACAGGCGCAGCGCGGCGCGCGTGGCACCCCCTTCTTCGTACAAGGCTTCAAAGACGCGCAGCCCGTTCAGGTCGAACCCGATATCAATGTCATTCATATCTTTCAGCAATGGAGCGGCGTTGATTCATCTTATCGGTGCGTCAACACTGGCGCATCTGCAATCAACGGAGTTCATCCATGGCAATTTCCACCGTCGCCGCCCTGCAAATCGGCTCCTCGCCCGAAGGCACGGCCCAGACCCTGGCCAACGTGCTCGCATTCGAAGGCGAAATCCAGGATTCGGGCGCGCGCCTGGTCGTCATGCCCGAGGCGCTGCTGGGCGGCTACCCCAAGGGCGAGATCTTCGGCACCCGCCTGGGCTACCGCCTGCCCGAGGGGCGCGAGGCCTTTGCGCGCTACCATGCCAGCGCCATCGACGTGCCCGGCCCCGAGACCGAGGCACTGGCAGGCCTTGCGCAGCGCACGGGCGCCATGCTGGTGCTGGGCGTGATCGAGCGCGCGGGCAGCACCCTGTATTGCACGGCGCTGTACTTCGATCCCGACAAGGGCCTGGTTGGCAAGCACCGCAAGCTCATGCCCACGGGCACCGAGCGCCTGATCTGGGGCCAGGGCGACGGCTCCACCCTGCCGGTGGTCGATTCGGCCGTTGGCCGCGTCGGCGGCGTGATCTGCTGGGAGAACCACATGCCCCTGCTGCGCACCGCCATGTATGCCCAGGGCGTGCAGATCTGGTGTGCGCCCACTGTGGACGAGCGCGACATCTGGCAATGCTCCATGCGCCACATCGCGCACGAGGGGCGCTGCTTCGTCATCAGCGCCTGCCAGGTGCAGCCCTCGCCGCGCGCCCTGGGCATCGAGGCACCGGGCTGGGATGCCGACCGCCCGCTGATCCGCGGCAACAGCGTGATCGTGGGGCCGCTGGGCGACGTGCTGGCCGGCCCGCTGCAGAACAGCACCGGCCTGCTCACCGCGCAGATCGACGTGGAGGAGCTGGTGCGTGCGCGCTACGACTTCGACGTGGTGGGCCACTATGCGCGGCCCGACATCTTCACCCTGCAGGTGGACCGGCGTGCGCGCCAGACGGTGGCTTTCAGCGACTAGGACGAATCCTGCTCCACCGCCTGCCGCACCAGCGCCAGTGCCCGGGGCAGCTCTTCCAGCGGCACCGAGCCCAGCGCCACGCGCAGGGCCTGGGGCACATGCGTGGTGGTGGCAAAGCCTTCCGCGGTGGAGACCGTGACGCCGCGCTGCAGCAAGGTGGCTGCAATGCGGTCGGCCCGTTGGTCATCGCCCAGCGGCAGCCAGACGAAGTAGGAGTGCGGGTGGCGCACCAGCGGCAATTCCCCGAGCACCTCGGTGACCAGGGCCTGGCGCTGCGCGGTGTCGGCGCGTTTTTCGGCTTCCAGCCGGGCCACGGTGCCGTCTTCGATCCAGGCGCAGGCGATGGCGGTGAGCATGCCGGCCGTGTTCCAGGAGGTTGCGCGGATGGCGCGCTCCAGGGGCGTGATCATCTCCGGCGCGGCCGCGACAAAGCCGAAGCGCAGGCCCGTGGCCACGTTCTTGGACAGGCTGGAGACATACACCGTGCGCTCGGGCGCCAGCGCGGCGATGGGTACCAAGGCATCGCCGGCCAGGTAGGCGTACGGGGCATCCTCGATCACCAGCAGATCGTGCTGGCGCGCGATCATGGCCAGGCGCCCGCGCGAGCGCGCCGGCATCACGCAGCCCAGCGGGTTGTGCAGCGTGGGCATGGTGTAGATGGCGCGAACCGGCCGGGCATGGCACAGGCGCTGCAGCGCGTCGAGGTCCGTGCCCTCGGGGCCCATGGGCACGGGCGCCAGGTCCAGTCGCAGGCGCTCGGCCAGCACGCGAAAGCCCGGGTAGGTGAGGGCGTCCACGGCCACGATGTCGCCGGGCTGGAGCAGGCCCAGCGCGGCCACCGCCATGCCGTGCTGGGCGCCATTGACGATGAGGACCTGTTCGCCCGGCACCTTCAGCAGCCGCGACTGCAGGTGCCGCGCCACGATGGCGCGCTCGTGCAGGCGCCCGCCGTAGGGCTGGTAGTGCAGCAGCGATTCCAGGTCGCCCGAGGCCGCAAGCTGGCGCAGGGCCTCGCGCAATTGCTCGGCCTGCCCGGGCACGCTGGGGTTGTTGAACGACAGGTCGATGGCGCTGGCCTGCGGCGCGGTGAGGTCCGCGCCCGGCCGCGGGTACGACGGGTCGCGCACGAAGGTGCCGCGCCCGGTTTCGCCCACCACCAGGCCGATGGCCTCCAGCTCGGCATACACACGGCTGGCCGTGCCCAGTGCCAGACCGTACTTCGCCGCCAGTGCGCGGTGCGTGGGCAGGCGGGTGGCGGGCCGCAGCCGGCCGGTGCGGATGTCGGCGGCCAGCGCATCGACCACGTGTTTGTACCGGACCAGGCCCATCGCAATCCCCGTGTATCTATGACAATTCTTTGATTGTACTAAGTGGCCTGCTTACGATGGCGCATCTTTCACCCCGTGAGCACACCATGCGCATTGCCCTGCTGGCCTTTGACGGCTTCAATGAACTCGACTCCCTGATCGCCCTGGGCATCCTCAACCGGGTCAAGCGCCCGGGCTGGGAGGTGGCCCTGGTTGGCCCCACTCCGCGCGTGCGCTCCATGAACGGCATCGTGGTCGAGCCGCACCAGGCGTCGCTGGATTGGGCGCGGGATGCCGATGCGGTGCTGGTGGGCAGTGGCATCAAGACCCGCGAGGTGGTGGAAGACGCCGCGCTGATGGCGCAGCTGCAGTTCGACCCTGCGCGGCAGTTGCTGGGTGCCCAGTGCTCGGGGGCCCTGGTCCTGGCCAAACTGGGGCTCTTGGACAACGTGCCCGCCTGCACGGACCTGACCACCAAGCCCTGGGTGCAGGCCGCCGGTGTCACCGTGCTGGACCAGCCGCTGTTTGCCCATGGCAATGTGGCCACGGCCGGGGGCTGCCTGTCCTCGTCCTACCTGGCCGGCTGGGTGATTGCCCGCCTGGCGGGGGTGGAGGAGGCGGCCACCGCCCTGCATTACTTCGCCCCGGTGGGCGAAAAGGACGACTATGTGGCCCGCGCCATGGGCCATATCGAACGCTACCTGCCTGTAGCCGAACCCGCCTGAGGCGGTTTCACTCCTGCGCGTTGCGTTTCTGGTCGCGCAGCATGAACAGGTACAGGCTCTCGACCTTCTCGCGTGCCCAGGGCGTCTTGCGCAGGAACTTGAGGCTCGATGCCACGCTCGGGTCGCTCTGGAAGCAGCGCACGGGAATGCGCTGGCCCAGTTCGTCCCAGCCGAAGTAGTCTGCCAGGGCCACCACCATGGTCTCCAGGGTCACGCCGTGCAGCGGGTTGCGCGGCTGGACCGGTTTGGCGGGCGCGGCTTCGGGTGGAGAGCCAGATTCGGGCTCGGGGGTATCGGGGGCGTCGCTCATCCCTCAAGCATACCTTGGGGCATGGCGCGAAACGGCCCAAAGGCAGTCAGATCGTCCGTTGCAGGTGCGAGTTGCGTTGCACCAGCTCGGCCGTCCAGTCCACGAAGGCGCGCACCTTGGCGCTCAGGTGGCGGTTGGGCGGGTAGACCACGTAGATGGGCAGCAGGGGCTGCGTCCATTCGGGCAGGATGCGCACCAGCGTGCCGCTCTCCAGGTGCCGCGTGGCCTGGAAGCTTGTGATCTGCGCGATTCCCAGGCCCGAGGTGGCGGCCGTCACATAGGCGTTGCTCTCGTTCACACTCACCTGGTAGGGGCCGGTGATGTCGATGGACTCCTCGCCCTTGCGGAACTCCAGCGGGTAGTGGCGCCCGCTCTGTGGCGAGAAGTAGACGACGATGGAGTGCTTTTCCTCGATCTCCAGCGGGGTGGCCGGCGTGCCGTGCTTCGCCAGGTACTCGGGCGAGGCCACGGTGATGAATTCGAGGTTGCCGATGCGCCGCGCCACCAGCGACTGGTCGGTCAACTCGCCCCCGCGGATCACGCAATCCACGTTGTCGCTGATCAGGTCCACCATGCGGTCGCTCACGCCCAGGTCCACCTGGATGTCGGGGAAGCGGGCGTGGAATTCCGCCAGGTTGGGCAGGATGAGCAGTTGTGCCATCGAGGTGCCCACGTCTACGCGCAGGCGTCCGCGCGGGTTGGAGCGGGCATTGGTCATGCTCGCCTCGATATCGTCCAGGTCGGTCAAGAGGCGGATGGTTCGCTCGTAGTAGGCAGCGCCGTCGGCCGTCACGGTCACGCGGCGCGTGGTGCGGTTGAGCAGCTTCACGCGCAGGCGCTCCTCCAGCGCCTGCACGTGCTTGGTGACCGTGGCCTTGGGCAGCGAAAGCGAATCCGCCGCCCTGGTGAACGTGCCGGCCTCCACCACCCGCACGAATATGCGCATGGCCTGTATCTGGTCCATGGGCTCTCCTTGTACTTTGTACTTGCACCCACCAGTGGGTGCAGGGTAATTCTCACACGCGGCCTGCGCGGGATTGTTGAGCTTTTGGAAACAGTGCAGTGGTGTTTGGCCTGTTTATCCGAAAGTCGCAAGGTACTACATTTCATCCATCGTCAATCCAATGGGTCCATGCCATGCAGCCCGATCGCTCGCCTTCCACATCGTCGCCTAGCCGTGCCGGAGCCTCCTCCAAGGCCCCTGGCGCCGCAGTGGGCGCCCCCCAGCGCACCGATGCCACCATTGAGGTGGCCAAGGGCGAAGAGGTGGCGGTACGCGTCTACGGCCGCAAGCTGCCCGGCAAGCCTTCGCCGCTGGTGGTGCATTTCCACGGTGGCGCCTTCACCACGGGCGACCTCGATACCGGCTGCACCGTGGCCGACCTGCTGGAGCGGGCCGGCGCCGTGGTGGTGTCGGTGGCCTACCCGTTGACCCCGTTTCCCCAGCCCGTGAACACCGGCTACGGTGTGCTGCAATGGGCCTTCCGCAACCGCGTCAAGCTCGGCGGGCAGGGCGCGCAGATCTACTTGGCGGGCGAGGAGGCCGGCGGCAACCTGGCGGCCGCAGTCTCGGTGATGGCACGCGACCAGTCGCATCCGCCGCTGGCCGGGCAGATTTTGCTGTCGCCCATGCTCGACCCCTGCGTGGGCACGGCCTCGGTGCGCGAAGCCACGGGCGATGCCACCGGCTGCAAATGGACCGAAGGCTGGCGCAATTTCCTGCGCTGCCCGCGCGATGCCGAACACCCCTATGCCGTGCCCGCCACTGCACACCGCCTGGCGGGCCTGCCCTCCACCCTGGTGATGGTGGGCGATACCGACCCCATGCACGACGAGGCGCTGGCCTATGCCGCGCGCCTCGAATCCGCCGGCCTGCTGGTGCGGCGCCATGTGTTCCCCAAAGCCGGAGAGATGCCCGAAGCCCTGGAGGCCGGGCAGCGCGAATGCCCCTGCGCCGAAGGCGCGCTGGTGCAGATCCGGCAGTTTTTCGAGGACACCCGATGTCCGGCCCCCACCTGAGACCCCAGGGTTTGTAGGACGTGGTTGACCTCAACGTAAGTTGAGGTTCGATACTCCCGCCACCCCACTTACCGAGCCAGGCGCTCACCCTGCAAATTTCCGGCCATTGGCGCCGGAGGGGGAATGCTTTGCCCATGACTGGCCAGGAGCCGGTGCGAGTGCCGCCCGAGAGCGGTACGGACCGGCTGTTGCCCGCGTTTTTTTGACGATCTGTTTTTGCCCATTTCAACGACACGGAGGACTAGCCTATGAACACCATCCATCTGCAGGCCGCTGCACCCGGGAGCACTGCCACTGCCGACACCACCGCCGCCTTGCGCAGCCGGTGTTGACCTTGCCACCGTGTCAGTGCCCAGACTTCGTCCGCTTCCATTCCATCCGATATTGAAAACCGCTGCGGGACCTGTTCCACGAGAACGGCCCCGCCACAGAAAGTGACCATGAACTTCCATCTTCCTTTCCCCAAGCGCCCCCTGGGCCTCGCCACCCTGGCCACGGCCGCCGCTGCCGTCGCGGCCTCCGCCGTGCTGGTGTTCCAGTCGCCCTCGGCCCAGGCCACCGCCGGTGCGGCGCAGCCCCAGGCCGTGCCCGTTTCCGTGGCCGCCGTGCTGCAGCAGGACATTTCCCTGTGGGACGAGTTCTCGGGCCGGCTCGAAGCCGTGCAGCGCGTGGACATCCGCGCCCGCGTCTCCGGTGCCGTGCAGTCGGTGCATTTCCGCGAAGGCTCGCTGGTCAAGCAAGGCGACCTGCTGATCACCGTGGACCCAGCGCCCTATGCCGCCGAAGTGGACCGCGCCGAGGCGCAGGTCGCCGCCGCGCAGGCCCGCGTGTCCTACACCCGCAGTGAGCTGGAGCGCGCCACGCGCCTGCTGCAGGAAAGCGCCATCGCCCAGCGCGAGCACGACGAACGCCAGAACGCCCAGCGCGAGGCCGATGCCAACCTGCGTGCCGCCCAGGCCGCGCTGCAGACTGCGCGCCTGAACCTCGGCTACACCCAGGTGCGTGCCCCCGTGGCCGGCCGCGTGGGCCGCATCGAGGTCACCCAGGGCAACCTGGTGGCTTCGGGCCCCGGCGCTCCGGTGCTGACCACGCTGGTCTCGGTAAGCCCGATCTACGCCAGCTTCGATACCGACGAGCAGGTGGTGGTGAAGGCCTTGCAGGACCTCAAGTCCGGCACCAGCGCCCGCACCCTGATCGAGCGCATCCCCGTGCAGATGGGCACCGGCACCTCGGGCGGCACGCCGCACGTGGGCAAGCTGCAGCTCATCGACAACCAGGTCGATGCGAAAAGCGGCACGGTGCGCGTGCGCGCCGTGTTCGACAACGAAGGTGGCGACCTCATCCCCGGCCAGTTCGCGCGCGTCCGCATGGGCCAGGCGCGCAGCTCGCAGGCCATCCTGATCAACGAGCGCGCCGTGGGCACGGACCAGAACAAGAAGTTCGTGCTGGTGGTGGGCGAAGGCAACAAGGCCGAGTACCGCGAGGTCACGCTGGGCGCGCCCATCGAAGGCCTGCGCGTGGTCACCTCGGGCCTGAAGGCCGGCGAGACCATCATCGTCAACGGCCTGCAGCGCGTGCGCCCCGGCGCCGTGGTTGCACCGCAGTCCGTCCCCATGACCGCCAAGGCCGAGATCCCTGCCGCCGAGCGCAAGGAAGCCCGCGCCGCCAAGTCGCCTGCCGCGTAAGGGCAGTGAGCGCCCGCTGAAAGAACACCAGCCATGAATCTATCCCGCTTCTTCATCGACCGCCCCATCTTCGCCGGGGTGCTGTCGGTGCTCATCTTCCTCGGGGGGCTGATCGCATTGCGCAGCCTGCCGATCTCCGAATACCCCGAAGTGGCCCCGCCATCCGTGGTGGTGCGCGCCCAGTACCCGGGCGCCAACCCCAAGGTCATCGCCGAAACCGTCGCCACGCCGCTGGAGGAATCCATCAACGGCGTGGAAGGCATGCTCTACATGGGCAGCCAGGCCACGACCGACGGCGTGATGACGCTGACCGTGACCTTCGCCCTGGGCACCGACCCGGACAAGGCGCAGCAACTGGTGCAGAACCGCGTCTCGCAGGCCGAGCCACGCCTGCCCGAGGAAGTGCGCCGCCTGGGCGTCACCACGGTCAAGAGCGCGCCCGACCTGACCATGGTCGTGCACATGGTCTCGCCCAATGGCCGCTACGACATCGACTACCTGCGCAACTACGCCGTGCTCAACGTCAAGGACCGCCTCGCGCGCATCCAGGGCGTGGGCCAGGTGCAGATCTTCGGCGGTGGCGACTATTCCATGCGCGTCTGGCTCGATCCGCAGAAGGTCGCGCAGCGCGGCCTCTCGGCCAGCGACGTGGTGGCCGCCATCCGCGGCCAGAACGTGCAGGCCGCCGCCGGCGTGGTGGGCGCATCGCCCGGCCTGCCCGGCGTGGACCTGCAGCTGTCCATCAACGCCCAGGGCCGCCTGCAGACCGAGGACGACTTCGGCGACATCATCGTCAAGACCGGCACCGACGGCGCGGTGACGCGCCTGCGCGACATCGCCCGCCTGGAGCTGGGCGCGGCCGACTACTCGCTGCGCTCGCTGCTCAACAACGACCCGGCCGTGGGCATGGGCGTGTTCCAGGCGCCGGGCTCCAACGCCCTGGACATCTCGGCCAACGTGCGCAAGACCATGGAAGAACTGCAGAAGAACATGCCCGAGGGCGTGGAATTCCGCATCGCCTACGACCCGACGCAGTTCGTGCGGGCCTCCATCAAGTCGGTGATCCAGACCCTGCTCGAAGCCATCGCCCTGGTGGTGATCGTGGTGATCCTGTTCCTGCAGACCTGGCGCGCCTCCATCATCCCGCTGCTGGCGGTGCCGGTGTCGGTGGTGGGGACGTTTGCCGTGCTGCACCTGCTGGGCTTTTCGATCAACGCGCTGAGCCTGTTCGGCCTGGTGCTGGCCATCGGCATCGTGGTGGACGACGCCATCGTGGTGGTGGAGAACGTGGAGCGCAACATCGAGGCCGGCCTGACCCCGCGCGAGGCCACCTACCGCGCCATGCGCGAAGTCTCCGGCCCCATCATCGCCATCGCGCTGGTGCTGGTGGCCGTGTTCGTGCCACTGGCCTTCATCAGCGGGCTCACGGGCCAGTTCTACCGCCAGTTCGCGGTCACCATCGCCATCTCCACGGTGATCTCGGCCATCAACTCGCTGACCCTGTCGCCCGCGCTCAGCGCACTGCTGCTCAAGGGCCACCATGAGCCCAAGGACGCGCTCACGCGCGGCATGGACAAGGTGCTGGGCGGCGTGTTCCGAGGATTCAACCGCCTGTTCCACCGCGGCTCCGAGGCCTACAGCGGCGGCGTCAAGCGCGTCATCGGCCGCAAGGCGGTGATGCTGGCGATCTACCTGGCCCTGGTGGGCGCGACCTTCGGCCTGTTCAAGATCATTCCCGGCGGCTTCGTGCCGGCGCAGGACAAGCAGTACCTGATCGGCTTCGCGCAGCTGCCCGACGGTGCCACGCTGGACCGCACCGAGGACGTGATCCGCCGCATGGGCGACATCATGAAGAAGAACCCCAACGTGGAAGACGCCATCGCCTTCCCCGGCCTGTCGATCAACGGCTTCACCAACAGCTCCAACTCGGGCATCGTCTTCGCCACGCTCAAGCCCTTTGCCGAGCGCACCCGTGCCGACCAGAGCGGCGGCGCCGTGGCGGGCCAGCTGAACCAGTCCTTCGGCGAGATCCAGGAAGCCTTCATCGCCATGTTCCCGCCGCCACCGGTGGCGGGCCTGGGCACCACGGGTGGCTTCAAGCTGCAGATCGAAGACCGCGCATCGCTGGGCTACGAGGCCATGGACGGCGCCGTGAAGGCCTTCATGGCCAAGGCCTACCAGACGCCCGAGCTGGCCGGTCTGTTCACGAGCTGGCAGGTCAACGTGCCGCAGCTGTACGCGAACATCGACCGCACCAAGGCGCGCCAGCTCGGTGTGCCGGTGACGGATATCTTCGAGACGCTGCAGATCTACCTGGGCAGCCTGTACGCCAACGACTTCAACCAGTTCGGCCGCACCTACAGCGTGCGTGTGCAGGCCGATGCCGCCTACCGCGCCCGCAGCGATGACGTGGGCCTGCTCAAGGTGCGCTCCACTTCGGGTGAGATGGTGCCGCTGTCGGCGCTGATGAAGCTCGAGCCGAGCTTCGGCCCCGAGCGTGCCATGCGCTACAACGGCTTCCTGGCCGCTGACGTGAACGGCCAGCCCGGCCCCGGCTTCTCGTCGGGCCAGGCGCAGGACGCCATCGAGCGCATCGCCGCCGAGACGCTGCCCAAGGGCATCAGCTTCGAGTGGACCGAGCTGACCTACCAGGAAATCCTGGCCGGCAACTCCGCCGTGCTGGTGTTCCCCATCGCCATCCTGCTGGTGTTCCTGGTGCTGGCCGCGCAGTACGAAAGCCTGACCCTGCCGATCGCCATCATCCTGATCGTGCCCATGGGCCTGCTGGCGGCGATGACGGGCGTCTGGCTCAGCAAGGGCGACAACAACGTCTTCACGCAGATCGGGCTCATCGTGCTGGTGGGGCTGTCGGCGAAGAACGCCATCCTGATCGTGGAGTTCGCCCGCGAGCTGGAGTTTGCCGGCCGCACCCCCGTGCAGGCCGCCATCGAGGCCAGCCGCCTGCGGCTGCGCCCCATCCTGATGACCTCGCTGGCCTTCGTGATGGGTGTGCTGCCCCTGGTGCTGTCCACCGGTGCCGGCGCCGAGATGCGCAGCGCCATGGGCGTGGCGGTGTTCGCCGGGATGATCGGGGTGACGGCCTTCGGCCTGTTCCTCACGCCGGTGTTCTACGTCGTGCTGCGCCGCCTGGCCGGCAACCGCCCCCTGGCCAACCACGGCAGCCACACGGCGCCGCTGACCGATGCCCCCGGCCCTGGCGCCGTGGCCCACCCCATCCTGGCTGCTCCGCGCGGCCATGACGAATGAATGAGCGCAAAGGAGTCTTTGCCATGAATGCGACTACGATGTTTTCAGACCCTTCCCTGACCGCGCGGCGCGCGGCGCGCCTGGCGCCGCTGGTGGCCGCCCTGGTGCTGGCCGGCTGCATGGGCACGCCCATCGCGCCGCAGCCCGAGCATGCCGGCGTGGCCGTGCCCGCCAGCTTCAGCGTGGCCGACGGCGCCCCCGCATGGACCACCGCCGCCCCCGCCGAGGCACAGCCGCGCGGCGAGTGGTGGCTGGGCTTCCAGGACCCGGTGCTCAGCGGCCTGGTCGAGCGTGCCGCCAGCGGCAATACCACGGTGCAGGAGGCAGCGGCCCGCCTGGCCGAGGCGCGCTCGCTGCTGCGCTCGGCCGATGCCGCGCGTGCACCCCAGGTCGGCGCCTCGGCCGGCGCCACGCGCCAGGCCGGCGCTGGCACCACGGGCAGCACCGAGGCCTCCACGCTGACCAGCGTGGGCCTCAACATCTCCTACGAGCTCGACCTGTTCGGCCGCCTGTCCAAGGCCAGCGATGCCGCCCGCCTCGATGCCCAGGCGCGCGAGGCGCTGCTGCAGAGCACGCGCCTGCTGGTCCAGGCCGACGTGGCGCAGACCTACCTGCAGCTGCGCTCGGTGCAGGCCGAGCAGGTGCTGGTGCGCGAAAGCCTGGCTGCCTACCGCGACACGCTGCGCCTGACGCAGCGGCGCTTCCAGGCCGGCGATGTGGCCGAGCTCGACGTGGCGCGCGTGCAGACCGAGGTCGCGGCCACCGAATCCGAGGCCCTGGCCCTGGAGCGCCAGCAGGCCCTGCTGTCCAATGCCCTGGCGGTGCTGGTGGGCGACGTGGCCACCGGCTTTGCCGTGGCACCGGGCACCGGCGATGCCGCGCTGCCCGTGATCCCGGCCGGCGTGCCCGGCACGGTGCTGGCGCGCCGGCCCGACGTGTCGGCCGCCCAGGCCTCGGTGCTGGCAGCCCAGGCGCGCGTGGGCGTGGCCGAGGCGGCCTGGTTCCCGGCCATCACCCTCACAGGCAATGCCGGCCAGGCCTCGCCCGAACTGGGCGACCTGTTCAAGTGGTCGGCCCGCTCCTGGGGCATCGGCGCGCTGCTGTCGCTGCCGATCTTCGACGGCGGCCAGCGCAAGGCCCAGGAAGAGGGTGCCCGCGCCCGGCTGGAGGCCGCCATGGCGGCGCACCGCGGCCAGGTGCTCACGGCCTTCCGCGAGGTCGAGGACCAGTTGAGCGCGCTGCGCCTGCTGGCCGGCCAGGCCGAGGCCCAGGGCCGCGCCGTGCAGTCGGCCGTGCGCGCCACCCAGCTGTCGGATTCGCGCTACCGCAACGGCCTGGTGAGCCAGCTCGAACTGCTGGACGCACGCCGCAGCGAGCTGCGCAACCGCCGCCAGGCACTGCAGGTGCGCACCTCCCAGTACACCGCCACCGTAGGCCTGATCCGCGCGCTGGGCGGCGGCTGGGGTGACGGCAAGGTCGCCCTGGCGCAGGTGCCCGCACGCTGAGCGAGGGCGGCTCGGCAGGGGTTTTGCCGCCCCTGCAAGCCAGCCTGTTGCAAGGGGCCTATAGTGCCGGGTGTCGCCATTCGACCGGTGGGTCGGTGAAATGGCTGCCATCCCATTCTTCCCCTTGCATGCAGGAGACTTCGCAATGAGCTACCCCGATACCCGCCTCTTCATCGCCGGCCAGTGGCAGGACGCCGCCGATGGCAAGACCATCGCCGTGCACAACCCCGCCACGGGCAAGGAAATCGGCCGCGTGGCCCATGCCGGCAAGGCCGACCTGGACCGTGCCCTTGAAGCCGCGCAGAAGGGCTTCGAGGCCTGGCGCGACATCCCGGCCGTGGACCGCGCCAAGACCATGCGCCGCGCCGCCGCGCTGATGCGCGAGCGCGCTGATGCCATCGCCGCCATCATGGTGCAGGAGCAGGGCAAGCCCCTGCCCGAAGCCAAGGTGGAGACCATGGCCTCGGCCGACATCATCGAATGGTTCGCCGACGAATCCCTGCGCGTCTACGGCCGCATCGTGCCCTCGCGCAACCTCAAGGCCCAGCAACTGGTCATCAAGGACCCCGTGGGCCCCGTGGCGGCCTTCACGCCCTGGAACTTCCCCATCAACCAGGTGGTGCGCAAGCTCGCAGCCGCGCTGTCGGCCGGCTGTTCCATCCTGGTCAAGGCACCCGAGGAAACCCCGGCCAGCCCGGCCGAGCTGATCCGCGCGTTCGCGGATGCCGGCGTACCTGAAGGCACCGTGGGCCTGGTCTATGGCGACCCCGCCGAGATCTCCAACTACCTGATTCCGCACCCCATCATCCGCAAGGTCACCTTCACCGGCTCCACGCCCGTGGGCAAGCAACTGGCCGCCCTGGCCGGCAAGCACATGAAGCGCGTGACCATGGAACTGGGCGGCCATGCCCCGGTGATCGTCGCCGAGGACGCCGACGTGGCCCTGGCCATCAAGGCCGCCGGTGGCGCCAAGTTCCGCAATGCCGGCCAGGTCTGCATCTCGCCCACCCGCTTCCTGGTGCACGAGAGCATCCGCGCCGAGTTCGTGGCTGCGCTCACGGGCCATGCCCAGGGCCTGAAGGTCGGCGACGGCCTGGTGCAGGGCACGCAGATGGGCCCGCTGGCCAACCCGCGCCGCATCACCGCCATGGCCGACCTGCTGGCCGACGCCGTGCAGCAGGGCGCGCAACTGGCCGCTGGTGGCGAGCGCATCGGCAGCGAAGGCAACTTCTTCCAGCCCACCGTGCTCAACGACGTGCCGCTGTCGGCCCGCATCTTCAACGAAGAGCCCTTCGGCCCCGTGGCCGCCGTGCGCGGTTTCGAGAAGATCGAGGACGCCATTGCCGAAGCCAACCGCCTGCCCTTTGGCCTGGCCGGTTATGCCTTCACGCGTTCGCTCAAGAACGCGCACCTGCTGTCCCAGCGCCTGGAAGTGGGCATGCTGTGGATCAACCAGGCTGCCGCTCCGGCCGCTGAGTTGCCCTTCGGCGGCCTCAAGGATTCGGGCTACGGCTCCGAAGGCGGCAGTGAAGCCGTCGAGGCGCATCTGAACACGCGCCTGGTCTCGATCATGAACGTGTGATGGACGCATGGCCCGCGATGCAGGCCCCGGCGGGCCTCGCGGGCCATGTTCCACCGGTATGGCTTGACATGGCTTTATCAAATATATAGCATGATATATATCAAAGGAAATTCATGTTGCACGATACCGTTAAGGAACTCGGATTCCTCACCCTGGGCACGCGCTTTCGGCGCATCGGGGAGTCGCTGCAGGCGCAGACCCAGGCGCTCATGGCCCAGCATGGCATCGACCTGCCGGCCGCCCATTTCCCGCTGCTCGCCGCGCTGGACCGGCATGGCCCGCTGGGCGTGGGTGAGCTGAGCGCGGCAGTCGGGGTCAGCCAGCCCGTGGTCACCCGCTCGCTGCACGGGCTGGAGGCCAGCGGCCTGGTGGAATCCCGTTCGCTTGAGTCCGACCGGCGTATCCGCAAGGTGCAGCTCAGCGCTGCAGGGCAGGCCCTGGTCGAGCGTGCCCGGCGGGAAGTCTGGCCGGTGATCGAAGCCTCGGTGGCCCAGATCTGCGCACCGCTGCAGGGACCGCTGCTCGACCAGCTCGCGGCCCTGGAGCAGGGCCTCGCACACACCTCGCTGCTGCAGCGCGCAGCAGCCACCCTCGCGGCACAGCCCGCACGCTCCTCCGAAAAGGCACCCCGATGAACGACAACAACCCCCTTGACCGCCCCGTCTGGGCTGCGCTGCTGCATGCGCCGCAACTCGCCGAAGGCGGAGAGCTCGCCAGGCGGTACCGGCGCGATGTGAACCTGTTCGCCTCGGCCCGCGACGATGAGGGTGCCAGCCTGGCGGCACTGGCCGATCTGGTGGCGCCGGGAGAGTCCATCTTCATGGCGCAGGTGGCACCGGTACAGGTGCCGCCCGGCCTGCAGCTCGTGCGCAGCGCCCAGGGCGTGCAGATGCTGGCCATGGGGCCCGTGGCGCCTGTGGACGGTGCCGAGGCGGTGGTGGAGCTCGGCGATGCGGATGCACCCGAGATGCTGGCCCTGGCCCGGCTCACGGAGCCCGGCCCTTTTCTCGAACGCACCCACACCATGGGCCGCTTCCTCGGGGTGCGCATCGATGGGCGCCTGGCCGCCATGGCCGGCGAGCGCATGCGCTTTGCAGGGGGTACGGAGGTGAGCGGGGTCTGCACCCACCCGGACTTTCGCGGCCGGGGCCTGGCGCGCCGGCTGTCGTCGGTGGTGGCGCATGCCATCCAGCAGCGCGGCGACCAGGCCTTCCTGCATGCCTGGGCCAGCAACCATGCGGCCATCGCGCTCTATGAAACCCTGGGCTTCGAGACCCGCACCGAAATCCAGGTGGCCGTGCTGGCGCGGCCTTCGTAAGAAAGAAAAAGCCCCGGCACGCTGGTGCGTGCCGGGGCTTGGATCATGGCGCCAGGCGCCATGGGAGCACTCAGTGTTTCTCGGGTGCTGGGGGCAGTGGAGGCGAAACCGCGCCCTCGGCCTGCACAAAGCTCAGCGTGGTCACGTAGCTGGCTTCGCCGTACTTCTCGCCCTGGGCTTCGCCGGGGGTCTTGTCGGTGTGGTGCACTTCGGCCACGTACTGGCCCTTCCAGGGGGTCAGGAACTCCACGGTGCCGTCATCAGCGGACTGGGCTTCACGGCTCCAGCCGGCGGGCGAGACCAGTTGCACCTTGGCCTTGGGCAGCGGCTTGCCGTTGAACACGACCTTGAGCTGGCCGGGCTTGCCCGTGGGCACCAGGTCCAGCGCCTGGCCGGGCGCCACGGGCTGGGCGAGGCTGGCGACCCAGCGCGCCGAGGGCTGCCAGTACATGGCGGGCAGGTTGCGCTTGCTGCGGTCGATCAGCGGGTAGGTGGCGGCGGCGAACAGCGTGTCGGCGTTGCCGGTCACGGTGTAGGCGAAGGCGTCCTTGGTGAGCTTGCCTTCGACCTTCTGGCTGGCGGTGCCGGCGCGCTGCTCGAGCACGGGCACACCCTTGAACTTGTCCAGCGCACCGGGCGAGGTCTCGCGCAGGTTGTCGTTGAACTCGCCGAAGTGCAGGCGGGCCTGGCCGCCGGCGTTTTCGAGCCACACCTGGTGGGCGTTGGCGGTGGTGGCGGCTGCGGCCACCAGGGCGAAAGCGGCAGCGGTGCGAAGGGTCAGGGTCATGGTGAGATGCCTTTGGAGTGAGAGAGAAAGTAAACGAGAACGAGTGCGATTATCGTTGCAGTTCACAAGTCCACTTGTGCGGACAGGGAGACGGTGCGCGGGCGCCCCAGGTAGGTGCCGTTGAGCCAGTACTGTTTGTCGGTGAGATTGGCCACCGACAGGCGCCAGACCACGGGCTTGCCCGACACCTTGGCAACATGGCGCAACCCGGCATCGAGCAGCGTGTAGGCGGGCAGTTGCTGGGTGTTGAGGGCATCGCGCTGCTGCCTGCCGGTGTAGAGCACACCGCCCGTGAGCGCCAGACCGGGCACGGCGGCGATGTCGTACTCGGCGTAGAGCTTGGCCTGGACTTCGGCGACGTTGGCCGGGGTCTTGCCCTGCAGCGCCGGGGTGGCCGTCTGCCTGGTCACCTGGGCGTCCAGCAGCGTGACGCCGCCCCACAGCGTGAGCCCGGGCAGGGCACGGCCGCTGGCGGTGAATTCAAGCCCCTTGTGCACCTGGCGACCGTCCTGCACGTACACCGGTGCGGCGGGGTGGGTGGTGGTGTCGGTGTACTGCAGGCCCTTGTCGATCTGGAACAGCGCGCCGGTCAACAGCATGTTGCCGAGTTCGGCCTTGACGCCCACCTCGGCCTGCTTGGACAGCAGTGGCGGCAGGACGGCGCCCGCATTGACCACGGCACGTCCGCCCGCGGTCAGCGGCGCGGTGCCGCCTTTTTCCAGGCTCTCCATGTAGTTGGCATAGAGGGTGATGTGCTCTGCCGGCTTGAACAGCACGGCCAGCGAGGGCGTGGTGCGGCTGTCGCCGTAGCGGGCCGTGGTGGCGCCGGCGGCGTTGTAGCTGGTGTCCGTGATGCTGGCGTGGGTGAGGCCGACCAGGGCCGACCACTGCGCGTTGAACTCCACATGGTCGCCCAGCACCCAGTTGCCGTAGCGCGAGCGCTGGGCGATGTACTTGGGGCCCGCGATGGTGAAGGCCGGGGCGGTGAGCGCCGTGGGCGCGGCGATGTCCATGGGGGCGGAGGTCAGCGTGGCCCAGCCGCCGGCCGAGCTCAGGAACGGGGTGCGCTCGTCATGGTCGCCGTACCAGCCCGCGGTGATCTTGTGGCGCAGGCTGCCGGTCTGCAGCTTGCCGTCCACCAGCGCAAAGCCGCCCAGCGCCTTGACGTCGGGGTAGTCCCAGGCGCTGGCCTGCACGCGGTAGCGGCCGGGGGCTCCGGTGACGAAGAGGTTGTTGGCCGCGATGAGGTCGATGTCGCTCTTGCGCTGCGTGAGGCCGGTGCGCACGGTCAGCGCCTCGCTGGCGCGCCAGGTCACGCGTGCGCCCCACTGGGTCTGCGTGGTGTCGGTGCGCGTGAAGGGCTGGCCGTAGCTGCGGTGCAGGTCGGGTGCTGCGGGAAATGCGGCCCCCGGGTCCACGTCCCAGAAGGGTTCGCTGCCCTTCATGTGGTAGATGCTGCGGGAGGCATCGAACTGCAGCTGCAGGCGGTCACTGAGGTTCCAGTCCAGTGCGCCGCTGACCAGTCCACGCCGCAGGGACTGGCCGTCGAGCCGCAGGTCGCCGTCCTGCGCCACCGCGTTGAGGCGGTAGGCCAGGCGGCCGTCCGCGTCCAGCGCCCCGCCGAAGTCGCCGTGCACCCGCAGGTTGCTGCCCTCGGTGATGCCTGCGGTCACGCGCGCCAGCGGCTGGTAGACGGGGCGCTTGAGCACGTAGTTGATGGTGCCGCCCACATTTCCGCTGCCATGGAGAAAGCCCGACAGACCGGTCAGCACCTCGATGCGCTCCTTGTCCTCCAGGTCCGTGTTCACATAGGTGGTGGTGCTGGGAACGCCGTCGATGCGCTTGGTCGACCCGACGCTGAAGCCGCGCATGGCCACGCTGGTGAAAAAGCGCGACTGCGGACCCTGCAGCTGCACCACGGGGTTGTAGCGGAAGGCGTCGTCGGGCTTGCTGGCCTGCAGGTTCTGCAGCAGCTCGCCGGTGGTCACGTGGACCGAGAACGGCGTGTCCAGCAGGGGCAGGTCGGCCAAAGGGCCGAGCTGGCGCACCTGGGCCGGGCGGTAGCCCTGCGCAGCAGCGCCATCGCGTTCGCTGGCGGCTTCCTGGATCTTGACTTCGGGCAGGGTTTGCTGGGCCTGGGCCGTGGCGGCCAGGCCGAGCAGCGCGGCCATCACGGGTGTCAGTGTGCGGGGCATGGCAGTGTCATCTCTTGGAAAGGCAGGTAGGTAGGCCACCTGCCGTGGATCGCAAAAAAATTGGCTGCCTGGGCGAGCACGGTCGCTCGCGCGGTGGCTGGAAAATCCGCAGGCCATCGGGTGGCGCGGGCCGCCCGATGGCCGGAGGCTGGCGTCAGAAGTCGACGCTGGCGCTCAGGGTGAAGGCGCGCGGCGCACCCACCACCAGGTAGCCCGAGCCGGGGTAGCCGCCCACCGAAGCCCAGTGGTTCTTGTTGGTCGCGTTGTCGATGCGGGCGCGCAGCGTGACGAGCTTGCCACCCACCTCGGTCAGGTAGCGGGCGCCCAGGTCCAGGCGGTTCCAGCCGGCCACGCGCAGGGTGTTGGTGGCGTTGGCGTAGCTCGAACCGGTGTGCACAAGGCGGCCATCGAGGGCCAGGCCGCGCACACCGGGCACGTCCCATTCCAGGCCCAGGTTGGCCTGCAGCTTGGGCACGCCGATCACGCGCTGGCCATCGGTGAGTGCCGAGCCGGTGCGCTGCTGTGTGGCATCCAGCCACGTGGCGCCGCCGAGCACGCGCAGGCCGCTCATGGCCTCGCCCTGCACGGCCAGTTCCAGGCCCTGGTGGCGGTCCTTGCCGCTGCCACTGAAGATGTTCGCTGCATCGATGACCGAGCGCGGCTTGTCGGTGGAGAACAGCGCCACGCTGCCGCCCACGCGGCCGCCGTCGTACTTCACGCCGATTTCCTTCTGCTTGGACACATAGGGTGCCAGCATGGTGCCGCGGTTGGCCGCCGTGGCGGGCGCGGTGTCGCCCTGGCTCAGGCCCTCCGCATAGTTGGCGTACACCGACAGGCTCTTGTCGATCTTGTACAGGGCACCCACCACGGGGCTGGTGCGGTCCTGTTCATAACGCGAGGTCTGGGCGCCGGTGCCATAGGCGAAGTTGGCGATGTCGAACTTCTGGTGGCGCACGCCCAGCGTGACCAGCAGGCGGTTGTCCAGCATCGACAGCGTATCGCCCAGCGCCACGCTGCTCATGCGGGTGCGGCCCGTGGTCAGCGGGTTGTCCATCACGCCGCCCTTGCCCGCATTGGCGCTGAAGGCCGGAAAGGCCGAGAACACGGGGTTGTAGAGGTTCGTGGACTGCGTGTTGCCGGAGTCGAAGACATAGGCGTTCTTCTTGTCCAGGCTGAACGTGGAGGCTGCGAGCACCCACTCATGGCCGATGCTGCCGGTCTGCAGCTTGCCGCGCAGGCCCAGTTCGCCGGTGTTCACGTTGTCCTTGCGGGCGTTGTCGAAGCGGTAGGTGGTGCCCGCGCCCGTGCTGCCGTTGGACACCGAGAGGTTGGCCAGCGAGTTCAGCTCCTTGCCGCTGCGGGCGCCGGCGGCGGCCCAGGCCGTGATGTTCTGGTTGATGTCCCACTCGCCGCGCAGCGTGCCGAAGGTGTCGCGCTCGTTGGAGAAGGACCAGGGCTGCGCGAAGTTGCTGTTGCCGTCCGGTGCGGTGGGCACCACGGTCACGGCGCCGCCCAGCGTCACGTTGGTGCGCGTGCGCTTGAGCTTGTGGTCCTGCCAGCCGATGTCGCCCGACAGGCGCACGTCGCGGCTGCGCCAGTCCAGGCCCACGGCGGCCAGGCCGAGCCTGGCCTTCTCGTCGTCGATGGCCGTGCCGCCATGGTGCGAGGCCACGTTGACGCGGATGCCGGTGTTGCCATCGGGCCCGAAGCGGCGCGCGATGTCGGCCGAAACGTCGGTATGGCCGCCGCTGCCGACGCCGAAGCCCACGCGGCTCAGCGGCTCGTTGGGCGCACGCTTGGGCAGCAGGTTGATGGCGCCGCCCAGGCCGCCCCCGCTGGGGTTGGCGCCGTTCAGGAAGGACGATGCGCCGCGCAGCACTTCCACGCGCTCGAACAGCTCGGTGGCGATGTACTGGCGTGGCAGCAGGCCGTACAGGCCGTTGTAGGCCGTGTCGTCCGAGCCGAGGATGAAGCCGCGGATGAAGTACGACTCCTGGAAGTTGCCGAAGCCGCGCGCCACGCGCACCGTGGGGTCGTTCTGCAGCACGTCACCCACGCTGCGGGCGTGGCGGTCCTGGATCAGCTCGTTGGTGTAGCTGATGGTGGAAAACGGCGTCTCCATCGCATCGCGCGTGCCCAGGATGCCCACGCGGCCGCCGCGTGCCACCTGGCCACCGGGATAGGCGGGTGACAGGCCTTGCGCCGATGCGTCGGCGCTGGCATTCACGGTGACGGTGGAGAGCGTCTTGTCGCTGCCGGTGGCGGCGGTCTGCGCGATGGCGGCCGGCAGGGCGAAGGTGCACAGCAGGGCAGCGGCCAGGGCTGCTGGCGTGTGCGCCAGCACAGGGGGGCGATGGGTAGGGTGCATGGTGGTCAGAAAAAGTAAATGTCAGAAAGGGTTGGCGGGGTCGTCGCTGGGGTTCGGATCGGCAGGGGCTGCGGCCGGTGCGGGCCGCCAGGCGAACCAGGCCATCACGGCCACGGGCACGCCCAGCCCGATCCAGGACCACCAGTCGCCCCAGGTGTCCGAGACCAGGGCGGTGGCCAGGCCGGTGGCCGTGAGCAGCCCGAGCACGATGGGCCAGCCCCACAGGGTGCGAAAGGGCGTGGGTGCATTCCTGCTCATGCGGCGCGCTCCGGGTTGGCGGCCAGGGAGGCCGTGGCACTGGCGGACAGGCCGGCGGGGGCTGCGGGCGCGGTGGCCGCGGCGGGTGCCTTGCGGCGCAGCCACAGGTACAGGCCGCTGCCCAGCACGATGATGGTGGCGATGTCCAGCAGCGCCCAGAGAATCTTCATGGGCATGCCCCCGTAGTCGCCGAAGTGCAGCGGCTGCGAGACCAGCAGCGCCGTGAGGTACCACGGCAGCTGCGGCGCGGCCGTGATCTGGCCGCTGTGGGCATCGACCAAAATGGGCTGCAGCAGGCGCGAGGTCAGCGGCTCGGCACCGCGCACGAAGACGGTGTTGTGGTGCGGGCTGGAGAACGAGGTACCCGGGAAGGCGATGAACGACAGCTTGGTGCCCGGCGCATGCGCGCGGGCCACGTCCACCGCCTGCTGCAGCGGGCCGCGCTGGTCCATGGGGATCACGGGCTTGCCCTTGTAGGGCGCGAGCAGCGTGGACAACTGGTCGTACTGCCAGTACTTGATCATCAGGTCGGCCCAGGTGTTGATCATGCCGGTGGCGCCCACCACCAGCGCCCACACCAGGGTCACGATGCCCAGCAGGTTGTGCAGGTCCAGCCACTTCACGCGCGTGGAGCGGTCGCGCCGCACGTCGCCAAAGCGCAGCTTGCGCATGAAGGGCGCGTACAGCACCACACCGGTGACGATGGCCACCAGCAGCAGCAGGCCCATGAAGCCCAGGAAAAGCTTGCCTGGCAGGCCGGCGAACAGGTCCACGTGCAGGCGGAACATGAGGTTCATGAAGCCCTGGTTGGTGGGAATATCGGACAGCACCTTGGCCGTGCGCGCATCGACCGCCACGGACTTGAAGTCCTCGGTAGGGTCGGGCGTGTGCGTGAGCGTGACGAACCAGACCTTGTCGTCGTCCTCGGCCTGCGAGACGAACTGCACCATGCGCTCGGGGTGAACGGCCTTGGCGGCGGCGATCACCGTGTCCAGGCTGGCGCGCGGCGTGCCGTCGGGCATGGCCGGCGCCTCGACCTCGGTGCCCAGCAGGTGGCCGATTTCGTGGTGGAAGATCAGCGGCAGGCCGGTAAGGCACAGCAGCAGCATGAAGATGGTGCAGACGAGGCTGGACCACTTGTGGGTCCAGGACCAGCGGCGAAGGGCGGCAGGTGACAGCATGGCGTGGGCTTTGCGGGTCAGCACCCAGGGCGTCCGGCCTGGCTTCCCGGGCGTGTGCGCGGGCCGCGGTCGCCAGGCGACCGGAGCAGGGCACGCAACGGGAGGGGACAGGAGGGCAGCAAGCCGGACACCTTGGAAAAAGAAGAGGGAAGAGGGCGATGGCAGAAGCCCCTGCGGCGCCGGGGCCGAAGGGGCTTCACGCCAGCGATTTTACGTTGCAACTAAGAATGATTTGCTTTTGCGTTGTTTCCGTGGTGTTGTTTTGGTGTCTCAAACCGGGTTCAGCATCTGGGTTCAGTACCGGGCCTTGAGCGCCAGCGTCACGCGGCGCGGCTCGCCGTAGAAGTTCTGGCGGGAAGTGCCCGAGACCTTCTCGTAGTAGGTCTTGTCGAACAGGTTGTCCACGCTGAGGTTCAGGGCCAGTTGGTCGTTGATCTGGTAGCCCACCTGCGCGCTGGCCAGCACGTAGTCGCCCGAGGTGATGCGCAGCGTGCCGCTCTGGGCAAAGAACTCGCTGCGGTAGGACAGGCCGCCGCCGATGCTGAAGCCACGCAATGCGGGCGAGGTGAAGGCATAGCGCGTGAAGACGTTCACGCTGTGGCGCGGGGTGACGGGGCTGAACACCTGGCCCAGCTGGGCCGCGGGTGCGCGCAGGTAGAGCGTGTCGTTGTAGGCATAGCCGGCCATCACGTCCCAGCCGGGCTGCACCTGGCCGCTGACCTCGGCCTCGAAACCCTGCGAACGCACCTTGCCGCCCGCATAGAAGGCGCCAGCCAATCGGGAGTCGGCGATGGCCCGGTCTTCGTCGATGATGCGGAAGATGGCCGCATGCGCCTGCAGGCGCTTGTCCAGGAACTCGCCCTTCAGGCCCAGTTCCACCTGCTTGCCGGTGCGGGGGTCGAGCAATTGCTTGTTGATGTCGAGCTGGCTCTGCACCACGAAGGTCTCGGAATAGCCCGCGTAGGCCGTGTACTGCGGGTGGAAGTCGTACAGCACCGCCACCGAAGGGATGAACTGGCGGCCCGGGTCGGCCACGCTCGTGGCCGCACCCGTGCTGGTGCTGCGCGTCACCGCATCGGCCCAGCTCAGGCGCCCGCCGGCCAGGACCTTGACGGAGTCGGCCACGCTGACCTGTGCCTGGCCGTACAGCGCGTTCTCGGTGCGCGTGGTGATGGCCGAGTAGCCTGGCAGCACAAGCGCCGGGTAGGGCGCGCCGTAGTTGGGCGTGAGCAGGTTGGCCTGCACAGGCGTGCCGTACGCGAAGTTGTTTTCGTAGCTCTTGTTCTCGCTGCGGCTGGCGCCCACCAGCAGGCGGTGCGTGCGGCCGGCCACGTCCACCGGCAGGCTGGCGAACAGGTCGTAGTTGCGCGTCTTCACATGGGTCAGGCCGTCGACCATTTCCATGGTGAAGTTGCCATTGGGGCTGAGCGCGCTGTTGGCGCGGGCGGCACTGTAGAAGGCCGTGCGGTCCACATCGCGGGCCGACAGGCGCACCGTGCCGCCTCCGGCGAGGCGGTGTTCCAGTTCGGCGAAGAGGTCGGTGGTTTCCAGGTCCTGGCGGTTGGAGGCCAGGCCCGAGAAGGAGCTGCGCGGCAGGCTGGCCAGGCGGCCATCGGCATAGGTGGGCAGGCCCTGGTCGATGGAGGAGCGCACGCGCTGCTGCGCGCCGCCGATGGACAGCGTGGTGGACGGGGCGATGTCCCACTCCAGCGTGCCATAGCCCAGGCGCTTGTTGTTGAACAGGGTGGCGACATGGCTGTCGCGGTCTTCGGCCACCGCCACAGCGCGGGCGCGCACGGTGCCTGCGGCGTTGAGCGCACTGCCCACGTCCACCTCGCCGCGGCGCAGGCCGAAGGAACCCACGGACGCATCGGCGTTGAGCATCAGCTTGCCCGGTGCGCGCTTGCGCACCAGGTTCACGGTGCCTCCCGGCTCGCTGCCGCCCTGCAGCATGCCGGCAGGGCCGCGCAGCACCTCGATGCGGTCGTACATGGCGGCGTCCAGTGTGCTGTAGTTGCCCTGCGGGATGGGCACACCGTCGAGCTGGATGGAGCCCAGATCGAAGCCGCGCGACTGGAAGGTGTTGTAGTTGCCGGCGCCGTCGAAGCGCGTCACGGTGATGCCGGTGCTGAACTTGACGGCGTCTTCCACCTTGGTCACGTTGCGGTCATCGAGCTGCTGGCGCGTGATGACGCTGATGGACTGCGGGATCTCGCGCGGTGCCTGGTCCATCTTGCCCACGCTGATCTGGCGCGCGGTGTACTGGCCTGTGCCTTCGGTGGTGTCACTGCTGTTGGTCACCTTCACCTCGGGCAGGGCGGCGTCCTGTGCGTGGGCCGCACCCGCTGCCAGGCAGCTGCAGGCGGCCAGCAGGGCCAGGGTGCTCAAGGGGAAACGGGGCGGGGGGAGGATCGAAGAGGGGTGCATGGTGTGAACGAGGGGAGGGAGGGATGGAAATGGGGCGGGGCGCAGACGGGACCGCAACCAAGGCAAGTACAGGGCAGGCATGCTCACCACCCTGCGGCCCAGGCGGCGAGGCCAGCGGCCAGCGCCACGCCCGCCAACCGGGGCGCGTGGCGTGGCTGCCAGGTCATCACGGCCGTGACGGCCACGGCGGCGACCGACAAGGCGATGGTCCAGGCCGTCACCCCGAGCGAGGCCGGCGTGCCCCCATGGGGCCGCGCGGCCAGCCACAGCGAGAGGGCCAGCAGCAGCCAGCCCGCGCGGCGCCATTGCGCCAGGCGTGGGGCGGCGGCTTCGCGGCCCAGGGCGTCTTCGTGGTGGCGGTCCATGCCCAGGGCGATGGCGGACCAGGCGGCAAAGCAGAGAAAAAAGGCGGACATGGCGATGGCTCCTTCAGGCCTGGGCGGCGGGCCGGGCATCGGGTGCCGGCATCGCCGAGGCAGCGGCGGACCTGCGCGGTGCCTTGCCCGGCAGCGGCCGGCCCGGGCGCAGGCGCCAGGCCAGCCAGCCCAGCAGCACGCCGGTGGCCAGGAACGTGAGGTCCAGGCCTGCCCACAGCCAGTCGCCCGCGGGCAGGCTCACACCGAGGTGGGTGGACGTGGTCAGGGCATTGAGCACCGGCAGCGAGGCCCAGGCCGCGCCGGCCAGGGCCAGTACCAGCGACCAGCCGCGGCGGTTGGGGAACAGCACGCCCCACAGCAAGGCCACGCCCCAGGCGCCGAAGAAGTAGGACAGCTCGGCATCGGGCCGCTCAGGCGCATCGAGCGGGATCAGCCGGTTGGAGGCCATGTACACCGCGCAGGCCAGCGGCAGGCCGGCGAGCGAGGCGATGTTCAGGCTGGCCACCAGGCGCTGGCCAAATGGCAGGCGCACTTTGTCATCGGCAGCCGCGCCCTTGCGCTGGCCCTGCGCGGCACGCTTGACGGACCACAGCACCATGCCGGTGGCGATCATCATGCTGCCCAGGAGGCCAAAGCCCACCAGCGCCCAGCGCATGCCCGGGCCGGCGAAGCGGCCCAGGTGCAGGCCGTAGAGCACGCCATAGGTCACGGCGGCGGGCGTGGTGGCATCGGTCTGCTCCAGCACCTTGCCGGTGACCCCATCGAAGAGCATGCGCTCGGGCCGGTACTGCAGGCGGTCGCCCTCATGGCGCGTGACTTCGACCACCGGCGTGCCCTGCGCATCGCGCCGGGCCTGGATGCCGCCGATGCGCCCGCCATTCCATTGGGTGCGTGCCGTCTCCAGGATGGGGCCGAGCGCCAGCGTGGGCAGGGGCTCGACCTTGTCGCCGGGGTTGCGGCGCACGCGGCGCTCGGGCTTTTCGCCCTGCAGGTCGGCAAAATAGGTCTGCGAGTCCACGCCCTTGGGGCCCTGGTAGGCCACGGCGATGCCGGCGGGCATGTACAGGGTGTGGAAGATCATGAGCCCGCTGAAGGTGATCATCAGGTAGAAGGGCAGCACCAGCACACCGGTGACGTTGTGCGCATCGAGCCAGGCGCGCTGCCCGCCCTTGGCCGGGCGGAAGGTGAAGAAGTCCTTGAAGATGCGCCGGTGCGTGACCACGCCCGTGAGCAGGGCGATGAACATCAGCATGGTGGCCACGCCCACCACCCAGCGGCCCTCGATGGTCCAGCGGCCCTTCTGCGCCGTGCGCAGCTCGAAATGGAAGCGGTAGAAGAACTCGCCGCCCATGGTCTTGCGCGCATCCACGGTCTCGCCGGTCTGCGGGTTCATGAGCAGGGTCTCGAAGCGGCCGTTGCCCGTGTCGCGCCACAGCAGGGTGACGGCGTTCTGGCGCTCGTCGGGCATGCGCATGATCCATTGCGTCACGTCGGGTTGCTTCTGGTTCATGGCCGCGATGGCGCGCTCGGCCACGTCGCGCGTGGGCGGGGGCATGCCGTGCAGCTCGGGCCGCATCCACAGGTTGAGCTCGGTCTTGAAGAAGGACAGCGTGCCCGTGAGGAAGATCGCGAACAGCAGCCAGCCCAGGATGAGCCCGGCCCAGGTGTGCAGCCAGGACATGGCCTGGCGAAAGCCTTCGCCCGCCTGTTCGCGCGCGGCGCGGGTGGCAGAGTTGGTGTTGGTGGTCATGGCAGCTTCTCCAGCCAGCGCGGCGCCATGGCGCAGGCGCCCAGTGCGAGCGCGGGCAGCAGGGTGCCGCCCCAGGCGCCCCAGGCCGTGCGCGCGTAGAAGGCCCAGCCAGCAGCGCCGGCGTAGACCAGCCAGGCCAGCATGGTGGCGGTGAGCACGGCCTCCACGCGCGGCATGGCCAGTGCCAGGGCAAGCGACAGGGCGGCCGTGAAGGCTGCGGCCAGCGCATAGCCGCCGGCGGTGGCCGCCAGGGCGCGCGAGGTGATGGCCAGGCGGTAGCGCCAGGCCGGCTGGGTGGCTTTCATGGGCCGGAGCTCCCGAGGCTCAGAACGTTCCGCGCAGCGTGAACGAGGCGGTGCGCGGGTCGGCCCAGTGCACGCCGTTGTAGAAGCCCACGCGGTTGTAGTAGTGCTTGTTGAGCAGGTTGTTGACGTTCACGCTCGCGGTGAGGTGCTCGTTGATGCGGTAGCTGGCCATCAGGCTACCGATGACCACGGCACCCTGGTCGATGCGCGACGTCACGGTGACGGGGGCTCCGGTCGCGGTAAGCGCGCCCGTGGGCCGCTGCGCGGCGTTCCAGAAGTTGCTTTGCCAGTTGATGCCGCCGCCCACGGTCCAGCGCTGGCCGTCGCCGAACCTGTAGGTGGTGAACAGGCGCAGCAGATTGCGCGGGATCACGGTGTTGGTGGCCACGCCCAGGGCCGTGCGCGAACGGGTGTGGCTGTAGCCGGCCGACAGGTTCCACTGGCGCGTGATCTGGCCCGAAGCCTCGAACTCCACGCCATCGACCTTGTTGCCCTTGCCCGTGGCGCGGTAGGCCTGCACGCCGCCGGGCAGCGAGTTGGGGGCCACCGAGTCGTCGATCTCGGCCACGTTGTCCTTGGTGCTCTTGAAGATGGCGGCCGAGACGTTCATGCGCTTGTCGAATAGCTCGCCCTTGATGCCGGCCTCGATGCTCTTGCCCACTACGGGGTCGAGGATGGCGTTGCCCTTGTCGCGGTAGTTCTGCGGCTGGAAGATGTCGGTGTAGGCGCCGTAGGCGGTCCACTCGGGCGTGAGCTCGTACAGCACGCCGGCATACGGGGTGTAGATGCCATCGTTGCGGTAGCCCGAGGTGGAGCTGAGCGCACCGGTGGCGGCGTAGTTGTTGGTGCGGGTCTCGTACTCGCCGTAGCGCAGGCCCAGGATCACCTTGAGCGGGTCGGTGATGTGCAGGCGCGTGGCCGCGTAGGCGGCCTTTTGCTCGATCACGCCGATGCTGGTGGGTACGGCCTCGATCGTGGTCGGGAAGATCGGCACGTTGCCGGTCCAGGTGCGCCAGTCGGGGATCTGGCTGTAGCTGGCCGGCATGGCACCCAGGGTCACGCGCAGGCTGTCCGTGGTGCGCCTGTTCTGGCCCCAGCCGAAGACGACATCGTGGCGCCGGCCGAAGGCATCGATTTTGCCTTCCATGTTGAGGTCGACCACGTTCATGGTCTCGTCGGAGGGAAAGCGGCCGTAGGCCACCGTGATGCCGCTGCCGTCGGGCCGCGGGTTGCCGCCGTAGCCGAAGTACAGGTGCCCGTCCTGCACGCGCGCACTGTGCGTGAACGCCGCGCGCAGGCGCCAGTCGGCGTTGAAGCGGTGGTCCAGCGTGGCCGTGGTCTTCTTCTCGACGATGTTCCACGAGGCCCAGGGCGTGGACAGGTTCAGGTCGTAGGGCAGGTTGGCCACGGAGCCATCGGCGTTCCAGTACAGCACGGTGCCCCAGGTGGCGCCGCGCGGGTCGGACTTCTGACGCTCGTAGCCCAGCGACACGGTGGTGTTGGAGCCCACATCGGCCTCGACGATGCCGTAGAGGGCATCGAGCTTCTGTTCGTAGAAGGGGCGGAACGAGTCGGACTGCTGCTGCGCGGCGACGAAGCGCCCGCGGATCTTGCCGTCGAAGGCCAGCGGCCCGGCAAGGTCGATCTCGCCGCGGCGCAGGCCGTAGCTGCCCAGGCGCACGGCAGCGCTGCCCTGGAACTGTGTCGTGGGGCGCTTGCGCACCTGGTTGATGGTGGCCGAGGGGTCGCCTGCACCCACGGTCAGGCCGGCGGCGCCGCGCAGCACCTCGATGCGGTCGTAGACCACGTTGTCGCCATTGGTCTTGAGCGAGCCGCCAAAGGTGTTCAGCATGCCATCGACCTGGAAGTTGGTGATGTTGTAGCCGCGTGCGCTGTAGCCGATGCGCTCGCTGTCGGTGTAGCTCACGTACACGCCGGTGGTGGCCTGCATGGTCTCGGACAGGGTCTGCAGGCCCTGCTCCTCCATGCGCTCGCGCGTGATGACGGACAGGGACTGCGGTGTTTCGCGTGGCGTGAGGCCGAGCCTGGTGGCGCTGGAGAGGGGTGCGCGGGTGGTATAGGAGCCCGTGCCTTCAGTGGTGGCGTCGTGGCCATCGGTCACCGTGACTTCCTTGAGCACGGCGGGTGCCGGTGCAGTCTGGGCGTGGGCCATGCCCGCACAGGCCAGCAACGCGGCAGCGGCAAGGGGCGTCAGAGAGGAGGGGCGGCGGCGGTGCATGTCGGTCGGTCAATCCTGGTCGTCGTTGTGGGCCGTTGCTGCTGGCGGGGCCGGGGCGGGGGCGCCATGACGGAGACGCGCAGCCAACGGATGGAAAGCCGCGCGCAGGCGCGGCACGGGGTGCACATGGGTGCCCCGAAAATCAGGTTGGCTGGCAGGGAAGGCAGACGTGCAGGCCCTGGCATGTGCAGGGGCACGGTCGGAGGGCTGCTGGCTGGAGCCTCCGATCTTACTTTTAATTGAGAACGTTTCTCATTGTTGTTGCTGAAATGTGTGCGTTTGCAACAACAGTACGGGCTTGTCGCGCAGTGGCGGGGCGGCGCCGGAAATGAAAAACGGGCCCGAGGGCCCGTGGGAAAAGTGTGGGGTGGTTCTTGTTGTCGCGCTGCTGGTCAGTCTTCTTCTTGTCGAGCCTGCTCTTCTCGTCTTCGTGGGGCGACTCGTTGAATGGGGTGGTGTCTCAGTCTTCTTCGCTCATCTGCGACTGCAGGTAATTCTGCAGGCCGATCTTGGCGATCAGCTCGATCTGGGTTTCCAGGAAGTCGATGTGCTCTTCGGTGTCGTCCAGGATCTTCTGCAGGATGTCGCGTGAGACATAGTCGCGCACGGTTTCGCAGTGGGCGATGCCGGCCTTGATGGTGGCCTGCGCGCCCTTCTCGGAGCTCAGGTCGCAGGCCAGGATCTCCGGCACGTCCTCGCCGACCTGGAGCTTGGCCATGTCCTGCAGGTTGGGCAGGCCGTCGAGCATGAAGATGCGGTCCATGAGCACGTCGGCATGCTTCATCTCGCCGATCGATTCCTTGTATTCCTTCTTCGCCAGCCTGTCGAAGCCCCAGTGCTTGAGCATGCGGTAGTGCAGGAAGTACTGGTTGATGGCGGTGAGCTCGTTCTTGAGCTGGGCCTGCAGATGGCCGATGACCTGTGCGTCGCCTTGCATGGGGAGACTCCTTGTTATGTTATGTCGCCGACGATTGTCGTAAGGCGAGGGGCCGCTTGCAAGGCAAGCCCCCGTATTTGCGCATTGGCTGCGTGTGATGCTGAGTTGTGTTCGCGTTTGTTCCCGCCGACGTTGGGGCCATCGGGGTCCGCCGGGATTTTCGCCGTAGCTTCACAGAACCGGTCCACAGTGCTGCATGGGGTAAAGGCCGGCCGGAAACAGCCGCTTTCAACCCGGAACCCGATGCGAGCGCGGAATTTTGTATAGTCACAGGCAATTGATTCAATCAAATCAATTAATTGGATTGATGGCCTTCCAGGGCCTAAACTTCATTCCGTAGTCAGTTCAACCCACCCTTTAAGGAAACAGCAATGTCCCTGATCAACACGCAAGTTCAACCCTTCAAGACCACCGCTTTCGTCAACCGCAACGGCAAGGGCGAGTTCATCGACCTGACCGAAGCCGACCTGAAGGGCAAGTGGTCCGTGCTGATCTTCATGCCTGCAGCGTTCACCTTCAACTGCCCCACCGAAATCGAAGACGCTGCGGACAACTACCCCGAGTTCCAGAAGGCCGGCACCGAGGTCTACATCGTCACGACCGACACGCATTTCTCGCACAAGGTCTGGCACGAAACCTCGCCCGCCGTGGGCAAGGCCAAGTTCCCCCTGGTCGGCGACCCGACGCACCAGCTGACCAACGCCTTTGGCGTGCACATCCCTGAAGAAGGCCTGGCACTGCGCGGCACCTTCGTGATCAACCCCGACGGCATCATCAAGACGGCCGAAGTGCATTCCAACGAAATCGCCCGCGACGTCAAGGAAACCGTGCGCAAGCTCAAGGCGGCCCAGTACACCGCCGCCCACCCCGGCGAAGTCTGCCCCGCCAAGTGGAACGACGGCGCCAAGACCCTGGCCCCTTCGCTGGACCTGGTTGGCAAGATCTGATCGGCTGATTGCATCGGCAGAGCGGCCTTGGGGCCGCTCCCCAGCCGGACAGCGTCATGGCGCGCGTGCGCCATGCCGTCCGGCTTTTTTTCGCCCATTTTTTTACGCTCTGTTGCGGACCCGGGCTTGCCACAAGCAGCCCTGGCCCCCACCCTATAAGCCAGAACTCGAAAGGACACCACCATGCTCGACGACCAACTCAAGACCCAGCTTGCCGCCTACCTGGAGCGCGTGACGCAGCCGTTCGAACTGGTGGCCTCCCTGGACGACAGCCAGACCTCGCGCGAGATGCTGGAACTGTTGACCACCATCCAGTCGCTGCGCGCCGACAAGATCAGCCTGCGCACCGATGGCAACGACGCCCGCAAGCCCTCGTTCAGCCTGCAGCGCGTGGGCAGCACGAACTCGCTGCGCTTTGCCGGCCTGCCCCTGGGCCATGAATTCACCTCGCTGGTGCTGGCCCTGCTGTGGACCGGCGGCCACCCGCCCAAGGTCGAACCCGAGGTGATCGAGCAGATCGCCGCACTGGATGGCGATTTCAGCTTCGACGTCTACATGAGCCTGACCTGCCACAACTGCCCGGACGTGGTGCAGGCGCTGTCGCTCATGTCCATCATCAACCCCAAGATCAAGACCACCGTGGTCGAAGGCGGCGCCTTCCAGCAGGAAGTGGCCGACCGCGAGATCATGGCCGTGCCCATGGTGTTCATGAACGGCCAGGTCTTCGCCTCGGGCCGCATGTCGGTCGAAGAGATCGTGGCCAAGCTCGACACCGGTGCCGCCGCCCGCGACGCCGCCAAGCTCTCGGCCAAGGCACCGTATGACGTGCTCATCGTCGGCGGTGGCCCTGCTGGCGCCGCAGCCGCCGTGTACGCCGCCCGCAAGGGCATCCGCACCGGCGTGGCGGCCGAGCGCTTCGGCGGCCAGGTCAACGACACGCTGGCCATCGAGAACTACATCTCGGTGCTGGAGACCGACGGCCCCAAGTTCGCCGCCGCACTCGAAGCCCACACCCGCGCCTACGACGTGGACATCATGAACCTGCAGCGTGCCGACAAGCTGATCCCCGCCAGCGAGCCCGGTGGCCTGGTCCGCGTGCAGCTGGCCAACGGTGCCACCTTGCAATCCAAGACGGTGATCCTGTCCACCGGTGCGCGCTGGCGCAACGTCAACGTGCCCGGCGAAGCCGAGTACAAGAACAAGGGCGTGGCCTACTGCCCGCACTGCGATGGCCCGCTGTTCAAGGGCAAGCGCGTGTCGGTCATCGGCGGCGGCAACTCGGGTGTGGAGGCCGCCATCGATCTGGCCGGCCTGGTGGCCCACGTCACGCTGATCGAGTTCGCCGACCAGCTCAAGGCCGATGCGGTGCTGGTCAACAAGCTCAAGAGCCTGCCCAACGTGAGCATCCACACCAATGCGCAGACCACCGAGATCACCGGTGCCGATGGCAAGGTCAATGGCCTCAGGTACAAGGACCGCGCGACGGGCGAGGAGCACCTGGTGGCGCTTGAAGGCGTGTTCGTGCAGATCGGCCTGGTGCCCAACACCGAATGGCTCAAGGGCACGGTGGAACTGTCCAAGTTCGGCGAGATCATCGTCGACTCGCATGGCCGCACCAACCTGCCGGGTGTGTTCGCTGCCGGCGACTGCACCACGGTGCCGTTCAAGCAGATCGTGATCGCCGCCGGCGATGGCTCCAAGGCCGCGCTCAGTGCCTTCGACCACCTGATCCGCATGCCGGTGCTGGCCAAGGCCACGGCCGAAGCGGTGCCGGAGGCGGTAGAGGCCTGACGCATCGGCCGTGCCGGAGCACCTCCAGCCGTTGATTGAACGGGAGCCTTCGGGCTCCCGTTTGCTTTTGTCCTGGCCCTCGATGGCGGGTACGATCCCAGTCCGCACTGTCAATGTGTATTGATAATTATTCTCATATAATTCACGCTTAGCCAGCCACTGCCAGCCCATTTGAGGGGCACCCAGGCGTCCGAAGCCAGCTCTGTTCCAACCCCTGATTCAGAGAGAAGGTTTCCCCGTGGCGCACCCGACCGACAAGTTCCCCCGTTTCGCACTCCGTCCGCTGGCCTTGCTGGCCGCGCTGGCGTGTGCCTCGTTCACCGGCGCCCAGGCACAGACTGCGGGCCAGCCCGCGCAGATCGTGGCCGCAGGCCCCGCACTCAAGGAAGTGGTGATCAGCGGCTCGCGCAGCGAGCAGAACCCCGACGAACTGCCGATGAGCATCGACGTGATCAACGCGCGTGCGCTCGAAGAGGGCCAGGTGCGCGACATCCGCGATGCCGTGCGCGAGCTGCCCAACGTGTCGGTCACGCGCTCGCCGGCGCGCTTCTCGCTGGCCAGCGGCTCCACCGGCCGGGAGCAGAACGCGGGCTTCAACATCCGTGGCCTGGACGGCAACCGCGTGCTGATGATGGTGGACGGCGTGCGCCTGCCGCGCAGCTACGTGTTCAGCGCCAATGCCTTCGGCCGCGACTACCTGGACATGGGCCTGCTGCAGCGCATCGAGGTGGTGCGCGGCGCCACCTCGGCGCTGTACGGCTCGGACGGCATGGCCGGCCTGGTGAATTTCATCACCGTGGACCCCGAGAACTTCCTCAAGGACGGCAAGACGCTGGGCGGCCAGGTGAGCGCCGGCTACGACGGCGACGACCACGGCAAGCGCCTGGGTGCCACGGTGGCCGGCCGCGCCAACGACACGGTGCAGTGGCTGGTTGCCGGCAGCGTGAACCGCTCGCGCGAGCTCGGCAACATGGGCACCAACGATGCGGCCAATGCCGACCGCACCCTGCCCAACCCGCAGAAGGACCGTGGCGGCGCGCTCATGGGCAAGGTGGTGCTCACGCCCGGTGCAGGCCAGCGCCACGCCTTCACGGTGGAGCATGTGGACAAGACCTCCGACTACGAGTTGCTCACCGCGCGCTCCAAGCCGCCGCTGGCCGCCACCTCCGCGCTGTCGTCCAACTCCTCCACCGACATGCGGCGCACCCGCGCCACCTGGGAGGGTAACTGGCGCCTGAACGCCGGCTTTGCCGACGACCTGAAGGCCACCCTGAGCTACCAGGACGCGCATTCGCGCGAATACGCCTTCGAGGACCGCAACACCGCGGCCGACCGCGTGCGCGACGTGACCTATGACGAGCGCAGCTGGCAGGCCAATCTGCAGGGCAGCAAGGTGCTGCGCGGCAGCGGCAGCCTGGTGCAGAAGATCACCTACGGCCTGGACTACTCGGCCGCCAAGGTCACCAACCTGCAGGACGGCGTGACCCCGCCCGTGGGCGAGACCTTCCCGCTCAAGCGCTTCCCCGACACCAAGGAGACCAGCGCCGCGCTGTATGTGCAGGACGAAATCGTGAGCGGCCCCTTCAGCGTGACGCCCGGCGTGCGCTTCGACAGCTTCCGCATCAAGGCCGACCAGACCGGTTTTGGTGCCCAGGCGGTCTCGCTCTCGGGCAATGCCACCTCGCCCAAGCTCGGCGTGCTGTACCGCGCCAACGATGCCTGGAGCATGTTCGGCAACTACGCCGCGGGTTTTCGCGCGCCCAACGCCGGCCAGGTCAACGCTTTCTTCGAGAACCCGGTCAGCAACTACAAGACGGTGCCCAACGGCAACCTCAAGCCCGAGAAGAGCCAGAACTTCGAGCTCGGCGTGCGCGGCCGCATGGACATGCTGTCCATCGAGGCGGCGGCCTTTACCGGCCGCTACAAGGACTTCATCGAGGACCTGCGCCAGGTGGGCGGCACGGGCGCGCCGGGCAACCCGCTGGTGTTCCAGTCGGTCAACATCGGCCGCGTCAAGCTCAATGGCTTCGAGGTCAAGGGCGACGTGCGCTGGGGCCATGTGGCCGGCGGCCAACTGAGCACGCCCTTCGCCTACGGCCAGACGCGTGGCCGCGACACGGCCACCGGCAAGCCCGTCAACACCGTGGACCCCTCGCGCCTGACGACCGGCCTGCGCTACGACACCAGCGCATGGATGGCCCGCCTGGACCTGACGCACGCCGCCGCCAAGAAGGCCGAGGACGTGACCCCGGCCACGGGCAGCACGCAGTTCCTCACGCCCTCGTACACGGTGCTGGACCTGTCGGGCCAGTGGCGCATCCGCAAGGACCTGCGCCTGAACGCCGGCATCTACAACCTGACCGACAAGAAGCACTGGCGCTGGGCCGACGTGCGCGGCCTGGCCGCCAACGCCAGCTTCATCGACGCCTACAGCCAGCCAGGCCGCAATGTGCGCGTCTCGCTGGTCGCGGACTTCTGACCGGCATTTCTTTCGAAACCCATCCATCGCGGCCTTCCTGCCAAGGAGACAGACATGAGCCATGCACCCGATACGCCCGCCTCCAGCGCCCATTGCGACGAGGAGTACAGCCTGCCCTGCGCCGAGGCACTGCTGGCCGGTACCCTGGCGCTGATGACGGGCTATGTGCAGGCCTGCTGCGACAGCCACCGCGATGCCATGGGCCGCAAGATCACCGCCAACCTGCAGATGCTGGCCGACGCCGAAGGCTTCACGCCGCACTTTCGCACCGTGGTCTGGAGCCTGCAGGGCCGCTGGGCCCAGCAGAGCGCCGGGCAGGGGTGCGATGCCGCCAGCGCCGCCCTGTCGGCCGCCGAGCAGCGCCGCGCGCTGTGGATCCCCACCCCCGAAACCGTCCAATGAGCATGACCTCTTCCTCCTTCACCCCCGACCCCAACGGCATGCGGCTTCAGACGGCCCCTGCCATCCGCGAGCAGTTCGCCGCCATGCGCGCCTCCGGCAGGCGCGCCAAGGATGCCGCCGAAGCCCTGGGCCTGTCCGAAGGTGCAGCCATTGCTGCCCATGCGGGCGAGCATGAATACCCGCTCAAGGCCGTGCCGCTGCAGGGCTCGTGGCTGCAGCTGCTGCAGGCGCTGGAGGCCTGCGGCCCGCTGATGGCGCTCACGCGCAACGAAGGCGTGGTGCACGAGAAGACCGGCGTCTACACCAACATCTCGGCCACGGGGCCGGTGGGCCTGGCGCTCGGCGAGGACATCGACCTGCGCCTGTTCTTCGCGCAGTGGCACGCAGGCTTTGCCGTGACCGAAGCCGCCGCCGACCCGTCACGCGCGCCCATGCGCAGCCTGCAGTTCTTCAACGCCCACGGGCGTGCGGTGCACAAGGTGTTCACGCGAGACGCAACCGACCTGGCCGCGTTCGATGCCGTGGCGCAGCGCTTTGCTCTGCCCAGCGCGGGCTATGTGTTCGGCGCGCCGCCGCAGGCCGAGGTGCCGCGGCCCGATGCCGAGATCGACATTGCCGGCCTGCGCGAAGGCTGGGCCGCGATGCAGGACACGCACGAGTTCTTCGGCCTGACCAAGAAGTTCGTTGTGGAGCGCCAGCAGAGCTTTCGCCTGGTGGAAGGGCAGTTTGCGTGGCGCCTGGCGAAGGAATCGGTCACCGCCGTGCTGCAGCAGGCCGCTGCGGGCGGCCTGCCCATCATGGTCTTCGTTGGCAGCGGCGGCTGCATCCAGATCCACACCGGCCCGGTGAACAACATCAAACCACTGGATACGCCCGGCGGTGCGCAGTGGATCAATGTGCTCGACCCCGGCTTCAACCTGCACCTGCGCACCGACTTGGTGGCCAGCGTGTGGCTGGTGGAAAAACCCACCGCCGACGGTGTGGTGACCTCGGTCGAGGCCTTCGACCCCGCGGGCGAGCTGATGGCCATGTTCTTCGGCGCACGCAAGCCCGGCCAGGCCGAGCTGCAGGGCTGGCGCGACCTGGCGGCCCGCCTGCCGCGGCTGCAGGAGCTGGCCCATGCTGCGTGAGACCGCATTGATCCATCGCCGCCAGGTGCTGCTGGGTGCCGCAGCGCTGCCTGCCGTCTTCACCGTGGGCCAGGCCCATGCAGCGGGCGCCGCGCGCATCGTCTCGCTGGGTGGCGCGCTGACCGAGGTGGTCTACCTGCTGGGTGCGCAGGCGCAACTGGTGGGCACCGACACCACCAGCCTATTCCCCGAGGCCGCGCTCAAAACCGCCAAGGTCGGCTACATGCGCCAGCTTTCGGCCGAGGGGCTGCTGTCCCTCAAGCCCGATGCCGTGGTGGGCACCACCGAGGCAGGGCCGCCCGTGGTGCTGGACCAGGTGCGCAGCGCCGGTGTGCGCGTGGAACTGGTCAAGGCCGACCACACCTGGGACGAGGTGCAGCGCAAGGTGGCCACCGTGGGCCGCGTGGCGGGCCGCGAACGCGAGGCCGCCGCCCTGCAGGCCGACCTCGACGCCCAGTGGGCGGCGGTGCAAATGAGCGTGGCCGCGGCGGCTGCGCGGCGCCCGCGCGCGATCTTCATCCTGTCGCACAGCGGCAGCCCCATGGTGGCCGGCACCGGCACCGCGGCCGATGCGCTGATCCGCTTTGCCGGCGGTACCAACGCCATCAACCAGTTCGCGGGCTACCGGCCGCTCACTGCCGAGGCCATGGCCAGTGCCGCGCCCGAGGTGCTGCTCAACAGCACCCAGGGCATCGAGGCACTGGGCGGTGAGGCCGCGTTCTGGCAGCGGCCGGAGCTGGCCCTTACCCCGGCCTTCCGCCGCAAGGCCCTGGTGACCATGGAAGCCAGCCAGTTGCTGGGCTTTGGCCCGCGCCTGCCTGGCACGGTGCGGGAGATCCAGGCGCGCCTGCAGGCGATCACCGCGTGAGCGGGGCAGCCGCCGCCATGCAGCCCATTCCACGGCGCGCGCCCGGGCGCCTGTCCCCGCGCGCCGCGCTGGCGCTGGGCCTCGCCCTGGTGCTGCTGGCCTTCGTCTGGGGCAGCACGCAGGGCGCTTATGCCATCACCACCGGCCAGCTGTGGCAGGTGCTGATGCAGGCCGTGGGCGCCGTGCCTGCGCCCGAGGATGCGCCCGAGTACCTGGTCTTCGTCAACATCCGCCTGCCGCGCCTCTTGATGGGCTTGGCTGCCGGGGCCGGCCTGGGTCTGGCCGGCGCGCTGATGCAGGGGCTGTTCCGCAACCCGCTGGCCGACCCCGGCCTGATCGGCGTGAGCAGCGGTGCGGCGCTGGCCGCGGCGCTCACCATCGTGCTGGGCAGCTACTTCCTTCCCGACATGCCGCGCACGCTGGGCAGCTGGTCGCTGGTGACCATGGCCTTCGGCGGTGGACTGGTGGTCACGGCGCTGATCTACGGGCTGGCGCAGGCCGATGGCGGCACGCGCATGGGGCTCATGCTGCTGGCCGGTGTGGCGGTCAATGCGCTGGCGCTGGCAGGCCTGGGCTACCTCAATTTCATCTCCACCGACGAGCAGTTGCGCAACATCCAGATGTGGCTGCTGGGCAGCCTGGGCGGCGCGCGCTGGAGCGCCGTGGCGCTGGTGGGCGGCGTGGTGGCGGTGGCCTGCAGCCTGGGCCTGGCGCTGGCCCGGCCGCTCAATGCGATTGCCCTGGGCGAGGCGCAGGCCGCGCTCTTGGGCGTGCCGGTGGAGCGCACCAAGCGCCTGACCGTGCTGGTGACCGCGCTGGCGGTAGGTGCCGTGACCGCGGCCACCGGCATCATCGGTTTCATCGGCCTGGTGGCGCCGCACTGGGTGCGCCTGGTGGCCGGGCCCGACCACCGCGTGGTGCTGCCCTGCTCGGCCCTGCTGGGCGCCACGCTGGTGCTGGTGGCCGATGTGGTGGCGCGCACCATCGTCAAGCCGGCGGAGCTGCCGCTGGGCGTGCTCACCGCCTTCATCGGCGTGCCGCTGTTTTTGGCCATGCTGCGCCAGTTCCGGGGCAAGGTGTGAGTGCGAACCCGCTCCCTTCCGGCGATCCGCTGGTGTGCGATCAGTTGGGTGTCGGCCTGCCGGGCCGGCCCTTGCTGGCCACCGTGCATGCGCAGCTGCAGCCCGGCCGTTTCACGGCCATCCTCGGGCCCAACGGGGCGGGCAAGTCCACGCTGCTGTCCATGCTCTCGGGCCAGCGCGCGCCACGCTCGGGCAGCGTGGGCCTGGGTGGGCGGGTTCTGGGGCGCATTTCCGCGCCGGAACTGGCGCGCCTGCGCGCAGTGCTGCCGCAGGAGACGGCCGTGGCCTTCGACTTCACGGTGCAGGAGGTGGTGGAGATGGGCCGCCTTCCCCACCGCCAGGCGCCCAGCCGGCACGAGGCGCGCATTGCCCAAGACGCCATGCAGGCCACGGGCGTGGCCCACCTGGCTACGCGCGGTGTCAACACCCTCTCGGGCGGCGAGCGCGCACGTGCCCACTTGGCCCGGGCCCTGGCGCAGATCTGGGAGCCCCGGCCCGATGGCGCCACGCGCTGGCTGCTGCTCGACGAGCCGACTGCCGCGCTGGACCTGGCGCACCAGCACCAGGCCATGGCCCTGGTGCGCCGCTGGGCGGTGGAGCAGGGCATCGGCGTGGTGGCCGTGCTGCACGACCTGAACCTGGCACTGCGCTATGCGCACGATGTGGTGCTCATGGGCGCGGGTCGCTGCGATGTGGGGCCCACGGCGCAGACGCTGGATGCCGCGGCGATTGCGCGCGTCTGGGGTGTGCAATGCTCCGAGGTGCGCGCCAGCGACGGCGTGGCGCAGTTCCTGGTGGCTGCGGGATGATGCGCAGATGACGATTCGGTCATCTCTCCATGCCATACCCTTGGGCGCCTGGGGACATGGCCCCTGGCGCATGCTGCGCCGCGCCATCTTGTCACTAGAATGCGCGCACACCATGCGCCGCCTGCTGCTCGTCTTCCTGCTGCTGTTCATGCCGCTCCAGTCCATCTGGGCCGCGGCATCGCCGTACTGCGGGCACGAAGCGGCGCCGCAGGCATCGCATTTCGGCCACCATGTGCACGAGCACCAGGCCGATGGCGCGCATGCTGCGCCCTCCCAGGCGAACGAGACACCGGACCACAAGGCCCTCGCCACTTCCGGCACGGCCGACATGGACTGCCACGCCTGCCACGGCGTGGGCAGCGGCATGGCGCTGAGCGCCAGCGCACAGGCCATTGTGGTGTCGGTAGGCCGTCCTGCGCCCCAGATGGCTCCCGCCTGGGTCCTCCCCCCTCTATCCCGACCCGAACGCCCCAACTGGTCCGTCCTCGCCTGAGCGGCGAGGCGGGTTGAGGGCGGCCCCTTCCTGACGATTGCACGCTGCCCTGTGGGCAGCAGCGGAGCGCGCGCACAGGTGCGTGCGTGCCGGGCGTCGTGCCTTGCCGATTTCAACCCGTGGCCCCTGGCCACTGCAGAGGAATCGGATGCAACGAACGAGAAAATCACACACGCCACGGCTGGGCATCGCCGCCGTGGCCCTGGGGTGGGCATTGGCCGGCAGTGCCGCGCTGGCCCAGCAAGCCGCACCACCGCTGACGCTCAAGGCCCTGTTCGAGCGCGCCTGGGAGCGCCAGCCCGAGGCCCAGTCGGCCGCGCTGCGGCGCGAGTCGGCGCAGGCCGCGCGCAGCGGTGCCAACGCCTGGACGGCCGAGCCCGCCGCGCTGGAGCTGTCGCGCAAGAGCGACCGCCCCGGCAGCAACCAGGGCAGCCGCGAGTACGAGGTGGGCGTGGCCCTGCCGCTGTGGCTGCCCGGCGAGCGCACACGCAAGCAGGCCTTGGGCGATGCCGAGATCCAGGCCGTGGAAAGCCGCCGCCTGGCCGCGCAACTGCAATTGGCCGGCACCGTGCGCGAGGCCTGGTGGGCCCTGCAGCGCGCGCAGGCTGAACTGGGCCTGGCCCAGGACCGGCTGCAGAGTGCGCAGCAGCTGGCAGCCGATGTGGCGCGGCGCTTCAAGGCCGGCGACATGTCGCGCGCCGACCAGACCCAGGCCGAGGGGGCCGTGGCCCAGGCCGAGGCTCTGGTGGCGGAAGCCACGGGCGCACGCGACGCCGCACAGGCCGCGTTGGCGGTATGGGGCGGTGCCGTGGTCCAGGCCGATGGCGCCGAGCCTGAAGCGCTGCCTGCTGCCGGCCTGCCCGCTGAGCACCCCGCCGTGGCCGACTGGCAAGGCCAGGCGGAAGTAGCGCGCCGCGCCGCAGATCTGGCGGCTGTGCAGACCCGCGCCAACCCGGAGCTGACCGTGGCCGCCACGCGGGCGCGCGAGCAATCGGGCGAGCGCTATGCGCAAAGCTTCACGCTGGGCGTGCGCATCCCCCTGGGCGGTGGCGAACGCGCGCATGCCAAGGAGGCCGCCGCGCGCGCCGATGCGCTGGACGCCGAGGCCCGCGCCCGCGTGGAGCAGGACCGCCTGGCCGCCGACGTGGCCGCTGCCGCTGCCCGCGTGAAGGCCGCCCAGGCCCAGCGCGCAGCCATGGAGCGCCATGCGGCCCTGGCGCGTTATACGCGCGGCTTTGTCGACAAGGCCTTCCGCCTGGGCGAGGCCGACTGGCCCACGCGCCTGCGTGTGGAGCTCGACGCCGTGCAGGCCGAACGGCAGCTCGCGCGTGCCCGCATCGACGCGGCCGCCGCCATCTCCACCCTGCGCCAGGCCATGGGCCTGCTGCCGCAGTGAGTGCCCCTCATTCCCTTCTTCTGGACCACCATGCAATCCCTTTCCCTGATTCCCACCCTGGGCCTGGCCCTGGTGCTGGGCCTTGTGCCCCCGGCCGTGCTGGCCGACGCCGACCATGACCACGGCGAAGCGCCCGCTGCCGCTGCAGGCCCTGCGCTGCCGCGCTTTGCCGCCACCTCCGACCTGTTCGAACTGGTCGGCGTGCTCGATGGGCAAAAGCTCGCGCTCTACCTCGACCATGCGGGCGACAACAGCCCCGTGAAGGATTCGCAGATCGAACTCGACATCGCCGGCACGCGCGTGCCCGTGACCCGCGTGGCCGACGGCGAATTCCAGGCCGCCCTGGCCGCTCCGCTGGCCGAGGGCGTGAGCCCCATCACGGCCACCGTGGTGGCCGGCAGCGAGACCGACCTGCTGGCCGGCGAGATCGATGTGCATGCCGCCGCGCATGCCCATGCCGAGCCATCGGGCCTGATGCGCCGCCCCGCGGTGCTGGCCGGCGGCATTGCCGCTGCGTTGGGTGCCCTGGCCCTTGTGTGGGGCCTGCGCCGTGGCCGCACCGTCCGCGTGGGAGGTGCAGCATGAAGTGCACCCTGATTGCCGCCTTGCTGGCGGCAGCAGCCCTGTGGGCCCCGCTCTCCGCGACCGCAGGAGAAGGCCATGACCATGGCGATGCACCACCCGCCGCCGACGGCAACGGCCCCAAGCGCCAGCCCGATGGCAGTGTCTTTTTGCCCAAGCCCGCACAGCGCCAATTGGGCGTGCGCACGCTGGTGGCGGCCGAGGGCCGGCACCCCAAGGCATTCGAGCTGGCCGGCACGGTGGTCATGGACCCCAATGCCGGTGGCAAGGTGCAGGCCGCGCTGGCCGGCCGGCTGGAGGCGGGGCCCAAGGGCCTGCCCGGCGTGGGCCAGGCGGTGCGCAAGGGCGAGGTGCTGGCCTATGTGGTGCCCACGGCGGGCGCCATCGAACGCTCCAACCAGCTGGCCCAGCAGGCCGAGCTGCGCGCATCGCGCGACCTGGCCGCACGCCGCGTTGCGCGCCTCAAGGAACTGGCCGACACCGTGCCGCGCAAGGAGATCGAGGCGGCCGAGAGCGAGCTGCAGAGCTTTACCCAACGCCTGGGCGCGGTGGGCGCGGGCCTGGCAACGCGCGATGCGCTGGTGGCCCCGGTCTCTGGCGTGATCGCCTCGGCCAATGCGGTGGCGGGCCAGGTGGTCGATGCGCGCGAACTGGTGTTCGAGGTGGTGGACCCCTCGCGCTTGCGCGTGGAGGCCCTGGCCTACGACACGGCGCAGGCCCACAGCGTGGCCGGAGCCGCGCTGGCCGTGGGCGGGCAGCGCGTGCCGCTGCGCTTCCTCGGCGCGGCGCGCAGCCTGCGCGAGCAGGCGCTGCCGCTGCAGTTTGCCGGCGATGCGGCGGTGCTGGGCACCCTGGCCCTGGGCCAGCCGGTGCGCGTCTTCGTGCAGTCCACCGAACAGGCTGCGGGCGTGCAGGTGCCCGTGGCTTCGCTGCTGCGCAATCCCGCCAACCAGACCATCGTCTGGGTCAAGGAGTCGCCCGAGCGCTTTGCGCCGCGCGTGGTCACCTATGTGCCGCTCGACGGCACCTCGGTGGCCGTGACCTCGGGCCTCAAGGCCGGCGACCGTGTGGCCACGCAGGGCGCCACGCTGATCAACCAGGTCCGCTGAGGGAGCCGCACGATGTTCAAGTGGCTACTCGAAAGCAGCCTGGCCAACCGGCTGCTGGTGCTCATGGCGGCGGGTGTGCTCATGGCCTATGGCGCCTTCACGCTCTCGCGCACCCCGGTGGATGTGTTCCCCGATCTCAACAAGCCCACGGTCACGCTCATGACCGAGGCCGGCGGCATGGCCGCCGAAGAGGTGGAGCAGCTCATCACCTTCCCGCTGGAGACGACGATGAACGGCCTGCCCGGCGTGGAGAGCGTGCGCTCCACCTCCAGCGCCGGCCTGTCCTTCATCTACGTCACCTTCGACTGGAGCACGGACATCTTCCGCGCCCGGCAGATGGTGTCCGAGCGCCTGTCGTCCATGGAGGAGGGGCTGCCCGTGGGCGTGACGCCGCGCATGGGTCCCATCAGCTCCATCATGGGTGAGATCATGCAGGTGGCGATCCCCATCGACGTGCAGCGCACCACGCCCATGGCCGTGCGCGAGTACGCCGACTGGGTGCTGCGCCCGCGCCTGCTGGCCATTGCCGGCGTGGCGCAGGTGATCCCCATCGGCGGCGAGGTGCGCCAGTTCCAGGTGCAGCCGCAGACGGCGCGCATGGCCGAGCTGGGGATTACGCACGACCAGCTCACGGGCGCGCTCAAGGGCTTCTCCAGCAACACCTCGGGTGGCTTCCTGGAGCTCAACGGGCGCGAGTACCTGATCCGCCACCTGGGCCGCACCTCGCGCCTGGAAGACCTGCAGAACCTGGCCCTCACCGCGAAGAACGGCCAGCCCGTGCTGCTGCGCCAGGTGGCCGAGGTGACCTTCGCCGCCGCGCTCAAGCGCGGCGATGCGGGTTTCGAGGGCAAGCCGGCCGTGATCCTGGGCATCCAGAAGCAGCCCACGGCCGACACCATCGCGCTCACGCGCAGCATCGAGGCGGCGCTGGTGGACCTCAAGGCCTCGCTGCCCGCGGGCATGGAGGCGCCGCGCGTCACCTTCCGCCAGGCCAGCTTCATCGAGGCCTCGGTCACTACCCTGCAGGGCAAGCTCATGGGTGCCTCGGTGTTCGTGGCGGTGATCTTGTTCGTGTTCCTCGGCACGCTCAGGCCCACGGTGATCGCGCTCACCGCCATCCCGGTGTCGATCTTCATCACGGCGCTGGTGTTCAAGTACTTCGGCCTGTCCATCAACACCATGACCCTGGGCGGCCTGGCGATTGCCATCGGCGGCCTGGTGGACGATGCGGTGGTGGACGTGGAGAACGTGCTGCGCCGCCTGAAGATGGACCGCGCCAAACACCCCAACCACCGCCTGCACCCGCTGGAGGTGGTCAAGCTCGCGTCGATGGAGGTGCGCTCGGGCATCCTCTACGCCACGGCCATCATCGTGCTGGTGTTCCTGCCGCTGTTCGCGCTGCCGGGCATCGAGGGGCGGCTGTTCGTGCCCCTGGGCATCGCCTTCATCGTCTCCACGCTGGCCTCGCTGCTGGTGTCGGTCACGGTCACGCCGGTGCTGGCCTTTTACCTGCTGCCGCGCATGAAGAACCTGGACCACGGCGACACGCGCGTAGTGGCCTGGCTCAAGGCGCGTTACCGCGGCGGATTGATGGGCGTGCTGGCGCGCCCGCGCATGGCCATGGCCGTGAGCGCCGTGGCGGTGGTGCTGTCGGTGGCGGCGGTGCCGTTCTTTCCGACCACCTTTCTGCCGCCGTTCAACGAGGGCACCTTGCTCATCGGCATGCGCCTGAACCCGGGCGTGACCCTGGCCGAATCGACCGCCCTGGCCAGCCAGGCCGAGGTGCTGGTGCGCCAGGTGCCCGAGGTCACGCACGTGGGCCGGCGCAGCGGCCGCGCCGAGCTCGACGAGCATGCCGAGGGTGTGCACGTGAGCGAGCTCGACGTGGGCCTGCTGCCCGCTGCGGAGCTCAAGCGCAGCATGGCCGAGGTGCAGGCCGACATCCGCAGCCGGCTGGCGCAGATGCCGGCGGCCATCGCCATTGGCCAGCCGATCTCGCACCGCATCGACCACATGCTCTCGGGCGTGCGCTCGCAGATCGCGATCAAGCTCTTCGGCGAAGACCTCGATACCCTGCGCGGCCAGGCCGATGCGCTGCGCGCGCGCCTGGCCAGCATCGACGGCCTGGCCGACCTGGAGGTGGAAAAGCAGGTGCTGGCACCGCAGATCACCGTGCGCGTGGACCATGCCGCTGCGGCGCAGTACGGCGTGCCGGCGGCGCAGGTGCTGGCCACGCTGCAGGGTCTGGTGGAGGGCGAGAAGGTCACGCAGATCGTGGAGGGCAGCCGCCGCTTTGCGCTGGTGGTGCGCCTGCCCGAGAGCGCGCGCTCACTTGAAGGCCTGGCGCAGATCATGATCGAGACCCCGCGCGGGCGCGTGCCGCTGTCGCGCCTGGCCAGCATCGAGGACGGCGACGGCCCCAACCAGATCAGCCGCGACGACGGCAAGCGGCGCATCGTGCTCTCGGCCAATGCGCAGGGCCGGGCGCTGTCCGACGTGGTGGCCGACATCCGCAAGGTGGTGGGCGAGACGCGCCTGCCCGAGGGCTACTTCATCACCCTGGGCGGCCAGTTCCAGGCGCAGGAGGAAGCGAGCCGCCTGGTGGGCCTGCTGGCCATCGTCTCGCTGGTGCTGATGTTCGTGGTGCTGTACACGCGCTACCGCTCGGCCACGCTGTCGGCGCTCATCATGGCCAACATCCCGCTGGCGCTGGTGGGCGCCGTGCTGGGGCTGTGGATCTCGGGCCAGCCGCTGTCGGTGGCGGCGCTGATCGGCTTCATCACGCTGGCGGGCATCTCGGTGCGCAACGGCATCTTGAAGGTGAGCCACTACCTGAACCTGATGCGCGTGGAAGGCGAGAACTTCGATACCGCGATGATCGTGCGCGGCTCGCTGGAGCGGCTCTCCCCCGTGCTCATGACCGCCCTGGTCACCGCCTTCGCGCTGGCACCGCTGCTGCTGGAGGCCGAGCGCCCGGGCACCGAGATCCTGCACCCGGTGGCCGTGGTGATCTTCTCGGGCCTGATCAGCTCGACCCTGCTCGACACCTTCCTGACCCCGGCCCTGTTCTGGCTGTTCGGCCGGCGCGACGCCGAGCGCCTGCTCGACGACCGCAATGCCGAGGCCTTCTGATTTTTCCTCTGTTCCCCTCCACCCCTGAAAGGACAACCATGACAAGCAAATTCCTTCTGGCCGCGCTGGCGCTGGCCGTTTCGAGCACTGCCTTTGCCGCTGGTGACCACAGCCACGGCGACGACCACAAGCCGCAGCACGGCGGCATCGTGGCTGGCACCCACGACATGGACTATGAGCTCGTGGCCAGGCCCGATGTGATCACCCTGCACCTGCGCGACCACGGCAAGCCGGCCAGCGCGCAGGGCGTGGGCGCCAAGCTCACGCTGCTCAACGGCACGGAGAAATCCGAAGCCGTGCTGGTGCCCGCCGGCGACGGCAAGCTCGAAGCCAAGGGCAGCTTCAAGGTGGCGGCCGGCACCAAGGTCGTGGCCCTGGTGACCCTGCCGGGCAAGAAGCCGGCGAATGTGCGCTTTGCGTTGAAGTAAGCGCAAACGGGAGGGGTGTGGAATGCGTCACGCAAGTGGCGCGGTCTTGCGGTGGCATGGGCGGCGTGCGGCACACGCATCGCCTACCATGCGCCCATGCCTGCCTCCACCGATTTTGATTTTTCCGCGCTGGCCGAGGGCATCGCCCAGGCCAGCCGCGCGGCCCTGGCCGAGATCTCCGAACGCTGCGGCCCCGGCGACCCCGTTTGCGCCTTCACGCTCTACACCGACGACGGTGCGATGACGGTGTGCCCGGCCATGGTGACCGAATCGCAGGTGCGCGAACTCACCACCCGCAACCCGGACGAGGCCGATTACTACCGCTACAGCTCTGCGGAATGGCCGCTGGAGGGCGAGGGTGCCAACGCTGCCTTCAACGCCCTGTGCACCCGCGTGGCCGACCATGTGCTGGCGCTGCCGGACGAAGGTGGCGATGCCGCCTTCAATGCGTTCCGCGCGCAACTCCTCGAAACCATGCTCCTGGTGCTGGAGCGGCTGCGCCGCGAAGACCCGGCCTTCGCGCGTGAATCACTGATGCTGCAGGTAGCGGTGTCGGACGGCGACGAGCCCGCCGAGGTCCTCAACCAATGGGTGGCGCGCTTGAATCCGCCCGACCTGGCTGCCGGGTTCAAGGCCTGGACGGATACCTGGGCCTAGTATTCCAGACGCTCGGGGCGTATTTCCTGCAGGATGGTCGTCGCGATCTCCTCGATCGACTTGGTGGTGGTCGACAGCCAGCGGATGCCGGAGCGGCGCATCATGGCCTCGGCCTCGGCCACCTCGTTGCGGCAGTTGACCAGGTCGGCGTACTTGGAGTTGGGCCGGCGCTCGTTGCGGATCTCTGACAGGCGTTCGGGCTGGATGGTCAGTCCGAAGATCTTCTTGCGGTGCGGCTCCAGCGCGGGCGGCAGCACGCGGCGCTCGAAATCCTCGGGGATCAGCGGGTAGTTGGCCGCCTTCATGCCGTATTGCATGGCCAGGTACAGGCTGGTGGGGGTCTTGCCGCTGCGGCTCACCCCTACCAGGATCACGTCGGCGCCGGCCAGGTCGCGGTTGCTCTGGCCGTCGTCGTGCGCCAGGCTGAAGTTGATGGCCTCGATGCGGTCCGTGTACTCCTTGCTGCGGCTCACGTCGGAGAAGCGGCCCACGCGGTGGTGCGACTTGATGCCCAGTTCATCCTCCAGGGGGTGCACGAAGGTGCCGAACATGTCCAGCAGCATGCCCTTGCAGCCTTCCTGGATGACGCGCAGCACCTCCATGTTGACCAGGGTGGTGAAGACGATGGGCTTCTTGCCCTCGATCTCGGCCGTGTGGTTGATCTGCCGCACCGTCTGGTGCGCCTTGTCCACGCTGTCGATGAAGGGCAGGCGCACATGGCGCGGTTTCATCTCGAACTGGGCCAGGATGGCGTTGCCGAAGGTTTCCGCCGTGATGCCGGTGCCGTCCGAGACGAAGAATACGGTGCGCGTGTGCATGGTGCTGGGTCTTTGGGGGGAGAGATCGGGGAGCGGGGCCTACAGGCATCGTAAGCAGGTTCCTGCATGTTCCGGGCGCGGCAGGCCTACAATCGCGCCAATTATCCAAATTTCTCACCATGCACGCCGTCGGCCCACAACCACAACGACAAAGCCCCCAGCGCCCGTGCATGGCCGCTCGCCCCACGGTGCCCCTTGGTAGGGGCGGGCGCGCAGACGACCCGGTTTCAACTTCTGGAGCTTTCCCATGTCTGCACTTTTCAGCCCGACCGCCCTGGTCGTACCGTTTGAAAACCTGAGAATGACAGATGTCGAGTCGGTGGGCGGTAAAAACGCCTCCCTCGGCGAAATGATCTCCCAACTGCCCGAGGGCGTGCGCGTCCCCACCGGCTTTGCCACCACGGCACACGCCTTCCGCGAATTCCTGGCCCACGACGGCCTGGCCGACAAGATCAGCGCCAAGCTCGCGAGCCTGGACACCGAAGACGTGCGCGCCCTGGCCAAGGTGGGCGCCGAGATCCGCGCCATGGTCGAGGCCCAGCCTTTCCCGGCCGACCTGCAGAAGGCCATTGGCGATGCGTTCGCCACCTTGTCCGCCGGCAACCCCCAGGCCAGCTTTGCCGTGCGCTCGTCCGCCACGGCCGAGGACCTGCCCGACGCATCCTTCGCCGGCCAGCAGGAGACCTTCCTGAACGTGGTGGGCATCGAGGACGTGCTGCACAAGATGAAGGAGGTGTTCGCCTCCCTGTACAACGACCGCGCCATCTCCTACCGCGTGCACAAGGGCTTTGCCCACGACGTGGTGGCCCTGTCGGCCGGCGTGCAGCGCATGGTGCGCTCCGACCTGGGCGCCGCGGGCGTGATGTTCACCATCGACACCGAATCCGGTTTCGAAGAGGTGGTCTTCATCACCAGCAGCTATGGCCTGGGCGAGACCGTGGTGCAGGGCGCCGTGAACCCCGACGAGTTCTACGTGCACAAGCCCACCCTCAAGGCCGGCAAGAAGGCCGTGATCCGCCGCAACCTGGGCAGCAAGCTGGTGCAGATGGTGTTTTCGACGCCTGAGGAAAAGGCCGCATCGGGCAAGCTGGTCAAGACCACCGACGTGCCCACCGAGCAGCGCAACCGCTATTCGCTGAGCGATGCCGACGTGCAGCAACTGGCCCACTACGCGCTGGTGATCGAGCAGCACTACGGCCGCCCCATGGACATCGAATGGGGCAAGGACGGCACCGACGGCCTGCTCTACATCCTGCAGGCCCGCCCCGAGACGGTGAAGAGCCAGTCCAAGGGCCAGGCCGAGATGCGCTACAAGCTCAAGGGCCAGGGCACCGTGCTGGCCGAAGGCCGCGCCATCGGCCAGAAGATCGGCACCGGCCCCGTGCGCCTGGTGCACAACATCTCCGAGATGGACAAGGTTCAACCCGGCGACGTGCTCGTGACCGACATGACCGACCCCAACTGGGAGCCGGTGATGAAGCGCGCCAGCGCCATTGTCACCAACCGTGGCGGCCGCACCTGCCACGCGGCCATCATCGCGCGCGAGCTGGGTATCCCGGCCGTGGTGGGCTGCGGCGACGCGACCGAGTTGCTCAAGGACGGCACGCTGGTGACGGTGAGCTGCGCCGAGGGCGACACCGGCCACATCTACGACGGCCTGCTGGAGACCGAGGTCACCGAAGTGCAGCGCGGCGAGATGCCCGCCATCAAGACCAAGATCATGATGAACGTGGGCAACCCCCAACTGGCCTTCGACTTCTGCCAGTTGCCCAACGAAGGCGTGGGCCTGGCGCGGCTCGAATTCATCATCAACAACAACATCGGCGTGCACCCCAAGGCCATCCTGGACTACCCGCAGATCGACGCCGACCTGAAGAAGGCCGTGGAATCGGTGGCCCGCGGCCACGCCAGCCCGCGTGCCTTCTACGTCGACAAGGTCGCCGAAGGTGTGGCCACCATCGCCGCCGCCTTCTACCCCAAGCCGGTCATCGTGCGCCTGTCGGACTTCAAGAGCAACGAGTACCGCAAGCTCATCGGCGGCAGCCGCTACGAGCCCGAGGAAGAAAACCCGATGCTGGGTTTCCGCGGTGCGGCGCGCTACCTGAGCGCCGATTTCGGTGAAGCCTTCGCCATGGAATGCGAAGCCCTGAAGCGCGTGCGCAACGACATGGGCCTGACCAACGTGCAGGTGATGGTGCCCTTCGTGCGCACGCTGGGCCAGGCCGAGCGCGTCACCCAGCTGCTGGCCCAGCACGGCCTGCAGCGCGGCAAGGACGATCTCAAGGTCATCATGATGTGCGAGGTGCCGAGCAACGCCATCCTGGCCGAGCGCTTCCTCGAATTCTTCGACGGCTTCTCCATCGGCTCCAACGACCTGACCCAGCTCTCGCTGGGCCTGGACCGCGACTCGGGCCTGGAGCTGCTGGCCCAGGACTTCGACGAGCGCGACCCTGCCGTGCTGGCGCTGATCCACCAGGCCATCCAGGCCTGCCTGGCCCAGGGCAAGTACATCGGCATCTGCGGCCAGGGCCCCAGCGACCACCCCGACTTCGCGCAGTGGCTGGCGACCGAGGGCATCTCCTCCATCTCGCTGAACCCCGACAGCGTGATGGCCACCTGGCAGCAACTGGCTGCGGGCTGAGGCCCGGTGCAGGGACCAGGATCCATGCCACCTCCTGGCTGACACCATGTCCCTGCTGCTGCCGCGCTCCCCTGTGAAGCCCGCCGAGCCCGAACTCGCCGGGCCCTTTCCCCCCGATCTGCACGATGTGCGCCACCTGTGGCTCAAGGCCGGGCTGTTGCTGGTCTGGGTGCTGGTGTCCTTCGTGGCCACCTATTTCGCGCGCGACCTGCAGTTCCTCATGGCCGGCGGCTGGCCGCTGGGCTACTGGATCGAGGCGCAGGGCGCGGTGCTGGTCTTCATCGCCATCGTGGTGGTCTACGCCTGGGCCATGAACCGCTTCGAGCGGCAGGACGAGCAGCGTCGCATGGCATTCGATGCCGAGCCCCTGGCGGACGGCAAGCCCCCTTCGGATACGGCCTGAGCCCATGCGCAGGCAGGGACCAGCGAGCGCGTCCACCGCGGCCGACCAGAGCGCGCTGGAGAAAGCCTATTCCTGGCGCCTGCACCGCATCCTGGCGCTGTATGTCTGCGGGGTGCTGGGCTTTCTGGCCCTCATGACCTGGGCCGAACACCAGGGTCTGTCGCGCCACTGGATCGGGCCGATCTTTCTGTTCCTCACCGTGATGGTGTACGCCGGCATCGGCGTCTATGGCCGCACCTCGGACCCCGAGGAATACTACGTCGCCGGGCGGCGGATTCCGCCCCTGTACAACGGCATGGCGGCGGCTGCGGACTGGATGAGCGCGGCCTCGTTCATCAGCCTCTCGGGTGCGCTCTATCTGCAGGGTTTTGCAGGCACGCCGGGGCAGCCGGGCGGGCTGGCCTACCTGCTGGGCTGGACGGGGGGCTTCTGCCTGGTGGCCATGCTGATCGCGCCGCACCTGCGCGCCATGGGCCTGTACACCGTGCCCGACTTCTTCCACGTGCGCTTCGGCGGGCGCTGGCCGCGCATCATCGCGGCGCTGGCGGCGGTGCTGTGCTCGTTCACCTATGTGGTGGCGCAGATCTATGGCGTGGGGCTGATCGCCTCGCGCCTCACGGGCGTGCAGTTCGAGATCGGCATCATGCTCGGCCTGGGCGGGGTGCTGTTGTGCTCCTTCCTGGGCGGCATGCGCGCCATCACCTGGACCCAGGTGGCACAGTACGTGGTGCTGCTGCTGGCCTTTCTGATCCCCGTGTCCTGGCTGGCCTACAAGCAGCTGGGCAGCCCGCTGGCCCCCGTGGCCTATGGCGCCCAGATCACCAAGATCGCCGACCTGGAGGCCCAACTGCTCGATTCGCCCGCCGAGCAGCAGGTGGTGCAGGTCTACCGCCAGCGTGCGCAGGAGTTCGAAGAGCGCCTCAAGGACGTGGAAGCCGCCCTGGAGCGCGAACGCGAAAAGGGCCGCGAGCGCATCCGCACGCTGCGTGCGCAGAACGCCGATGTGGGCCTGATCGTGCTGGCCAGCCGCGACCTGGCGGCCCTGCCGCGCGACCCCGCTGCCGCGCGCGAGCGCTGGACGCGCGAGATGCAGGAGAACACCGAGCGCGCCCGTCCCCTGGGCGGCCTGCCGCAGCACAGCCAGGCCTTTGCCGGCGACCCCGACGGCACGCCCGAGGAGCAGCGCGAGTTCGACCTGAGCCGGCGCAACTTCATGGCGCTGATGTTCTGCCTTATGGTGGGCACGGCCGGCCTGCCGCACCTGCTCACGCGCTACTACACCTCGCCCACGGTCTCGGGCGCGCGTGCGTCGGTGGGCTGGTCGCTGTTCTTCATTGCCCTGTTGTACCTGAGCGCGCCGGCACTCGCCGTGCTGGTGAAGTTCGAGGTCATGCACAACCTGGTGGGCAGCAGCTTCGAGGCGCTGCCCACCTGGATGGCCCAGTGGGCGCGCGTGGACGCCTCGCTGCTGTCCATCGAGGATGTCAATGGCGACGGCATCGTGCAGTTCGGCGAGATCCGCCTGGGGGCCGACCTCATCATGCTGGCCACGCCCGAGCTCGGTGGGCTGCCCTACGTGGTCTCGGGCCTGGTGGCCGCGGGCGGCCTGGCGGCGGCCCTGTCCACGGCCGACGGACTGTTGCTCACCATCAGCAACGCGTTGGTGCGCGACCTGTACTTTCACGGTTCGGACCGCCGCGCCTCGCCCGAGCAGCGCGTGATCCTGACCAAGTTCGCGCTGCTGGCGGTGGCGCTGTCGGCCGCCTTCGTGGCGGCGCTCAAGCCGGCCGAGATCCTGCCCATGGTCTCGGCCTCGTTCTCGCTGGCGGCCTCGGCCTTCGTGCCGGTGATGGTGCTCGGGATCTTCTGGCGCGGCACCACGCGCCAGGGCGCGGTGGCGGGCATGCTCGCAGGCCTGGGCGTGGCGGTGTACTACATGCTCTCGCATGTGGTGGCCGTGAAGGCGCTGCTGCCGGCCTGGCTGCTGGCCGATGGGCTCTGGTTCGGCATCCAGCCCATTTCGGCCGGTGTCTTCGGCGTGCCCACGGGCTTGCTGGTGGCATTGCTGGTGAGCCGCATCACCCGCCCCGCGCCCGAACTGCCGCGCGTGCGCATCGAAATCTGAGCGCCCGCCCTGCGCAGCTCATCCTCTTCGCCAGGCTAGTGTCCCGAGTTGGAAATTCGTTGCATCAATCTACCGACAATCCCCGCCATGCGTCGCAAGCAAATGCTCGCCATGCCACCCGGCATGGCTGCGCTTTGCGCCTAGCCTGGCAGCGATTTCGGCAGATTTCTTTCTTCAACGAACCTCCAACTCGGGACACTGAGAAATAAACCGGCGCAGGCGAAGGGGCATGGAAAAACCCGACTGTTCAACGGGCCGCAAACGTGACACCCTGTAAGCACAGGCGGCAAGACAGCCGTTCACGATGCTTGGTTTCAGAGATTTCGGGGGGATACATGGTTCTTGTCAAAACACAGGCGGGGCAGGAGGCGCTCAAGGACCGCCATGGTGGGTTGACCTCTCGGCAGCGTTCGGCCTTCATCCTGTTCGATGGCAAGCGCTCCACGGGCGAGGTGCTGGCGGCCACCGCGTCCATGGGCATCACGCAGGACGACGTGCAGGCCATGATTGCCCAGGGCTTGCTGGAGCCGCTGTCAAGCAGCGGCGCCGGGGCCGCGGTGGCGGCCGCAGCCGCCGCCAAGGGGAGCGGGCAGGCCGTGGCCGCTGCGGCGGCTGCCGCCGCTTCTCCTGCGGCATCCAGCACCTCGTTCGAGGCCACGGTGGCGATGGAGGCCGTGCAGGGCAGCGGGCGCTCCGACCAGCAGCGCTACAAGGACGCCTATCCCATCGCCACGGAGCTCACGGCCAGCCTGGGCCTGCGCGGCTTTCGCCTGAACCTGGCGGTGGAGGGGGCGGGCAGTTTTTCAGACCTGGCCGCACTGGCGCCCAAGATCCGCGATGCCGTGGGGGATGCCAAGTTCGCACGGCTGGACAAGGCACTGTTTGACTGAGGTCCATTTCGCCAGGCCATGAAAAAAGCGGCCCGCGGGCCGCTTTGTCGTTGAGGTCGCTGCGATCAGCGGCCGACCTTGAGCAGTTCCACGTCGAACTTGAGCGTGGCGTTCGGCGGGATCACGCCGCCAGCGCCACGGGCGCCATAGCCCAGGGATGCGGGGATGATCAGCGTGCGCTGGCCGCCGATCTTCATGCCCTGCACGCCTTCGTCCCAGCCCTTGATGACCATGCCGGCGCCCAGGGAGAACTCGAACGGGTCGTTGCGGTCGCGGCTCGAATCGAACTTGGCGCCTTGCTCGCCGTTGTTGTAGAGCCAGCCGGTGTAGTGCACCGAGACGTTCTGGCCCTTGGTGGCTTCGGCGCCTTCGCCCACGGTGGTGTCTTCGTACTGCAGGCCGGATGCGGTGGTGGTGAGTGCCATGGAAATCCTCAGGTGTTCATTGGGGAGGGCGGGGTGGGCGTTCAGGATGCACGCCCGGCCCGAAAAGAGCTGATTCTACTTACGCGACCGGCTTCTTCACCCGGCTGGCCACCCAGCGGGTGGCAAAGGCCTGGACGTCGCTCAGGCGCTTGAGCAGGTCGGTGCCCGAGGGGGTGACGGTGTAGCCGTCGCTGCCGTGGTCGACCAGGCCGGCCTCGCGCAGCTCCTTGATGCGGGTGTTCAGGGTGTTGGGGGTGATGCCGCCCACGCTGTCCTGCAGCAGGCGGAAGGTCTGGGGGTGTCCGTCGCGCAGGGCCCAGAGCACCCGCAGCGCATAGCGGCATTCCAGCCGCTCGAACAGCTGGTTGATGGCGAAATTTTCCTTGGAGCTCATGCAAGCTTCTCCTCGCGCGGTGTGTGTCGAAAACTCTGGCGGCCCGCCGGACACTGCCCGCAAGACGCTGCCAATATAGCTTGGAAACGATTTTGCTACAAGTTTGGTAGCTCTGAACGCAGTACTGATATGCGCAAACCCCATTAACCAGGGGTCTTTCTTGCGAAGTGTTGCGGCACTGCCACGGCCGGGTGAAACAGGTAGCATGCCGGGCATCGGGGCGCGCAGCCCTAGAGGAAATCCATGGAACACAAGCACCTGCACGAGGCCAACCGGCTGTCCTGGAACGCCGCCACCCGTGCCCATAACCGCCACAAAGGGGACCAGGCCGCCTTTTTCCGGGCCGGCGGCTCGCCGCTGTTCCCCGAAGAGGTCGCGCTGCTGGGCGACCTGCACGGCCAGGCCGTGCTGCACCTGCAGTGCAATGCGGGGCAGGACAGCCTGGGCATTGCCCGGCTGGGCGCGCGGGTGACCGGCGTGGACATCTCTGACGAGGCGATCACTTTTGCCCAGGCGCTGTCGGAGGCCAGCGGCGTCGCCGCCGGGTTCGTGCGCTCGGATGTGTACGATTATTTCGATGCGCTGCTGGCGCCGGGAGGGCAGGGCGGGTCGTTCGACACCGTGTTCAGCTCTTACGGCACCATTTGCTGGCTGTCGGACCTGGAGCGCTGGGCGCGCGGCATCGCGGCGGCGCTGCGCCCGGGCGGGCGTTTCGTCTTTGTGGAGTTCCACCCGGCGGCCCTGGTGTTCGACCCGCAGTGGCGGCCTCGCTATGACTACTTCAATGACGCGCCAGTGCACGAGGCCGGCGTGGGCGACTATGTGGGCGAGACCCTGGAGGCCCGCGAAGGGCCGGAGGTGGCGGCGCCCGAAGAGTTCGTCAACCCCCACCCCAGCCACGAATTCGCCTGGGGCGTGGGCCGCGTGGTGGCGGCGCTGCTGGCCGCCGGCCTGCGGCTGGAGGCGCTTGAAGAGTATCCGTACATGAACGGCTGGTGCGCCTTCGAGGGCATGCAGGACCTGGGTGGGCGGCGCTGGGGCATGCCCGCCGGCATGGCGCGCATGCCGCTGATGTACTCGTTGGCGGCGCGCAAGGCACCCGAGGGCACGCCGCCCGCTTCCTGATGGTCCGGGTTTTCAAGGGCTGCCGCCCCCGCGCACCGGCCAGCGCTCGCGGGCCCGGTCGGAACCGTTTATCGTCCTCACCCATGAATGCTTGCCTGAATCTTTCCTCGTCTCCCTCTGCTTCCGAATCCGCTGGCACTGCCTCTGCCTGTGCCACTGCGCCCCTGCCCCTGGCCGGCCTGCGCGTGGTGGAGTTCACCCACATGGTCATGGGCCCTACCTGCGGCATGGTGCTGGCCGACCTGGGGGCCGAGGTCATCAAGGTCGAGCCGGTGGACGGCGACCGCACGCGCCACCTGTTGGGCGCAGGCGCGGGGTTCTTTCCCATGTTCAACCGCAACAAGAAGAGCATTGCACTGGACCTGCGCAAGAGCGAGGGGCTGGAGGTGGCAATCCGCCTGGCCTCGTCGGCCGACGTGGTGGCGCAGAACTTCAAGCCCGGCGTGATGGCCAAGTACGGGCTGGACTACGCGGCGCTATCGCGCCTGAACGAGCGCCTGGTGTATGTGAACCACGCGGGCTTTCTGCCCGGGCCCTACGAGCACCGCACCGCGCTCGACGAGGTGGTGCAGATGATGGGCGGCCTGGCCTACATGACGGGGCGCCCCGGGGATCCGCTGCGCGCGGGCAGCAGCGTCAACGACATCATGGGCGGCATGTTCGGTGCCATCGGCGCCATGGCCGCGCTGATGCAGCGTGCGGCCACCGGGCGCGGGCAGGAGGTGGATTCGGCCCTGTTCGAGAACAACGTCTTCCTGGTCGGCCAGCACATGATGCAGTACGCCGTGACGGGCCAGCCCGCCGCGCCCATGCCCGACCGCATCTCCTCCTGGGCCGTGTACGACGTGTTCAGCGTGAAGGACGGCGGGCAGATCTTCCTGGCCGCCGTGAGCGATGCGCAGTGGGCCACCTTCTGCGACGCCATGGGCTATGCCGACCTCCAGGCCGATGCCGGCCTGGCCACCAACAACGAGCGCGTGCGCGCCCGGGGCACCCTGCTGCCCGAACTGCGCCAGCGCCTGGCACTGCACACGGCCGAAGAACTGTCGGCCATCTTTGAGCGCCACGGCCTGCCGTTCGCGCCCATCATGCGGCCCGAGCAGCTGTTCGACGACCCGCACCTGAACGCCACCGGTGGCCTGGCCGACATCACGCTGCCCGATGGCGAGCGTGCTGGTGAAACTGCGCGCGTGACCCTGATGCCCTTGCGCATGGACGGCCAGCGCATGGCCGTGCGCACCGACCCGCCACGCCTGGGCCAGCACACGGCCGAGCTGCTCGCCGGCCTGGGCTACACGCCCGCCCAAGTGCAGGCGCTGCACGCAGCGTCAGCGGTCGCGTAGGGCACGGCCCTTCTCGGCCTGCGGTGGGGGCTCAGAAGCTGTAGCGCATGTTCAGGTGGAAGCTGCGCGGCGCGCCCCAGGTGTAGTGCAGGCTGCCGAAGTTGGTGACGCCTGCGAAGTACTTCTTGTGCAGCAGGTTGTTGATGTTGGCGCCCACGCTCAGGTGGCGGTTGACCTGGTAGCGGGCCATCAGGTCCACCAGCCAGTAAGACTTCTGGGCCAGCGTGGCGGCATCGTTGCGGGTGGAGGTTTCGCTCTGCCAGCGGGTGGCGGCGCCCACGGTCAGGCCTTGCAGCGCGCTGCCGCCCAGGCGGTAGGTGGTGCCCAGCTTGAACTGGTGCTTGGGGTGCTGGCTGGCGCTGGTCAGGCTGCTGCTCTGCGTCACGTAGCTGCCCTGGGCCTGCCAGCCTTTGGCGATCTCACCGGAAAGCTCGACCTCCCAACCGCGCCGCGTGGCACCGGTGACGGCACGGTAGGCCATGTCTCCGGACGGCGTGAGGTTGCCGGTTTCCTCCGCGGTGTTGTCGGTCTTCATCCAGAAGTGGCTGATGGCGGCGTTCAGGCGCTTGTCGAAGAACTCCCCCTTGGCGCCGATCTCATAGGTCACGCCCTTCTCGGGCGGCAGCACACGGCCTTGCTCGTCCTGGCCGCTCTGTGCCTCAAAGATGTTGGTGTAGCTGCCATACAGCGAGACGTTGGGGTGTACGTCGAGTACCAGGCCGGCGTAGGGCGTCACCACGCCGTGCTCCTTGAGGTCGTAGTTCCACCAGAAGGGCGTGGTGTCGCGCTGCGCGTAGTCGGTCACGCGTACTCCGGTGATCAGACTGAGCGGGTCGGCCAGGTGAAAGCGCCCTGCCGCATAGGCGTAGTGCTGCTTGCGCGAGAACAGGTTGGCGCCATAGGTGTAGCGGCTCCAGTCGGGTGTGGGGATCTGCGCGCCGCCATCGGCGTAGGCCAGTCCCAGGCTGGTGAGCTGAGTGCGCACGCTGTTGCTGGTCTGCATCTCGCCGCGATAGCGCGCGGTGCCTGCGCCCATCAGCAACTCATGCTTGCGGCCAAAGAGTTCGAGGGGGCCCTTCACGTCGAGGTTCACGGTCCAGTTGCGGTTCTCGATGTCCTGGTAGGGCGCGGTGGCGACACTGCTGCGGTCGTACAGGTAGCCGAGCAGCATGTCGTCCATCTGCACGCTCTGGTGCGAGAACTGCAGCCTGGCCGACCAGTCGCCGGCAAAGCGGTGCTCCACGCTGCCGAAGACATTGAGCGCATCCTGGTCGTAGCCGGCCCAGGGCGCGCCGGGGTTGAACGAGCGCGGCAGCCAGGCCACGGCCTCGCCGGTGCTGGTGGTGCGCTGGATGGGCTGGGTGCTGCCCATGCCGCGCAGCTCGCGCCGGCGGTAGGTGAAGCCAAGGTTGGCCGTGGTCTGTGGCCCGATGTCGGCCTCCAGCGCGCCGAACAGCATCTGGCTATTGCTCTTTTCACGGTCGCGGAAGGAGTCTGCGTCCGACACCGAGGCCACGATGCGCCCGCGCAGACTGCCGCTGGCGTTGAGCGGGCCGCTCACATCCACGTCGCTGCGCAGGGTGTTCCAACTGCCCACGCTGGCGCCCGCATGCGCCTGGAATTCGGCGGTGGGGCGCTTGCGCACCAGGTTCACGGTGGCGCCTGCGCTGCCGTAGCCGTTGACCAGGCCCGAGGAGCCCTTGAGCACCTCGATGCGGTCGATCTCGGCCATGTCGTCCAGTGCATACAGGGTGCTGGTGAAGTAGTACCAGCCGCTGGTGAGCTGGCGCACGCCATCGGTCTGCAGGTTGACGCTGGAGCCGCGCGCCTGGAAATCGGTGGCATTGCCCTGGCGGTAGGTGCTGATGCCGGGGGTCTGCTCCATCACGTCGGTCAGTGTTTCGAGCTTGAAGTCGTCCATGCGCTGGCGTGTCATCACGCTGACGGACTGCGGAGTCTCGCGCAGCGAGAGGCCGAGCCCCGTGGCCGTGCTGCTGGGGCCGCGTGCGGTGTAGCTGCCCGTGCCCTCGGTGGTGGCATCGTTGCGCGGTGCCTCGGCCGTCACCCGCACTTCCGACAGGGTGACGCTGCCGGCCGGCGCTGCCGCACCGGGTGCCGTGCCCGGTGCCGGAGCGCGCCGCAGCGTATAGGTGCCGTTGTCGGCCACCACGGCCAGCAGGCCCGTGCCCGCCAGCAAGGCCGACAGGGCCTGGGGTGGTGCGTGGTTGCCCTGCAGGCCGGGGCTGCTGCGGCCCTGCACCAGGTCGGGCGTGTAGGCCAGCAGCACGCCCGAGGTTTTGGCAAAGGCCGTCAGCGCGGGCTCGAGCGGGCCGGCGGGGATGCTGTAAGCGGTAGTGGTGGGGCGGACTGCGTGCGCGGCTGGCGCCTGGGCATGCGCAGGCGCGCTGGCCGTGGTGCCCAGCCCCGCGAAGAGGGCGCTGGCCAGCGCTGCGGTGAATGCGGCCGTGGGGGCGCAGGGCGAAACGGGGGCAGGGCACGTTGTGGGGCGCGCGGAGCGCCGGGAAGCGGTGGGCATGGTGGTCGGTGAAGGAGGTAGGAAGGGATGGGATCGGCGTGTTCCCTTCCTTGTCACGCGAGCGCGCAAAAGGTACAGACCCTGGCGCAAAAAAATCGAGAACCGTTTCAGCCGCGCCCGTTCAAGACCCATTCAAGGGGCCGATGCGCACCCAGCAGCGCACCGGCATACGCACCTCGACAGGCAGCACCTGGGCCAGCGAGTGCAATATCCGGTCCGTGTCTGCCAGCGGGAAGACACCCGACAGCCGCAGGTGCGCCACCTCGGGCGCCACGCTGACCATGCCGCTGCGGTAGCGCCGCAGCTCGGCCACGAAGTCCGACAGGCGCGTGTCGGAGGCCACCAGCACACCTTCGGCCCAGGCCGGCTCTGCGGTGTGGGCAGCGGGGGCGGTGGCCGCAGCGGGCGTGAGCCGGGCCGATTGGCCGGCATCGACGCGCACGGTGGCGCCGGGTTGGCGCGCGGGGCTCAGCTCCACCGCGCCTTCGTAGACCGCCACTTCGCTGGTGTTGCTGGCGCTGCCGCCGTCGTGCCGCACCGTGAAGCGGGTGCCCAGCGCGCGGATGCGCCCAGACGGTGTGTCCACCACGAAGGGGCGGGGCATTGCGGCAGGGTCGTGCGCCGTGGTGACGAGCACCTCGCCTTCGCGCAGGAGCAGGCGGCGCAGCCCGTCGGTGTAGCGGATGTCCAATGCGCTGCCGGTGTTGAGAACGATGCGGGTGCCGTCGGGCAGGGTGGTGCTGCGCTGCCCGCCCTTGGCGGTGCGCAGGTCGGCCCCCCAGCCGCGCCAGGGCAGTTGTTCGTAGCCCATCCAGGCCGCAGCGCCTCCGATGGCGAGGCCGCCGATGCCGCGCAAGGCATGGCGGCGGCGGGGCGATGCGGGGCTGGCCAAGGTGCTCACTGCCGTTGCGGCGGTGAGCATGCCGGTGGCGCTGTGGCCGCGCAGGCGCGCATTGGTGGCCTCGATGTGCTGCCAGGCCTGCTCGTGCTGCGGATGGGCGGCGCGCCAGCGCTGCCAGTCGGCGCGGCTTTCGACCGTGGCCGTGCCTGACCACAGGTGCACCAGCCATTCCACCGCGGCATCGACCACGGGGGCGGGTAGAGCGGTGCCGGGTGGCGGATGAACGGTCATGCGCCACCGCCAGGGAAATAGCAATGCCGGATGGCCCGCGCCATGTACTGCTTGACCGAACTGAGCGACACACCCATGCGCTCGGCGATCTCGGCATAGGGCATACCGTCGAGCTGCGCCCAGAGGAAGGCGGTGCGCACCTTGGGCGGCAGACCGTTGAGGATGGCGTCGATTTCCAGCAGCGTCTCGAGCACGATGGCGCGGTCCTCGGGCGAGGGTGCCAGGGACTGTGGCATGTGGGCCAGCGTTTCGAGGTAGGCGCGCTCGATCTCGCGGTGGCGCAGGTGGTTGGCCACCACGCGTTTGGCCACGGTGGTCAGGAAGGCGCGCGGCTCGCGGATCTCGGCCAGCGCCGTGCGCGACTCGATCACGCGCAGGTAGGTGTCCTGCGCGAAGTCGGCCGCATCGCCCGCATGGCCCAGCCGGCGCTGCAGCCAGCCCCGCAGCCAGCCGTGGTGCTGTACATAGAGATCGGTCAGCGCGTGGGGCTGGAGCATGGGAGTGCGGGAGACGGCGCGAGCGCCCATCAAAATTTTAGGAATGATAACCATTCTTATTTTATCTTTGCCACCTTCCGCGGCCCATCGGCTGGCCGCATGGCTGCCATTTCCTTGTGGCCCCCAAGGTAAAGATTTGGCAAATGCAAATGGTTGTCATTCTCTGAAACTAGAATGTCGGCTTCGCATCCGGCGCACCGGCCTTCTTGCTGCAAGGTTCCCCGCGCACTCCCCTCCAGGCATGAACAAACCACAGGACAACCGGCGCCGGTCTTACTGGCTCAAGACGCTGCACGAATGGCATTGGGTCAGCTCGGCCATGTGCCTCATCGGCATGCTGCTGTTCGCGGTGACCGGTTTCACGCTCAACCATGCGGGTCAGATCGAGGCCAAGCCCAAGGTGGTGAGCCAGCAGGCCAGCGTGCCCGATGCGCTGCTGGCGGCGATCAAGGCGGCGCCGCGCCCCGCCAAAGACCGCGGGCCGCTGCCCGCTGCGCTGCTGGACTGGGCGCGCACCCAATGGTCGGTGGACGCGGCGGGGCGCGAGGCCGAATGGTCGGCCGATGAGATCTACGTCTCGCTGCCGCGCCCCGGCGGCGATGCCTGGCTGCGCGTGAACCTGGCCGACGGCGAGGCCGAGTACGAGCGCACTGACCGCGGCTGGATCTCCTACCTCAACGACCTGCACAAGGGCCGCAACACCGGCGCCGCCTGGAGCTGGTTCATCGACATCTTCGCCGCCGCCTGCCTGGTGTTCACGGTCACCGGGCTGTTCATCCTCAAGATGCATGCGGGCAACCGCCCCTTCACCTGGCCCATGGTGGGCATGGGCCTGGTGATCCCGGTGGTGCTGGCGCTCCTGTTTATCCACTGAACCGAAAGAAACGAAAAATGCCTGTGACGAAGCATTTGCACCTGCGCTACAGCATGGCGCTGGGCGCCTGCCTGGGTGCCCCGGCGTTCGCGGCCGGCCTGGGCGTGGGCGTGGAGATCCCGCGCCTGGACGTGGCCGAGTACCACCGCCCCTACGTGGCGATGTGGGTCGAGCGTGCCGACAACACGGTGGCCTCCACCCTGGCCGTCTGGTACGACGTAAAGATGAAGAACGACGAGGGCGCCAAGTGGCTCAAGGACCTGCGCCAGTGGTGGCGCCGCACGGGCCGTGAGCTCACGGTGCCCATCGACGGAGTGACCAGCCCCACGCGCCCCGTGGGCAAGCACCAGGTGGCCTTCAACGAAGGTACCAAGCAACTGGCCGCGCTGCCCGCCGGCAGCTACAAGCTGGTGGTGGAGGCCTCGCGCGAGGTCGGCGGCCGCGAGCTGGTGACGATTCCTTTCACCTGGCCGGCCGCCAAGGCCCAGCAGCTCAGTGCCAAGGGCAGCAGCGAGCTGGGTGAGGTCACCCTGGACCTCAAGCCTTGACACCAACACCCCATAGCCGGAGACTTTCCATGCAAATCAAGACCCGTATCGCCACCTGCATCGCCCTGCTGTGCGGCGCCTTCTCGGCCCAGGCCCACAACGTGTGGCTGCTGCCATCGACCACCGTGCTCTCCAAGGCCGAGTGGATCACCGTGGACGCCGCCGTGTCCAACGACCTGTTCTTCTTCAACCACTTCCCGCTGGGCCTGGACAACCTCGTGGTGGTGGCACCCGATGGTTCGTCCATCAAGCCCGAGAACGCGCACCGCGGCAAGCTGCGCAGCGTGTTCGACCTGAACCTCGCGCAGACCGGCACTTACCACCTGGCTGTGGTCAGCAGCGGCCTGAACGCCACCTACAAGGACAAGGCCGGCCAGAACAAGCGCTGGCGTGGCACGGCCGAGAAGTTTGCGGCCGAAGTGCCGGCCGACGCGCAGGACCTCAAGGTCACGCAGTCCGCAGGCCGCATCGAGACCTTTGTGACGGTGGGCAAGCCCAGCGCCATCAAGCCCACGGGCCAGGGCCTGGAGCTGGTGCCCGTGACGCACCCCAACGACCTCGTCAAGGGCGAGAAGGCCACCTTCGCCTTCCACGTGGACGGCAAGCCTGCGGCCAACCTCGAAGTGGTGCTGGTGGCGGGCGCCACGCGCTACCGCGACAAGATCGGCGAGATCAAGGCCACGACCGATGCCAAGGGCGAGTTCAGCGTGACCTGGCCTGCTGCCGGCATGTACTGGGTGGATGCCGACGCCAAGGACGAGAAGACCTCCATCCCCCAGGCCAAGGAGCGCCGCCTGTCGTACGTCGGCACGCTGGAAGTTCTGCCTTGAGCCTGGCTTGAGGTCTTGCGGATGAAGGTGCACTACGGAGCCGGGTTCGGGCGCGCAGCGGCTGGCGCTGCGCCCCTTTCAGCCCGGGTGTCGTGCGGCGGGTTTGGCCATGCCGCCCCGCATGCACCTGTGCGCGCAGCCGACTCCCCGGCCTTGCAGACCCTGGCGGGCGAGGCCATGGGCACCACCTGGTCGGTGCGCCTGTGCAATCCGCTGTTCGCACCGCTGGCGCCCGTGCGGGCGGCCGTCGAAGCCGCGCTGGCGCTGGTCGTGCGGCAGATGAGCAACTGGGAGCCGGAATCGGAGGTCTCGCGCTTCAACCGAGCGCCAGCGGGCAGTTGGCACACGCTGTCGCCCGAATTCTTTGCGGTGCTGCAGGCCGCGCGCCACTGGGCGCAGGCCAGCGGCGGGGCATTCGACGTGGGTGTGGGGGTGCTGGTGGACCGCTGGGGCTTTGGCCCCCGGCCTGACCCGCATGCGGACCACGCCGCGCCGCAGGCGATGCCTCTGGCACCTGAGTTGAAGGCCCTGCGCTCGCCCGATGCCGGCCTGGTGCTCCGCGACGAGGCCCTTCAAGTACTGCAGCCTGGTGGCTTGCAGCTGGACCTGTCGGGCATTGCCAAGGGCTACTCGGTGGACCTGGTGGTGCAGGCGCTGCAGGCGCAGGGCTGGACCGATTTTCTGGTCGAGGTGGGCGGTGAATTGCGCGCCAGCGGCACACGCCCTGGTGGCCAGCCCTGGCGCGTGGCCGTGGCAGGCGAGGCTGCTGGCCCGGCCCGGGCAGTGCCCCTGCAGGGCATGGCCATCGCCACCTCGGGCGACCACTGGCATGCCTTTGACCATGGCGGCCGGCGCTATTCGCACACCATCGATCCGCGCACCGGCGAGCCGGTGGCGCATGCGCTGGCCAGCGTGACTGTGCTGCACGCGGAATGCATGCATGCCGATGCGCTGGCCACGGTGCTCACGGTGCTGGGGCCGGTCGACGGCCTGGTTTTTGCCACGCAGCAAGGCGTGGCGGCACTGCTGTGCGAACGCAGTGCCAAGGGCGCCGTGTGGACCGCAAGCCCGGCATTCAGCGCGCGCTTTCCTGAATTTTCATGAACGTTTCCGATCCCGCGATGCGGCTGGCCGCTGCCGCCGCCCTGGTGCTGTTGTACGCCGCCATGTGCGCCGCCATCTGGCTGCGCGAGCGGCGCAGGCACCGGGCGCAGGCCGCGCAGGCGCAGGTCCTGGCATCGGCACGCGAAGGCGTGCAGCCGCTGTTGGTGGTGTACGCCAGCCAGACCGGGCAGGCCGAAGAGTTGGCGCGCGAGACCGCGCGCCTGCTTCACACGGCGGGCGAGCCCGTGCACCTGTGTGCGCTCGACAAGCTCGATGCGAGCCTGCTCGCCAGAGGCCGGCGCGCCTTGTTCCTCGCCAGCACCTATGGCGAGGGCGATGCGCCCGACAATGCCGCGGCCTTCCAGGAGGCGTGCATGGGCGCGGGCGATGAAGGCGCTGCGCCGGACCTGTCGCAACTGCAGTACGGCCTGCTGGCGCTGGGCGACCGCCAGTACGCCCACTTCTGCGGCTTTGGCCGCCAGCTCGACGCATGGCTGCGTGCGCGTGGCGCCACGCCGCTGTTCGAGCGCGTGGAGATGGACAACGGTGCGCCTGCGGCTCTCACGGCCTGGCAGCACCAGTTGGCGCAGGTGTCGAGCCTGAGCGAGCTGCCCGCGTGGGAGGCGCCCGCGTTCGACCCATGGACCCTGGCTGCACGCAGTCACCTGAACCCCGGCAGCGAGGGGGCTCCCGTGCACCTGGTGGAGTTGGCACCGCCCGCTGGCGCGGCGGCTGCATGGGAGTCGGGCGACCTGGTGCAGGTGTGCGTGCCCGGCGACATGGAGCACCCGCGCGAGTATTCGATCGCCTCGCTCGCCAGCGATGGGCGCGTGCACCTGGTGGTGCGCCAGGCCATGCGCGAGGATGGCATGCCAGGCCTGGCATCGCACTGGCTGACCGAGGGCGCGCAGGTGGGCCACGCAGTGCCGATGCGCCTGCGCGCGCACCGCAATTTCCGGCTCGAAGACAACGCTGCGCGACCGCTGATCCTGGTGGGCAATGGCACGGGCATCGCCGGCCTGCGCAGTCACCTGCGCGCGCGTGCATTGGCCGGGGCAGGGCCCAACTGGCTGCTGTTTGGCGAGCGCAACGCTGCGCACGATTTCCTCTTTCGCGACGAGCTCACCGCCTGGCAGGCGGCTGGCTTGCTCACGCGGCTGGACCTGGCTTTCTCGCGCGACGACCCGGCCCACAAGGTCTATGTACAGGACCTGTTGCAGGCGCAGGCCGCCAGCGTGCGGGCCTGGGTCGAGGAGCAGGGGGCGGCCATCTACGTCTGCGGCAGCCTGCAGGGCATGGCGCAGGGCGTGGACATGGCCCTCACCGGCCTGTTGGGGCCCCTGCCCATGGCCGAGCTGGTGCGCAGCGGGCGCTACCGGCGCGATGTGTACTGAGGGCGGCGCATGCGTGCGTGGATGCGCGTTGCAACCGTGCGTGGGTGCGTTTGGCCAGTCCATCAATGTGGACGAGGCCGTGACGCGCGGGCTTGAACTGAGCACCCGCATTCCGATCACCAAGGCCTGGTCGGCCACGGCCAACTGCACGTACACGAAGAGCGAGCAAAAGAGCGGGCCGAATGTGGGCAAGCCGCTGATGGACACGCCCGAGCATGCGCTCAATGCGCGGCTGAACTGGGAACCTTCACGGCAGTGGAATGTGTGGCTGCGTGTGGAGTACCGCAGTGAGCGCTTCCGGGATCCGGGAACTGCGGATACGCGGCCAGGATGGGCGGCGTCTTTGGCTTTCGGCTACTTATGAATTCTGATTGCGTGATTGGGGTTGTCGCTTCGCTCTGATGGGGCGTGCTTTGTTGAAGGGCGGAGGCCGGGATGTGCGCCCGGCGGCGCACCTACTTTCTTTTTGCGCAAAAAGAAAGTAGGCAAAGAAATAGCGCCCCGCTGTCTGCGTCCCTTCGCTTCGCTGCGGGCAACCTGCGATGCTCGGATCTGGGGTGGTGCCGCAGAAC
>NZ_JBWKYR010000017.1:0-97193 GCF_059423865.1 Acidovorax sp. GW458-11-26-14-TSB4
GCCGCTTGGGTCTGGCTGGCGCAGGCTCGCATGCTCCTTGCGCGGCTCAAATAGATTTCTTCTACACCCTCTTGGCGGCCAAAAGAAAGTTACTGCGCCGCCGGGCGCACATCCCGGCTCCCGCCCTCCACCAAGGCATGCGGCAACCAGATCTCACCAGCCCCCAAACCGCTCCCACTGCGCCACCACGGCACCATCCTGCACAGCCTGGTACTGCGCATACTGCGCGCCCGTGGCACACGCATGGTTCGGCAGGATCCGCAACTGCCGCCCCACCGGGAACCGCTGCGCGATGTCGCCAGCGTCCGCCGACCCGGGGCCCGCGGCCAGCGACAGGATCCCATGCTCCTGGTTGGCGCCGCTCAGCACATAGCCTTCGAGCACCGTGCCGTCCACATCGCACACCTGGCCGTAGCCATAGTCGTGCGACTGCTTTTGTGTGCCCCGGTCGCGGCTCATGGCCATCCAGCCGGCATCGACGATCGCCCAGCCCTTGTCCACCTGGTGGCCGATCACGGTGGTGAGCACGCTCAGCGCGATGTCGTCGGTGCTGCACACGCCCACGTTGTGCATCACCAGGTCGAAGAACACATACACGCCGGCGCGCACCTCGGTCACGCCCGCGAGGTCCGCCGCCGACAGGGCCGTGGGCGTTGAGCCCACGCTCACCACGGCGCAGGGCAGGCCGGCGGCGCGCAGGCGCTCGGCCGCGCGCACGCAGCCGGCGCGCTCCTGCTCGGCCAGGGCGGTGAGGGCCTCGGGGGTGTTGAGGTCGTAGCTGCCGCCTGCATGCGTCATCACGCCGGCCAGGCGCATGCCGCCGTCGTGCAGTGCGCGGCCCACGTCGATCAGCACCGCCTCGTCGGGTCGGATGCCCGAGCGGTGGCCATCGGTGTCCACCTCGATCAGCACCTCGAACACCTCGCCGTGCTCGCGGCCAAAGGCCGCGATGGCCTGGGCCGCGGCGAGGTTGTCGGTGATGATCTTCAGGTCGCAGCCCTGGCGGCGCAGCGCCAGCACCTGTGGCAGCTTGTGCGGCACGGTGCCCACGGCGTAGAGGATGTCGGTGATGCCGTGGGCGAAGAACTCGGCCGCCTCCTTGAGGGTGGAGACGGTGATGCCCTGCGCGCCGGCGGCGATCTGCGCGTCGGTCACGGCCGGGCATTTGGCCGTCTTGGCGTGCGGGCGAAAGCGCACGCCCAGCGCGTTCATGCGCTCCTGCATGCGCGTGATGTTGCGCCGCATGCGCGGCAGTTCGATCAGGGCGGCAGGGGTGTCCAGGGTGTCGAGCGATTGCGCGGTGGTGGCGGCGTCAGGCATGGTGGAGGACTCCTCTGGATGGCTTATTGCTGGGTGGCCAGAAGGGCGCAGAAGCGCTCCATGTCCACGTTGCCGCCGCTGATCAGCACGCCCACCTTCCTGCCCTGGAGCTCGGCGGCGCGGGCACGCGCTGCGGCAAAGCCCAGGCAGCCGGTGGGCTCCACCACCAGCTTCATGCGGGTGGCGAAGAAGCGCATGGCGTCCACCAGCTGGGCATCGCTCACGGTGAGGATGTCGTCCACGTCGCGGCGGATGATGGGGAAGGTGATGTTGCCCAGGTGCTGCGTCTGCGCGCCGTCGGCAATGGTCTTGGGCGTGTCGATGTGCACGATGGCGCCGCTGCGGAACGACTGCTGCCCGTCGTTGCCGGCCTCGGGCTCCACGCCGTAGAGCTTGCACTTCGGCGACAGCGCGCGCGTGGACAGGGCCGAGCCCGAGAGCAGGCCGCCGCCGCCCAGGCAGACGAAGAAGGCGTCGAGCTCGCCCACCTCTTCGAACAGCTCCTTGGCGGCCGTGCCCTGGCCGGCCAGCACGTCGGCGTGGTCATACGGCGGTATCAGGGTCAGGCCGTTGCGCTCGGCCAGGTCGCGCGTGATCTGTTCGCGGTCTTGCGTGTAGCGGTCGTAGAACACCACGTTGGCGCCATAGCCCTGCGTGGCCGCTACCTTGGCGGCGGGTGCGTCCTGCGGCATGACGATGGTGGCGGGCATGCCCAGCTCGCGCGCTGCCAGGGCGATGCCCTGCGCATGGTTGCCCGAAGAGAAAGCGATCACCCCGGCCTTGCGCTGCGCGGCATCGAATTGGGCGAGCGCGTTGTAGGCGCCGCGGAACTTGAAGGCGCCCATGCGCTGCAGGTTCTCGCACTTGAAGAACACCTGGGCGCCCAGCTCGGCATCCACGGTGCGCGAGGTGAGCACGGGCGTGCGGTGCGCAATGCCCGCGATGCGGCCGGCAGCGGCGACGACGTCGTCATAGGTGGGAAGTTGTTGGGCAGTGGTCATGGCAGTGGTGGGTGTGGTGGATGGAGAAGAAAGCGAAAAAGCGCGGGCGGGCATCACCAGGGCCAGGCCAGCGCGGTGCCCAGCCCCCGCGCCAGCGCCTGGGTGCGCAGCATGCGGGCGACGGTCAGGTCCTGCAGGGCCAGGCCGGTCATGTCGAAGACGGTGATGTCCTGCGCGCTGCGCTGCACGGGCGCCTGGCCCGTGAGCACATCGCCCAGTTCGGTGCAGGGCAGGTCGGGGGCGGCCCATTGCGTCTCGCCGATGCTGCGGGCCTGGGCCGTGTCGTCCACGAACACATGGGCGCGCTCCAGCAGGCCTTGGGGCAGCTCGCGCTTGCCGCGCGTGTCGGTGCCCACGGCGTTGATGTGGGTGCCAGGCTGTACAGCTGCCGCATCGAACAGCGCGCCGCAGCCCGGCGTGGCGGTGATGACCACGTCGCTCGCGGCCACGGTGGCGTTCGCGTCGGTGGCGTGGGCGATGTCGCAGCAGCCCCGGAACTCTGCCTCGAAATCGGGCCGCGGCTGGCCGTCGTGCGTGAGGTAGTGCACGTGGGTGAGCGCGGGCAGCACCTGCAGCGCAAAGCGCAGCTGCACGCGCGCCTGCACGCCGGTGCCGAACAGGCACAGGCGCGTGCTCTCGGCGCGGGCCAGGTGCTGCAGGCCCAGCGCCCCGGCCGCGCCCGTGCGCTCGGTGGTGATGGCATTGCCGTCCAGCACGCATAGCGGGCGGCCCGTGGCCGGGTCGATCAGCAGCACCGTGGCCTGGTGCGGCTCGCCGCCCCGCGCCCGGTTGGCGGGCCAGAAGCCGGCGGCCTTCAAGCCCAGCAGCCCCTGCGCGGACACGTCTCCCGACTTGATGCCGAACACACCGCCCGTGGGCAGCGCCTCTCGCACCACGGGGAAGACCCGGCCCGCGCGCTGGCTGTGCAGGGTGAAGGCCTCGTGTACCGCACGCAGCACGTCCTCGGGCTGCAGCAGGGCCGTGACCTGGTGGGTGTCGAGCAGCAGCAGGGATGCCTGCGTGCGGTCGGTGGTGGCGGGGTTGGCACTCATGGTGTCACCTCACTTGGCCACATCGCCGTACACCGTGGCGCGCGATACGCCCAGGTGCTGCGCCACCACTTCCATGGCGCGGCGCACCTCCAGGCTGCCCGACTCGCGCAACTCGCGCAGCAGGGCGCGCCGCTCGGCCGCCTTGAGCGCACGCGGCGCGGTGGACAGGCGCGCCGCGAACTGGTCGATGCGCTGGCGGATGGCCTCGGCCCCGGCCGGGTCCAGCGATTCGGTGAGCCCTGCGGTGGCGCCATCGATGGCCGTGAACTGGCCCACCATGCTCTGCAGGCTGCGGAACTGCGTGAGGTCCACGTTCAGGCACAGCGCGGCGATGTACTGGCCCGTCGAATCCTTGATGCCCACCGAGGTGCTCTTGGCCTGCCTGCCATCCGCGAACTGGTTGGCGTAGTTGGCAATGACCTGCGGATAGTCGGGGTTTGCTATGCGCGCCAGGCCCAGCTCGGTCGTGGGCTCGCCCACGGCACGGCCCGAAAGGTTGTTGTGGATGGCCAGGATCGACTGCCCCGGATCCAGCAGGTCGTGCACCACCACCTCGCAGAACGGCGCAAAGGTGGCGGCCAGCCCCTGGGCCACCTGCTCGATCTGGGAGAGCAGGGCTTTTTGTTCGGGGGTGCGGTGCGGGGCGGGGGAGGGCGTGCGTTTTGGCATTTGGATAATTTATCCAAAAATAGATAAATTGTCAAAGCTGCAGCAAATTGAACACGACCGCCGTTTCCGGTGATGAACCCGGCTTTCTGCGCTGCCTTAAAAAATTCTTAATTGCGCTAAGAAGTCCTTAAAGCCGGGCCGGCACCATGCGGTTCAGCGGCGGCGAAACCCTCGCCGCACCTGTTGTTGAAAGAGTCGCCACCATGCCCCATGTCCGGTTCGCTTCGGGTCTTGCCCTTCTGTCCCTGTCGCTGCTGCTGTCCGCGTGCACCAGCATCCCGCAAAGTGCCATGCCCAAGGAGAGTTTTGCGCAGCTTGGCTGCCATGAGCTGGACAACGAGCTCGCCATGGCGCAAGAGAGCAACCGGGTGGCCGGCGAGGCCAAGAGCGCCTCCTGGCAGCTGGTGCTGCCGGTGGCGGTGGCGGCGCGCTATTTCAACGCCAACTCCGTGCAGATCGATTCCGAGCTGCGCATGGTGAGCTTGCGGGAGCAGCGCCGCAGCAAGGGCTGCCAGCAGGTGGCTGGCTGATGCCCCGGCAGCGCAGGGCCATGCACATGGCTGCGCGGGTCGCTGCGGCCGGGCTGCTCGCCCTGCTGCCCGTGCTGGCAGGCTGCGCCACCGCTGCCCAGCCCGACCCTCTGGAGCCCTGGAACCGCGGCGTCTTTCGCTTCAACGAGGCGGTGGATGGCGCTGTGCTGGCCCCTCTCGCGCGGGGTTACGCCCGCGTGCTGCCGCAGGGCGTGCAGACCAGCCTGGGCCATTTCTTCACCAACCCGCAGGACATCGGCTCGGCGGCCAACCTGCTGCTGCAGGGGCGGCCGGGGGCTGCGGCGTCGGACCTGGCCCGAGTGGCCGTGAACACCACCGTGGGCGTGCTCGGCCTGTTCGATGTGGCCACGCCCATGGGCCTGGTGCGCCACGGCGCTGACACGGGCCAGACGCTGGGCCGCTGGGGGCTGGGCGCGGGCGCCTACATCGTCTGGCCGCTGCTGGGCCCGTCCACCGTGCGCGATACGGCGGGCCTGCCGGCCGAGCTGCTGCTGGCGCCGCAAACCCTGGCTGCCAGCACAGCGGTGCGCAACGGCCTCACGGTTTTGCAGGCCACCCAGGCGCGGGCCGAACTGCTGCCCGCCACGCAGGTGATCGACCGCATTGCGCTGGACAAGTACCTCTTTGTGCGCGATGCCTACCTGCAGCACCGCCGCGCGCTGGTGCACGGTGAGGCGCAGGTGCCGGGCGATGCTCCGCCGGACTCGGCCGCTGCGGGTGGCGATGAGCGTTTCGACCTGGACGCCGGCTCCGATGCCGGCACCGCTGCTGCACCCGCCTTCCGCAGCGATGGCAGTGGCGGTGAGCAAGCGCCCTGAATTTCAATTTTCTGCTACGTTGTTTCAACCCTGAGGATCCCGACCATGCTCCCGTTCCCTTTCATCCCCGTCCCTGCAACCACCGGCCTGCGCTGGCGTGCGCGGCCTGCACCGGGCGCCCCCGCACCCACTCCGAGTGCTCCTGTGAATCGCCTGCGCGCTGCCGTGGCCGCAGCCGCCCTGGGTGTGCTGGCTTCGCCGGCAGCCTGGGCGCAGGACGGCAGCACACCCGGTGGCACATCGGGCACCGGCGCTGCTTCGCAATGGGGCCTGGGCCTTGGCGTGGCGGTGGACCGGGCCCCCTACCGCGACTTCGACGACAAGGTGCAGGGGCTGCCGCTCATCTACTTCGAAAACCGCTGGGTCAGCGTGCTCGGTCCCTCGCTGGACGTCAAGCTGCCGTCTGCCGGGCCGGTATCGCTCAGGCTGCGTGCGCGCTATGCGGGCGAAGGGTATGAGGCCGAGGATTCGCCCTACCTCACTGGCATGGACGAGCGCAAGGCCAGTTTCTGGGTGGGCGGCGCGGCCATCTGGCGCACCGGGTTGGCCAATGTCTCGGGCGAGTGGCTCGGCGATGCCTCGGGCCACAGCAAGGGGCAAAGGATCAAGCTGCAGGTGGATCGCCGCTTCCAGCAGGGGGCCTTCGACTTCACTCCGCGCCTGGCCGCGCACTGGGCCGACAGCAAGTATGTGGACTACTATTACGGCGTGAAATCCTCCGAAGCACTGCCCCAGCGCCGGGCCTACCAGGGCGATGCCAGCGTCAACCTGGAGCTGGGCCTGCGCGTGGGCTATGCCATCGCCCCACGGCAGAGCATGTTCCTGGACATCAGCACCACCCACCTGGGCAGCGGCATCAAGGACAGCCCGCTGGTGGACCGCTCCAGCACCACTGGCCTACGCCTGGGCTACCTGTACCGGTTCTGATGGTGCGGCATCTGCAACCGAGCCAAGCCACCCGGCAGTGGTCCCGCGCCCTGGCGCTGTTGGCCGCCATGGCATGCGCGGGCTGCGCTGCGCCGCGCGGGCCCATGGTGCCGTTGGGCCAGGGCAGCTTTGCCCAGTACCGCAGCGAAACGCAGGACTGGATGGCGCAGCACCGCGCCTTCCAGAGCGACGAGCGCGACAGCGAGCTGGCGCGCAACGCGCCCATGGAGTGGCGGCCGGCGCAGGCCGCGCGCAAGGGCGTGGTGCTGTTCCACGGCCTGGGCGATTCGCCCTGGTCGTTTGCCGACGTCGGGCAGGCGCTGGCGGGCCAGGGCTTTCTGGTGCGCACGGCGCTGCTGCCCGGCCACGGCACGCGCCCGGCCGACCTGATCGGCGTGGACCTGGACGACTGGCGCCGCCTGGTGGCGCAGCAGGCAGCCCTGCTGGCGCAGGAGGTGCCTGAGGTCTACCTGGGCGGCTTTTCCACCGGCGCCAACCTGGCGCTGGAATACGCGCTGGACCACCCCGAGGTCGCAGGCCTGGTGCTCTTCTCTCCGGCTTTGAAGTCGGGCGTGCCGCTGGACTGGATCGTGCCCTGGGTGGCGCGCGTGCGCACCTGGCTGCGCCAGCCCGATTCCGCCCAGCCCCAGCAGACCACCCTGCGCTACCTCAACGTGCCGACCAATGGCTTTGCGCAGTACTACCGCAGCGCCGCCGCCGTGCGCGAGAAGATTGCGCGCCAGCCCTATGCCAGGCCGGCCCTGTTGGTGCTGGCGCAGCACGACTCGGTGGTGGATGTGGAGCATGTGCTCGGCACCTTCGAGACCCGCTTCACACACCCCGCCAGCCGCCTCATCTGGTATGGCGAGCTGCCAGCGGCGCGTGCTGGCGACACGCCACAGCGCGAAGGCACCGGGCAGCACACGCGTGTGCTGGTGCGCACCGACAGGCTGCCGCAGCAGCGCATCAGCCAGTTCTCGCACATGGGCGTGCTGTTCTCCCCGGCCAACCCGCTTTACGGGACCGAAGGGACCCAGCGCATGTGCTGGAACGGGCAGGACGCCGCCGACCAGGCCCGCTGCATGGCGGGCGAGCCGGTGTGGTACTCGGACTGGGGCTACCGCGAGAGCGCCAAGGTGCACGCGCGGCTGACCTTCAACCCCTATTTCGACTGGCAGGCCGAGGTCATGCGCGAAGTGCTGGCCGCCGAATGATTTCGCGGGGTGTTCAGCCCGCCGCTTCACCATTGCCCTGCACCGCAGGAAAAAGCACACACACGCAGAAGCCTCGGCCCTCCAGCCCTGCGCAGGTGCTGATGGTGGCACCGTGCAGCTGCGCGATGCCGGCCACCAGCGACAGGCCGATGCCGCTGCCCTTCACGGCGCTGCCTGCCACGCGGTGAAAGCGCTGGAAGATCGCCTCGCGCTCCGAATCGGGGACGCCGGGGCCGTCGTCCGCCACCTCCAGGCATGCCTGGGTGGCGCCATCCTGGTCCACTTCGACGGGCCCGCAGGCGATGCGCACGCGACCGCCGGGCGCGGTGTAGCGCAGGGCGTTGTCCACCAGGTTGCGCAGGAGGATTCCGATCTCGTCGATGTCGCAGGCAATGGTGCAGGGCTGCAGGTCCAGCAGCAGGTGGCGCTGCTGCTGGTGCGCCTGCATGTCGAACTCGCGGCTCACATACGCGGCCAGCTCGCTCAGGTCGGCCAGTGCCTGGTGCGTGGCACGGGCGCCTGCGTTCAGCCGCGCCAGGTCCAGCAGCTGCTCCGACAGGCGCGTGCTGCGCTCGGCCACTGCCAGCAGCTTGGCCAGCGCGGCATCCTTGTCTGCCAGGGTGGTGGCGCGCACGGCCACCTGGGCCTGGGCCTGCAAGGCGGCCAAAGGCGTGCGCAGTTCGTGCGCAGCGTCGCCGATGAAGCGGCGCTCTCCCTCCACCGCCTCGTCCAACTGGTGCAGCACATGGTTGAAGGCGCCCACCAGCGGCTGCAGCTCGGCCGGCAGCGCGTCCGTGGGCAGCGGGGTGAGGTCGAATTTCTGGCGCTGGTGCAGCGCTGCCTCCATCGCGGCCACGGGCAGCAGGGCGCGGCGCACGGCGAACCCCATGAACGAGCCTATCAGCACCAGCAGCGCGGTGGCGATGCCCATCGCGATCAACGCTTTCTTGCGCAGTTCCGCGTCGATCACGCTGTGCAGGTTGCCCACCTGCACGGTAATGCGGCCCGTGCTGTCCGAGACGGAATACACGCGCCAGCGCTGCCCCTCGACCATGGTGCTGGCAAAGCCATCGGCGAAGTCTGGCTTGAGGGGCGTGCGGGGCGACCCTGGCGTGCCTACCGCGCGTTGGCTGCGGTACACCCACACCTGAAACGCCAGGTTCTCCTGCTGCGCCAAGGCATCGGCCCGCACCTGTTCGCTTTGCTCCACGCCACGCAGCTTGGCGTGGCTAGGTACCGTCTGCAGGATCTTGTGGGCAATGCCGCGCAGCCGCTTGTCCTCGATGCTGCTCTGGCTCAGCGCAAAGTAGCCGGCCAGCACCGCCAGCGCCACCCCCCAGCACAGCACGATGGTGGCGCCCCCGGCCAGCAGCATGCGGCTGCGCAGCGACCTCGCGGTCTTCGTCATGGACGCCATGCCCCCGCCTCGCCGAACAGGTAGCCGTGGCCATGCACCGTGGTGATCAGGTCGTCCCCCAGCTTGCGCCGCAGCTGGTGGATGAAGACGGCGATGGTGTTGCTCTCGACGGTGCTGGCATGGCCATACACCACGTCTTCCAGGTGGTCGCGCGTCACCACATGGCCCGGGCGCTCCAGCAGGGCCAGCAGCGTGCGGTACTCGTGGCTGCTCAGTGCCACGCGCTCGCCGCCGCGCAGCACCAGCCGCTTGCTGCGGTCGAGTTCGATGTCCCGGTACTTGAAGACCGGCACCACCCGCCCCTGCGTGCGCCGCACCACCGCGCGCACCCGTGCCCACAGCTCATCGACCTGGAAGGGCTTGATCATGTAGTCGTCCGCCCCGGCATCGAGCCCCAGGATGCGCTCGCTCAGCTGCCCGCGCGCGGTGAGGATCAGCACCGGCGTCACGTCGTAGCGGGCGCGCATGGCCTTGAGCACGGTAAGACCCGACTCGCGCGGCAGCCCCAGGTCCAGCAGCACCGCTCCGTAGGCATGGTCCACCAGCGCCAGCCGCGCGCCCGCCGCGTCGCATACCCGGTCGATGCGCCAGGCGTTCTGGTGCGCTGCATCGCACACGGCTTCGGCGAGCATGTCGTCGTCTTCGACGAGGAGGAGGTGCACGGAATTTTTCCTGGTTGCGTTGCCACGGACGGAGCCCGGGGGCTCCCGCGCTGGGCTTCGATCATCGTCCGAGGGGATTAACGACTTGTTAAGAGGCCTTGTCCCAGCCTCTTGGCCAATGGCCGTCAGTGTGCCCATGTTTGCCCACAGGCCCGGTGGCTGCAAATGCGCCGATTTGGTTTTACAGTGGGTACCTTGCCCAGGGTGCTTGGCCGGGGCGCCCCCAACCCATGCCCAAACCCCATCACAACGTCTACGTCGTGGAGCCCTCCATGGCGGTGCTGAGCGAGCGCAAGTTCCGCAGGTGCAACCCGAACTACATCGAGGGCAAGCCCTGCGTGTACGTGGGCATGACCGGGCTGGACCCGGATGTGCGCTTCGACAAGCACAAGGCCGGCATCCAGGCCAACCGCTTCGTGCTGCAGTATGGGCTGCGGCTGTTGCCCGATCTGTACGAGGGCTTCAACCCCATGCGCTACCAGGACGCGGTGGACCGCGAGATCGAAATCGGCATTGATCTGCGCTCGGCCGGGTTCGGGGTTTGGCAGGCCTGAGCAAAAAAGCCCTCGGACCACGTGCCAGAGCACGGAGTCCGAGGGCCTTGCTATCCCCCGGGATCGATCAGGGCAGCTTGACCTGGATCACCGCATTCGCGATGCTGGCGTACAGCACGGAATCACGGATGGCGATGCCACCGGGGCGGTTGATCACGCCTGGCAGATCACCCGCGGCGAATCCCTTGCGTCCCACCTGGCCCACCAGGGTACTGACCTGGCCGGCAGGGGTGATCTTGCGGATCACGCTGTTGGCGGGGTCGGAGACATACACGTTGCCGTTCTTGTCCACCGCAAGGCTGGCTGTTTTGAGCGATTCTCGCCAGTCCACCGAGAACAGTGCGGCTGCGCCAACGCCGTCGGCGTAGCCGGGTGCGGCATTGGGGTTGCCAGCCAGCGTGGTGACCACGCCTTCTGGCGTGATCTTGCGGATGGTCGGGCCCAGCTTGGCGCTGTAGTACAGGCCATCGACCACGTAGACGTTGCCCGCCGCATCGGTGGCCATTTGGCCCAGCCACGCGAATTGTGCGGCCTGGCCTGCGCCATCCCGGTGCCCCACCGTGCCTTCGGTACCCGCAAACAGGGTGGCCGTCCCCTTGGTATCGACCTTGTAGATGGCACCCAGGTAGGCGGACACATAGACGTTGCCCGCCGTGTCCGCCGCAATGCCGGTCAGGGCATTGGAGAGGAAGCGGTTCATCAGCGGTTTCAGGTCTGCCAGGAGAACGACCTCGCACTTGTTGCTGCCCATCTTCAGGATGCGCGAGTCGATGTACGAGTAGAGGTTGCCTGCGCCATCAGTGGCCAGGGCGAATTCGCGGGTCAGCAGTTCGCTCGCGAGGCCGGTGAGCGCAGTGCACTGCCCGCCGGGCTGGCCCAGGGTGCGTACCTGCCCATCGGCCTGCACCGTGCGGATGGTGCCGTTGCCCTTGTCGCGCACATACAGGGTGCCCGATGGACTGGCGACCAGCGACCAGGGGTTGTCAAAGCGTGCATCGGCGCCCTGCGCATCGTTGGTGCCCGTGGAGGCCACGGGGCCTGCGGCCACCGTGTACGTGCCCTGCTCGGTGTAGCTGCGCAACTGCAGGAAGGGGTTGAGCCTGTCGCGGCCGTAGCTGCGTTCGGCCACCAGGAGTTGGCCGTCGGCCTTGGCCACCATGGCGAGAGGCTGGCACAGGTCACTCACGGCGAAGGTGGAACATGCGAACTGGGAACGGACCAGGGTCGTGACGCTGCCATCGCTGCCGATACGGTGGATGGATGGTTGGTTGATGACGCCAAACACGGTGGTCGACGAGCTGTCCACAACGTTGTCCAGAACGAACAGACGATCCGCCGGGTCGAAGGCGATGGCCCTGATATTGCGGAACCTGCCACCAGACACCACAGTGGCTTGACCATCCGCATTGTATTTTCGGATCACCTGGTCGTTGGAGTCTGCCGAATAGAGGGTTCCCGCAGAATCGGTTGCCAGGAGCAGGGGCTTGTAGGCCGTGAAGCCGTAGCCCATGTTCGAGGGGCTCTGGCTGGCCTGGCCGACCAGGGTGCTGACTGTGCCATTGGCCGTGATCTTGCGGATCCGTCCCGACAGAGCGGGGTCCGTGCCCGACGAATCAAAGCGGCCGGTGGCTTCCGCCACATACACGCTGCCGGCCTTGTCCACGGCGATGCTGGTGGGGCTGCAGAGCGTGGCGCTGGTGCCTGCGCCATCCTGGTTGGCGCAGACCCCTGCCTGGCCTGCCAGGGTGGTGACGGCGCCCGCTGGGGTGATCTTGCGCACCAGGTGGTTCCCGGTGTCTGCCACATAGGTGTTTCCGGCGGCGTCCACGGCCACTGCGGTGGGGGCGTTGAACGCGCCAGGACCCGTGCCGCCGGCCAGGGTGCTGACCTGTTCCTGGTTGGCGCTGAGCTTGCGGATCAGGTTGTTGCCGGTGTCGGCGATGAGCACTTCGCCCGAAGGGCCCAGGGCCAGTCCCGCGACCCGCGTGCTGAAGCTTGCGGAGTTTTTGCTGGCGCCATCCTGGTTGCCATCGCCAATTGGGTTGCCGGCCAGCAGCGACACGGCGGTGGCGGGGGCTGGAGGCGGCGGTGGGGCGGGTGGTTCACCCGAGTCGCCAGAGCTGCCTCCGCAGGCGGTGAGCATGGGAACCACCAAAGCGGCCAGCAGGCCGATGCGTTGCAGTCGTTCGTTGAGGGCGGTGTCTGGCATGAATTCTCCCAAGGTTGGATATCGGTTCTTGTCGCGCGGGGCGAGGCCGCGGCGCTTTATTGCGTCCCTTGCATTTCGTGTAACGTTTTGTTGCGAGGAAGCAAGCGTTGAGACAAGGGCTATTCCAACAAGGAGCTCTTCAGGAGTCTGTGATTCAGCGCACCTCTTTGGGGCGGAAAAATGCATCCAGCACCGGCACCAGCCCCGCAAACTCCTGCGCGAAGCGCGCGCGGTTGACGAAGTAGGCCTCGCAGGCCACGGCAAAGAATTCCGATGGCGAGGTGGCCCCGTAGGCATCCAGCCAGGGCATCGGGGCGCCGAAACGCTCGGCCTTGATGACGGCCTCGCGGAAGTCCTCGTAGGCCGGCTCCCAGGCGTTCCACCAGGCTTCGTACGCGCCGCGGCCGGTGCGCGTGCCCATGAAGCCGGCAGGCAGGGGCGGGCAGCCGTTGGGTTCGCGGCCACCACGCATATCGAGCTTGTGCACGAACTCGTGCACCACCACGTTGGTGCCGCGCTCGGTGTTCTCGCGGCCGTTGGAGGCGTGCTCCCAACTGAGCATGATGGGCCCGCGGTCCATGGCCTCGCCCAGCAGCACCTGTTCATGTTCGTGCACTACACCGGCCTCGTCCACGGTCTGCCGCCTGGCCACGGCCTCGCCGGGGTGCAGCACGATGCCCACGAAATCGTCGTACCAGGCGAGCGCCTTGGCCGGATCGCCCCAGTGCAGCAGGGGCAGACAGGCCTGCGCGGCGATGTCGATGGCCATGGCGTCCGTCACTTCCAGGCCATGCGCGCCGTGGAAGCGCTTGTCGTGCAGGAAGAGGGCGGCGAGCGCGCGCAGCTTGGACTGGTCGTGCAGCGACAGCGCGGCCAGGAAGGGGTAGCGCTGCAGTGTATCGAGCCAGAGCGTGGCCGAGATGTCGGGCACGGGAGCGACGGTGGTGCGCACACGGCGCCAAAGCCGATTGAGGATGGGGGGCATGGTGTCAGAGCATGCCAAGAAAGGCATGCGCTTGGAATTCAGGACACCTGCTAACTGGGGGTGAGGGCGATCCGTTCCAAGCCCGCATCCGATAAACGCAATGTTTCCAACCGCGGGGGCAATGCGGCGGCATCCCAGTCGCTGAGCACCACGCGGGTAAGGCCGGGCGCGAGGGTGTGCTCGGCAGGCCGATGGGTGTGGCCGTGCACCAGCGTGCCGGCATTCGCGGCCTGCAGCCAGGCGATGGAGGCGGGGGCGTCCAGGTCGGCATATGTCGCGCCCGACTGCTTCTTGTTCTCGCTCTCCTGCCGGATGCCGCGCGCCTGGGTGCGGCGTGTGGCCAGGGGCTGGGCCAGAAAGGCCTGCTGCCAGGCGCTGCTGCGCGCCTGAACGCGAAAGCGCTGGTAGTCCACATCGTCCAGGCACAGCAGGTCGCCATGGCTGAGCACCATGCGCTGGCCGCCAAAGACCAGCACCGTGGGGTCGGCCAGCCCGGTCATGCCTGTGCGCTGCAGAAAGGCCGGGCCGGCCAGGAAGTCGCGGTTGCCGTGCATGAAGTACAGCGGCAGGCGCTGCGAGGCGGCGAAGAGGGCGGCGCAGCCCTCGGCCTCGAAGCTGCCGGGCTCGTCGATGGCGTCGTCGCCCACCCAGACCTCGAACAGGTCGCCCAGGATAAACAGGGCATCGGCCGGGGTGGTTCGCAGGTAATGGTGGAATGCGGCCACCGTGGCGGGCTCGCTGCCCTGAAGGTGCAGGTCCGAAATGAATTCGACCGTGCGCCAGCCCGAGGGAGCGATCAGCTCCTCGAACCGGGGCACGGTCGTGGTCACGGGGTGACGCTGCTGGCGCTTGTGATTACAGGGCCACAGCCTTTTCGATGATCACGTCTTCCTTCGGCACGTCGTCATGGAAGCCCTTGCGGCCGGTCTTCACGGCCTTGATCTTGTCCACCACGTCGGTGCCCGAGATGACCTTGCCGAACACGGCGTAGCCCCAGCCCTGGGCCGAGGGGGCAGTGTGGTTCAGGAAGCCGTTGTCAGCCACGTTGATGAAGAACTGGGCGGTCGCAGAGTGCGGGTCGCTCGTGCGGGCCATGGCCACGGTGTAGTTGGCGTTCTTCAGGCCGTTGTTGGCTTCATTCTGGATCGGGGCATCGCTGGGCTTTTGCGACATGCCGGGCTCGAAGCCGCCGCCCTGGACCATGAAGCCGGGGATCACGCGGTGGAAGATGGTGTTGTTGTAGTGGCCCTTGTTCACGTAGGCCAGGAAGTTCTCGGTCGACTTGGGAGCCTTGTCGGCGTCGAGTTCGAGGGTGATGACGCCGTAGCCGGCGATGTGCAGTTCGACTTGGGGGTTGCTCATGGGCAATGCTTTCTTCAGAGGGGGTGGAAAGGGCTTACTTCACGACCGTGGCGGAGGTGATGACGACCTGCGTGGTTGGGACATCGGCACCGGCGGTGGGCACGGCCTTGATCTTGTCGACGACTTCGGTGCCGCTGATGACCTTGCCAAACACGGCATAGCCGTTGCCATCGGGGCTGTTGGCCGCATTGAGGAAATCATTGTTCTTCACGTTGATGAAGAACTGCGCGGTGGCCGAGTTGGGGTTGGGGGTGCGCGCCATGGCCACCGTGTAAAGGTCGTTTTTCAGGCCGTTCTTGGCTTCCAGCGGAATGGGCGGGTTGGTGGGCTTTTGCTTCATGTCGGGCGTGAAGCCGCCGCCCTGGATCATGAAGTTGTTGATCACGCGGTGGAAGATGGTGCCGTCGTAGTGCTTGGCGTTTACGTAGGCCAGGAAGTTCTCGACCGACTTGGGGGCCTTGGCGGGGTCGAGCTGCAGCACGATGTCGCCCATGGAGGTGGCCAGCTTGACCTTGGGGGCATCCTGCGCCTGGGCGGGGGACAGGCCAACCAGGGCCGACAGTGCCATGCCGGCCAGCGACAGGGCCGCGTTTCTCTTGGAAATCATCCAATCACTCCTTCAAAGAATATTTGCCATTGCTGGCCCTTGCGTTTCCAGTACTGGCGCTTGACGGGGCCGGTGCGTGCGCCTTCGGCGACTTCGCCGAACGTTACCACCATGGTGTCGGCCGCGTCTGTCCAGCGCAGGTAAGACCTGTCCTTGAGCTGTATCTCCCGGCCCTTGAGGGCGCGCGACTCGGCCTGCAGCACGCTGGTCCATTCGGCCAGGGGCTTTTGCCGGTAGCTCTGGAAGTCGGGGGCATAGAAGCTGGTCAGCCGGGCCATGTCGCCTTGCGACTTGGCGCTGCGCCAGGCGTTGAGCACGGCCTCGAAGGCCTTGCGCTCGGCCTGCACGCTGTGCGCGGTCACCCACTGCAACTGGCGGGCGATGACCACGGGCGTGGAGCGGGGCTCCACCTGGCGCAGGATGCGTTCGAGGTCAGGGTTGGCCAGCACTACGCAGCCATCGGTGGCCAGCGGCGCGCGCGCGAACTGGTCGGGCGGCGTGCCATGCAGCCAGATGCCGCTGCCGGTCTTGCCGCGGCTCTGGTCCAGCGGGTTGGGGTAGTTGATGGGCAGGGCCCCGGCGCCGTAGAAGTCCTTGAGCGTGGCGGGGTCCAGGCGGCTGGTGATGAAGTAGACGCCCAGCGGCGTGCGCTGGTCGCCTTCGACCAGCTTTTCGATACCGAGCTTGCCGACCGAGGCGTAGTAGTCGGCCACCAGTTGCAGGCCCTTGTCCGTGTTCTCGAACAGGTACAGGCGCGAGCGCGATGCGTCGATGGCGATCGCATGGCGCGAGCGCGAGGACAGCTCCAGGAACTGGGCCGGGATGCGGTCTGCGCCCGGCCGGTGCTTGTGCGCCTGCACGCGCTGCAGCGATTCGGTGCGCAGCTCGTCGAGCATGCCGCCGGCTTCGGGGGCGCGCGCGGCGTCGCCCTCGGGCACGTCACCGAGCTTGCGCACCGGGCGCACGCGGGCGTTGAGCAGGTCACCGAGGGCCAGTTGCGCGAGCTGGAAGTTGGGGTAGTCGCGCGCCAGGCTCTCGGCGCGGGCCAGGGCCTCGCGGCCACGGCCTTCACTGGTGAGCTGGTAGACCTCGAGCAGGCGCGTTTCGGCCTGGCCGTCGCGCAGCGCCTCGGGGGCCTTTGCGGGCTTGGCCGCAGCGCCATTGCGCATGCGTGCCTGCGGGTTTTGCGCGAAGGCGGGCAGGGCCTGCGCCGTGCAGGCCATGGCAATGACAACGGCCGCCGTGCGGCGGCCCCAGAGGGACGGCTCCACCATCATGTCCGTGCTTCGCTCAGGGGCTGGTGGCGCAATGCCCGCCAGCCCACGCGGTGGTGGGCGCCGTCGCCATGTCGTGCACGCCCATCAGCCGCCGGTGGATTCCCGCACGATGGCCCAACGGCCGCCGTTCTGCACCAGGTCCAGCGTCTTGCGGCTGGTCACGTTGAGCGCATCGGCGCTGTAGGCCTGGCGAAAGCGCGCCGTGGCCTTGTTGCCGCTCACGCTCACGGTGATGTCGGAGACCTGCACCGCGATCTTGGACTTGCCGACGATGCGCGATTCGCGCTCCTTCTCCCAGGCGGCACGGGTCAGGCGGCCTGGCGGGTCGAAGTCCTTGTCGTAGGCGGCCAGGTAGGCCTTCATGTCCTTGGCGGCCCAGGCCGCGGCCCAGGCCTGCACGGCAGCGGTGACATCCTGGGTGGAGGCGGAGGCCGATGCGGCTGCTGGCGCTGCTGCTGGTGCCGGGGCGGCAGCCGCGGGGGCTGGCGCGGGCGTTGGCGCTGCGGCGGCAGGGGCTGGAGCGGGTGCTGCCGGGGCCGGGGTGGGCGCCGCAGCGGGCGCAGGTGTGGGTGCCGGGCGCTGCGTGGCGACCACGGCAGGCGCCGGTGCGGCAGCGGCGGGGCGCTTGCCGGCCGGGTCGGCCGAGAACAGTTCGCGGATCAGCGCCAGCTTGGGCTTGACGGAGTTGGCGTTGGTGGCGTCGAGCTGCAGCGCCTTGTTGTAGGCCTGGCTGGCCAGCTTGGCGTAGATGTCGCCCAGGTTTTCGTGCGCGGTGGCGTAGCTGGGGTTGGTGCGGATCGCCATTTCCAGCGCGGTTCGGGCCTTGTCCAGCTGGTTCTGGTTGGCGTAGAGCACGGCCAGGTTGTTGTAGGGCTCGGGCAGCTCGGGGTATTCCTCGGTCAGCTTGGTGAAGGTGGCAATGGCGTCGGCGGGCTTGCCCGAGTCGGACTGGGCCACGCCGCGCAGAAAGCGCAGCTGCGGGTCGCGCGGGCTGGCGGCCAGGCGCTGGTCGGCCTTGGCCAGGGCCTCGCCTGCCTTGCCGGCCCTGAGCAATTGCGTGATGTCGGCGTAGTCGTCCGCCGCGTGCGCCGCAAAGCCGGCGCTCACTGCGGCGGTCAGGGCCAGCAGGCGCAGGAGTCGGGGGAGGGTGCGGCGGACTTGCTTCATGAGGTTATGGAAGGTGTTTGACAGCGTCGGACCCCGGCGGGGCTTATACTGCGGCGGATTGTAGCTGAGGGGGTGGTCATGACGGTGCGCTGTTGCCGCTGGTGATTTCGATGGGCGTTCGCTGACGAACGCACCCCCAAGAGGGGGCCGGTTCCCCCTGGCTGCTGCCGGGTGAACGGGCTTCACCCGCACCCCCCGCCGATTTCCCCTACTGACATCCCATGAGTCTGCGCATCTACAACACGCTTTCGCGTGAATTGGAGAACTTTTCCCCGCTCGAACCTGGCCATGTGCGCATGTATGTGTGCGGCATGACCATTTACGACCTGTGTCATATCGGCCACGCCCGCATGATGATGGCGTTCGACGTGGTGCAGCGCTGGCTCCGTGCCAGCGGCCTGCGCGTGACCTACGTGCGCAACATCACCGACATCGACGACAAGATCATCAAGCGCGCGCTGGAGCGCGGCATCACCATCCGCGAACTCACGGACGAGATGATCGCCGCCATGCACACCGACATCGCGGCCCTGGGCATCGAGCCGCCCTCCATCGAGCCGCGCGCCACCGAATACGTGCCGCAGATGCTTGCGCTCATCGGCACGCTGGAGGCCAAGGGCCTGGCCTACCGCGCCAGCAACGGCGACGTGAACTACTCCGTGCGCAAGTTCGACGGCTACGGCAAGCTCTCGGGCAAGTCCATCGACGAGCTGCGCGCCGGCGAGCGCGTGGCCGTGCTCGATGGCAAGGAAGACCCGCTCGATTTCGTGCTGTGGAAGGCCTCCAAGCCCGAAGAGCCGCCACAAGCCAAGTGGGACAGCGCATTCGGCTCGGGCCGCCCCGGCTGGCACATCGAGTGCTCGGCCATGTGCGGCGCCACGCTGGGCGAGACCTTCGACATCCACGGTGGCGGCATGGACCTGCAGTTCCCGCACCACGAGAACGAGATCGCCCAGAGCGAAGGTGCCAATGGCAAGCCGCTGGCGAAGTTCTGGGTGCACAACGGCTTCGTGCGTGTGGACAACGAGAAGATGAGCAAGTCGCTCGGCAACTTCTTCACCATCCGCGAGGTGCTGGCGAAGTACGACCCCGAGACGGTGCGCTTTTTCATCGTGCGCGCCCACTACCGCAGCGCGCTGAACTACAGCGATGCCCACCTGGACGATGCCCGCAACGCCCTGAAGCGCCTGTACACCGCACTGAGCCTGGTGGCACCGGCCCCGGTGGCGGCCATCGACTGGGCCGACCCCTATGCCGCGCGCTTCAAGACCGCGATGGACGAGGATTTCGGCACGCCCGAAGCCATGGCTGTGCTGTTCGAGTTGGCGGGCGAGGTGAACAAGACCCGTTCGCCCGAATTGGCCGGCCTGCTCAAGGCCCTGGGCGCTTGCCTGGGCGTGCTGCAGGGTGATCCACAGGCCTTTTTGCAGGCAGGTGCCGGGCTGGACGAGGCCGCCATCGCCCAGCAGATCGTTGCGCGCGCCGCTGCCAAGGCCGCGAAGAATTTTGCCGAGGCGGACCGCATCCGCCAGGCGCTGCTGGCCAAGGGCATCGTGCTCAAGGATTCCGCTGCCGGCACCACCTGGGAAGCCGCCCAGTAAGCGACAGCCAGACCCGATAGATAGACAGACAGATAGACAGTTGAAAACAAGCAAGAACCGCATGCTCCCGAACGACCGACGAATGAACGAACAAGACCCCAAGAAGAACAACAAACATGGCTGCGGTAAGCAAAAAAATGGCTAAAGAAGAACTGTTGGCCCCCGAAGTCGCCGCCGCTGCCGCGGCCTTTGTATCCGCTGCTGCCGCCGCATCGTCGTCTGCTGCGGCCCCTGCCAAGTCCGTGGTCGTTTCCACGCCCACCTACTGGGCCGAGGCCTGCAAGCACCTGATGAAGAAGGACCGGGTGATGAAGCGCCTGATCCCGCAGTTCGGCGACGCCGCACTGCAGACACGGCGTGATGCCTTCACCACGCTGGCGCGCTCCATCGTGGGCCAACAGGTTTCGGCCCAGGCCGCCCAGGCTGTGTGGGAGCGCTTCTCCAAACTGCCGCGCAGCATGAAGCCGTCCAACGTGCTCAAGCTCAAGGTGGACGACATGCGCGCGGCCGGCCTGTCGGCGCGCAAGGTGGACTACCTGGTGGACCTGGCACTGCACTTCGACGGCGGCAAGCTGCATGTGAAGGATTGGGCGTCGATGGACGACGAGGCCATCATCGCCGAGCTGGTGGCGATTCGCGGCATCGGCCGCTGGACGGCCGAGATGTTCCTGATCTTCTACCTGATGCGCCCCAATGTCCTGCCCCTGGACGACCCGGGGCTGATCAGCGGCATCAGCCACAACTACTTCTCGGGCGAAACGGTGAGCCGCAGCGAAGCCCGCGAAGTTGCCGAGGCCTGGCGGCCGTGGGCGAGTGTGGCGACTTGGTATATTTGGCGCTCCATGGATCCGCAGCCCGTCGTGGCGGTATGAGCCAAGCCAAGGCGCCACCGTTTCGGCGGGGTGGCCTCGCAAAGTGGCCTTGCAGTGGGCCGTTGCCGCAGGCAAACGGTGGCGAAACAAGCGCTGCGCAGTGGATAGTTTTTATTTAGACAGGCGTCAAACCAAACTCGTAACGCGTCGGTTACAGTGCGTGCCTCATTCATGGCACGCCGCCTTCCGGCGCGACCCAAGGAGAACAACGTTGGCGAAAAAGACCTTTCTGGATTTCGAGCAGCCGATTGCCGAACTCGAAACCAAAATCGAAGAACTGCGCTACGTGCAGACCGAGAGCGCCGTCGACATCTCGGAAGAGATCGACCAGCTGAGCAAGAAGAGCCAGCAGCTCACCAAGGACATCTACGCCGAGCTCACGCCCTGGCAGATCACCAAGATCGCCCGCCACCCCGAGCGCCCCTACACGCTCGACTACGTGCGTGACATCTTCACCGACTTCGTGGAGCTGCACGGTGACCGCCACTACGCGGACGATCTGTCCATCGTGGGGGGGCTGGCGCGCTTCAATGGCCATGCCTGCATGGTGCTGGGCCACCAGAAGGGGCGCGACACCAAGGAGCGCGCGATGCGCAACTTCGGCATGAGCAAGCCCGAGGGCTACCGCAAGGCCCTGCGCCTGATGAAGACGGCCGAGAAATTCAAGCTGCCGGTGTTCACCTTCGTGGACACGCCCGGCGCCTACCCTGGCATCGACGCCGAGGAGCGCGGCCAGTCCGAGGCCATCGGCCGCAACATCTTCGAGATGGCGCAGCTGGAAGTGCCCATCATCACCACCATCATCGGCGAAGGCGGCTCCGGCGGCGCGCTGGCCATCAGCGTGGCCGACCAGGTGGTGATGCTGCAGTACGCCATCTACTCCGTGATCAGCCCCGAGGGCTGTGCCTCCATTCTCTGGAAGACCAGCGAGAAGGCCCAGGACGCGGCCGATGCGCTGGGCATCACCGCCCACCGCCTCAAGGCCCTGGGCCTGGTGGACAAGATCGTGAACGAGCCGGTGGGCGGCGGTCACCGCGACCACAAGCAGATGGCGGCCTTCTTGAAGCGTGCGCTGGGCGATGCCTTCCGCCAGGTGGCGGATTTGAAAACCAAGGACCTGCTGGAGCGCCGCTACGAGCGCCTGCAGAGCTATGGTCGCTTCAGCGATACCAAGGCGGATGCGCGCTGAGCGCCCGGCTGCCAACGCCTCCCCTCCAACGGCCCCTCGCGGGCCGTTGTTGTTTTTACGCCTGTGGCAGCCTGGGCGTGCCAACCCTCTGGCGCCGCGACCGTAACCGGATGTAGCATGACTGGTCGCCGTCCGTTCGGGGGCGGGTGATTCGAAGGGGGCAGCATGTCGTTCCTGAAGACTCTCAAGGGCCAGATCCTTCTGGTCTCCATCGCCTGCCTGGTGGCGGGGCTCTTGGCCCTGACGGTGGCCAACTACCTCACGGCCCGGTCCCAGGCCTATGCGTCGCTCACGGCGCAGTCGCAGGCCCTGGCCCACAGCCACATCGAGACCCTGCGCGACTGGGCGCGCGGCAAGGCCATGGTGGTCGAGTCGGCCGCCGCCGCGCTCGACGATGCCGAGGCCGCCAAGCCGCTGCTGATGCTGGCCAAGGCCGGCAACTTCCTCACCACCTATTTCGGCTATGCCGACAAGCGCACGGTGTTCTCGGAAAAGCAGAACCTGCCGCCCGACTACGACCCCACCTCGCGCCCCTGGTACAAACAGGCGGCCGAGGCGCAGGCCACCATCCTCACGGCACCGTATGCCGACGCGGGTGGCGCCGGCCTGGTGGTCACCTTCGCCAAGGCCGCACGCGAGGGCAGCGGCGTGAAGGCCGTGATGGCGGGCGATGTCTCGCTGTCGGCGGTGGTGGCCAATGTGGCATCGATCAAGCCCACGCCCGCGAGCTATGCGTTTCTGGTGGGGAGCGATGGCAACATCATCGCCCACCCCGAAGTGAAGCTGGCCCTGAAGCCCGCGACCGACCTCGCCCCTTCGCTCACGGCGAGCGCCCTGGCCGACATGGCCAAGCGCGCCGACCTCAACGCCGTGGACCTGCAGGGCCGGGCCATGCTGCTCACCGTGGCGCCTGTGACCGGCACACCATGGCTGCTGGCGATTGCGCTGGACCGGGGCGAGGCGCTGGCTGCCATCCGCACCATGCTGGGGGTGTCGCTGGGCGCGGGCATCGTGGTGCTGCTGGTGGCCCTGGTGGTGCTGGCGGGCATCCTGTCGCGGCGCTTGCGCCAGCTGACCCTGGTGCGCGACGCCATGCACGAGATCGGCGCGGGTGGCGGCGACCTGTCGCGCCGCATCGATGCGCAGGGCGAGGACGAACTGGCACAGATCGCGGCCAGCTTCAACAGCTTTGCGGGCAAGTTGTCGGGCGTGCTGTCGCAGATCCGCGATGCCAGCAACTCGGTGCGCGTGGCGGCCGAGGAGATCGCCACCGGCAACCATGACCTGAGCGGGCGCACGGAGCTCACCGCATCGAGCCTGGAGGAAACCTCGGCCTCGATGCAGCAACTAACCGAGACCGTGCGCCACAACGCCGATGCCGCGCGCCAGGCCAACCAGCTCGTGGGCCAGGCCGCCAGCGTGGCCCAGCACGGTGGCACGGTGGTGGGCAATGTGGTGACCACCATGGACGAGATCAACGCCGCATCGCGCAAGATCAACGACATCATCGGCACCATCGACTCCATCGCCTTCCAGACCAATATCCTGGCGCTCAATGCCGCCGTGGAAGCGGCGCGTGCGGGCGAGCAGGGCCGTGGGTTTGCCGTGGTGGCCAGCGAGGTGCGCAGCCTGGCCAGCCGCAGCGCCGAGGCCGCGCGCGAGATCAAGCAGCTCATCAGCGCCTCGGTGGAGCGGGTGGAGAATGGCTCGCGCCTGGTGCACGACGCCGGCGCCACCATGACCGACATCGTCAACTCGGTGCAGCGCGTGACGGACATCATGGCCGAGATCACCGCCTCGACCAATGAGCAGAGCACCAGCATCAACGAGGTGGGCCAGGCCGTGTCGCACCTGGACCAGATGACGCAGCAGAATGCTGCCCTGGTGGAAGAGAGCGCTGCGGCGGCGCAGAGCCTCAAGGACCAGTCGGTGCGCCTGTCGGAGGTGGTGGGCACCTTCAGGCTGTCGGCCGATGGCGGCGCCCAGGGCGCGGCCCGGCTGTCTGGGCCGCAGCAACACTGAGGCACCGCGATAATCGGCAGCCATGTGCTGCCTGCCCGCAACCTCCGTTCATCATGCCCTGCCACCTGCAGGCGGGGCACGGGGGCTCTGCGCATGACCCAGTCTTTCGACGCCGCCATGGCGGCCTTTGCGCCCGCTTTGCCGCTGGCCGTGGGGCTGAGCGGTGGCGCGGATTCGACGGCCCTGGTGCTGGCCTGCGCACGCCGCTGGCCGGGGCAGGTGCGCGCCATCCATGTGCACCATGGGCTGCAGGCGGCGGCAGACGGTTTCGAGCGCCACTGCGCGGACCTGTGCGCGCGCCTGGCCGTGCCGCTGGTTGTGCAGCGCATCGACGCCCGGCCGGCGCCTGGCCAGAGCCCCGAGGATGCTGCGCGCCAGGGCCGCTATGCAGCGCTGGATGCGGCGCTGCAGACAGTCCCCGCCATGGCCGGCATCGCAACGGTCGCACTGGCCCAGCATGCCGATGACCAGGTGGAGACGCTGCTGCTGGCCCTGTCGCGCGGCGCCGGCGTGGCGGGCCTGGCCTCCATGCCTGCGCAGTGGCAGCGTGTGGGTCTGCCCTGGCACCGCCCGCTGCTGCAGGTGCCCGGCCAGGCCGTGCGTGGCTGGCTGCGGGCGCAGGGCGAGCCCTGGGTGGAAGATCCCACCAACGCCGATCTGCACTACACGCGCAACCGCATCCGTGCACAGGTCCTGCCGGTGCTCGAAGCCGCGTTCCCCGCGTTCCGCGATACCTTTGCCCGCTCGGCTGCCAATGCGGCGCAGGCCAGCGAACTGCTCGACGAGGTGGCCATGGCCGACCTCGCCCAGGTGGGCACCCCGCCGCAGCTGGCGGCCTTGCAGGCCCTTACCCGTGCCCGCCAGGCCAATGTGCTGCGCCACTGGCTGCGCAGCGTGCACCGCACCACGCCCAGTGCCGCGCAACTGGCCGAGCTGCTGGACCAGGTGCGCGCCTGCACCACGCGCGGGCACCGCATCCGCATCAAGGTGGGGACCGGATTCGTGGTGCGCGTGGAGGGCGGGCTCGATTGGTACAATCCCCAGGTTTTGGTCCCTGGGGACTGATCCGTGTCGCCCTGATGAAACCGGCCCCGGTTTCTGCAGCCAACACGGGCCGGGCCCTGCTTTCCCATCTGCACGAAATCAACGGCGGCGCGCCAAAACAGTGTCCAACCGGCGCCGTGGCACGTGTTTCGTCACCCCAGAAATCCAATGGCATTGATCGTTCACAAATACGGCGGCACGTCGATGGGCTCTCCGGAGCGCATCCGCAACGTCGCCAAGCGCGTGGCCAAGTGGGCCCGCGCAGGCCACCAACTGGTGGTCGTGCCCAGCGCCATGAGTGGCGAAACCAACCGCCTGCTCGCCCTGGCCAAGGAACTGGCACCCCCGCGCGCCACCGAGGCCTACAACCGCGAGCTGGACATGCTGGCCGCCACCGGCGAGCAGGCCTCCTCGGCCCTTCTGGCGATTGCGCTGCAGACCGAAGGCATGGGCTCGGTGAGCTATGCCGGCTGGCAGGTACCGATTCGCACCGACAGCAGCTACACCAAGGCCCGCATCGAATCCATCGACGACCAGCGCGTGCGTGCCGACCTGGCCCAGGGCAAGGTCGTGATCGTCACGGGTTTCCAGGGTATCGATGACGAAGGCAACATCACCACGCTGGGCCGTGGTGGTTCGGACACTTCCGCCGTTGCAGTGGCCGCCGCGATGAAGGCCGACGAGTGCCTGATCTACACCGACGTGGACGGCGTGTACACCACCGACCCCCGCGTCGTGCCCGAAGCGCGCCGCCTGCACACCGTCAGCTTCGAAGAGATGCTGGAGATGGCCAGCCTGGGCAGCAAGGTGCTGCAGATCCGCTCCGTGGAATTCGCAGGCAAGTACAAGGTGCCCATGCGCGTGCTGTCGAGCTTCACGCCCTGGGACATCGACATCAACGAAGAAGCCAAGTCCGGCACGCTGATCACTTTTGAGGAAGACGAAAAAATGGAACAAGCCGTTGTATCCGGCATCGCATTCAACCGCGACGAGGCCAAGATCTCCGTGCTGGGCGTGCCCGACAAGCCAGGCATCGCCTACCAGATCCTGGGCGCCGTGGCCGATGCCAACATCGAAGTCGACGTGATCATCCAGAACCTGAGCAAGGACGGCAAGACCGACTTCAGCTTCACGGTGAACCGCGGCGACTACGCGCGCACCGTGGACCTGCTCAAGGAAAAGGTCGTGCCCGAGCTGGGCGCGCAGGAAGTCGTCGGCGACGCCAAGATCTGCAAGGTGAGCATCGTCGGCATCGGCATGCGCAGCCACGTTGGCGTGGCCAGCAAGATGTTCCGCGTGCTGAGCGAAGAGGGCATCAACATCCAGATGATCTCCACCTCGGAAATCAAGACCTCGGTCGTGATCGACGAAAAGTACGTCGAGCTGGCCGTGCGTGCCCTGCACAAGGCCTTCGAGCTGGACCAGCCGGCCGCCTGAGCGGCATTAGGCCCCCAACTCGGCTGAAGCGCCCCGAAAATGGGGCATAATAGCGGGATTGGAAACGTGACCGAGTGGCCGAAGGTGCTCCCCTGCTAAGGGAGTATGGGGTGTAGAGCCTCATCGAGGGTTCGAATCCCTCCGTTTCCGCCAAGATAGAGCCCTGCAAGTCATTGATTTGCAGGGCTTTTTTCTTGCCCGGCGGATCTCATTCAGATCGCTGAACCCGTTCTGGACCCATATCGCGCATATCGATCCTAGACCGCGTTTTTCTGGGCCTGCGTGGTGCCCTCAATTGCCAGGTTCACGGTAGCCAGGTTCGCCCGCTTGTCAGCGCTGGGGATCCAATTCGTCTTCCCTGCCGAATGAGGCCCTTGAGCGACCTGTGCTGCTAGGCGAGCGTGGCTTGCGTGTGCCCGGCCTCGAGCGCAGGCCCAGCCGGGGCGGGGTGTGCCGCCATGAAGCCGGGGATATCCGCCGCTTCCAGCGGGCGGGACAGGTAGTAGCCCTGGATGGCGTCGCAACCGGCTTCCACCACCAGGTCGTAGACGGCGCGGGTCTCCACGCCCTCGGCCAGCATGCGGTAGCCCAGGGAGTGGCCCATGAACACCAGCGACTTCACCAGGTGCAAGGCGCGCGGGTTGGTGTCCACGGGCTTGATGAGCGACTGGTCGAGCTTGAGCATCTCCACCGGCAGCTCGCGCAGGCAGGCGAGGTTGGAGTAGCCCATGCCGAAGTCGTCCAGAGAGATCTGCGCACCCATCTGCTGGAAGGCGGTCAGGGCGTCGCGCGTTTCCTGCTTGGTCATCACGGCGGTTTCGGTGCACTCGATGTGCAGGCTGTCCGGTGGCACGCCGTGGCGTGCACAGACCTTGCGCACCTGCTCGACGAAACCGGCCTCATCGAGGTTGCGGGGGGAGACGTTGAACGCCATCGTCAACTGGATGCCCTGTTCACGCCATTGCGCCAGTTGGCCGATGGCGGTGTTCAGCACCCATAGCGTGAAGGCATGGATCAGCGGCGTGCCTTCGATCAGGGCAATGAACTCCCCTGGCGCGATGTCGCCCAGGGTGGGGTGCTGCCAGCGTGCCAGGGCCTCCACCCCGCTGAAGGTGCGCTGGCGCAGGTTCAGCTTGGGCTGGTAGACCAGGCGGAAGCGGCCCTGTTCCAGGCCTGCCGGAACGTCCTGCAGCAGATGGAAGGCGCGCTGGTGCGCAGCGTCGAAGGCGTCGTCGTGCCAGAGGTAGTCACGCCCGCGCGCAGCGGCCTCCTGCATGGCCGAGGATGCCTTGCGCAGCGCGTCGGCCGCATTCTCGATGTGCGGCCGGTAGGCCACGAGCCCGGCCCGGGGCGTCAGCTCCACCGCCACGCCGCCGTGCTGGAACGGGGCCTGCAGCCCGGCCAGCAGCTGCTGCGCGAAGCGCTCCTGCTGCGCCGTGTCGGCCCCGCGCAGGGGAACGCAGAACCGCGTTTCCGACACATGGTAGATGGGCCAGTCGGCGCCCACGATGGCGCGCAGTTTGGCGGCGATCTCGCGCAGGATCTGCTCCAGCCGCCCGATGCCGACCGCGCGCACGGCGGCCTGCAGGCGCAGGTGGCCCAGGAGGTCGATGAGCACCATGCCACCGCCGGCCGTGCCCTGCGCCGATTGCGCGCGCAGGTCCTGCAGGTCGTGCATCAGCTGGGCGCGGTTGGGCAGGCGCGTCACCTCGTGCACGCGGCCGGCGCGCTGGTGCAGTTCGATCTGCGCCATGGCCAGCGAGGCCAGGGTGGCCAGTTGGCCCTGCTGCTGGCGGTTGAAGCTGCGTGCCTTGGTGTCGATGACGCACAGGCTGCCCAGGGCGTGCCCGCTGGCGAGGAGCAGCGGCGCACCGGCATAGAAGACGATGTGCGGAGTGCCCTGCACCAGGGCGTTGTCGGCAAAGCGCGGGTCGCGGGTGGCGTCTTCCACCACCAACACGTTGCGCTGCTCGATGGTCCAGGCGCAGAAGGCGTCGTCGCGGCTGGTTTCCTGCACATCGGCCATGCCCACGCTGGATTTGAACCATTGGCGGTGCGCATCGACCAGGGTGATGAGCGAGATCGGCATGTTGAAGATCTCGCTGGCCAGGCGGGTGATCTGGTCGAGGGTGTCCAGGGGCGCCGTGTCCAGCAGGTTCATGGCACGCAGGGCCATGAGGCGGTCCTGCTCGGCTGCGGGATCACGGGGTTGCCGGTGCTCCATCGTCTGGACTTTCCTGAAAGGAGTGAAGAAGGCCTGCCTCCCGAAAGATAGGCTTGCTTGCATTTGTTCCTTGTAGGACGCGAGCCAGCGATGGGGGCTGCGTGCAATGCCGCCCTGCGGATAAGAACCTGTTCAAAGGACTGGCGCAGCACCTGCCCGCCGGCTTCACAGGGGCGACAGCGCCCCCACCAGCGAAGGAGTGAAGTCCGCGCCGCCTTCGGGCTTGGCGCCATGGGCCCAGGCCAGCAGCGCGGCGGGCGGCATGGGCCGGGCAAAGAGAAAGCCCTGCAGTTCGTCGCAGTCCATGGCCAGCAGGATGTCGCGCTGACCCGGGGTCTCCACCCCTTCAGCCACCACGCGCAGGCCCAGGGCGTGGGCCAGGCCCACCACGGCGGCCACGACAGCGCGCGCATTGGCGCTGTGCTCCAGGTCGCCCACGAAGCTGCGGTCGATCTTGAGCTGCTGGGCGGGCAACTGGCTCAGGTAGCGCAGGCTGGAGTAGCCGGTGCCGAAGTCGTCGATGGACAGGAAGACACCGATGGCACCGAGGCCCTCGAAGGTGCGCTGCACGGCCTTGATGTCTTCCATGGCCACGGTCTCCGTGATCTCGCACAGCAGCTGCGACGCTGCGAGGCCATGGTCCTGCAGGGTCTGGGCGATGCGCTCGACCAGGTGCTTGTCGCGCAGTTGGTGCACCGAGAGGTTCACCGACACGCGCATGCGCAGGCCGTCGCGGCCCCATTCGGCAATCTGGCGGCAGGCTTCGTTGATGACCCACTGGCCCAGCTTGCCGATGAGCCCGATGCGTTCCGCCAGGGGAATGAAGACCAGCGGGCTGACCATGCCGTGGCGCGGGTGGTTCCAGCGCAGCAGTGCCTCGACCCCGCTGATCTGGCCACGCCGGCCGTCGAACTTGGGCTGGTAGTTCAGGGCCAGTTGCCCGCGCTCCAGCGCGTGGCGCAGCTCGTTCTGCAGTTCCAGTTGCTCGGACACGTCGGACACCATGTGCGGCTCGAACAGCGCGTAGCAGCTGCCCCCGGCGCGCTTGGCGGCGTACATCGCAGCGTCGGCATTGGCCACGATCTTGCTGCTCTCGCCCGGTCCGGGGTGCAGCACGATGCCGATGGAGCAGGAGATCTCGATGCGCCGGCCTGCTGCCTCGAACGGTTGCGACAGCGATGCCAGCACCCGCTGGGCCACGCGGATGGAGGCCTCTTCATCGGCCACGTCGTTGAGCAGGATGAGGAATTCGTCGCCGCCCACCCGCGCCACGGTGTCGCAGTCGCGCGCCTCGTCGCGCAGGCGCGTTGCCGCCTTGCGGATCACCACGTCGCCCACGGCATGCCCGAACGAGTCGTTGATGGGCTTGAATCCGTCCAGGTCCACGAAGAGCACGGCCATGCGCTCGACCACGCCGCCGTGGTTGCTGCGCTCCAGCCGCCGCGTGGCCTGGGCCAGGCGGTCCTCGAACAGCAGGCGGTTGGGCAGGCCCGTCAGCGGATCGGCGAAGGCGCGTTGCTTGAGCTCTTCGTTGGCGGCCTGCAGCCGGGCGTTGCTCTCGTGCATGGAGTGCGATGCGCCGCGCGCGGCGCGCTGCAGCCGCGCATCCAGGATGGACGTGAGCAAGGTGACCACCAGCAGGCCGCCGGCAATCATCGCCACCGCCGTCTGCAGGCCCGGGCCGCTGAGTTCATCGGCGGTGAGGCACACCGAGCCCACGGCAAAGCTGGCAGCCGCCATGCCCAGGTAGTGCGTGCCGCAGATCGCCAGGGCTAACACGAACGAGGCTGCCAGCTGGTAGCCGGTGCGCCGGGGCCGCTCCACCTGGCGCAGCAGCTTGAAGATGAGCAGCGCCAGCGCCGACGCGAGGACGGACACCAGCACCGACAGTGCCACCAGCGGCACATCCCAGGTGATGCCGGGCGACATGGCCATGGCTGCCATGCCCAGGTAGTGCATGGCGATGATGCCCCCGCCCATGGCCACGGCGCCGAGCACGATGCGCGGGTGGTCCAGCCGCTTGCGGCTGGCCAACTCCAGCGCCACGCCGGAGGCCGCCACCGCGGCCACCCAGGACACGAAGGTCAGCCCCGGGGAGTAGCCTACGGGAATGGGCAGCTCCAGCGCCTGCATGCCCACGAAGTGCATGGACCAGATGCCCGTGCCCATGACCAGCGAGCCGGCGGCCCACCAGGCCAGGCCGATGCCACGCTGCGAGGTGCGCACACGCCGCGCCATGTCAAAGCTCACGTAGGAGGCGAACATCGCCATGGCCAGCGACCCTGCCACCAGGAAAAGGTTGTAGCTGAAGGGCATGAACGCTGTCACGTGGGGCTTCCGATCCTGGTCAGGGGGGTGCAGAGGGCGCGTGGCTGCCGGCAGGCTGGTGCGAGCACTGTCTGCCCGCGCGCAAAAGAAAAGCCGCCCCCGGGGAAATCCCATGCCCCCCGGACTGGCTTGCGCCGCAGTGCCAGGGTACAGGTCCCGCCGAGAGACAACCGTCACGAATTGCAATTTCCGGCCAGCCATCATCCGAGGGCCGAGCACCGCGTGGTGTAGGCCAATCGCTTGAACAGGCCCCTGAGGACGGCACACTCAGTGCCCGATTGGCAGTGCGGAAAGGGCCCGGTGAGGCCGGCTGGGCCTGGCCCTAGCGAAACAGCGCGAACCAGAGCAGCGGCCCCACGACCAGGGCGCTCACGCCGCTGAGGACGGCTTCGGTTCTGGGGGAGAAGCGCCCCGATGTCTGCGCAACCTGCTGGACCAGCCAGCCTACACCGCTGCTCAATGCAAGCAGGTAGGCCAGGTTCAGTACGCCGACCAGGGCCACGGAGCCGCGCGGCGAGTCCATTGCCGCAACGGCAATGGCAGGAACGAAACAGATGGCCACCACGATCCAACGCATGGTTTCCCCCTTTGGACGCTGATGATTGTGCGCACCGGTGCTGCGTTTGACCATCACCGATTCGGGGGATGGGGAGGATCGGCTGGGGGCGCCAGGCCGATCTGCCAACAATTGGGTACATTCTCCGGTGGCTGCACGCCGCCGCGCGGGGGGCGAGGCCGTTGCCGGCGCTACCGATACAAGGAAACGAGAGCGAATGTTGAAAAGCAAGTTCATGCGCTGGATCTGCCTGCTGCCGGCCGCCTTCGCTGCCGCCTTTGTGGCGCAGCGCCTGACCAAGTTCGTCAGCGCCTGGCAGATGGGCCACGGCGTGTTGGGCACGCTGCTCATCGAACTGGGCTCCGGCGCGGTGCTGGGCGCCGTGTTCGTGCTGGCCGGCGTGGTCATGGCGCCGTCGCACCGGCGGCAGGTGGCGATGGCGCTGTTCACCATGGTGGCCATCGTCTTCGGGATCACGGTCTTCACCGCGCTCCTGTTCGAGGGCGAGATGTGGGTCTATGCGAACGGGACGGCCATGCTCGTGGGCGCCCTGGTGGTGGCGTACCCGCGCATCTCTGCCACCGGCCCGGCGCGCCGGGCATAGGCGACCAGCGGCCAGAGGTGGCAAGAAAACACTTGCAAGCGGGCGGCAGGAGGCGCAAGGTAGCGGCATTGAGCAGCGAGACGCCTGCACAGTGCCCACAATCCATACTTGAGCGGGCGGTGCAGTTTGCCAGCGAGGGGTTGGCAGGCGGTGTTCTGGGCAGATCACGCTGGACACCGGCCTTGGCCGGTGGATGTCGCGCATGCGCGCCCAAAGCAGGAGAACTTCGCCATGAATTTTCTGCAACGCCTGAGCATCCGGGCGCGTCTGGCCACCGGCTACGCCGTGCTGGCCTGCGCCCTTGTCCTGGTGGCCATCATGGGTATACGGGGGCAGTCGCTGACCCAGGCCAACCTGGACAATCAGGTCAACCACCTCGATGTGATCAAGAACCTGGGCAGCAGCGTCCTTGATGCGGCCAACGCCCGCGCGGTGGCTGCCCGCAATCTGGTGATCACCAGCACCCCGGCCGATGCCGAGGCCGAGGTCAAGCTCATCGCCGCTGCCCACGACGCGGTGGGCAAGGGGATCAAGAAGCTGGAAGAGGCCCTGGCGCAGGCCGGGCCCGAGGCGGCGGCCCCGCTGCAGAAGCTGCTGGCCAAGATCCAGGCCACCGAGACGGCCTACGGCCCCATTGCGCTGGAGATCACGCGCCTGGGCAGCTCCGGGGAGAAGGAGGCCGCCATCAAGAAGATCAATGCCGAGTGCCGCCCGTTGCTGGTGCGCCTGGTGGGGGACATCAATGCCTTTCTCGCCGAGGGCGACAGGATCAGCCAGCAGGCCAGCGAGCAGTCGATGCGCCAGTTCGAGTCGCTGCGCATGCAGCTCATCGTGCTGAGCGTGGTGGTCGTGGCGTTTGCCGTGGTGCTGGGCTACCTGACCACGCGCTCCATCGTCGGGCCGCTCCGGGAGGCCGGTGCAGCGACCCAGGAGTTTGCCCATGGCAACCTGGCGCGCCCGCTGGTGGCCCATGGCAATGACGAGATCGCCTCGCTGGTCGGCGCGATGGAGGCCATGCGCCGCAGCCTGTCGAATCTGGTGGCGGGCGTGCGCGAGGGGTCGGTGAGCGTGTCCACCGCCAGCTCCGAGATCGCCCAGGGCAACCACAACCTGTCCACCCGCACCGAGCAGCAGGCCAGTGCCCTGCAGCAGACGGCGGCGTCGATGGAGCAGCTGGGGTCCACCGTGCGCCAGAACGCCGACAACGCGGTCAACGCCAACCGGCTGGCGCATTCGGCCTCGACCATCGCCCAGCAGGGCGGGGAGGTGGTGGCGCAGGTGGTGGAGACCATGAAGGGCATCAACGATTCGAGCCGCAAGATCAACGACATCATCAGCGTGATCGACGGCATCGCCTTCCAGACCAATATCCTGGCGCTCAATGCCGCCGTGGAGGCGGCGCGCGCGGGCGACCAGGGGCGCGGCTTTGCGGTGGTGGCCGGCGAAGTGCGCACCCTGGCCCAGCGCAGCGCCCAGGCGGCCAAGGAGATCAAGCAGCTGATCACCGAGAGCGTGGGCCGCGTGGAGCATGGCTCGGCCCTGGTGGACAAGGCCGGCACCACCATGGACGAGGTGGTGGCCAGCATCCAGAGCGTGACCCGCCTCATGGGCGAGATCAGCTCTGCCAGCACCGAGCAGAGTTCGGGCGTTTCCCAGGTGGGTGAAGCGGTCACGCTGATGGACCAGGCCACGCAGCAGAACGCGGCGCTGGTGGAGGAGATGGCGGCCGCGGCATCCAGCCTGCGCTCGCAGGCCGACGACCTGGTGAAGTCGGTCTCGGTGTTCAAGATCGAGGGCCACCACGGGCAGCAGCAACTGCTGCTGCACTGAGTGAGCCCGATAGCGGGGTGCCCCAGGCGCCGGGCAGGGGCGGCGCAGGCTCTGGCACCCTGCATCTCCTGCAGGCGCCGCTGCGGACCTGCTCGGCAACGGGATCCTGGTGCTCAACCAGTCCGTGCGCCAGACGGAGCGTGCGCTCAGCTGCGCGCCCACGGTGCCCGTGTCGGCAGAGCCCTTCGATCCGGTCTATCGCGGGCCGGTGCCGGGGGCCGCAAAACCTGTCGCGCGCACCAAGCCCGCCATCTGGACCGGCCTCACCGAGGACGAGCGCCTGGCCATCGCTTCGCGGTGGCGGGTCGAGCTGCTGCATGCGGGGCGGTATGGCTGGATTGCCGACGCCCAGACGGTGGATGAGTCCACCCCTGGTACCACGGGCGGCGCCGTGCTGGGTGGTGCGCTGGGCCGGGCCGCCCACCCGGTTGTTCCGCACGCGCTACCACGTGCGCACGGAAGACGGCAGCAAGTACCTGCAGGGGTGGCGGTGCCTAGCGGCAGAAATCGGCCGCACCCAGACGCTTACTCTTCGATCGACGCGCTCCAGCGGCTGTCCCAGTCCGGAGCGCTCACGCGCTCGATGTTGCGCCGGTCACGCTTGGTCGGCCGGCCTTCCTGCAGCGTGGCGGCTGGTTCGGGCGCCAGGCGGCGCTGTTCGGCCGCAGCCTCGCGCGCAGCAATGCTCTCGGCCGTTTCTTCGTACAGCAGCTGGGCCACGGGCGCGGGGCCGCGCATGCCGCTCAGGCCGCGCACGGTCACGGTACGGGCCACGGGGCCCTGGCGCAGGGCCACGGTGTCGCCGGGACGCACATCGCGTGCGGGCTTGGCGGCCTGGCCGTTGACGGTGACACGGCCCTTGCCGATCTCTTCGGTGGCCAGGCCACGGGTCTTGTAGAAGCGGGCGCACCAGAGCCATTTGTCCAGGCGCATCGTCTCGGTAGCAACGTTCATGGCGGCGATTGTGCCGTGTCCGGCATGCCCATGTTGTCGGCGAGGGGCAGGCGCACCACAGCGTCGAGCCCGAGCACCCGGCCTGCCTGGGTGCGGTTGGTCAATGCAATGCTGCCACCCAGCGCCTGCACGATCTCCTGGCAGATGGCCAGGCCCAGGCCGCTGCCGGTGCGCACGTCGCCGGCCGAGAAAGGCTGGAACAGGCGCAGTGCCAGCTCGTCGTCGATGCCGGGGCCGTGGTCGCTCACGGTCAGGGCCGCGTGGCGGCCATCAGCGCGCAGATCCACCGACAGCTCGCTGCCCGGCGGCGCATGGCGCACGGCGTTGTGCAGCAGGTTGCGCGTGAGCTCGCGCAGCATCCATTCGTGCGCGACGACGGGCGCGGGGTCGGTGTGGATGCCGAAGTCCAGGTCGCGCTGGGCGATCAGCGGCGAGATGTCGAGCGCCACGCCGCGCAGGATCTCGTCGAAACGGGTGACGGGCGGGGCGCTCTGCTGGCGCAACTGCTCCACCTTGGCCAGGGCCAGCATCTGGTTGGCCAATTGCGTGGCGCGGTCGACCGTGTCGCGGATCTCGTGCAGCGCCTGCTCGGCCGGCATGTCGCCGCGCAGGGCCGACTGGACCTGGGTCTTGAGCACCGCCAGCGGCGTGCGCAGCTGGTGCGAGGCATCGCGCACGAAGCGCTTCTGGTGGCGCAGCAGGTGGCGCAGGCGCTGCAGGAACTCGTTCGTGCCTTCGATCAGCGGCTGCAGCTCGCGCGGTGCGGCCGGTGCGGTGATGGGGCTGAGGTCGCCCTCCTGGCGGGCCTGCAGCTCCTGGCTGAGCTGGCGCACGGGCTGGGTGGCGCGCTGCACCACCAGCACCACCGTGATGCCGATCACGGCGATCAGCAGGGCCTGGCGCAGCAGGGTGTTGCGCAGGTTCTGCAGCGCCAGGGTTTCGCGCACCTCCAGCGTCTCGGCCACCTGGATCACGGCCATGGCGCGGCCTTTGGAGCTGGCCACGGGCTGCAGCAGCACGGCCACGCGCACCGGCATGCCGCGGAAGGTGTCGTCGTAGAAATCCACCAGCGCCGCATAGGGCGGGCGCGCGGGGATGGTGCCCGTCCACAGCGGCAGTTCGTCAAAGCCCGAGATCAGCTCGCCCTGCAGGTTGGATACGCGGTAGTACATGCGGCTCTTGTTGTCCGCCTCGAAGGCCTCCAGCGCCGAGTAGGGCACGATGGCGCGCAGGTGCGCCGCTTCCTCGTAGCCGGTCACGTCCAGCTGTTCGCTGATGCTCTTGGCCGACGCCAGCAGCGTGCGGTCGTAGGCGGTGTTCAGCGAGGCCAGGGTCTGCTGGTAGCCGCTCACGGTGTTGTAGGTGATGAACACCACCACCGGCAGCAGAATGCCCAGCAGCAGCCGGCGGCGCAGCGAATGGGGCCGCGGCGTGGAGGGCGTGCGGGGTGTGCCCGGGGGCTTGATCTTCATGCATCCGTCCGCAGCAGGTAGCCCAGGCCGCGCAGCGTCATGAGCGTGAGGCCGGTACCCGCGAGCTTCTTGCGCAGCCGGTAGACCACCACCTCGATGGCCTCGTACTGCACGTCAAGCTGGCCGGGGAAGACCAGTTCGTACAGCCGCTCCTTGGTCACGGCATGGCCGGGCTGGGCCAGCAGGGCATGCATCAGCGCCAGCTCGCGCGGGGTGAACTCCATCACCTCGCCGTTCAGGTAGATGGCGCCGCTGTTGGTGTCATAGCGGATGGCGCCGATCTGCTGCACGCTGGGCGGCAGGGCGCTGCTGGCCACCGGGTCGGCGCTGCGCCGCACCAGGGCGCGCAGGCGCGCCTCCAATTCGTCCAGGTCGAAAGGCTTGGGCAGGTAGTCGTCGGCACCGGAGTTCAGGCCCATGATGCGGTCGCCCACGGTGCCCCGCGCCGTGAGGATGATCACCGGCGTGCGCAGCCCGCGCGTGCGCGCCTGCTGCAGCACCTGCAGGCCATCGAGGCCGGGCAGGGTCAGGTCCAGCACCACCGCATCGGGCGGCTGGGCCGCCCACTGCGCCAGCGCCGCCCGGCCATCGCCCACGGGCGTCACCTCCATGCCCCGGCGGCTCAGCGCCCGGTGCAAGGTCGCCTGCATGGTGGGATCGTCTTCGACAAGCAGCAATTTCATGCGCGGGACCATATCACTCCGCGTAGGCTTTTGGGTGCTCCTGTGGCCGCCCTGCCGCACGGGGAGCGTCTCTCTTGGGGGAAGGCGCGAAGCGACACAGGGGGCTTGCTGTCACGGGGTTTTCCCTAATCCTTTGGACAGCCGTTTGACAGGCAGGGCGCGCATCATCGACAGGTTCGCCAATCATTCAAGGAGACAACGATGCGTCGCGATACCTTCCTCAAGTCCCTGGCCGCCATGGCGGCAGCCGGTGCCTTGCCGCTGACCGCCCAGGCCGCTGCAGCCATCAAGATGATGATCCCTGCCAACCCCGGTGGCGGCTGGGACACCACGGGCCGTGCCCTGGGCAAGGCCATGCAGGACGCAGGCGTGGCCAGCTCGGTCACCTATGACAACAAGGGCGGCGCCGCTGGCGCCATCGGCCTGGCCCAGTTCGCCAACGCCAGCAAGGGCGACCCGAATGCGCTGATGGCCATGGGCGCCGTGATGCTGGGCGGCATCATCACCGGCAAGCCGCCGGTGGGCCTGGACAAGGTGACGCCGCTGGTGCGACTGAGCAGCGAGTACAACGTGTTCGTGCTGCCTGCCAACTCGCCCTTCAAGACCATGAAGGACGTGGTCGACCAGCTCAAGAAGGACCCCGGCAGCGTGAAGTGGGGCGGTGGCTCGCGCGGATCCACCGAGCACATCGCGGCCGCCATGATCGCCCGCGAAGTGGGCGTGGACCCGGCCAAGATCAACTACGTGGCCTTCCGTGGGGGCGGTGAGGCCACCGCCGCCATCCTGGGCGGCAACGTCACCGTGGGCGGCAGCGGCTACAGCGAGTTTGCCGAGTACATCACCGCTGGCAAGATGCGCGCCGTGGGCGTGACCTCGGCCACGCGCCTGAAGGGTGTGAACGTGCCCACACTCAAGGAGCAGGGCATCAACGTCGAGATCGGCAACTGGCGCGGCGTGTACGGCGCGGCCGGCATCACCGCCGAGCAGCGCAAGGAGCTGATCGACGCGCTGTCCAAGACCTACAAGCACAAGTCCTGGCAGGACGCGATGGAGAAGAACGGCTGGACGCCTGCCTGGCTGGCCGGCGACGAGTTCGCCAACTTCGTCGATTCCGAGTTCGCGAGCCTGCGCGCCACGATGGCCAAGTCCGGCATGATCTGACGCCGGGCCTAGAGCCCGGCGCAAGCCCATCGTCGTACCCTCCGGGCGGCGCGCAATACGGTGCTGGCAACAGTCCTCTGCGCGCCGCTCTTCCTTGCGGGATAAAAACATGACACAACATTCCTCTCGCTCCACGGCCCTGCAGACCGTGGTGGGCGCTGGCACGCTGCTGCTGGGCTGTCTGCTGGCCTGGGGCGCCACCTCCATCAGCTCCGAGGCGGGCTATGGCGGCGTGGGCCCCAACTTCTTCCCCTGGGTGGTGGCCATCGCGCTCATCGTCTGCGGGGTGCTGGCCGTCATCCATGCGCAGACGGGCGGCTTTCGCGACCTGGAGGAGGGCTCGGGTGACGAGACCGCTCACTGGAAGGGCTTCGTCTGGGTCTCCGCCGGCCTGCTGCTCAATGCCCTGCTTATTACCACGCTGGGCTTCATCCTGAGCTGCGCACTGTGCTTCGTGCTCGCGGTGCGCGGCTTCAAGAGCTCCGAGGGCAAGCTCGACCTGCGCCCGGTGGCCTGGATCAAGGACCTCTTCATCGGCGTGGCCGTGGCCGCCCCGGTGTTCTGGATGTTTACCCAATTGCTGGCGATCAACCTGCCCGGCCTCACGAACACGGGGTGGCTGTAAAGCCCGCGCGACACCATGGAAACCTGGAACCTCCTGCTGCAGGGCTTCATCACTGCAGCCACGCCCATCAACCTGATGTGGGCCTTCGTCGGCTGTGTCATCGGCACCGCCGTGGGCGTGCTGCCCGGCATCGGCCCCGCCGTGGCCGTGGCCATGCTGCTGCCCATCACCGTCAAGGTGGAAGCCACCGCGTCGATGATCTTCTTCGCCGGCATCTACTACGGCGCCATGTACGGTGGCTCGACCACCTCCATCCTGCTCAACACGCCCGGTGAGGCCGGCTCCATGGTCACGGCCATGGAGGGCAACAAGATGGCCAAGAACGGCCGCGCCGGCGCGGCGCTGGCCACGGCGGCCATCGGCTCCTTCGTGGCGGGCACCATCGCCACGGTGCTGGTGACCTTCTTCGCGCCCCTGGTGGCGGAGTACGCAGTGCGCCTGGGTCCGCCCGAGTACTTCATGCTCATGGTGCTGGCCTTCACCACGGTGAGCGCGGTGCTGGGCAAGAGCACGCTGCGCGGCATGCTGGCGCTGTTCCTGGGCCTGGCGCTGGGGCTGATCGGTATCGACCAGCTCACCGCCCAGGCGCGCTACACCTTTGGCGTGCCCGAGCTGATGGATGGCATCGAGGTGGTGCTGATCGCCGTGGGCCTGTTCGCCGTGGGCGAGGCCCTGTACAACGTGATGTACGAGGGCAAGACCGACGAGACGCAGAACAAGCTGACCAGTACGCACATGACCAGGCAGGAGTGGCGCCGCTCCTGGCCCGCCTGGCTGCGTGCAACGGCCATCGGCTTCCCCTTCGGCACCGTGCCCGCAGGCGGCAGCGAGATCCCGACCTTCCTGAGCTATGCGGCCGAGAAGAAGCTGAGCAAGCACAAGGAAGAGTTCGGCACCACCGGCGCCATCGAAGGCGTGGCCGGCCCCGAGGCGGCCAACAACGCGGCCATCACGGCCACCTTGATCCCGCTGCTCACGCTGGGCATTCCCACGTCGAACACCACGGCCATTTTGCTGGGCGCGTTCCAGAACTACGGCATCCAGCCGGGCCCGCAGCTGTTCAGCAGCAACGGCGCGCTGGTCTGGGCGCTGATCGCCTCGATGTACATCGGCAACGTGATGCTGCTGATCCTGAACCTGCCGCTGGTGGGCCTGTGGGTCAAGCTGCTCAAGATCCCCAAGTCCTACCTGTACGCCGGCATCCTGGTGTTCGCCACGCTGGGCGTGTACGGCATGCGCCAGAGCGCGTTCGACCTGGTGCTGCTGTACGCCATCGGCCTGCTCGGCGTGGTCATGCGCCGCTTCGACATCCCTTCGGCCCCGGTGGTCGTGGGCATGATCCTCGGCCCCCTGGCCGAAGCGCAGATGCGCAACGCAGTGGCCATCGGTGAAGGCAAGTGGACCATCTTCCTGGAGCGCCCGGGCTCGGTCACGCTGATCGTCATCGTGCTGGCCGTGCTGATCCTGCCGCGCCTGGCGCGCCGCTGGGCCGCGCGCAAGGCAGCGGCCGAAGGGGTCACGGCTGCGGGCTGAGGCTGAACACTGTTTTGGGTAGTTGGGGCGGCACGGCAGTTTCTGCAGTGCCGCCCTTTTTTCATCCCCAGCGCGCGCCTGCAGGCCGCTTCATCCTGCTTGCAGGCCCTGCGCCAGCGCCTCGAAGACCACCCGGATGCGCCGCGCCGTGCGCAGCTCGCGGTGGCTGACGAGCCAGATCGGGAAGCGCACGGGCGGCACATCGTCGAGCACGCGCACCACGCCCGGGGTGTCCCGGGCGATCTCTTCCATCATGGCGCCGATGCCCAGGCCCTGGCGTACCAGGGCCCAGTGGGCCACCGTGTGGTCGGCATAGGCGCTGAAGTTCGCCTCGGTCACAGGCAGGCCGTGGCGTTGCAGGTAGCTCAGGTACTGGCCTGAGCGGTCCGATCCCACGAAGGGCAGGCGGGCCGCGTCTTCGGCGCTGCGCGGGTGGCCATGGGCCTGCACCCAGTCTTCGGAGGCATAGAAGCGGGCCGAGGCCTCGCGGATCAGCCGGGCGATCAGCTCGGGCTGTTCTGGTTTTGCGTGGCGCACGGCGATGTCGGCTTCGCGGCGCAGCAGGTCGCTGAAGGCATTGGTCGGGATCACCTCGACCACGATGCCCGGCTCCTGCTCGCGCAGGCGCTGCACCAGCGGGGGCAGCAGAAAGGTGGCCACCGCGTCGCTGGCCGAGACCGACACCACACCGCCGACCTCTTGCGAGCGCCCGCTGGCTGCCACGCCCAGGGCCTGGGCCGCGGCGCCCATGGCGCGGGCGTGCTCCAGCAGGTCCAGCCCCGTGGGCGTCAGCGCCATGGCCTTGCCCACGCGCTCGAACAGGGTCACGCCCATGCGCTGCTCGATGGCGGCCACCTGGCGGCTCAGCGTCGGCTGGGTCAGGCCCAGCTTGCGGGCGGCGGCCGACAGGGAGCCGGCTTCGGCGGTTTCCAGAAAGGCCCGGAGCTGGTTCCAGTCGAGTTTATCCATGCATAAATGTATATGCTCACTGCAATTTGCGGCAATTCCCTGCGGTGGTGCGCATGGATAGCATCCATTGCTGTCCATCGCAAAGAGTTTGTCCCGCCCATGCCGACCACCACGTCCCCTGCGCCTGTCAAAGCTTCCGTGCAGCCCCCGCCGCCGGGCGCCGCTGCCGCCCGCAAAGCCCTTTTCTGGGACCGCATCGCCCCGAAGTACGCGGCCGATCCGATTGCCGACATGGCGGGCTACGAGGCCACCCTGCAGCGCGTGCAGGGCCTGCTGTCTGCCGGGCAGGAGGTGCTGGAGATCGGCTGCGGCACGGGCAGCACCGCACTGCGCCTGGCCCCTTTCACCCGCCGCCTGCTGGCGACCGACGTCTCGCCCGGCATGATCGCCATTGCCCAGGCCAGGCTGGCGGCCCAGCCGACGCCGCAACTGGGCTTCGCGGTGGCCGACGCCGATGCGCCCGGGTGGGGGCAGGGCACCTACGATGTGGTGATGGCCTTCAACATGCTGCACCTGGTGAGCGATCTGGACCACACGCTGCAGCTGGCCGTGCAGGCGCTGCGGCCGGGCGGCCTGCTGATCTCCAAGACGCCCTGCATCGCCGAGATGAACCCGCTCATTCCCTGGCTGGCGATACCGCTGATGCGCGCCATCGGCAAGGCGCCCGCCGTGCTGAGCTTCGAAGGGCCGGGGCTGCACGCGGCCATCGCCCGGCAGGGCATGGACATCGTGTCGGTCGAACGGCACGGCACCCGGGGCAAGGACATCCGGCTGTTCATCGTGGCCCGCAAGCCGCCCGAGTTTCCGCACTCGCCCAGCCGGCTGTTGCCCAGGCCGGGGGGCCGCGGTCCCGACCATTTCATCAACCGCGGCAATCCGTGAATCCGCCGCACCCCGTGCAAGCGATGCGTGGGCCTTCACCCTTGGGATGCGCTGCCTGCCTTGCTGCGCATTGCGGGACAGCACACTAATGGGGCGCCAGGAGCTCCGTGCCCTCCTGCCGGGGGCTGACGGACATGCGCAGGGCGGAGGACACCGCGACACCGAGCTTGCCGCACCACGATTCGAGGTCGCTCCTGGACGTGGCATCGTTGCTTTCATCCCAGGTGAGGGTGGCGACCAGCAGGTGGGGCAAGTCCATGAGCGGGTCGAAGGAGCGGCCTTGGCCCATCGACCAGTTCACAAGCACCGCATGCGCATAGGTCGAGGCGCTCGCGCCCTGGGGGGCAGGGCCCGGGCTGGCGCGCGTGAATTCAAACAGTGCGGTGATCACGGATCGGCTGCGGCAGTGGCTTCGTAGAACGGATTGAAGCGCAAGATGCCGCGATGCGGTATCCCCCAAAGGTCGGAGCGCGAGGGTGCAGCGGACGGCGAGCTGCCTGGCTTGCAGGGGTGGCGGGCAGGCCTTGGCGCACTGGGATGGTCCTGGGTGCACCTTGGCCTTGCCCGCCCAGCAAACTTCGCAAGCCAGACACCAAGGGCTCGCTTCCTTCGGTATCCCCCACCAGGTGGCTTGCTTAGACGGGCAAATCATACCATAAAATGCGAATCATTCTTATTATCGAGGATGGCGCATGCATACCCTGTCCGAAGAGTTCCTGGTGCTGTGCCGCCAGTTGGGGGAGGCGCAGACGCGCTGCAGCGATGCCCTGGCGCGGCAGGCGGACGAGCTGGAGCAGTTGCGGGCAGAGGTGGTGCGCCTGCGCGCGGCCGTGGTGGTGCGCGACACGCGGCTTGCCATGGCGCAGGACGAACTGCAGCAGCTGCAGGCGGCGCAGCCGGGCCTGAAACGCCGGCGCGACATGGCGCGCCACATCGCCGCGCTGGCCGAGCGCATCGCCAGCCTCTCGCGCGAGTGCCTGCGCTGGCGCCTGCAGGCGGTGGCACAGGTGGAGCAAAAGGCGCAGGCGGCGGTTCCCGAGGCCCTGGCCCCTGCACCGTCGCCGGCGCTCGATTCGAGCCTGGCGGCGGCCGACCTCGTGATCTGCCAGACCGGCTGCATCAGCCACGACGAGTACTGGCGCGTGCAGGACCACTGCCGCCGCACCGGCAAGCCCTGCATCCTGGTGGACCAGCCCCTGGGTGCGTCGGAAACGGCCCAGCCCGTGGTGGTGCTGCGCATGGCGCGTGGGCTGAGGGCGGTGAGCGGCCTGCAGTCCGCTCCGGCCACGGCGGATTGACCCGGGGCGGGTGGCGGGCTTGCTACCATCCGCACATGCCCGCGCTCATCGACGACGCCCCCGCCCTGCCGCTGGATGCCCAGGGCATCCTGGAACTGGCGGCGCGGTCCATGTTCCACCTGTTCTCCAGCGTCAGCCAGGGCATGTTCCTGGTGGACCTGAGCGGGCGCATCGTCTGGGTGAACGAGGGCTACCAGCGCTTCCTGCCCGACCTCGGCTTTTCGTCGCTGGACCAATTCCTGGGCCGCATGGTGGAGGAAGTGATCCCCAACACCGGCATGCGCCGCGTGCTGGAGACCGGCAACCCGGTGCTGATCGATCTGCTCACCAACAAGGCCGGCACCTTCGTGGTCAGCCGCATCCCGCTGCGCGACGATGCGGGCAGCGTCATCGGGGCCATCGGCATCGTGCTGTTCGACCACCCCGAGACCACGCTGCAGCCGCTGATCAGCAAGTTCGCGCTGCTGCAGCGCGACCTCGATGATGCGCGGCGCGAGCTGGCCAGCCAGCGCCGGCGCAGCCTGGTGGCGGCGGCTGCGGCGGGCGATGGCGAGCGACGCTCCAAATACACCTTTGCCAGCTTCATCGGTTCGAGCCCGGCCGCGGCCGAGGTCAAGCGCCAGGCGCGCCGCGCCGCGCAGTCCTCCAGCCCGGTGCTGCTGCTGGGCGAGACGGGCACGGGCAAGGAACTGCTGGCCCATGCCATCCACGCGGCATCGAGCCGCGCGGGCGGCCCCTTCGTGAGCGTGAACATCGCGGCCGTGCCCGACACGCTGCTGGAGGCCGAGTTCTTCGGCGTGGCACCGGGTGCCTATACCGGCGCATCGGCCAAGGGGCGCGACGGCAAGTTCAAACTGGCCGATGGCGGCACGCTGTTTCTCGACGAGATCGGCGACATGCCGCAGAGCCTGCAGGCCAAGCTCTTGCGTGCGCTGCAGGAGGGCGAGATCGAGCCGCTGGGCTCGAACAAGCTGGTGCCGTTCAATGTGCGCATCCTGGCAGCCACCTCGCGCGACCTGGCGGCGCTGGTGCGCGAGGGCAGGTTCCGCGAAGACCTGTTCTACCGCCTGCACGTGCTGCCGGTGCGCGTGCCGCCGCTGCGCGCGCGGCGCAGCGATATCCCGGCGCTGGTCGAGTCGCTGGGCGACGACCTGGCGCTGCGCAACGGCACCCCACCGCCCGAAGTGCTGTCCGATGCCATGGCCCTGCTGGCAGGCCAGCCCTGGCGCGGCAACATCCGCGAGTTGCGCAACGTGATCGAGCAGGCGGTGATGCGCAGCGAGGGCCAGTCCATCGACGCGGCGCAGCTTGAACGCATCCTGCGCGAAGCGGGCGTGGAGCCCGCGGCCCCGGTGCAGGACACCACCGCCGTGGTGGTGGTCGAGGCCGAGGACGAGTCGCGGTACCTGCGCCCGCTGGCCGAGCAGGTGGCGGAACTGGAGCGCAGGGCCATCCAGGCGGCCATGAAGGCGCATGGCGGCAACAAGCTGGCCACGGCGCGGCAGCTCGGTATCTCGCGCGCCACACTCTATGGACGTCTGGAAAACCCTGAATAAATTTCAGCCAAATGTCTAAAATTCAGACAAATTGATTGTCTAAAAATCAGACAAACCCATTCGGGTGATGTGTGCAAACCCATACGAATCAACAGCTTGTGCCTTGGCACGAACTGTGCAATGTTCAGGCATCACTACAAGGAGACATCGCCATGCACCGTCGCACCCTGGTCGCCCTCGCCACCGCTGCAGTCACTGCAGCCGCCACGCTTTCCGCTCCCGCATTCGCACAGTCCAACGAGATCCGCATCGCCCACATCTACAGCAAGACCGGCCCGCTCGAGGCCTACGGCAAGCAGACCCAGGTGGGCCTGATGATGGGCCTGAACTACGCCACCGGCGGCACCATGGCCATCAACGGCAAGAAGATCGTCGTGATCGAGAAGGACGACCAGGGCAAGCCCGACCTGGGCAAGAGCCTGCTGGCCTCGGCCTATTCGGACGACAAGGCCGACATCGCTGTTGGCCCGTCGTCCTCGGGCGTGGCCCTGGCCCTGCTGCCCGTGGCCGAGGAGTACAAGAAGATCCTGCTGGTCGAGCCTGCCGTGGCCGACGCCATCACCGGCGACAAGTGGAACAAGTACATCTTCCGCACCGGCCGCAACAGCAGCCAGGACGCCATCTCCAACGCCGTGGCCATCGACAAGGCCGGCGTGACCGTGGCCACGCTGGCGCAGGACTACGCCTTCGGCCGCGACGGCGTGAAGGCCTTCAAGGACGCGCTCAAGAACGCCAAGCTGGTGCACGAGGAGTACCTGCCCACGACCACCACCGACTTCACCGCCGGTGCCCAGCGCCTGATCGACAAGCTCAAGGACGTGCCCGGCCGCAAGGTCATCTTCATCATCTGGGCCGGCGCCGGCAACCCCTTCAAGATCGCCGACCTGGACCTGAAGCGCTACGGCATCGAGATCGCCACGGGCGGCAACATTTTGCCGGCCATGGCCAGCTACAAGAACTTCCCCGGCATGGAAGGCGCTACCTACTACTACTTCGGCATCCCCAAGAATCCGGTGAACGAAGCCATGGTGGCCGCGCACTACAAGGAGTTCAAGACGCCGCCGGACTTCTTCACCGCGGGCGGCTTCACCGCTGCCATGGCGCTGACCACGGCTTTCAAGGCCACTGCGGGCGACACCAACACCAACAAGCTCATCAAGACCATGGAGGGCATGAGCTTCGATACGCCCAAGGGCAAGATGACCTTCCGCAAGGAAGACCACCAGGCCATGCAGAGCATGTACCACTTCAAGATCAAGGTGGACCCGGCCTTTGCCTGGGGCGTGCCCGAGTTGGTGCGCGAGATCAAGCCTGAAGAGATGCAAGTGCCGATTCGCAACCAGCGATAAGGCTGCGCTGGACAGGTCTGAGTGATGGCGAGCACCCTGGTTTGGGATGAGCTGCAAGGCGCAAACCGCAGCCATGGCCTGTGCTATGGCGAGGATTTGCAACGCGGCAGATCGCCCAAGGCAGGGATGCTCGACACGCGAGAGACCTGTTCAGCGGAGCCTTAGGGTTTGCGTGGCCCCGCTGGCTGACGATCAATCAGCCCGGTGGGGATCCATCCCGCGGGGGCGGCCGCCCCTTTTTTTCCAGTGAATTGATGCATGAACCCCCGGGTCTACACGGGGGCTGGGTCGGTTTTTCTCAAAATTATTTGGAGACAAGACAAATGGCTTTCAACTTCATTCTCAGGTCGGCCGCAACCGCCGCTACCATCGCGGCAATGGGCATGGGCAGTGCACTCGCAGCGGTCAACCTCCCCGCGCTCAAGATCGACAAGACGCAAACCACCGTATCGGGCCTGTCGGCCGGCGGCTTCATGGCCGTGCAGCTGCACGTGGCCTACTCGGCCACCTTCGCCAAGGGCGCGGGCGTGGTTGCGGGCGGTCCGTTCTATTGCGCCGAGGGCTCCATCGTCAATGCCACCGGGCGCTGCATGGCCAGCCCTGCGGGCATTCCCACCAGCACGCTGGTGAACACCACCAACACCTGGGCCGGCCAGGGGCTGATCGACCCCGTGGCCAACCTGCAGGCCTCCAAGGTCTACCTGTTCTCGGGCTCGCTGGACAGCACGGTCAAGCCCGGCGTGATGGACGCGCTGCGCACCTACTACAACAGCTTCGTGCCGGCCGCCAACGTGGTCTACAAGAAAGACATCGCGGCCGAGCACGCCATGGTCACCGACGACTACGGCAACGGCTGCTCCACCAAGGCCGCGCCCTACATCAGCGACTGCAACTTCGACCTGGCCGGCGCCATGCTGCAGCACCTGTACGGCACGCTGAACGCGCGCAACAACGCCACCTTGCCCACGGGCAACTACGTGGAGTTCAACCAGAGCCAGTTCATCACCAACCACGGCATGGCGACCACGGGCTGGGCCTACATCCCGCAGGCCTGCCAGGCCGGCGGCAGCGCCATCTGCCGCCTGCACGTGGTGCTGCACGGCTGCAAGCAGAACGTGAGCGACGTGCAGCAGCAGTACGTGCGCAACACCGGCTACAACCGCTGGGCCGACAGCAACAACATCGTGATGCTCTACCCGCAGACCAGCCTGGCAGCCACCAACAGCTGCTTCGACTGGTGGGGTTATGACAACGCCAACTACGCCAAGAAGTCCGGCCCGCAGATGGCGGCCATCAAGGCCATGGTGGACCAGATCAGCAGCGGCGGCGGTACGACCAACCCGCCCACCAACCCCGCGCTGCCAGCCCCCACGGGCGTGGGCACCTCGGGCGCCACGGCGAGCAGCATGGTGGTGGGCTGGGGTGCCGTATCCGGCGCGGCCAGCTACAACGTGTACCGCAACGCCAACAAGGTCAACGCCCTGCCGGTGAGCGGCACGAGCTACACCGACACCGGCCTGGCCGCCTCCACCACCTACAGCTGGACGGTGCGCGCCGCCGATGCCAACGGTGCCGAGGGTGCCACCTCGGCCGCGGCCTCGGGCACCACGCTGGCAGGCTCGGGCGGCACCGCCACCTGCACCACGGCCAGCAACTATGCGCATGTGCAGGCCGGCCGCGCCACGCAGACCGGCGGCTACACCTATGCCAAGGGATCGAACCAGAACATGGGCCTGTGGAACGTGTTCGTGACCACGACCCTCAAGCAGACGAGCCCGAACTATTACGTCATCGGCACCTGCCCTTGAGATGAGGCACCCCCCTGAGTCGCTTCGCGCCTTCACCCCTCTCTCGCATTGCTGCGCAATGCGGGAGGGGGACGCTCCCAGCGCGGCGGGGCGGCCCTTGCGCGGGAGCACTGGCGTGGGCTGCGCCAGTGGCGCAGTGCGGTGGACAATGGAAATGAAGCAAGGCCTTGGCAACTGTCTCTGGGTTGCCAGGCTCCGTAAGTGAAAGACGACGACCCGTGAAAGTGAAGCACCACCCATGAGCACCTTGGCCACCAAGGACTTGACCATCCGCTTCGGCGGCCACGTGGCGGTCAACGCCGTGACCTGCTCCTTCGAGCCCGGCACGCTGACCGCCATCGTGGGCCCGAACGGTGCGGGCAAGACCACGTACTTCAACCTCATCTCGGGGCAGTTGCGCGCCAGCGCGGGCAGCGTGACCCTGGGCGGGCAGGACCTTACGGGCCAGTCGGTCTCGGCGCGCACGCATGCGGGCCTGGGGCGTGCCTTCCAGCTCACCAACCTGTTTCCCAACCTCAGCGTGCTGGAGAACGTGCGCCTGGCCGTGCAGGCCACGCAGGAAGGCAAGCACCGCCGCGGGCTGAACCTGTGGAGCATCTGGAGCGACCACCGCGCGCTGACGGAGCGCGCCCGCGCCATCCTGCAGGCCGTGGCCATGCTGGAGCGGCAGGACACGCCCGTGGCCAGCCTGCCGCACGGCGACCAGCGCAAGCTCGAAGTGGCCTTGCTGATGGCGCTGGAGCCGCAGGTCTACATGTTCGACGAACCCACGGCCGGCATGAGCCATGACGAGGCGCCCGTGATCCTGAACCTGATCCGCGAACTCAAGAAGGACAAGACCAAGATCATCCTGCTGGTGGAGCACAAGATGGACGTGGTGCGCGAGCTGGCCGACCGCATCATCGTGCTGACCAACGGCACCCTGGTGGCCGACGGCGCACCGGCCGAGGTGATCGCCTCGCCCGTGGTGCAGGAAGCCTACCTGGGCGTCACCAAGGAGGCCACGGCATGACCACCAGCACCTCCAACAACCTGCTCGAACTCAAGGGCGTGCACACCCACATCGGCGCGTACCACATCCTGCACGGCGTGGATCTGGCCGTGCCCAAGGGCCAGCTCACCATGCTGCTGGGGCGCAACGGCGCGGGCAAGACCACCACGCTGCGCACCATCATGGGCCTGTGGCATGCGTCGCAGGGCACCATCCATTTCGGTGGCAAGGACATCACGGCGCTCAACACGCCGCAGATCGCGGGCATGAACATCGCCTACGTGCCCGAGAACATGGGCATCTTCGCCGACCTCACGGTCAAGGAGAACATGCTGCTGGCCGCGCGCGGCGCCAAGAACGCCGCGCAGATGGACAGCTCGCGGCTCGAATGGATCTTCAAGCTCTTCCCGGCGGTGGAGAAGTTCTGGAACCACCCTGCGGGCAAGCTCTCGGGCGGGCAAAAACAGATGGTGGCGGTGAGCCGCGCCATCGTGGAGCCGCGCGACCTGCTCATCGTGGACGAGCCCAGCAAGGGCCTGGCGCCGGCCATCATCAACAACATGATCGACGCGTTCGACCAGCTCAAGAAGAGCGGCGTGACCATTCTGCTCGTGGAGCAGAACATCAATTTCGCCAAGCGGCTCGGCGACACCGTGGCCGTGATGGACAACGGCCAGGTGGTGCATGCGGGCAGCATGGCCGCTTTGGCGCAGGACGAGGCATTGCAGCGATCGCTGCTGGGGTTGGCACTATGAACACCACCACCGCAACCACATCCACCGCGGCAGCCGGCAAAAGCCTGCTGCGCGATTTCGACTGGAAGCCGCTGGCCCTGGTGCCGGCACTGGCGCTGCTGGTGCTGCCCTTCATCGGCTCGCCCAGTACCTGGCTCACGCTCACCGTCGCAGGCCTGGCCATGGGCATGATCATCTTCATCATTGCCTCGGGCCTCACGCTGGTGTTCGGGCTGATGGACGTGCTCAACTTCGGCCACGGCGTGTTCATCGCGCTGGGCGCCTTCGTGGCCACCAGCGTGCTGGGTGCCATGGGCGACTGGACCGGCTCGGCCCAGCTGTGGCGCAACCTGGTGGCGGTGCTGCCGGCCATGCTGGTGGCCATGGCCGTGGCAGGCGCCGTGGGCCTGGCGTTCGAGCGCTTCATCGTGCGGCCGGTGTATGGCCAGCATCTGAAGCAGATCCTCATCACCATGGGCGGCATGATCATCGGCGAAGAGCTGATCAAGGTCATCTGGGGCCCGCAGCAGATTCCGCTGCCGCTGCCCGAGGGCATGCGCGGCTCGCTGCTCATCGGCGATGCCGCCATCGAGAAGTACCGCCTGGTGGCGGTGGCCGTGGGCCTGCTGGTCTTCGGCGTGCTGGCCTGGACGCTGTCGCGCACCAAGGTCGGCCTCTTGATCCGCGCCGGCGTGCAGGACCGCGAAATGGTCGAGTCGCTGGGCTACCGCATCCGCCGGCTGTTCGTGGGCGTGTTCGTCGTGGGCTCGGCCCTGGCCGGCCTGGGCGGCGTAATGTGGGGCCTGTACCAGCAGAACGTGGTGCCGCAGATGGGCGCGCAGGTCAATGTGCTGATCTTCATCGTGATCATCATCGGCGGCCTGGGGTCCACGGGCGGCGCGCTCATCGGCGCGCTGCTGGTGGGGCTGATGGCCAACTACACCGGCTTCCTGGTGCCCAAGGTGGCACTGTTCTCCAACATTGCCCTCATGGTGGCGATCCTGCTCTGGCGCCCGCAAGGTGTGTACCCAGTGGCGAACCGCTGAAGCGAGGCACAAAGACATGCTGAACCGACTTCTCTCCGGTGACTACCCGCGCAGCAAGGTGCTGGCGGTGATCCTCGTGGCCATCTTCCTGGGCCTGGCGTTCGCGCCCTTCCTGTTCCCTGGCGTCAAGGCCCTCTCCGTCGCGGCCAAGGTGCTGATCTTCGTGGTGCTGGTCGCCAGCTTCGACCTGCTGCTGGGCTACACCGGCATCGTGAGCTTTGCGCACACCATGTTCTTCGGCATCGGGGCCTATGGCATCGCAGTGGCCACCACGCGCATGGGGCCGACCTGGTCGGCGCTGGCCGTGGGCCTGGGTGGCGCGCTGGTGCTCTCGCTGCTGCTGTCGCTGGCGGTGGGGCTCTTTTCGCTGCGCGTGCGCGCCATCTTCTTCGCCATGATCACGCTGGCCGTGGCGGCCGCGTTCCAGACGCTGGCCTCGCAGCTGTCGGACATCACGGGCGGCGAGGACGGGCTGACCTTCAAGGTACCTGGCCTGCTGTCGCCGAGCTTCGAGCCCTTTGACGAGCCTTTCCTGGGCGTGACCATCGACGGCCGGCTGATCTGCTACTACCTGCTCTTCGTGGTGGCCGTGGCCCTGGTGCTGGCGCTGCTGCGCATCGTGAACTCGCCTTTCGGCCGCGTGCTGCAGGCGATCCGCGAGAACGAGTTCCGCGCCGAGGCCATCGGCTACCGCGTGGTGGTGTACCGCACCACGTCGAGCGTGCTGTCGGCCCTGTTCGCCTGCTGCGCGGGCGCCATGCTCGCGCTCTGGCTGCGCTACAACGGGCCCGATACCTCGCTGAGCTTCGAGATCATGATGGACTGCCTGCTCATCGTGGTCATCGGCGGCATGGGCACGATCTATGGCTCGGCCATCGGCGCCGTGCTGTTCCTGGTGGCGCAAAGCTACCTGCAGGACCTGCTGCGCCTGGGCAGCGAGGCGGCCTCGGGCCTGCCCTGGCTGTCGGCGCTGCTCTCGCCCGACCGCTGGCTGCTGTGGCTGGGCGTGCTCTTCGTGCTTTCCGTTTACTACTTCCCCACGGGTGTGGTGGGGCGCCTGCGCGCGGCAGCAGCGCGCAAGGTGGCGTGAGGGCCGGGCCCGCGAGCCGGCCAGGGTAAAGCTGCGTTCCAGAAGTTCCAAAAAACACAACTCGGAGACAAACGCAATGAGCAACCTGAAAGCAAAGACGACGCAAAGAACCGCGCTGCTGGCCGTGTCTGCCGCCGTGCTCGCCGCCTGTGGCGGTGGGGGCGGTGACAGCGGCTCGGGCGGCGGCGCGAACCTGCGACCGGCCTACCTGGGCACCATCACCGAAACCCGCTACGACGGCGCCAGCAACGACCTGCTCACCGCCGGCCTGGGCGCCAGCGGCCTGGCCTCGGCCACGCCGCCGGCCTATGCCGATGCGGCCAAGCCGACCGCTGCCGAGCTGCGCCGTGCCGCCATCTACGTCAACTACCGCGCCATGCTGGACATGACGGCCGCAGGCGGCTACGGCACGCTGTACGGCCCCAATGTGGACGCCCAGGGCCGCGTGACCACGGGCGAGGGCAAGGTGCCCGGCACCGAGTACATCGCCTATGCCGACGACGGCAGCGGCCGCCAGAACGTGACCCTGATGGTGCAGGTGCCCGACAGCTTCAACCCCGCACGGCCCTGCATGATCACGGCCACGGCATCGGGTTCGCGCGGCGTTTACGGCGGCATCTCCACGGGTGAATGGGGCCTCAAGCGCGGCTGCGCCGTGGCCTATTCCGACAAGGGCACGGGCGCGGCCCCGCACGACCTGCAGAACGACACGGTGCCGCTGATCGACGGCACGCGCACCACGGCGGCGGCCGCCGGCAAGAACGCGGCCTTCAATGCCAACCTCACGCCCGCGCAGCTCGCGGCCTTCAACGCGGCCACGCCCAACCGCTTCGCCTTCAAGCACGCGCACTCGGGCCAGAACGCCGAGAAGGACTGGGGCACGACCACGCTGCAGGCGGTGGAGTTCGGCTACTACGTTCTCAACGAGCGCTATGGCGCGTTGCTCCCCACGGGCCTGCGCATCAAGTCGCTGACGCCGGGCAACACCATCGTCATCGCGTCCAGCATTTCCAATGGCGGCGGCGCTGCCATTGCCGCGGCCGAACTCGATACCCAGGGCCTGATCAGCGGCGTGGCCGTGTCCGAGCCCGCGGTGGAACTGCCGGCCAACCCCGGCGTCACGGTGCAGCGCGGCGGCACGCAGATTGCCGTCACCGGCCGCCCGCTGATCGACTACACCACCCAGGCCAACCTGTACCAGGCCTGCGCCTCGCTGGCGCCCTCGGTCAGCACCAGCCCCTATGCGGCGGCCTTTGCCGCCGGCTTTGCCGGCACCGCGCTGCCCATCGCCCCGGGGCGCTGCGCGGCCCTGCGTGCGCGCGGCCTGCTCACCGCCGACACCACGGCGGCCCAGGCCGAGGAATCGCTGCGCAAGCTGCGTGACTATGGCTGGGAGCCCGAGTCCAACGACCTGCATGCCTCGCTCGCCGCCTTCGAGGTGGCGCCCGCCGTGGCCGTGACCTTTGCCAACTCGCTCTCGCGCGCCAGTGTGCAGGACCACCTGTGCGGCTTCAGCTACGCGGCGGCCACGACCGCTGGGGCCGTCACCCCGCTCACGCCCCCGGCGGCGCTGGCCAGCATGTTCGCCACGGGCAATGGGGTGCCGCCTGCCGGCGGCGTGCAGCTCATCAACAACCGCGCCAAGCAGGGCCCGGCGCGCGACTTCCTGTCCGTGGCCGACAGCGGTGCCTTCGATTGGAACACCGAGGGTGCCGTCTGCCTGCGCAACCTGGTCACCGGCAGCGATGCCGCGGCGCGCAAGCTGCAGGCCGGTGTGGACGAAACGCGCCGCAGCGGCAACCTGCGCGGCAAGCCGGCCATCATCGTGCACGGCCGCGCCGATGCGCTCTTGCCCGTGAGCCACACCTCGCGCCCCTACACCGCGCTCAACAAGCGCGTGGAGGGCGCGGCCAGCAAACTGAGCTATGTGGAGGTGGCCAATGCCCAGCACTTCGACAGCTTCATCGGCCTGCCCACCGTGCTGCCGGGCTATGACACCCGCTATGTGCCGCTGCACGTGTACCTGAACCGCGCGCTGGACGCCGTGTACGACCACCTGGCCAGCGGCAAGGCCCTGCCCGCCAGCCAGGTGGTGCGCACCGTGCCGCGCGGCGGCACGCCGGGCAGTGCGCCGGCCATCACCGCCGCCAACGTGCCGCCGCTGGCCGACGTGCCTGCGGCGGGCAACGCCATCGCCGTGACGGCAGCCGGAGCCATTGCCATCCCCGAATAAGAACGACGACCCACCACAACAAAGCCGCCAGGGTGCATTGCGCACCCGGCGGCACAAAGGACGGACATGAACACATGGATCACATGGGGCCGCCGCATGGGCGCGGCACTCGCGATGCTGGGGGTGATGGGGCTGCTGGCGCTGCCGGCGGCGGCGCAGCCGCGCGGCACGGAGCTGGTGGTCGGCCAGGTGGCGCCGCTGTCGGGCGTGCTGGCGAGCACGGGCACGCAGATGGTGCTGGGCGGCAAGATCTACTTCGACGCCATCAATGCCCAGGGCGGCGTGCATGGCGCCACCATCCGCCAGTGGGTGGTGGACGATGGCTACAAGGTGCCCGACACGGTGCGCCTGACGCGCGAGATGCTGGCCAAGCCCGAGGTGGTGGCGTTGTACGGCTTTGCCGGCACGGCCAACATCACCCAGCTGCTGAGCGATGGCGTGCTGGAGCAGGGTGGGGCGGCCCTGGTGGCTCCCTATACCGGCGGCGAGTCGCTGCGCAGCCCGTTCAACCCCTGGATCTTCCACGTGCGCGCGGGCTACGGCGATGAGGCCGAGCACATGGTGCAGCAGCTCACCACGCTGGGCATGAACCGCGTGGCCGTGATGTACCAGGACGATGGCTTCGGCAAGGCCGGCCTGGCGGGGGTGGAGGCCGCGCTGGCGCGGCGCAACCTGAAGCTTGTCGTCTCGGCCGGCTACGAGCGCAACACCGACAAGGTGGACGATGCCGTCAAGGCCATCAAGGCCGCCGACGTGCATGCCGTGATCATGATCGCGATCAACAAGCCCGCGGCCGCCTTTATCCAGCGCTACCGCGAGCAGGGCGGTGGCGCGCAGCTGTACAACATCTCGGTGGTGGACCCGACCGAGCTGGTGAAGCTGGCGGGCCTGAAGAACGCGCACGGCCTGGGCATCAGCCAGGTGGTGCCGTACCCCTTTCGCCCGCAACTCCCCGTGGTGCGCGAGTACCAGACGCTGCTCAAGAAGTATGCGCCCGAGGCCGAGGTCAACTACACCAGCTTCGAGCAGTTCCTGGGCGCCAAGGTGCTGGTGGAGGCGCTGCGCCGCGCCGGCCCCGCGCCCACGCGCGCCAAGGTGGTCAAAGCCCTCGAATCGCTGCAGAACTACGACCTGGGCGGTATCAGCCTGGGCTACTCCCCTACCAACCGCATCGGCTCGCGGTATGTCGAAGTCACCGTCATCGGCGCCAACGGGCGCTTGATGAAGTAGCTGAACGCGCATGCCACCGGGCCGATCCACCCATCCACTGACTCACAAGGTTGTCCACCATGACCCCGTTATCGCGCTATGCCACCTGCGCCGGCTATGAAGTCCACTACACCGAATGGGGTGCGCCCGATGCCCCGGTGGTGGTGGCCTGGCATGGCCTGGCGCGCACCGGGCGCGACATGGACGACCTGGCCGCCCACCTGGCGCCGCGCTTTCGTGTGATCTGCCCCGACACCATTGGCCGGGGGCTGAGCCAGTGGGCGCGCAATCCGTCCGAGGAGTACCAGCTGCGCTTTTATGCGCGCATCGCGGCAGACCTGTTCGATGCCCTGGGGATCGAGCAGGCGCACTGGGTGGGCACTTCCATGGGCGGTGCCATCGGCACGGTGTGCGCGTCGGGCCTGTTCGAGCCACAGCTCAAGGGCCGCATCCGCAGCCTGCTGCTCAACGACAACGCGCCGCGCCTGGCGGACGATGCGCTCGGCCGCATCAAGGCCTATGCCGGGCAGCCACCGGCCTTCGATACGGTGGCCGAGCTGGAGGCCTTCTTCCGCCAGGTCTACCAGCCCTATGGCTGGCTCAGCGATGCGCAGTGGCGCCGGCTGACCGAGACCAGCACGCGCCGCCTGCCCGACGGCCGCGTGACCCCGCACTACGACCCGGCCATGGTGCAGCAGTTCACCCACCATGCCAACGACTACCTGATCTGGAACCACTACGACGCGCTCGACATCCCCGTGCTGTGCCTGCGCGGCGAGGATTCGGACCTGGTGCTGCGCGAGACCACCATCGAGATGCTGACGCGCGGCCCCGGCGCACGCGGCCAGGCGCGCGTGGTCGAGGTGCCGGGCTGCGGCCATGCCCCGGCCCTGAATGTGCCCGAACACTATGCGCTGGTGGACCGCTTCTTCGTGCATGGCGTGCAGGATCCCGGGCCCGCGGAACCGGTGCTGGTGCGCACGGCCGGCGGGCCTGCGGCGAATGCGCTGCCGCGCTCGCAATACCGGGCGCCCACGCGGCTGCAGTGGCCCTGAGATGATGGCGTGCTGACCGGATAGACTGCATGCCATGGCGCATCATCTGGGCACAGGCATTTCCTTCACATGCTGACAGACCACCTGCGTTCGTTCCCGCAAGGTTTTCGCGCCCTCGTCCTGGGTGCCTCGGGCGGCATCGGCAGCGCCTTCGTGCGGCACCTGCAGGCCGACCCGCGCTGTGGGTTGGTGGTCGGGCTGGGAAGAGGCACGGTGCCACCCGTCGATTTCGAGCGCGAAGCCACCGTGGCCGAGGCCGCAGCAGCGCTGGCGCCGCAGGGCCCGTTTCACCTCCTCATCGTCGCCACCGGCATGCTGCACGGCCCCGAAGGCATGCCCGAAAAGCGCCTGGGCCAGCTCCACTATGCGCAGATGCAGGCCTGCCTGCGCACCAACGCCATGGGCCCGGCGCTGGTCATGGCGCAGTTTGCGCCGTTGCTGTCCAAGGACCGCAGCGTGCTGGCGGTGCTGTCGGCCAAGGTGGGCAGCATTGGCGACAACCGCCTGGGCGGCTGGTACAGCTACCGCGCCTCGAAGGCGGCACTGAACATGTTCGTCAAGACTGCCGCGATTGAAGTGCAGCGCGGCAACCCTCTGGCCGTGCTGGTGGCGCTGCACCCCGGTACGGTGGACTCTGCCCTGTCGGCCCCGTTCCGCGGTGCCGAGATCGGCCGCCCGGCGGTGGACGCGGCGGCCGATATGCTGCGTGTGATCGACGGGCTCACGCCCGAATGCACGGGGGGTTTTTACGCCTACAGCGGGCAGCCCCTGCCCTGGTAAGGCCGCCCCGCAGGGGAGTTTGCGGTGTTCGCCTACAAAGAGCTTGGTACAGGCAGTACACCATGCGAAGGCTTTTCTCCTCGCTGTTTCCCTGACCTGCCAAGCCGATGCGTACCCAATCCGAAACCTTCAAATTCACCCGCGCTCGCAAGGTGGCCCACGGAAGATTCGCCCACGCCAGCACGGATGCCATCGGGGTACTGCAGTTCTGGACGGCGCTGGGCGCGGGCCGGTCGGGGGAAATTCTCTCGCAGCCGGGCGACGAGTGCCTGGTGGCCCGTATCACCTATCCGCTGCAGCAAAGCATGCTGGCCACCAGTGAACTGCATCAGTGCTGTGTGGCCCGTGGCATCACGCGCGAATCGGTACAGGAATAGCTCTTGGAGTGGCTGACTGAAGCGCGCCGCGATATTTGACGTCTCGGAAGCGAGATAAATCGAGGCGTCTCCGCTTTCACCCTACGAAAGGAAATTGCATACTGACGGGGTGGGTGCCGAAAGGGTGTAGGCTTCGGGAAGAGCAACCCTGAGGGAAAGGCAGTGCCGCGATCAATCCTGTTGGTGGACGACCAACCCGACATGCTGGAAGTCATGAAAGAGCTTTTTGAGCTCGATGGCCGGTCCGTGCGCACCGCTACCAGCGGAGCCGATGCAATCGCCCAGATGAAAGAGCAGCGCGCCTCCGTGGTCGTCATAGACGACGAGCTCCCTGACATCTGCAGCAGCGACCTGGCCTTTCACCTGAAGGCAGTGGTGGACACGCTCTGGCCCAAGCTGCCTTGCTTCACCATCGCGCTCAGAGGAGATTTGTTTCCTGCTGAGCTGGATAGCTGGCCCGGCTTCGATTACCTATTGACCAAACCAGTCGTCTTCGAGGAGCTCTCCAGCGTGCTTTCTCGATGCGACAAAGAGCTCGTCCAGCGCCTGGCTGCCCTGTGATTCAGAACAGCCCAGCCGGCTCGGCCTGGCGGTCCCAGCTGTAAATCACTAATTCACCCCGCTCGACCCGGTTGGCGCCGCCTCCCACCGTGTAATCGATCTTGAGCGCCTCCATTTCGTAAGCCGCGAAGCACTGGCGTATGGCCGGGTGGTCGTTGATGCTGATGACCGCCTTGCCCTTGATCTCCTTGAGCCTGGCCGCCATCAGTTCGTACTGCTCCCAGGGGAATGGCACGCCGTAGCCCTCGGTCTCCCAGTACGGCGGATCCAGGTAGAACAGGGTGTGCGGTCGGTCGTAGCGGGCCACGCAGTCAGCCCAGTCGAGCTGCTCGATGTATACGCCGTTCGCCAGGCGCAGGTGCGCCGCCGACAGGTTCTCTTCGATCCTCAATAGGTTGATGCTGGGGGCCGTGGTGGCGGTGCCCCAGGTTTGGCCCGCCACGCGGCCGCCGAAGGACTGTTGCTGAAGGTAGAAGAACCTGGCCGCTCGCTGGACGTCGGTGAGGGTTTCGGGGCGGGTCTCCTGCATCCATTTAAAGATCTGGCGGCTGGAGAGCGCCCATTTGAACTGGCGGACGAACTCCTCCAGGTGGTGGGTGACGACGCGGTAGAGGTTGACCAGGTCGCCGTTGACGTCGTTCAGGACTTCCACCTCGGCGGGGTGGCGGGTGAAGAACACCGCTGCGCCTCCCGCGAAGACCTCGACGTAGCAGCTGTGAGGGGGAAAGCGGCCGAGCAGCAGCTCAGCCAGGCGGCGCTTGCCGCCGATCCAAGGAATGATGGGATGGGGTGCCATGGGTAGGTCTCATTGCTTTCGACGCTCCATGGCGCTCTGGTGGGGGGCTCGCGGCCCTCAGAACGTTCATTGCCCCGCAGCGGGGGCACTTGATGGTGAGGACGGTGAACTCGCCCTCGCCCAACTTCTTGCGGCACGCGCCGCACCTGATCTCTTCCATTTTTTGCAAGCCTGTTTCTCTGTGCGAAAACTCTGGTAGGCTCGGCCGCACTCTGTACAGGGTGGCGGGCCTCGCCGGCTTGCAGGTCTACTCTGCAGTTGGGGCTTGGAAAGGTGTGACAGCACCCGACCAGGTCGCCCGTCTTTTTATCGTCTAGCCTTCCTCCTCTACGTAGGTCAGTGCGGGCGCCGGTCCCTCGATCACACCATCCCGTACCCACACGCGGCCGGTAATGCCGTCCTGGCCACGCGCGTGAATCCGAGCGCCGCCCGACAGCTCGATGGTGTAAACGCCGGCATCAAACCCTGCCACCGTGCCCACCTGCAGGGGCCGCTGTGGCAGCAGGTCCAAGAACTCGCGGAACAGGTTAGGCATGGGTCTCGATCTCCAGGGACTGGCGCAGCGTGGGGCGGTTCCACTCGACCGAGGTGCCTCGAACGATGCCGGCGACCGTGCGGTGCTTGCCCACATAGCGCACGAACTTACCCGGGTGAATGATCCCCGTGTCGGGCCGCACCTGCATGCGCAGGGTGACGGTGGTCTGCTGCCCGGTGTCGGATAGCTCGGCCTTGGCGCGCTGGCGCCAGGCTGGCAGATCGGTAATGAGTGCATGGGTGACGGCGGGAGCCAGGTTGGTGCCGTCTGTACCCGAGCGTGTGAAAGGCCCGAACACGCCGGCACTCACACCGCCCACAAACACCCGGTTGTAGGCGGGCCGGTCGACATAGTCATAGCCCGCGATCTCGGCGGCCGCAGCGGGGATCTCGATGTCCGGCGCCACGGTGTCCCACTCCCACGAGGGCGTGGGATAGCGCCGCAGCACGCGCAGCACCGCATCGGTCGGATGCGGCTGCACATAGCCCCCGGCCGCACCCGCGATATCGTTGATCGCCTCGATGTATTTGCCCTGCATGGCCCAGGCCCCGGCCGGCACCAGCCAGTCGTCCAGCGAGAAATCCACGCCCCACCCGATGGAAACTCCGTTGATGGTGAGCACATCGGCCATGAGCTGGGCGGCCGTGCGCTCGACGGTGTTGCCATAGGAGAGCACTGGCGCGCGCCAATCACCCAGGATGGAGGCCTTGCCCTGGCCCGATACGGCCCAGCGCCGGGGGCTGAACCGCTCATCCAGCTGCCTGCTGACAAGGCGCAGCCGGAACGGCCAGCCGTTGACGGACACCGCCAGCTCGGCGGGATCGCCGTTCAACTCGCGGCCCAGGTGCGGCTCCGCGTCATGGTGCAGGGATGCGGACCAGGACCACGTCCAAGACTTGCTGTCCAGCGACATGGAGAACGTGTGCGCGCGCAGCTCGGCGCCGGTGTCCACCCGGTGGAGCGTTATCGAATTAAGCACGATGTAGACCTTCTGTGTGGGGACGACGACAAGGGCCGGGGGCGTGGTGTGGCGCTCGCAGACGAACACCAGGCGCACCGGCAGCGAGCTGCTCGCCCGGTCCTTGAACAGGAGGCGGACGGGCAGCGTGGGCAGGTAGCACGGGTCGGGCAGTGGCGGCTCGGTCGGCACGATGACACTGCGCCCTGGGCGCGGTGGCCAGGCCACTTGAAAGTGGCTCCTCGTGGCCGATTGCAGCCGCACTGCAATACCCATGTCGTCCCTGACGCCTGCCCCGAGCTGCTCAGCCTGCTGGAACACCTGGCGCACAGCGCTGTAACGGTCGCGGTAGGCCTGCTGGAAGCCTTGACGCGCACCAATGGCCAGGCGCACCGCTGTCTGGAAATGCTGGCGCACTGCGGCCGGCGTGGGCACGCCCTGCTGGAAGTCGGAGCGCACGGGCGGCACGTCCAGGCGCGCGGCCTGCTCGTATCCCGTGTGCACAGCGTGCTGCAAGCGCTGGGTCTGCTGCCAGCCCGAACGGATGGCGGCTGGGGCGCGCTCGGCATCCTGCCAGCGCGATGCCACCGCCACAGGCAGCGGTGCCGACTGCTGCCAGCCGTCCAGCGTGCCGAGCTGCAAGGTGCCGGCCTCCTGCCAACGGTCTTGCACCTGGCCCACTGTGGGGCGTGAGACGTTGACGTTGTACGAGGCGGTGAAATGGCCTCGCAGCCCCGACAGCCTGGCCGTGCTGTTGAGCCGCGCCACTGTCCGCAGGGTGAAATGCCCGCGCAGGCCAGAAAGGCGCCCCGAGCCGTGCAGCGTGGCAGGCGGAATGCCTGGCCCGCCGTCTTCCTCGCCGAAGACGAGACGCACCGGCATGCCGGAAACCGGCGGCAGGGTGAATAGGAGCTTGACGGACGCCACATCGCCCTCAACCGAAAGTCAGCGCGCCGAGCTGCACCAAGCCCCCGGCCTGCAGCGTTGGGCTCTCGTCGCCTGGCGCGGTCACGGCGCCTTCAACGCGGAATTTGCCCAGGTGCGCAGGGTCCATGTCCACTACCTTGCCAGCGGCTAGCAACTTGCCATCCGAGCGCACCCAGCGGCCCCACAGGGGCACGCCCGAGGCCATCACCATCGAGCCCGCTGGCGCGGCCACATGGAGCGTCAGACCTTCGGCAGCGACAGAGCCGCAGGGCTTCGCCATCACCACCTCCACCTGGTGGGCCACGGGCGGCTCTTCGAGCTCCGATGCCGGCAGCATCGTGTACAGGAGGATGCGCGAAGCACCTGCAGGCGCGTCAGCGAACACCACCGTAGCGGCAAGGTGGGCAGCAGCGAGCTCGGGCCCGATGACCAGGTAGTCGCTCATGCCATCAGCTCCGGTGTGAGGTTGTCAGCGATGGTGGCGCGCTTGTCGCGCAGATGGTCGAAAGCCTGCACGCAGTACACCTCGTTCATGTTGAGGTAGTCAAAGCTCCAGGTTCCATCGGCGTTGCTCCACTTCTCGGCGATGGTGTAGCCATCCTTCTCCTTTTGAAGGCGCACCTTGCAACGCTTCGGAAAGTCTGGCGAGCCATCCACCTCGGTGGTCCCGTACAGGCGGCCACGGCCGCCGTGGTACAGGTCGAAGGCCATGCCAGCGGTTGGGCGCATCAGGGCCAGCGGGCTGGCGACACCGGGCAGGATCTGCCCATTGATCAACCCCAGCGCCACATTGAGGGTGTTCCGCAGGAACGGTGACGCGCCCACCAGGGCTTCATAGGGCGCAGTGGGCGGCGTGAAACTGGCGGTCCATGGGGCGAGGCCCTTCACCACCCGCAGTTCATCGATGTAGCCAGTGACAACCCCGAAAGGTCCGCCGCCGCCATAGAAGTAGCTGCCCACCACGCTCGGCCGCGTAGGGCTCACCACGCAAGGCGTGGCGTGCGTTGCGGTGTTCTCCAGCACCCCATTGACGAAGATGCGGAACACATTGCCCTCGCGGGAAATGGCGACGTGATACCAGGTGTTCAGCGCCAGGGTCGTCGTAGCCAGCAGGGAGAAGTTCCCGAGGCTGTTGTTCTCCACGAAGAACTCAGGCTTGCCGCCTGTCACGTACAGGCCATAGCCTCCGATGCGAGGCCCGTCATTGGAGCCGAACAGGCACGGCGAGTTGCCCCCGCCGGCATGGGTGTCCAGGCGCACCCAGCAATCAATGCCGAAGTTGCCCGTCTGCATGTCGAACGCGGGGTGCCCGGTTGGGCCCACGTAGCAGTAGGTGCTGCCGTTGCAGCGCAGCGAGGTGGTGCCGAACTTGGCAGCGGCGCTGCTGAAGGCCCCGCCGCTGCCGCTGAGGGTGAAACTGTTGGGGCTGCTCTCAATCGTCCCGCTCGCAAGGGCGCCGCTCGTGCCCTCGAAGTGCACAAGGGCCGAGGTAATCGCAGAGAAGACCGTGAAGGAAATTTCAGTGCCGAGCGTGCTGGCGCCAGGCCAGGCAAAGCTGCCGATGGTCCCGATGGGCTCCCAGTTCGTGCCGCTCCAATACTGCAGGTCCAGCTGCGCCGGAAAGAGGTCTTTCGCGGTGCCGCCGCCGATGCGAATCCCTGTCACCTCTGCAGCGGATGCGAGTTCCCATTCCAGCCAGAAGCCCGGCGAGCTGAAGTCTTTCCGTGCAAATGTGCAGAGGGTGGATAGGTTGGCGTCCTGCAGGTTGGCCAGGCTGCCTACAGAAGGCGCGTGGCTACAGGTGATCGTGGCCGTTGCATCCACGCGCGTGGCCCCTGCATAGAGCTGCAGCGAGGATATGGACAGGGCCCCGGTGCCATAGGCCACGGGGGAGCGCACACGCCATTTGGTGACAGCTGGCATCGCTTAGGCCCGCCAGTCACGGGTGACATCAAAGAAGATGGGGAAGTCTTGGCCGGATGAGCTGAGCGTGCCCCCGCCGATGAGGGACATGAGCTTGACCCCCGCATAGACACCAGAACCATCAACGAAGCCACCGCGCGAAAACTGGTTGTTGTTCGCCCCTGATTGAGGCATATAGGCCACGCCAGGGAACACCCCCCTCGGGCCGTTGGTTTCCAGCGGAGCGTGCCCTAGGACGATGTCGCAAAGGATCATCCCGTTATTGGCCTGCGCCGGGAACGGGCCCAGGCCGGCTGTATCGGCTCCGGAAACACCGGCGGTCGATGTAGAGGCCAGCCCCCGCCACGCAAGCACACGCGAGTTGCCCAGGCCGGTATGGGACCGCATGATGTGGCCAATGAATGAAGTGGCCGAATTGCTCCCCTGCTGCACAGTGCCAGAAGGCGTAGCGTTGACCTCGGATATGGCGGCCAGCAGGACACCGCAATAGGGATCGCCAGGCTTGTATGGCTTGATGTCCCCGAAGTAGTGAATTGTGCTTCCCAGGGTGGAAGAGCCAGAGAAGTGGGTGCAGGGCGCGAAGTAAAAGCCACGGCTGTCGCCCACGAGGGACCAAGCCTGCGCGGCCGATGTATTGGCGTTCGTCTTCCACCAGTAGTTCCCGTTCGCCAGGTTCGTGGTCGTGGGGCTTTGGTTGGTGCCGGTGTCCACATCCGTCATGGACTCGAACATGTGGACCCGCGCAGAAAAGGCACTGGCCGGCGCTGCTGCGGTGTCGAGCACGCGCAGGTAGGGCCGCGAGGAGGCTGGGTCCAGGGGCCGGAAAACCGCCTTGTTGGTGCCGGTGTAGATCTTTTCCCAGCCGAGGGGGGCAATCTTGAACGTGGCAGACGACAACGTCGCAGTGCCGTCCGGCATGTCGGTCAGGAAGGTGGCCGAGGTGGTCGAGACCGTCTTGACCCGCTGCTCCCCATTTAGCGCGGCATACGTGCCTGTGATGCCGGCCAGCAGAATGACGGCCTCAGGCGCCGCGGCGCTGGCCGGCGCGGCAAACCCGATGGTGGCCACGCCACCGGCGATCACCAGGGAGGTGATCGACTTGATGCCGAAGCCGGTCACAAGCACTGCGTCCAGCAGCGCAATCGCGCTCCCTGCCGCGTTGTTGAGGACAGGCGCGCCTGCCATCGTGTCGAAAATGATTTTGGTAGAGGTGCTGACGAGAGAAGCCATGGATGTGGTCCTATGAAATTGAGGCGTTCGAAGTTGCGTCAGGCGCTCGGCGGGCGGTCCACGTCGCCCCGGCACAGCAGCTCGAAGCTGTAGTCGGTGCCCACGGGGGGGCCGATCTTGATGGTGCGCACAGCAGCGAACGAAGCCATGGCGCCCACGGTGTGCACGAATAGCGCATTGCCTTGCGCCCAGCTTTCGCCCCACCCGATGGCGGGCAGCGTGAAGAACGGCACGCCGGCATCCGGGTTGATGGGGGCGAAATCCACGTTCATGCTGTGGATGCCCAGCGAGCCGGTGTACTCGCCGATGCACTCGAACGTGCTGCTGCTGCGAGCGAGCATCACCCAGCGCTGGGTGATGGCGCCGGCATTTGTGACCGTGATGGTCGCGTTGTAGCTGGCCAGGGCCGGGTTCCCGACGATGCTGTCCGTCCACACCTGATTCCATGTGGCCTGGTCCCAGTGAGGCAACACACGCGCGGTGAGGTTGCCTGCCAGCAGGGCCGAAGACACGACGGAGCCGTTGGGGAAATCGTGCGAGAGCTGGCCCACGAGGGTGAGCGTGCCGTTGATCTGCACGTCACCCACGCGGATTAGCTGCTCGATGCGGTGCTCATAGGTGACGGGCTGCGCCCAGCCAGTGACGTCCACCACTGAAAGCGTCCCGGCGTCGAGGTCCACGGTGTAGCCGGTGTGGATCGCCTGGCCATCGCTGCCAGTGACGCGCACCCGTGAGAGCCGCTCGCGCCCCATGGCGATAGTCTGTCCGTTGGACGCCGCAGCGGGGCCGACGAAGCCCGAGTGGCCCAGGACCACCATATCGCCCTTGCGCACCATGGGCACGCGGCCATCCTGCGGCAGGCGCACCGGGTCGAGGCCGAGGATGTCGGCGTCGATGGGCAGGTAGTAGTACGCCACGCTGTTGTAGCGCAGCGTGGTCGGATCGACCGGCCACGGGCGCCAGATCTTGTCCGCCTGCACCGCGCCCACGTCGGCTGGGTCGTACCACCATTCCAGCTTCTGAGCCGCCGTGAGCGAACTGTCGAGCACGAAGTCGCCGAACTGGATCTCGAAGACGCCCGTCTGGTAGTCCAGGCGGCCTTGCAGGTGGGTGCCGACCAGCAAGCCATCCGGGTCGGCCGTGGCCGTGAGAGAGTTGCCTTGCGTATCGGTGAGCTGCAACACGAAGCCGCCCGGGGCCAGGGGCGCTGCCTGGGTGCGACCCATCAACGTGGCGGTTTTCCATGGTGCGCGGCGGGTCCAGAGGCTTTCCAAGGTGAAGGCGTCAGGGCTCCCGTTGACAACCCAGTCCGTCATATGAGCCAGGCCCTGCGAGTAGTCCATGGTGCCCGAGGCGACACCAGGGTTGGCGTCGGTCCGGCCACGGTAGATGTTGCCCTCGAAGTCCCTGTACGTGTGGCCCATCCACGTGAATTGCACGCTGCCTGGCACCACGTAATCGGCTGAGAGCGGGCACAGGTCGATGGTGAGCAGTGGCGGGGCGAAGGTCTGAATGTGCTCGTTCGTGTCGGTGAAGCCCGTCGTGTAAATCACGTACACGTTGCCGCCGGCCAGCTCCTCGCTCACGGCCGAGGTTGAGTAGACCCCGCCCTTCGCGCTGTCGCTGCCACCGCCACCTTGGCCATTGGAGATCTGCGCGAACAGCTCCGCGTTCTCGTAATCGGTGTTGTAGCTCTGGGTGCGCGAGTCCTGCGACGCCACGCGGACTGACAAGGTCTTGGCGGTGTAGTTGCACACGCCGTGATAGGGGCCGAAGGTGCCGGCGCCGTTGTCGTGCAGCTCGTGGGCAATCAGCTCCTGCGTCTTGGACGTGGTCGACCGGGCCACGTTGTGCACGGCCTTGGCGCCGGGGATGCCGAATGATTGCTGTGTGGAGGTGTATGCCATGGTGAGATCAGTAGTCAGCGCGGAAGGCGTTTGGAGACATGCGGTCTTGCAGCCAGCCGTAGGCCACGTTGGCTGTGGACCCAGGGGTCACGGATGCCGGCGCGCTCGCGGTGGTGGTGACCACCTCGGTGGGGGTGGCCACGCCGCCCGAGTACGCCAGGCCAGGCTCTTTCTGCAGGTTGGTGCCCGAGTTGCTGCCCTCGGTGGCGGAGGTCGTGCGCGTGGTGAGCCACAAGACAACCATGGTTCCGGGCGTGGGCACCTCGGCCAAGGACATGTTCACGAAGCCTGAGCCGTCCGGGCTCAGCCCGCTGAAGGTCTCGACCTGGGTCTCCGAGAACTCGAAAGTGATTTGAAACTCTGCCCCCGGGTCAGGCATGGCCGAGGGCCGGATGCGCAGGCGGCCGGTGGCGTAGAGGATCTGCCCTGCGGCGTCGCCCGTGAGCCCGCCGCTGCCGTTATCGGTGGCGGTCTTGGTGACACCTCCGGACAGCCAGCTCACGGACAGGGTGCCAGGCTTGACCTCGTCGTGTTCGAGCACCAGGTCGTACTCAGGCTTGCGGAAGGTCGCGCCGCCCGAGCGGTTGGTGTAGCCGACCTTCTCACCCCATTGGATGATGACGCTGCTGCCGACATCCGGCATCTCCTGCAGGGTGATGGCCACGCTGCCGGTGGTGTAAACGATCTGGCCGGCGCCTGGGCCAGTGAAGGCACCGGCGCCGTCGTCCACCACGGTGTACCAGTTGCCCAGGGCCATGTAACTGATGACCACCGTGCCAGGCGCAGGAAGCGGGAGCAGCAGGTCGGTGTAGGCGCGGCGGCGGTTTTCTTGGCCCACCTTAATCCGGCGCGTATGCGGTGCCGCGCCCACTTCCACCCGTCGCGGCGCCTCAGCCAGGACCATGTTGCGCACTGCGGCCGGGCGCAGATCGAGCGCCACGGTCTCGGTCCGTGCGCTGGGCACGAGCTGGGTGTAGACGCTTTCCACCTTGATGGTCGATGCGCCCAGGTCGGCCGCAGCTGTCAGCGTGGTGGCACCGTAGTAGGTGGCAGCATCGGCCACCGTGGTATCCCGCAGCACCGTGCGTGCGGCGTTGCGCACAAACGCCCGGTCGGGGGCGGAACCTGGGAAGTTGTAGCGCAGGTCGTCGCTCAGCTCGCAGACCACCACATCGGCGGTGTAGTCCACAAACCCATTGCCCACGGAGTAGGTGAAGGTTCGCGTCTGCACTTCCACGCGGTTGACGCGGATGAACTGGCGTCGCTCGGTCGGCAGGTCTTCGTTGTAGACCAGCACCAGGGTGCGCCCGATTGCTGGGACCTGCGAGCCAGGCCGCTGGAAGATCTGAATGCTGTTCTGGCCCGCAACATGGTTCTCCAGTAGGTAGCCGGACCACTCACTGCTCTGGATCAGATAGCTCTCGATGGTGTTGGATATCTCGGGCCGGCGGGCAAAGGGCGCGCACTTGGCCAGGGTGATGGACACGTTCGGATCGTTGGGCGGCCGGGACACGATGATCTGCGCGTCTTGATAGGTGCCGGTGTTGTTGGTGCGCACCGCATAGTGAAGCGAGCGAATGGACACGTCCCCGATAGAACGGTCCAGTTCGGTGGCGTCATGGAAGACGCCGTTGCTACCGCCGTCGGCAACGACAACACCCGAGGGGCCGCCGCCGCCCTCCGGGTCATCGCTCATCACCTTGGATGCGAGCAGCTTGATGTCGCCTGCAAGGATGGGTGCGGGGGTGCTCATGGATCAAACCTCCAGAAAATGAAAGGTGGGCAGGTAGACAAGCTCGGGCGTGATCTCGCCGTCGAGCAGCTTCCAGATGGGCCGAGCTGTAAAGCCGCCCTGGGCGTGGTCGAAGATCACCGTGCGGGCGACGCCACGCACCACGAGTACGAGCTGGATGCCGGGCAGGGCCTGCCAGGCCTGGAGCGTGTCGCACAGCGCGCGCGAGATCCACGCGGCTGTTTCGGTGCCGACCAGCGTGATTGGCCGGCCTGCGGCCTTTGTGGCGACGTCCACGAGGAGCGCTCCCGTGGTGCTGTACGCAGTGGCCTGCTCCACTGGGCTCCAGTCGTACTCATCGGTCCAGTCGAGCCGATCGCTGATGTGCGCCGTGGTGCCGCTGTAGGTAAGGGTGATTGCCATGGTCAGATCGAGGACTGCTTGGCCTGGGCGAGTTTGCGGATCAGGCTTTCGTTGGTGCGCTGGCTCTCCTGGTCGGCATAGCGCACGGCGCCGCTGCCCACGCCGGTGATGTTCAGGTTGGTCATGTAGGTCGGGCTGCCCGCCCCGCTGGACATGCCAGAGGAGGAGGACGGGGCCGAGGCGGTGGGTGGTGCGTCGCGGCTCTCGGGACGCGCCTGGCTGGATGTCGGCGTGCTGGGCTGCTCGGTGCCGCCAGCTTTGCGCCGCGCCGCTTCGAGCACCGCGTTGCTGATCGCGTCATCCAGCGGCTGCAGGTTTACGAAGGGCGTGCCGCGCGAGCCGGTGTCCTTGAGCCTGTTCATGTCGAACGAGTCAGCAAGGGCGATGGCTTCCTCTTCGCTCAGGCCGGCCGTTTTTGCGCGGTCGTAGATGCCCTTGCGGGTCGGAATTCCGGTCTCTTCGCGCACCTTGCCTTCGGCGTCGAGGCTGCGGTGCTGGCTGTCCATGTTCCACTTCTTCTGGTACAGCTCCATCTCGCGCTCTTTGAGCTGGTTGGCCTTCTCCTGGGCCGCGATCTCGCGCTCACGGACCGCGTTCAAGCGCTCCAGCTCGGTGGTCGCGTCTCGGGTGGCGCGGTTGGAGCGGCCCTGGGCATCGGCGGCGCTGTTCGTGGCGTCTCTCAGGCGCAGGGTGCTCTTGCCGGCCGCGTCCACCTCCACGTTGAAGCCGCGCAGGGTGGCGCTGGCGGTGACCCATGCGGGGGCAATGCCGTTGTTGGCCGCAATGGCGGCTTCGGCGGCCTTCTTGAAGCCTTCGCTGAGCTCTCTTGCGCTGGCCTTGCCGCTGGTCGCCAGCGTGTCATAGGCTTCCTTGGCGGACGCGGCTACCTTTTTGAGCTCCTCGTCGCTGGTGATACCGAGCGCTTTCATGGCCTCGCGCACGCTGTTGATGCCGGGTGTGGCCTTGTCCAGGGCGTCCTTGAGTTCGAGGGCCTTTTCTTTGGCCTGGTCGAGTAGGCCGTTGGCGACCTTGTCGCCCAGTTCCTTGCGCAGGGTTTCGATGCGCCGGATCACCGCGTCAATTTCCGCCTGATTCTTGGCCCCGTCGATCATGTTGGACAGCGCCTGCCCGACGACAGCGGCCGTATCCACCCCGATCACCTTCAGCTCGGGCAGCTGACGGATCAAGATGCTCAGGTTGTCCTGCGACTCACGGAAGCCCTGGCTCATCTTGCCGAAGGCCGCCGGCACGTCGATGCCCAGCTTGGTCGCGGCCTGCTCAGCGATCAAGGCCAAGCCTGTGCGCATCGAGCGTTCGAAGCTATCCACCTTGGCCCGGAGCGCGTCAATTTCCGCCTGGGGCTTCTTCGTGTCGATGGCGTCCTGAAGCGCCGACTTGGCGGCATCCATGGCGCTGATGAAGTCCGCACGGAACTTCACCAGCTCAGTACCGCTGAGCTTGCCGATCGCTTCTGGCATCCTGGTGCGCAAGAGCTGGTCAAGGTCCTCGCCTCGCAGCTTGGCAGCGGTGAGATCCTTCACGATGTCGGCTATCGCCGTGGCCGGTGCGGGCTTGCTGTTGATCGCCGCTGCCAGCCCTGAGAGCGCCACGCGCGCATCCTCTGCGGCTTTGGAAACCTGGCCGATGGCCGCGACACCTTGACTCGCTCCTGCTGAAATCGACTGGCCCGCTGCCGTTCCCGCGCCGCCGAGCTTGTTCAAGCTGCCGGCGCCCGCATCCGCGGCCCCGGCCACTTTGGACGGAGCCCCCTCTGCGTCCTTCCACATGTCAGCGAGGATGACGTCCATTTCCTTGCCGCGCGCAATGTACCGGTCAAGCGCGGCGCTCACGGTGTCATCGGTGAAGACGGCAGCTGCAACGTCCTTCAGTAGGATCAGGTCATTGACCAGGGCCTGGAAAAAGCCGTTCAGTCCAACCCCGAGCTTTCGAGCCAGCTCGGAGTTGTTGTAGAGCATCTGCCCGATCTCGTAGCCGACCTCGAAGCCCACTGCTGCCACAGTGATGCTGAGTACTTTGGGGATCCGCGAGATGCTGGCTGCAAGCAGGTTGGTGGCGCCTGCAGCCACGGTCGCTTCGATGGCATACGTGCGGAGGGCCTGCGCGCCCTGAACTGCCAGGGCCGCTGTAAGAGCAGCGCCGGCCACGGCGGCCACCCGTGCAAGGGTGTCAAGATTTGCCGCGATGGCATTGATGCCCGTTGCCACATAGCTGGATGCATTCGTGCTGGCGTCCAGCCCCCCAATGAACAAGGTCCATTGAGTGCGCAAATCCTCCAAGGCACGGCCAGTGGTCAGAGGCAGAGACGCGAACTCTTTGTTGATGGCCTCTGCTTGTCCTTTGAGCGCCCTCACCACACGGGCGCTAGTGAGCTCCCCTTGGTCGGCCATGCCGCGCAGTGCTCCGATCGGCACTTGCAAGCCATCGGCCAGTGCCTTTGCCAGGCGCGGCGCCTGCTCCATGATCGAATTGAACTCGTCGCCACGCAGGGTGCCAGACTGCAGCGCCTGCACCAGCTGGCGCACGCTCGCCTCGCTAGCCTGGGCCGATGCGCCGCTCACCTGGATCGACTGGTTGATGGTCTTGGTGATGCCCAAGGCTTCAACATTGGTGATGTTCAGCTCTTTGGCGCTGGCAGCCAGACGCCCAAACAGCTCGGCCGTGGCGTCGAGGTTGCTGTGCGTGTCTTTGGCGACTTGGGCAATGCCGGCGACTGCGGCTTGCAGGTTGACTTGCTCGCCCACGGCCAGGCGCACGCGCGACTCAAGGTTCTTGAACTGGTCGGCAACCTCATTGATGGAAACGGCGAAGCTAGTTACCTGGCCAACAGCAAACGCGCCCGCTACGGCTTGGGCCACCTGGGTCAGGGTGCCCTGATAGCCCTTGGTGCTGGCGACCGCTCGCTCGGTGGCCGTGACCGTGTCATTGACCGATTTCGGTGCTGCGGCGCCCAGCTCCTTGAGCCGAGAGGTGGCGGCAGCAACTGCCGTCTCCACATCGCGCATACCATTGCGCAGCAGTGCCTGCTTTTGTGCCAGGCCGGCTGTTTCGATGCCGTTCTCTGCAAGCGTGCCGCGCATGGACTGCAGGCGCAGCTGGGCGGCCTGGTAGGCGTCCTTGGTGCTGTTGACGGCTTCGCGCGCGCGGGCAAAGTCTGTGACTTGCTTCTTGGTTGGCGCCTCAATCGCGGCCATCTCGCGGCCGAGCTGCTGTGCTTTTTGCTGCGCTGCTTCGAAGGCCGCCGCTGCGCCGGTGCTCTCCTGCTTTATCTTGGCAAAGCTGTCGATGAGCTGCTGTTGCTGCTGCATCTCAGCCAACTGCTGGCGTAGCAGCGCCGCTTCCCGCTTGAACTCGCTGGTCTCGACGCCGGCTTTCTCCAGCTCCTCGATAACCTTCGTGAGGTTGCTCAGGCCCTCACTCTTGATCCCGATGGTGTATTCAGCGCGTTTGTCCATACACGGCAATGTGCCGCGCGCGCGCGAGTTGGGCTAAATGGAGCGCATCACTGTTTACGTCCCCGTAGAGGCTCACTTTGCGCTGAGTGAAGCCTTGGGGTGTGGGAGGGGCTGGTCAGCCCCTCACCGGATTACACGTGCGTGGTGCGCATGTATTTGCTGATGCCCACGCCCGTCTTGGTGGGGTCCTGCAGCACTTCACCTTCCACGTCCAGCGAGCTGAATCCCTTCTTGATGAGCGTGAGTTGCTTGGCGATGCCTTGCGATACGCGCCAGAGATCCAGGATCACTGGGCGGCCGCCCTCGGCTTCGTTCAAGCCCCCAAGACGGAAGGTCAGCTCAGGGGCCTTTGTGGTGAGCGCCTCGATCGCCACTTGGTCGCCAAAGCTGTAGCTGACGGTGATGTCGTCGTCCTGGGCCAATCCAGCCGCGTCAGCACGGATCCAGATACCTTCGGGCAGCAGGTCGAAGTTTCCTGCGGATGCAACAGTAGTCGCGCCCTTCTTCACCACCAGCAAAGTGACGTTGACATGTGGCAGCGGGATCAAGCCGCCCAGGCGCGCCTTATAAGGAACATCCGTGACCGTACCCGCATCCAGCGGGGTGACGGTGCCCAGGACGCCGCGCGCCCAGTTGATGATGTTCAGATCGGCAATCTTGAGCTTCAGCGAAACGCCCGTGACGCGGCGGATCTCGCCGTGCGTACCGCCTCCGAGGATGGTCATGTCTTCCTGCTTTTCCACCGACTCGGTCTGCTCTGTGGTCGCCTCCAGCACGTTGCCGATTGGCGTGAGGGGCGCGGCACTGCCATAGACAGTCGCATAGAGCTTGCCCACCAAGGCGGTGGGGGCGTAGGTGCGCTTGATGATTTCGTTTGCAGCCATTGAGTGGGCTCCTATTACTGTTGCGGTTTGCGAAAAACGGTTTGGGCGATGAAGGCCGAAGGGAGGTACTGGAGGCCTGCGCTGTAGCGCGCGGGCGGGGGTGATGTCATGGATAGCGGAAGCGTTGCGCCTGGCACCCTCGCCGCGTACAGCGCGCCCACCACACGAGCCGCCAAGCGCCCCGCGCTGAGCCGAGCGACCTGGCCGCTTCGTACGGTTGCGGCGCTGGACACCACAGCAACCACGTACCAGGTGTGATCGAGCAGCAGCGTGAGGCCCTGGTCCTCGAAGACCCGATAGCCGCCGTAAATGATGTGGACGGCAGGCGTGCGTTGCTTGCTCTCCACCACATCAGCGATATCGGCGGACGTCAACACATGGACTGCCGGGCTCATGCCCTCCACTGCCTGGCGCACCAGTTCCACCAGGTGCGGCTCCAAGGCCATGAAGTCATTGGCCTCCTCGACGGTCATTCCCTGGGTGCTCATGCGAAGCCTCGCAGCGAGTCGTCGGTGATCTGGCGCGGGCTGAAGCTGAAGTGCACCTCTGCATCCCCTGGCGCATCGCCGACTGCCAACGTGCCAGGCGTACCGCCCCAGGGGCACGAAAGATTGATCTTGCCTTCGGAGATCTGCAGCAGCTCGCGTTCAGCGGCTTTGAACCGCAGATACACCTCGTGCTCCGGAGCCAACTGGTCATGCAGGTAATAGCGCGCCACGTCGCAAGTGATGCGGGCCAGTTGGGGCGGGGAGACGAGCTCGACGGCGCCGGGATTGCCTGGCACGGGAGCGGGCTTGCTGCAGCCGGTCAGCGGCAGCCTAAACACCCGACCCACGAAGCCGTCGACGAAAGCGTGCGCATCCGCCAGGGCCTGATCGACCTTGGGGGCCTTTACGGCGACCAGGTCGATATCGGTCAGCTCGATGAGCTCGCGCTCACCAAAGCGGGTGATCAGGTCCTGGACGGTGGCGTAGTTCATTGCGCAGCGCTACCTGGTCAGGCGTGGACGTGCTTGTACAGCTGCACTTCGATCAGCTGGCCGGCCTGGGTGGCAGCGCCCAATGCGCGGCCGCAGTGGTCAGCGGCCGAGCCGGTAATCGCCTTGCCATCGGTGCCGACCTTCACCAGCGCGCCGAAGGCGATCGCGGCCTCGGCTTCCACCAGGGCGCTGTAGCCGGTCGTCAGCGAGACGGCGTCGCCGATCTCGGCGGAGGACTCGGTGACACCTTGGCAATCCTTGGCGCCACCGGCGATCGAGGGATAGCCGCCGTCGTAGGCGGCGAAGCGGCAAGCCGCCAGTGCGGCCGTGGCCACGATGGTGACGCCGTGCTGTTTGTCGAACTGGCGGCCGGTATTGTTCTGCGATGGCATGTGATGCTCTCCAATGGGCAAAAAGATGGTTCGGGGCGCGGTGGCGAAGGCGCGGGAGCCGATTACTGTTTGGCGGCGGCGGCCTTGGCGGCGGCTTTCTCGGCCTTCTCACGGGCCTTGGCTTCAGCGGCGGCCTTGGCCTCGGCTTCCACCTTTGCAGCGGCCTCTTCGAGCTCCTTGGCCTCTTGCTCCGCCTTCTTGCGGGCTTCGTTCTCGTCCTCGATGAGGCGGCGGGACTCGGCAACCTCGCGCTCTGCCATGCTGGCCTCGAACGCAGCGTTGCCCTCTTCATGAGCGACCTGGGCAGGGTCCTGGGCTGCACGCGCCTGGACGAGCTCGCGTTCGTCGTGATAGCTCAGCTCGGGCAGAGGCTGGCCTGGCTGGATGATGGTGCGCTCGCCGCCGATGATTACGGCGGTGGCCACGAGGGCGATCAATTGGGACATGTCGGTTTCCTTGGACTGGGGATCAGGGCCCGGCGGCACGGCGGCCGCCGGGGGTTCTCGCTCAACGCGATATCGGGGCCTCGTGGCCCCTTCCAGAGGTTATTTCGGGTTCTGGAACAAGAAGGCGGCGGAGTCGTAGGCCACGTTCGGCTGACGCTCATAGGTGGCGCCGTAAATCCAGCTCTTAGAGCCGTTGTCGTAATACGGCGTTTCGCTGAAGGGGTGGCCTTCAATGACATTCGTGAAGCCGAAGCCTGGTTCTGCCAGGCTGATGTCCGCGCTGCCGCCCGAGCCGATGTTCGGCACGTACGCCAGGATGGCGTTGTTGCCCCACACATCGCGGCCGACGTCGGTTTCGTCCTTCCACACCGCATCACCCACCACGATCTCTGCGACGTTCAGGATCGTCTTCAGCTGCTCGATGGTGGCCGGCCCCAGGTTCGTGCTCGGCAGGTAGCCCTTCACTTCGGGGTTCATCGACAGAGCCGTGAAGGCATCAGCGCTCAAGGCCAGACGATTGGGACGCTTGCCGATCTTCTTGCGGATCACGTCGGCCGCTGTGCGAATGTCGGTGACAGGCGTGCCGGTGGAAGCGCTCCATTTCGTGCCGCCAGCCAAGGCGAGCACATGGCCGGCCGCATAGCTGGCTGTATTGGTCGCCACCGTTGCAACGTCGATCTCATAGTCCAGGCCGAGTACATCGTTGGCCGTGGCCATGGCGATGCGGGAGACGTCCAGGTAGTTGCCGACGTTCAGCTTGCGCTCCGCGTCCGCTTCGCGCAGCAGTTCACGAGGAATCGGCACTTCTACGGAGTATTGCTTGACCGAGTAGGTCTTGCCTTCGAAGTTGATGTTGATGCGCTTGGTCGCAGTGCCAGGAGCCCGGCGCAGGTTGTAGCGGCGCAGGCGTTCATCACCCAGTTGGGCCAGCGTGACGCTGGAGAGAGCCTGGGGCAGGCGCGGAAAAATGCGCTCCGCGATGAAGGTGCCCTGACCCATGCCGAGCAGCAGGTTGGTCAGGATGGGGTTTTGCTTGAGCCGGATCTCGGCCAGGGTCATTGTCATGGGGTAGCGTCCTTGATGGTGGATGGATAGGTCCGATCAGCTGGTGAAGCTGGTGGTGACAGCGGTCAGGGCTTCGGCGTAGTCCGAAACCTTGTGCTCCCGCATGTAGGCGCGGGCGGCCTGATCGATCTCGGCATCAGACTTGCCCTTCGCCTGGCCTTGCTGCGCCTGGCTCGCCCCGGAGTTGCCGGGTGCGAATTCGCCGAAGCTCACGGAGGGCTTGGCGTTGGAGATCAGTTCCTGCAACCACTGGGTCGGGCTGACCGTGCGCGTGGTATCGCCTTCGCTGAAGGAAACGGGCTTGGCGTCGGCCAGGCTCTCCAGGGTTGCGACGGCCATGTCCTTGTCCTTGGGCTGCAGGCGCCCGGCCGTCACCTGGGCTTCGGCGAAGGAAACGAAGCCGGCCTTGCGGTTGGCGCGGGCGGTTTCGGCAAACGACGCGGCCTGGGCCGTGGCAGCTTCAGCCGCCGTTTTTTGCGTGGCCAGGTCCTGCTCCGCTTTGGCGCGGGCCTGTTGTTCTGCAGCAAGCTTGGCATTGGCTTCGTTCAGTTGGGTTTGCAAATCGGCGGGCATGTCTTCGGGCTCCTGGGTGGTGATGACGAGATCAGTGGTGGCTACGGGGTCGGAAAAGTTGATGGCGCCGGTGGCGTCGTCCTCGGAGAACTGGATGCTCTTGAGGCCGGCGATCGCAGGCTGCTGGGCGCCGAGGAAGGCGACGTGGCGCAGGTACCACTTGCCAGGGGTGGGGTTGTTGGGAGCGCCAGGCGGATAGAACGAGGCGCTGCGCTTCTTGAAGCGCCCAGCCGTGACCATCTCGGCGAACTGCGGCTCGACCTGGTGGGTGCTGATCGACAGCGAGCCTTCGGGTGTATGGGTGACCGCCTTGACCCAGCCATAGGCAGGCAGGTTGTCCTTGGGGTGCCCGATCACGAGTGGCGCCTCGCGCAGGGCCGGGTCGTAGCTGGCCGCCATGCCAGCCACGTCGGTCTCCGAGAAGTTGTGCGCAATGCCCGAGTCGTCGATGTGACGGCCGGCGCGGAAAATCTCGATGCTGTCCGGCAGAGCGGCTGCGGCGGGCTTGATGGCGGTGGTCTTGGAAGGCATGGACCGGATGGTCGCGCGATCCCCTATCGGCGCCTCAATGGCGCAAATCACTTATTGAGAAGCAAAAAGGCCCCGACGCGTGATTCGTGCGGGGCCTTGGATGTGGCGTGTGCCTAGAGCTATTCGAGCTGGAGGGAACCCTGGCGAAGCGCCATCTGCTCATGGCGCCAGGCACGCTCAATGATACGCACACGGGCGGCGGTGATGCCAGTGCTGTCCGCAACCTGTTTGTAGGAGCTACCGCTCTCCAGCAGCTGGATGACGCGGCGGGTGCGCGCGCCGCTCATGACGCTTGCTCCCACGGGAATGTAGGGCTGCGTGCCGCCGAGGTCCTGGGCGATGCCCATCGTGAGCGCCACCGCCAGGCTGGCGAGCGAAGCGGAAGGCACCGCGCTGGAGCCAGGCGCGGAAATCAGCGTGATGTAGTGGCTCGTCGCCAGATCCTTCCACGTATCCGACCAGTCCGGCGCCATCAGCGCCTCCAGCGGCGCGAGCTGCTCGGAGGTCAGATCGGGCAGGTCGAGACGGTCAAACATTTCAGCCATGCTCAGCTCCTCGGTTCTGCCAGGCCTTGAGGGCCTCGATCAGTGTGTCCAGCTGCGGGCCGGTGGCAAAGCGCAGCGCCGTGACTTGGACTGTACGATCGACCCAGGCGTTGAGCGCCTTCTCACCGGTGTCGCGCACCAACCCATCGCGGCCGAGCTGGTGCCACAGCGCCCACACCTTGCGCTCCTTCGGACTCGCTGCCTTTTTGACCTGGTCGAACTGCGCGCGGCTGCGAGGGCGCGCGGCGCGCGGGGTGGCGCCCGGCAGGCGATCGGCCAGGCCCTGCAGGTGATCTCGCACGCGCTGTTGCTCGACGCCATTCATCTGCTTGGTGCTGGTCTTGCCGGGCGTGCTGGCTGTCCGGGTGAGATCCGCAAGCAGCACGCGGTAGTCGTCGTCGGACATGCGCAGCTTGGACTTGAGGACGTGGATGACCTGGATGTGGTTGCTCATCGCGCGCCTCCCTGCAGCAGCGGCATCAGCCACCAGTTCCAAAGCCCTAGGGCGCTGGTCGCGAGGAAAACCCACTGCTGCACGTGAAGCGGCCATTGCCGCTGCCAAGCGCTATAGGTCAGCCATGCCAGGTTGCTGGCGAAGAAGGCGGCGAAGCCCAAGGCCGACCAGCCACGGGCCACCAGCTCCGGAACTGCCAGGACGGTGGCACCGAGCACGCCGAAGACGGCGGCAACAATCGAGACGATGAGGGAGTGTGATTTCATGACTTTCGTTACAGGGCGTTTTAAAGGGCCTGGAGCCTCATAGGGCGCCAATCCCCTGCGTTTACTTTTTGGGACGATTTGGGACGGGTTTCCGGGCCTTGGGGCGTGTTTCACGCCGGTCGGGAGGATTGCAATCGCCTGCTGGGCTGACATGTCGACCTCCGCTTGGATAAGCCCAGGTGTTGCGGACACCTGGAACCGGCCATCTCAACGACTTCCCGGGGAGTGGGAGGGAGTCCGCGTCGGCCACCCTGGGCAGGGCTCCGGTACGGCGTCGCCGATGGCTGCGGTAGTTATGGCGCGTGGAGACACCTGGGCACACACCGCTTGCCCATCTGCGAAATCAGGCGTCTTGCCAACCTTTGACGGCGTCCCAGCGGATCAGAGCGCGCTGGCTGCCGTCTGCCGTTGCCAGGCGTAGCTTGGTGTTGCCTTTGGGGTCGGCGATCACCACCAGGTTCTGCGCTGCCACCTGCAGCGCCTCGGTGTCGGTGGCGTCCAGGTCGAAGGTCAGCGCCGTGCGCCACGCCCCGGCCTGGTTGATCTGGAGGTGCACAAGCCGGCTCATGTCAGCAGCCCCTGAGGCGCGACGCCGCCAACGGCACGGTTGAGCTGAGCGTTCTTTCCTGCCCGGTGCCCTGCAGCGAAATGGCCGGCGTCTGTCTTGCGCGTTCCCGCGACGTCGCGGGGTTTTACGGTCGAGAGGTCGGGGTGCTTGCTCTCCATGTAGGTGAGCAGCAACGCCTTGTCCGAGGCGGGCTGGGCTACGCGGTCCACCAGCGCCTGCACCGCCACCACCCAGCCCTCGGCGAATGCATCGCCGCGCGCTGTCTTGGTGATGGCCTTGCAGTTGCGTGGCTGCTTTCCGATGTGTGCCAGTCGGGCCTTGGCACACTGGCGCGACAGCGCCTCGTAGGCGTAACCAGCCACCGTGGGCGTGGCCCCCAGTCCAACGAACACGTAGTACCGTGTGCGGATGTAGCTGCCGCCGCTGTTGAACGTGCCAGTGAGGCTCGTGAAGTGCTCGCAGCCGAAGGCGTCCGCGATCATCGATGCCAGGCGCAGCTCCCAAAGGTTGGGCGCAGGGCTACAGGCCTTGGCCCGCACCTCGCTCACGTCTGCCAGGTCAACGTCCCGTTTCCCGAGTTGGAACTGCTCCATGAGCTTTTGCGCTTGGCGCAGTGCTGCTGCGGCCTCGTGCTCACCCGCGCTACGGCTGAGTGCCAGGCATTTCTTGACCTTCTTGATCGCTTCGTCGCGGGTCATGCCGCACCGCCTTTCTTCACCAGCGTCACGTCGGCGTAGAAGACCACAGGAACGACGTCAGCCACATCAACCAGGATGCCCAGCTCGTGTAGCGGAGGCCAGCCGTAGCCCAGGTGCCCGATCACCGGCCATGTCTTGTGCGCGTGGGCGGCCCCGCCGCTGAACTGTGCGCCTCCAACCGAAATGAAGTAGTTGATGGCCCCTTCGCCAAATTGCCGGATCACTGCCTTGACGACGTCGCCGTCCTGTTCGAGCAAGCGCTCTTCGGCTCCCTCGCGCGACTGGTTGATCTTGGTCGCCAGTTCGGGAGTCAGCACATCATGGTCAACCTGGAGGGTGACCCCGACATCCCCGAACGCGACGGCGGACACGATGTAGTAGGCGATCGTGCTCATACCGCCGCCATGTCCAGGCTGATGGCGACGTACTCGCCGGTGGTGGCGTTGCGCTTGTAGAAGCGCACATACGGCTTGGTGCTGGCCGTCTGCATGCTATCGGCGATCGCCTGCATGGCCGAAAGCCACTTAGGGTCTTTGATGTCCAGGCGGCGCAGGCCCAGCACGCGGCCCGTGTTGATCTTGCCCTCACGGTCGGTCTGGAACGCATGGTTGACCAGCGCTTTGATGTTGTCGCTCGCGCCCTGCGCCCACTCGTGCACGCACAGGTCGATCAGCGCCTTGGCGGCCATGAGCTGCTCGCCGAAGACGATCTTGTCTTGCATGGAGCGCACGACCTTGTACTCGCCGTCGAAGCTGGTGAGCGTGACGTTGCCCTTGTCGCCGCCTGTCTTCACGCCGTACTGTTCCAGGCTGGTGGACACCAGGGCGCCCACCTCCTGCATGGCGTGCAGCTTGTAGCTGCGCAGGCCGGCCTGGTGTTGCTCGGCGGCCTTGCACAGGTCGGTTACCACCTGGTGGCGCAGCTTGTCGATGTCCTTGACCTTGGACTCGGGGATCAGGTTGCCGTTGGCGTCTCGCCAGTAGCCTGCGGGGATGTCTTGGGTTTCCATGTGTGGCTCCTTTCAATGGGTGGTGGCGGCCGACTGCGGGTATGGCGCGGTGCCGTAGGGGTCGAGCCGTGCCGAGCGAAGCAGCAGGCCTTCAGAGGCGCGGCGCAGGAAGAACGATGCGGTCTCCATGTCGCGCACGTGCTGGTTGATTGCCAGTGCCTGGTAGCAGATGAGCAGGGACTTGAGCACCACCGGGATCGGCAGCTCCTTCGTGTCGAAGAGCGCTGCGATCTCCAGGGCGAAGTCCTTTGCCTGCTGGTCCATGGCGGCGATCTCGGCCGGCGAGGGGCGCGGGGGGCGATGGTTCGGCATGGGCTAGCAGCGGTTGCCGACGCTGGCGACGCGCTGAAAGTCCAGCGAGCCAGGGCGCACGGCCTGAAACGGACGCTGGATGTACACGCCCTCTTTGAAGCTGAACTGGCGAGGCTCCGCTACCGTTCCAGGTGGTGGAGTGACGGGCGCGGCCTTGCGCTTCGCGGGCCTCCTGCCAGCGCCCCGGGCCTCTACCTGGTCAACCTTGCCCACCACGCTCGCGTGAAGACTCCAGCTCTTTTGCCCGGTGCTAGAAAGCGTTTTGTTGAGCCAGCCCAGGTCGACCAGATTGGTCAGGCGTTTCATCAGCGCGGTGCGCTGCACGCCCTCGAATGCGGCCAGGAGCACGTCGATCGTGCTGGCGCCATGCTCCTGGATGAACTTGAGGACGGCCAGGCTTTCGGCGCTCAGGGTGGACTTGCGGGTCATTGAGGATCCTTCTTCGGTGTCTTGCCCGTGAGGGCTGCGATGCGGTCCCGCACTTCGGCGGGCATGGGGGCGGCGTTGCGCTTGCTCGCCTCGATGGCGGCCAGGGCCGGGTCTTTGCCGGCGAAAGTGACCTGCAGGGCTTCGCCGATCGGCAGCGTCTGGCCGCGCACCTGAACTGTGTCGCGACGCGGGCTGATGCGGCGGTCCTGCTCCTGCTGCTGTTCGGCCGCAGCTGCGGCCTTGTCGCCCAGGCCAGCCAGGATGGAGTAGAGGTACCCGTGGCCGGACATCGGCAGCTCCAGGCGGCCAGCGATGCGGGCGGCCAGCATCTGCTCGATGGCCTGCTCCCAGCTGACCAATGGCGCGGGCCAGTCACGGCCCTTGTGGGTGACTGCCTGGCGTTGCAGGTCGGGGAGCAGCTGCTCGACCAGGCGCAGCTTCTTGCGCGTGGTCAGGCGCTGCTTGGCGGGCGTAAACAGGCTGACGTACTGCATTACCAAGTGGGGCAGCGGCACGCTCAGCGAGATCAGGTGCGCGAAGGTGCGATCGCCCTCCAGGTGGCCCACCAGCTGCTCCAGCGTCACTTCGCTGGCGCAGACCGGGCAGGCGATGACTTCGGTGGTTTTCGCGCTCACAGAGCCCAGCCTCCGCCTTGCACGTATCCAGCCAGGCCGCCGATAAAGCCGACCACCACCAGCAGCATGCACAGCTGCTGCACGGCTCGGCCGAAGCGATCTTTTGCCACCCACCAATGGGGGGACGGCTTGAGCGGCTCCTCGACCGCGCCAGGCGCGAAGTAGAAGCCGCCGCTTGGAAGCCTGCCCGTGTCGTGCTGGGGGGCCTCCTGCTTGGGCTGCTGCGCTGCAGCCCAGCTGGCGAAGGTCTCGGCCTTGATGCGGACCGCGTCCGGAAAGGTGGCGCGCGCGATCTGCGCGGCGGCCAGGCCATCAACATACACGCCGGTGCGCTGGGCGGTCGTGCCGTCGGCACGGGTGATGTGAACCATGTAGGTGTGCATTGCGTTCTCCTCAGACTGCGCGGATGACGTCACGGTCCACGCGGGGAGCGCCCAGGCCAGCAGCGGTATTGAGCGCGGCGACGAGCCAGTTGTTGACGTTCAGGGGATACAGCAGGCTCTTGGTAGCCTCGCGCCCCTCGCCATTGATGGTCAGACGCGAGCGCAGCTCGTCCACGCCATCTGGCGTGATGAACTCTTCGAGCTTGCGGCCCACGACCGCGGTGCGAAATTGCAGGTAGGCGGAGAGGTCGGCCTCCAAGGGGCACAGACGGGCGATCTCGCAGCGCTGCATGACCTCGCGCACGTCGTAGCGGTTGAGCTTCTTTTCGAGCTCGGGATGGCCCAGCAACAGGATGCCCAGCATGGGCTTGCGGCCCAGGCGCATGCGCTCGTGCAGGCGCTTGAGGTGGTTCAGCGTGGGGACCGGCAGCGAGTGGGCCTCCTCGATGATGAGCAGGTGAGAGCGGCCCGAGGTGGCGGACTCCTCCAGCATGCGGAAGACCTGGCGCGTGCGTTGCTCGTTGGACTGGGCCACGCTGGTCTTCGCGTCCAGGGTCAGGACGATGGCGGTCTGAATGTCCGAGCTCTTCACGCGGCTCCCGCGCTTGTCGCTGTCGTCCATGCCCACCACGCTGGGCTCGATGAACACCATGGGCTTGCGCTCGGCCAGGACCTTTTCCTTGAGGTCCTGCAGCATCGTGGTCTTGCCCGCGCCAGACTCGCCGATGATGGCCACGAAGCGCCCGCCCATGGCGGCCTGCCAGGCCGCCTCGCGCACGAAGCGGATCTCGCCGTTGATGAACATCTCGGCATCGCTGGTGACCTCGCCGTCGAAGGGATTGACGAACAGGCCGAACTTCTTGCGGGCAGCGTCGGTCAGGGATTGCTTTGGCAGTAACATGGTTTCCTCCTCTGGGGTGTCGATTTCGGGGACTTCAGGGGCGGCCTCGGTGATTTCAGACATCACCGGGGCCAACTTCTTTTGGCTTGCCGTCAGCGCGACACGGCATGCCGCCAATTGCTTCTTGGTCAGGCCGCGCTCGGCCAGGTATGTCTCGATGCCTCGCCGGGCTTTTTGTGCGGCACGCGCGGGCCACTCGCCATGGGCGACCAGGCGGCTGATGGCAGAGCGGCTCAGCCCAGTGACGCGGCGCAGATCGGACTGAGGGATGCCCAGGTCCTTGAACAGTGCGGACAAGCTCATGCGCCACCTCCCACCGCGCGCAGGCCGGTGCCGGGCACGTTGTCGGGTTGCTGGCGGCGCGCGGCGATCAGGGCCTGCACCGCGTCTTCCGGCACGCCTGCGCTTCCGTGGCGTTCTGACAGCCAGGCATAGGTGCTGGGGTCGTATGCAGCACCCAGGGCCAGCTTGATGCGCTTGCATGCCTCGGCAACCGAGAGGCGCGCGGCCTCCACGCTGGGCGCCGCAGCGACATGCTCTACACCCTTGCGCGGCAGGAACGATGGCACCTTGGCGGCCTTGAGGTCCGCCAGCGGGTCGAACTGCCCCAGGTAGGGGGTAGCCTTGTCGCGCTTGGCCTGGTCGGCCTGCTCGACGGATGCAGGGCCTGCATCGGTGGCATAGGTCTGCGCCGCGATCGCCTTGCGGTGCGCGTCGGCAGGCGTGGCCGGCATCGCGCGGTGCTCCTTGCCCAGCTCTGGCGACTGCACGTCGAAGCCGAAGCGGTTGGTTTGCACAGGCTCGACCTGGTGCCACACGATCTCGCCGGTTTCGCGGTCTGTGACACCCACGCGCACGGCTGGGAGCGCGAATGGGTTGACCGTGACATAAACCTCCTGGCGGGGAGAGACGCCGGGTACATAGCGCACGTCGTAGTCGTTGCTGGGCTGGCCCTTGAGCGCGAAGCTCACGCGCATGTCATCGGTCACCTTGCGCGTCTTTGCCATAGTGGCTGGCAGCGTGCGCATCAAGTCCATCGGTGGGGCGATGCGCAGCTGTTGTGGCTGGATGAGACTCCACGCTGCGTAGCGGGCCATTCCGTGGCGGCTGTGGCGTTGGGTGCCGTTGAACTTATGCATCCACAGCTCTGCCATCGCGTTGAGGCGGTCCATGGTGATGGACTCGGGATCCAGGAAGCGCAGGCGGCTTTCCAGGCCACGCTCGACCAGGTTCTGTCCGTTCTCGACCTGACCTGTTGCCCGACTGTTGCGCGGCTTGTGGTGCAGCAGCTTGATGTCCATGGCGCGGCAGAAGTTGCCAAAGGCTGCGGCTTTAAACGCGCTGCCCTGGTCCGTGTAGAGGGTGAATGGCACGCCGTGGAAGGGGGCGGCCTTGCCGTTCGGGTCCAGGCGCTGGGTCATCACCCACATGAGGAAGCTCAGGGCGTTCTCGGTAGTCTCGCCGCCGATGAAGTAGCGGGTGGCGATCGCGCCCGAGGCGTGATCTGTGTACACGGCACGCACGAGCAGGTCGTTCATCACCCTGGTGTAGTTGTGCAGCTTGTTTTTGTAGTGGACCCCGTCCTCCTCCATGAGCAGCAGTTCGCCCTTGGGCGTGCGGTAGAGAACGCACACCGAGAAGTCCATCTGCCCGACTGCGTTGGGGTGCTCGGTGCGCATTCGCACGGCGGGGCTCGGTGCCGCCAGCTGCTCGGGGTGCATGCCCCGTTGGCGCAGCACGATTGCAATGCGACCTGGGCTCAGGCGGGCAGAGAGCTTGCCGGCCTCGAACAGCATGTCGATCGTTGCCTCTAGGCTCAGCTCCCACTTGCCCGCGCGGCGCGCGCTACTCATCGCCCCGCTAATCTGGAGCAGGTCAGCCTCGGTGACCGCAGTAGTGCCCGCGTCGCTTCGGCGCTGGCGCGCCTGCTGCAGGCCCAGGTCTTTGCTGGCCTTGGTGACAAGGGTGTGCGTGCGCTGCACGGACAAGCCCAGGGTGGACGCGGCACGCTCAACGATCGCCGTGCGTTCGCCCCAGGGTGCATCGGCGCGCTCCCGCGCCGCTTGGTGGATGACTTCCATACGAATGGCGTCCATGGCTTGCGTCACTTGTCGATGGGGGCGCCATCAGGCTTGACAGCGTTGCGGGCCTCGATGGCGGCGAGGGCCTCTTCGCTCAGCCAGGTAGGCGCGATGCGGTTCTCCAGATCGACGGCGATGCCAAATTCCTCGGAGATGTCCGCGAGCTTCTGCGCCAGGAACTCGACGGCCTGGCGGGCGCGCGCCTGGATGGCATCACCCGTGGACCCGTCCGCCAGCGCAGCGTCCGCAGCTTTGAAGGTGCGCTGCAGGCCCACGAGCGTGGCGCTGGTCGCGTTCTCCAGCTCCTCTAGCAGGACCTGCTCATCAGCCGTGCGGGCTTCGGAGCCAGGGCGGGGCTTGAACTTGCGGGCCGCTTGCTCTTCGAGCTTGTTGATCTTGTCATCCCGGCTCGCCAGAACGCGGTCTTTGGCTTCCAGCGTGGCTGTGGCCTCTTCGACTTTGGCGGTCAGCGCTTCCTTTTCCTTGGCGTGGCGAGCAATGATGTCCTCGGCCAGGTCAATGAACACGTCCTTGTCGCCGGTCTTCGCGGCCTCGATCAAAGCCAGCTTTTGATCCTCGGGCAGTTTGCGGAACTGGCGCATTTCCCGGTAGCCGATGCCCATGGCCGACATGGACTCCAGGGCCTCCTCGCCGAAGGCCTTCAGATTGGCGATGTCGCGGTCCACCTGGTCTACCGAGCGGTTGAGCAGGCCGCAGAACTCCTCCCAGGTGCCCGTCATTTTCTCCGCACCGTGCGGAGTCGATGAACCCCTAAGTTGTTGATATAGCTTGTTTTCCTTGACGAAGGCGAGCTTGGAAGTCCGCACCGTGCGGGAAAATTCCTCGAACGCGCCCGCCATTTGGGCTTGGCCGAGCAGTTGGTTGAGGAGGTCCCGCTCTTGGCCATAGCCAGCCTGCAGCGCTGCAAACTGGTCGGCGGCTTGGCTCGCCTGGGCAAGCGCTTCGTGATTCACGTCTACCACCACAGGTGTGGCTGCGCTCATGGCCTTGCGGCCGGGTTTCGTTGTCATTGATGCTGGTCCTGTGTGGATGCGGGGAAATCAGGCGCGGCTGAATCGCTGCGCTACGTCTTGGAGGTTCTGGTGGCCAGCCTGCAGAGCGGCGGCATGGCGCAGGGAGATCTGGACCACGTGTGGGCTGAGGCGCCAGCGGTCGCCCTTCGGCGTGAGCTCCGCCCAGCCTGCAGAGCGCAGGTTGTCGATGTCACGGGTCACGGCAGAGGGCGAGCAATTCAGGGCTTGCGCAATCTCGCCGGGCAGCAGCCCCTGCAGCTCGTGGCCGGCCAGCAGATCAATGAGCTGCAGGAGCCGCTGCTGCGCCACGTTGGTGTATTGACCTGTGCTCACGCCGAGGCCCCCGCAGTTGCAGGCTTCACGCGCCGGAGTACGGGCTTGTTCTTCGGCGGCCAGATCACGGTGATCGGCTTGCCGACGATCTGTGCGATGCGGGCCGCAATTCGGGCCGACGTCGCGCGGCCACTGATGACCTGTGAAACGCTGGAGTTCGCCACTCCCAGTTCGTCCGCCAACGCCGTTGGCGTTATGCCTGCCATTCGCATGGCTGCCTTGATCTCTTCTGGATGCATGTCTGTTACCCTTTCGCCTAACTATTTAGGTGCTATCTCTGCACAACTGCTTTAGGCGAATTATGGGTGTTCATTTGGACACCTGTCAATAACTTTGTGGTGTCCAAATGAGCTTTGAAGAGAGACTTCGAGAAGAGCGGGAGCGGCTGGGTTTTAGCCAGGAAAAGATGGGCTTGATCGGGGGGGTGCTTAAACGCGCGCAGATCCACTACGAGCAGGGGGAGAGAGCGCCTGATTCGAGCTATCTGGGAGCTATTGCCACAGCCGGGGCAGACGTGCTGTACATCCTGACCGGGGCTCGCGCGGCAGCCGTTCCAGCGATGGATATGGCAGAGCGGCTTCTCGTGGAAAACTATCGGCGCTGCAACGACGAGGGAAAGGCGCACCTGCTGCAGACCTCCACACTGCTCGTTGCTGGCATCGCCGGTCCTGCGAAGACGGCCCGCCGCAAGGCGGCGGTACAGGGAGAGGGTGTCCAAATTAGCCAGATGAGCATGAACTCAAACGGGGGCGTGCAGGTAGGCTATGCGGGCGGGAAAGTGACCGTTAAAAAAGGGAGATAGCAGTTGGGAGAGATACCGAGGCAGCTTTGGAATTGGGTAGCCAAGCTGCTGCCAAAACAACATAACGAGGGGGCTGGGGCGGTGCAAGTCGGCAAGGTCGGCGGCGACGTTGTGAGCAACGTGACGATGAACATCGTCAACATCCACGGACAGTTCACAAACACCCGGCCAGCTTCGTTGGCCAACCCCGAGCAAAGAGAGGTGCTGAGTTCGATCCGTCGGCTCCGCAAAACAGAGCCGGTGTTTCTATTCATGGAGCGAGAATTCGGGACCAGGATGGTCATCGAATTGCAGCCCCCACAACTGCTTCGCCTGAAGCGGTACGTCGAAGCAATTCATCGTCGAACGAAAGGAAAAAGCGTATGAAGAAAACGGTCATCTTCGCTGCCATCTCGTTAGCCACTATCCAGGCTTGGGCGGTCAACAAATGCATTGGTCCGGATGGCAAGATCGCCTACCAAGAGGCTGCATGCGCCGGGATAAACAGCAGCGTGGTCTTAGATCGATCAACGAGCCAAACGTCTCCTCGAAATGTCGTGAGTCCGGCTGATGCGGCCCGCGCGCTGGATGCCCAGATTAAGGGAGACGTTCTCGACCAAATGGACCGAAATGCTCAGGACCGCAAGCGCCTGCTTTCAGACGCAAAGCCGATAGCACAGCCCGCTGCCCGCACTGACAAAGTCTACATAGGCATGCGCCGCGACCAGGTCCTAAAGGCTTGGGGCAGCCCCTCCAGAACGAACGACCATGTAGCAGCGCACGGAACTACAGAACAGTGGGTCTATCCTCGCGGTACAGCTGCAGTTCAATACGTGCACATGGTCGACGGGGTGGTCACCTCGGTGAGCACATCCGATCTCCGGTGACTGAAGAGCCGAATTGGCATGGCCGATCAGGTTGTTTGGGTCGCGCTCATCAGCGCAGGCGGTGCGCTCGCAGCCGCTGCTACAAGCCAGTTCCTATCCATGCGGGCAGCAGCCAAGCAAGCAGCCCGCATGGCACAGCAAGAAGCACTGCAATGGAGCCGCAGCGAAGCCAAGAGAAAGCAGGAACTTCAGGAATCTCGGCTTCGTGAACTGTGGGGGCATGTACTGATAGCTCGATCGCAGATGCAGGACGCACTGGAGCGGGTACCGGTACGGGGCCAAGTGAAAAAACCAGCTGTTGACGTACCTGCAGCAGCACTGCCTGCCAGCGCCGCTGCGCAAGTCTATGCCGTAGCTCTGCTCGGCGTAGCCGCCTTGCGCCCATCGGCGAAGGAGTTTTATGTCGCCACGACCGAGCTACAGCTCGCCCTGATTGGGACTGACGAAGAGCGGATGGGTCAGGCGGTGAAGAGGTGGACTGATGCATACAAAGCGCTCGAAACGGACGTGGCGGAACGTGCCGACAATCTGGGTAGTGAAGTGAACTGACCACTGTGGCGTGTTCGTCTGCTGACCAAACAGTGACGCGCACCATTTATCGCTGATCGCGCGCGCGCGGCATCCTGCTGTGCATGACGCTCAAACCTCACATCCCCCTGTGGCTGCGTGCCCCGCGCAACAGCCTTTTCCTCGTGCTCGCGGTGGTGCTGCTCGCAGTCATCGCAGTGGTATCGCCGCAGCAGTTGCCGGTGGTGCTCTACAAGGCCGCGCTGATCGCGCTGGCTGCTGTGTTGGGCTACTGGCTCGACCGTGTTCTCTTCCCCTACGCACGCCCTGATGGGTACCTGTGGCGCGACTGGCGCCAAGGCACCGAGGAACCAGAGGGCGACGTGGACTATGCGGTGGCCTGCGAAGAGTACATGCCCGCGTTCTGCGTGGCGCAGCTGCGGCGGGCCATCATCGTGGGCGCAGTGATCTTCGGCGTAGCAACGGGGCTGTGATGCGGTCGCGCTCACGTGTCCCCGCCTTGGTCTGGCTGCTGGTGGTGGTGCTTGCCCTTGCCGCCAGCTGCGCCCAGGCCCAAGTGCCGCAGGAGGCCCTGCAATATCGTGCGCTTCTGATCCGCAATGCCCGTGCGGTGTGGGGGCTGGATGCACCGGTGGCTGTCTTCGCGGCCCAGGTGCATCAGGAAAGCGCCTGGCGCCCGAGCGCGGTCTCACACGTGGGTGCGCAGGGCTTGGCTCAGTTCATGCCTGCCACTACGGAGTGGATCTCGGGCCAGGACATGGCTCTCGCTGAGCGCGCTCCATTCAGCCCGAGCTGGGCACTTCGGGCGCTGGTCACCTATGACCTCTGGCTCTACGACCGAACGCCCAGCCGATATGCCCCCGCTGACCGCATGTGGGTGGCTCTGCGGTCTTACAACGGAGGGCTGGGCCACTGGCAGAAGGAGGCCGCAGCCAGCGGCCTGGCATTGCCGACTCGCGTCCAAGTTGACGCCGCGTGCGGGCAGGCTCGACGCGCCGCCCTGCATTGCCGCGAGAACTTGGGCTACCCCCACCGCATCCTCATCATCCTGCAGCCGCGTTATGCGGGTTGGGGGCCTGGACTATGACCGCCGCGACGGTAGCCGTCGGCGGCTTTCTGTTGGCCGTTGCCACGGGCGTGGGCGGCTATATCTATGGCCACGGTAACGGAGTACTTGCCGAGTCGGCCAAGCGCGACGGCCAGGCGGTGCAGCAGCTCACGCAGCTGCTGTCCGCGCATGAGGACCTGGTCAAGCAATCGGGCAGCGCGAGCCGAGCCATGCGCACGGCCCTGGCCGCTCGTGCGCAACACGACGATCAAACCACGAGGGAGTTTCGGGATGCGCTTGCTTCAACGTCCGACAGCCGCGCTGGCTGTGTGTTTCCTGCTGGCGTCATGCGCGACCTCGCCGCCGCCCGTGATCGCGCCGCCCAGGCCAGTGCCAGTGGAGTTCAGGGCAAGGTGCCCGGCGCCGCCGCAAGCGCCGCCGTTGAGCGGTGAGGTGGACCACGTGGCCGCTGCTCTCAAAGAAATGTACGACCACTACGGCATCTGCGCAGGGCGCCTGGTGGACCTCTTGGACTGGATGGATGGTGGTCAGCAATGAACGTTGAATTGATTGGGGTCTGGCTGCAGATCATCGCCGTGGTAGTGCTGCCCGTCGCATCCGCCATCTACACCTGGATCGCTACGCGGGACAAGGACAACACGGTGCACATCAAGGCCGTGGAGGAAGCCATGACCCGGCAGATGGCCGAGCTAAATAGCCGTGCCGACAAGCTGGAAACGCGTGTGCAGTACATGCCCACCCCCCAGCAGATGTCGGAGCTGCAGGGCGACATGCAGGCGATGCAGGCCACACGGGAGGCCATTCAGCGGGACATGACCACCGTGCGCATGTCCCTCAATCGGATCGAGGATTTTCTGCTCAAGAAGTAAGCCATGACCACAAAGAATGATTTTGCTGCCCACCTGGCGGAAGACCGCCGCCTGGTGATCTTGCGCGTTCTGCTGGAGAGCTCGGCATACACGGCGAACGAGTATTTGCTGCACTCCATGGTCGAGCGCCTGGGCCACGTGGTGTCCACCGACCGCATCCATACCGACCTGGTCTGGCTGCAGGAGCAGGATCTGCTGACGGTGGAGGAAGTCGCGGGCGTGCGCATCGCCAAGCTGCAGACGCGTGGCGAGGATGTGGCGCGCGGCCGCACTGAAGTGCCAGGCGTCAAGCGTCCAAGGGCGGGCTGAGCCATGGGGCGCAAGTCCACCGTGGCGGTGCTCGATGAGGCCATCGTTGGCGAGGTCAACCGCCTGATTCGTCTGGGCCGCACCATTGACGACATCCTGGCTGCGCTGGAGCCCTTGGGCGTGGATGTGTCGCGATCGGCGATGGGGCGCTACGTCAAGTCGGCCAGGCAGAGCCTGGAGCAGTACACCAAGGCTCAAGACGTGGCAAAGATCTGGATCGAAAAGTTTGGCTCGGAGCCAAGCAGCGATGTCTCACGCCTCCTGCCCCAGATGCTCGAAGCTGTCGCGCATCGCACGCTGGAAGACATGGCCGAGGCCGAGGAGATCAAGTCCCCCGAGGAGGTGCGCGTGATGGCCCGCGCGCTCAAGGACCTGAACGGCGCCAAGAAAGGCAACATCGACATCGAGCTCAAGATGCGCGAGGTGCGTGAGGCCGAGCGCAAGAAGGTGCTCGAAGAGCAGCGCGCCGCGCTTGATGCCATGCCGAACAAGGGCGGTGTGACGGCTCAGACCAAGCTCGAAATCCGCAAGGCCCTGGGGATCGAGTGATGGAGAAGCTCAAGGGCCGGGCCAAGTGCATTCCAAAAGATCGCGAAGCGATCTTTTTGCCGTTCCAGTCCAACTGGATCAGGGATCAGTCGCGCCTGAAGCTCATGGAGAAAACGCGCCAGGTCGGCGCCAGCTGGTCCACGGCATACGCTGCCGCCGAGCGCGCTGCAGCGCAGGGTGCACGTTTCGACGAATGGGTGAGCAGCCGAGACGACATCCAGGCGCGCCTGTTCATTGAGGACTGCAAGCTGTGGGCCGGCGTCATGGGCATGGCGGCGAAGGACCTGGGCGAGGTCGTGCTCGACCAAGAGAAAAAGCTCAGCGCCTACGCCCTGCAGTTCGCGAGCGGGCGACGCATCCACAGCATGAGCAGCAACCCCGACGCCCAGGCCGGCAAGCGGGGTAGCCGGGTGCTGGACGAGTTCGCGCTGCACCGCGACCAGCGAAAGATGTGGGCCATTGCCTATCCAGGTATCACCTGGGGCGGCAACATGGAAGTCATCAGCACGCACCGCGGATCGCACAGCTTCTTCAACGGCCTGGTGCGCGAGATCCGGCACGGGGGCAACCCCAAGAAGATCAGCTTGCACCGAGTCACCCTTCAGGACGCGCTGGACCAGGGATTCCTTTTCAAGCTGCAGCAGGCGCTGCCGGCCGATGCAGAGCAGCAGGCCATGGATGAAGCGGAGTACTTCGACTTCGTGAAGGCCGGCGCCGCCGATGAGGAGTCTTTCGACCAGGAGTACATGTGCATCCCGGCGGACGACGATGCCAAGTTCCTGGAATATGGGCTGATCACTGCGTGCGAGTACTCAGGCGGGACCGTGTGGCAGCGCGGCCTGGAAGGGCCGTTCCAGGGCCGCCTTTATGCGGGCGTGGACATCGGTCGCAAGAAGGACTTGACCGTCCTGTGGGTGGTTGAGCATCTCGGCGACGTGTTCTATACCAGGCACATCGACGTGATGGAGAAGATGCGCAAGAGCGAGCAGGAAAAGCGCCTCTGGCCCTGGCTGGAGATCTGCGATCGCACCTGCATCGACGCCACAGGCCTCGGCATTGGCTGGGCAGACGACGCCCAGGACAAGTTCGGTGAGCATCGCGTTGAAGCGGTGACGTTCACGGCCCAGGTTAAAGAGGCGATGGCCTATGCGCTCAAGGGAGCGATGGAAGACCGCCAGCACCGGATTCCAGAGGACCCCAAGATCCGGGCCGACCTGCGCAAGGTGCAGAAGGTCACCACCTCGGCCGGAAATATCCGCTTTGTGGCTGAGAGCACGCCTGATGGCCACGCGGACCGCTTCTGGGCCCTGGCCCTGGCTCAGCAGGCAGCGTCCAGCCCCTCGGCACCAATCGAATTCATGAGCGGCGGGCCTCGCGAGAGCAGCCAGCCGATGGGAGATTTCATTCATGGCTGACCCGATCACCAAATCCAAGCGCAGCCGCGCTGCATCGACCAATGCAGGCCGCCCCGAGCAAGATTCGGAGTTCGCCAACCGGCTGCGCGACCCGTTCGAGCAGAACTACATGGGGGTGTTGCGCACCAACGACCCCCTGCTGCTGGAGAAGGGCAACGGCGGGCACGAGCTGTACCGAGACCTGAAGCGGGACGGCAAGGTTTTCTCAGGCCTGCAGAAGCGCCAGCTCGCACTCATCGGCAAGCCCTGGCAGGTGGAGCCGATCAAGCTCGATCATCCGAAGGGAAAGGCTGACGCCGAAAAGGTCACCGAGATCCTGAAGGCGATCAGCTTCGACAAGTTGTCGTCGGAGCTTCTGGAGGCGCTCATCGCTGGATACGCGGTCTCGGAGATCGTGTGGACCGAGCGAGATGGCTACTGGGTGCCCAAGCGTGTCGTGAAACGGGCGCAACGACGGTTTGTGTATGTCCAGGACGACGAGCATTCGCCCCCATGGCTGCACCTGCTGACCCGTGAAAACCTGTTGCGCGGCGTGCCGGTACCGGAGCGCAAGTTCATCGTGCATCGTGTGAATCCTGAGGACGACAACCCATATGGAACGGGCCTCGGGCTGCAGCTCTACTGGCCGGTGTTCTTTAAGCGCAAAGGCATCGTGGCCTGGAACAAGCTCAATGACCGCTTCGGGTCTCCCACGCCGCATGGGAAGTACCCTCGCAATGCCACGCCGAAGGAAAAAGCCACCTTGGCGGACGCCCTCAGGGCCATGAGCAATGACGGCTACATCATGACGCCGGAAGGGATGGAAATCGGCATGCTGGAGAGCAAGCTCTCGGGCAACGTGACCACGCAGCAAGCGCTCTGCGAGTACATGGACGACTGGATCGGCGCCGTTTTGACGGGGCAGGAGCCGCGTGCATCTGGCGGCGGCGCTGTGGCCGCCGCGAGCAAAGAGCGCGAGGACGTGCGCCAGGACCTCACCCAGGCCGACAGCGACCTCTTGTCCGAAACGCTCAATGAGAGCTTGATCGCCTGGATCTGCGAGTACAACGGCTTCGAGCCCTGCCGCGTATACCGCCAGATCAAGGACGAGGAGGACACCAAGGCGCTGGCCGAGGCCGACAAGGTGATCTCCGAAATGGGCTTCGAGCTGGACGAATCGAGCGTGAAGGCCAAGTACGGCGAGGGCTGGCGCAAGCGCGCTACGCCTGCACCGGCCCCGAGCCCGGATGTTCCTGTCGAGCGCCAAGGCGCCAATGTGCTAGCCCTCAAGCCGGCCAGCTTCGCGGAGCCTGGCGCGGCCCCGGCGCAGCCGGATGCGCTCGATGCGCTGATCGATGCCGAGCGGGCGCAGTGGCAACCTGCGATGGAGCCCGTGGTGGACCCTATTCGCAAGCTGCTGGCCGATGCCGCCGCGCAGGGGCAAACGGCGGCCGAGCTGCTCGCTCGACTGCCAGAGCTGCTGGCCGAGATGGATGTGGACCTGCTCGCCGCATCACTCACCCGCTCCGCCTTCACTGCGCGCCTGGCCGCCCAGGCCGGGATCGAGAACGAGTAAGCGATGTCAGCCGCTACCGATTTCGCCGAGCTGCACAAGCTCGCTCCTGCAGAAGCCGTAGCCTGGCTGAAAGAGCGCGGCCAGCTCACGCGCAGCTTTGCCTGGCAGGACATTTTTCAGGACGAGCACGGCTACCAGTTCACGATCAGCCGCCTGACGCGCCTCGATCTGCTGCAGTCGCTGCGCGACGCCATTCTGAAATCGGTCGAGGGCGATATGAGCCGCACCGACTGGATGAAGGATGCCGAGCAGCTGCTGACGGACGCCGGCTGGTGGGGCACGCGCACCCTGATAGACCTGGCCACCGGCGAAAAGGTAAAAACCACTTTCGATCCGGCCCGCCTGCGGCTGATCTTCGACACCAACACGCGCCAGGCCTACGCGACGGGCCTCTGGGAGCGCGTGGAGCGCTCGAAGCGCACCCACCCCTACGTGCGCTACATCACGCGGCAGGATGAGCGTGTGCGGGCCAGCCATCGGGAGTGGGACAACCTGGTGTTGCCGGTGGACCACTCGTTCTGGCGGCAGCACTGGCCGCCCAACGGCTGGCGCTGCCGCTGCCGCGTCATGAGCATGAGCCAGCGTGACTATGACAAGGGCTACTCCACCAGCCGGCCGGGCGCGGAGGAGGACGAAAACGCGCCGTTGGTGCGCAAGCCCTTCAACAAGCAGGCGCCCAAGGTGGAGCTGGTGGACTACGTCAACCCCCGCACGGGCGAGGTGAGCCAGGTGCCCGAGGGGGTAGACCCTGGCTTTGCCTATAACCCGGGCCAGGCGCGCCAGCAGGCTCAGCAGCAGCTGGTGGACGGCAAGTTGCGCGCGGCAGACCCTGGCCTCGCCGATGCAGCCCGGCGCGGCGGCCTGCGCAAGGAGTAGCGGCATGCTGACCATTGTTCAATCGGGCGATCAGGACCTCGGCCGCAGCCTGAACGAGATCTATCGGCGCCTCGGCGACCTCACGCCAGTGATGCAGAGCATCGGGATGGAGCTGGAGAGCCGGATCAGCGGCCGGTTTGAGAGCCGCACCGACCCGAATGGCCGGCCATGGGCGCCCTGGGCGCCCACGACGCTGGCCGACTATCCAGAGGACGGCAACAGGCGGTTGCTGGACCGCTATGGGGACATGCTGGGCAGTTTGAACCACCAGGCGGACGCCTCAAGCGTGCGGATTGGCTTCGGCCAGCCGTATGCGACGTATCACGAGTGGGGCACGAAACACATGCCGCGCCGAGGGCTGTTGATGGGGGACCCGGATGCGGGCACTTTGGGTGCCGAGGACGAGGCGGCAGTCCTCGACATCTTGAGCGTGTGGCTGGATAACCTTTCCACTTGACCCGACCTCGTCGTGACGTTCAGATCAGGGCTCCACAACAGGAGCAACTATGGACGAAACAGAGTTTTTTAACGCGATTGAGAAGACGCTCGCCCTTCCCTACAGGGAAAATGCCGGGTACTACGATGGCCTTCTCACGCGGCTTGATGAAAGATTGGCCGCACCGCCTGGCGTGTTTGACATCCAGACGAGATCGGCGTTCGAGGCGTGCAAGGTGCGGCTGACGGAGAAGAAGTCGGCCGATATGGCACCGGTCATCGGCGCGAGCTTCACTCGGCTGGACTGAGGTAGCGGGACGACACCGGCAAAAATGGAAAAGGCGCCATTTCGGCGCCTCTTTCCTCTTTCGCTCCGCCTTTCGCAGAGTGACAGAGATTTGCATAGCCTTGTGCCAGAACATCCCGGCCGCGTCCCCGAAAATCCCATTTATCGCGCCTCTTCCTCTTTCTTTATCTCAACTCCCCTCAGCTGACAAAACTCTTCTGGCGTCGTTGCTGCGTGTTGTCGCACTGCTCGTACTGCCTGCGGCGCTGCGCTTGGCCAGAGCTGCTTCGCTGAATTTTGTTGGCCGCTCTCCATCGCGGGATTGCAGCGCTGAAAAGCGCTGCAGGGAATTGGGGTCGGTGCCCAAAGGCCTCTGCGCTGTCTGCGCCAAGGCCGCACCCATCAGCCAAACACATTGATCGGCGTTGGCGCCAGATGCTCCCTGAGCTTTTGCTCAGCGGTGTAGAGCGCTTCGGGGTAGCTGGCCCAGTCACGGCGCACGGTCAGCACGGGTGAGCCGTCCTCCGCGAAGATGAAAACCCGCTCCGGCACATTCGAGGGCGCAGCCAGCGTCAGCGGCCGGACCAGGTAGGTCGATCCGTCGATTTGGAGGTTGGGTGGCCAGGGGAGACCGATCGCAGGCATGGTGGTGAGGGGTGTAACCGAATGAACGATGCCCCATCCTACCCACGCAAACGCCCAATCCGGCGGTTTCGGGCCCAACTAGAGAGGATGTCCTACGTGGGCCGGGGAGGGCTGGCGCGGGTGGCTGCTGCCGCGCCCCCGGTGCATGCCACCTCATGCGCCCAGCGAGGGCAATCCGATCAGCAAGATCTCCTGGCTGGTGACGGCTTGTGCGTGGTCGCCCAGCGCGTAGCTCTGGTTGGGTGCCAGGCCCTCCAGGGGCACGCGCACCACCTGGCCACCGACCTGCAGCAACTCCACGCTGCGCAGCGTATCGACATCGCCGCTCGGGATGTGGCGCACCAGCACCTCCTGTTGGCCGTTGGCGCCGCTCTGCAGCCTGAAGCTGTAGTTCTGCAGCAGCCCCACATACACCGCCATGTCCGTGCCCTCGCCCCCGTCCAGCACATCGCTGCCGCCACCGCCCACCAGCACGTCGTTGCCCGCGCCGCCCAGCAGCGTGTCGTTGCCGCTGTCGCCGCTCCAGCCGCTTTCGGCAATGGTGCTGGCCTGGACCAGGTTCAACTGCGCGCCCGAAGCGGTCTGGGTGGTGATGGCGTTCTTGACCTGCGGCAGGTGCACCAGGAAGTCGAGCGCCTGCGTCCAGGTGCCGCCCTGCCCCAGGAAGTCCACGGCGATCTGCACGTTCTGCGCGCTGGCCAG
>NZ_JBWKYR010000018.1:0-75214 GCF_059423865.1 Acidovorax sp. GW458-11-26-14-TSB4
CGCCTTTTCTTTGCCTTCTTTCTTTTGGCGACGCAAAAGAAAGAAGGTGCGCCGCCGGGCGCACATCCCGGCCTCCGACCTCAACCAAGGCAAGCAGTAACCACAGAGAACAAGCCGAAGCCATCACTCCTGCTCCAACGCATACCCCAGCCCGCGCAGCGTAGTGATCCTCACCCCACTCCCATCCAACCTCTTGCGAAGCCGATGCACAAACACCTCGACAGCCTCCGGATGCACATCCTCCTCATCCGAAAACACCCGGTCCAGAATCTGCTGCTTGGAAAACGGCTCCCCGCTGCGCTGCACCAGCACCCTGAGCACCGCCTGCTCCCGCGGCGACAAGGCCAGCGGCTCGCCGTGCAGCACGAACTGCTTGCGCGCCCCGTCGTACACCAGCGGCCCGCAGGCCAGGCGCGGGTGCTCGGTGCCGCGTGCGCGGCGCACCAGGGCGTGCAGGCGGGCCTCCAGCTTGGCCAGCTCGAAGGGCTTGGCCAGGAAGTCGTCGGCCCCGGCGTTGAGCGAGCGCACGCGCTCGTCGAGCGAGTCGCGCGCCGTCAGGATCAGGGCGGGCAGGCGCTGGTCGCGTTCGCGCAGGCGCTGCAGCACGGCATGGCCGTCCAGGCCGGGCAGGCCCAGGTCCAGCACCAGGGCGTCGTGGTCGCGCTGCTGCAGCGCGCGGTCGGCCAGGCGGCCGTCGGTCACCCATTCCACCTGGATGCCGGCGTGCTCCAGCGCGCGGCTCAGCCAGGTGCCCAGGGTGTGTTCGTCTTCGGCCAGAAGGATGCGCATGGTGGTGGGATGCTATCCCGCCCTGGTGCCCCAGGGGCTCAATCCGGCTTCACCTTGGCGCGAAGAAGCACCTTCTTCCAGCGCGCCTGCTCGGCCGCGATGAACTGCGCGAACTGCGCGGGCGTGTCGCCGATGGCTTCGGCTGCGTCGGCATTCAGGCGCTCCAGCGAGCCCTGCGACTTGACGGCCTTGGCGGTCTCGGCGGCCAGCTTGTCCAGGTGGGCGGGTGCCAGGTTGGCCGGTGCCAGCATGCCGTACCACTGCGTCATCTCGAAGCCGGGGAAGCCCTGCTCGGCCACCGTGCCCACATCGGGCAGCTGGGGCAGGCGCTTGGCCGAGCCGGTGGCGATGCAGCGCACCTTGCCCGACTTGATGAAAGGCAGGATGGCGGCGGCGCCCACGGCCGAGGCGTCGACCCGGCCCGAGAGCAGGTCGGTCAACATCGGGCCGGTGCCGCGGTAGGGCACGTGCAGCATGAACATGTCGGACGCCATCTTCAAGTACTCGAACGCCAGGTGCCCCGCGCTGCCATTGCCGGCCGAGCCGTAGCTCAGCTTGCCCGGCTTGGATTTGGCGTAGGCGATGAACTCGCGCAGGTTCTTGGCCGGCACGTCGGGGTGCACCACGTACAGGCTGGGCACCTTGGCCAGCAGGCTCACGGGCTTGAAGTCCTTGTTCGGGTCGTAGGGCAGCTTGTCGAAGATGTAAGGGTTCACGGCCAGCGTGCCGATGTGGCCCAGGATCAGGGTGTGCTGGTCTTCCGCGCGCGCCACTTCGGACATGGCGATGTTGCCCGCCGCCCCGGGCTTGTTGTCCACGAACACGCTCTGGCCCAGGGTCTTGGTCAGCTCGGCCGCGGTGGACCGTGCCACGATCTCCGAGCTGCCGCCGGGCGCGAAGGGCACCACGAAGCGGATGGACTTGGCGGGCCACGCGGCCTGCGCCCGGGCCATGCCGGGCAGCAGGCCCGCGAGGGCGGCGGCGCCCCCGGCGGACAGCAGTTGGCGGCGGCGCGCGTCAAGAGTGGGAGATGGGTCGTGGGGGTGGAAGAAGGGATGCATGGGTTTGTCTCCGTCAGAAGCGGCTCGAAAGAAAAAAAAGGGGCCTGCGCCGATGGTCGCGCGGCCGTGCTTTCGGAATGCTGTCAGTCGGGGCCCATCCTGTGCCTTCGGGGGCGTGAAAGCCTCGGGGTTTACCCGAGGCGTGCTCAGCGTGCCAGCGCGGCGGCGGCCGTGCCGCACAGCACGGCGCCTTCCAGCGTGGCGGGGTAGGGCCCGTCCACATAGTCGCCGCAGGCCACCAGGCCGGGCGCCACCTGCATGACGGGGCGTGCGAGGCCGGGCGTGCAGGCAAAGGTGGCGCGCTTTTCCACCACCGTCTGCAGGGCCTGCAGGCCGGGCAGTCCCAGTTGCTCGGCCGCCTGGCGCAGCACCTGCTCGGTGACCACCGCGCGCTCGCCGGTGCTGGCGCTCACCACGAAGGCCAGCACGCCGTGCAGGCCGTCGAGCTGCCCCCGGTCGAACACGAACTGTGCGGGCCGCTCGGCCGTGTTGCGCAGCGCCACCATGGGCTGCGCCAGGCGTGCGCCCGTGCCGTGGGCATACACGGTGGTGATGGCCTCGAAGCGCAGCGCATCGGCCGCTGCGCACCACTGCTGGCGGCTGGCGTCGTGCTCCGCGGGCAAGGCCGTGGCGCTGGCGATGAGGCGGCTGGCCTCCCAGGGTGGGCAGGCCAGGGTGATGTGTTCGTAAGGGCCGGCGAAGTCCGTGCCCTGCACCTCCCAGCGCCCGTCGGCCTGCTGCGCGATACCCTGCACGCGCTGCCCGGCATGCACTGCCCCGCCATGCTGCGTGGCCAGCCAGCGGGCTGCCGCCTCGGGGAACAGGGCGCCCAGGTTCACCCGTGGCAGCAGCAGGTTCGAGCCGCCCCGTCCGCTGAACAGGCTGTCCTGCAGCACGCGCAGGAACACCTGGCCGCTGGCCTCGTGGGCGGGGGTGTTGAGGGCCGAGACGCACAGCGGGTCGATGAACTCGTCCACCAGCCGCTCTGGCAGGCCGGCGCACAGGTCCGCGACGGAGGTCGTGGGTGCACAGCGAAAGCCGCCCAGCTGCCAGCGGCTGGCCACGCGCAACAGGGCCAGCTTGTCGCCCCAGCCCCAGCCACGTGCGCGGGCAATGCCCAGCACGGCGTCGAACGGGGGCGGCAGGTCGGGCAGGGCCAGGCCAGAGCCGTCGGGGAACTGCAGGGTGAGCGGCAGGCGCAGCAGGGCAGTGCCTGCATCCACGCCCACCAGGCGCATCAGGCGCAGGCTCTCGGTATAGGCGCCGATGAGGATGTGCTGGCCGTTGTCCAGCGTGGCCGCCGTGCCGTCGGGCAGGGTGGCCTGCACGGCGCGCGCGCGGCCGCCCACGGTGCGTGCGGCCTCCAGCACGGTGACGGCGTGGCCTGCCTGCGCGTGTGCGATGGCCGCAGCCATGCCGGCCCAGCCGGCGCCGATGACCGCGACCTTCTTCATGTGGCCGCAGGCCGGGGCTTGGCGGGGGAGGCCGTAGGGCTTGCAGCGGCCGCCTTGCAGGCCGCCTGCACGTCGGCCGGCGCGGTGCGCAGCACGGCGGGGTCGGCGCAGCGATCGCGCAATTCATGCTGCGCCGCGCGGTGGCCGGCCGATGCGGCATGCGCGAGCAGGCGCAGCCCGGCCAGGCTCATCTCGGCGGTGGCCGATGGGGACAACGGGGTACTGGTTGGCGGCGATGGCTGCGCCGTGGCGCCCGCCTTGACGGGTACCGGCACGGGTGGGGCGGGTTGCGGCAGCGTTTTGGCGCCGTGCACCTGGGGCATGCGCTCGATCACGCTGAAGTCGCCGGTCTTGCCGGCCTGCGCCACCATGCGCTGGTACAGGCCCATCATGGCCGCCGTGTCGCTGCCTGTCAGGCTGGCGGCGGGCTTGGCCAGGTACATGGCCACTTCGGGCGGCAGCGCGGCGTTGACGGCGCTGAAACCGTGGGCCGCACCGCCTGCGGCGTCGGCGGTGGCCGTCTTGCCTGCAGTCCGGGCGGCATCATCGGCCAGCGCGGCGGCGCCCGCGGCCTTGCCAGCCGTGCCGGCGGCAGTGGCCGCCTCGCCAGCGGCCCCAGCAGCGCCGGCTGCGCCTGCAGCCCCTGCCGCCTTGCCAGCCGTGCCACCGGCTGCCTTGCCAGCCCCGCTGGCGGCCTTGCCCAGCAGGCCCCAGAAGGCGTGCGCGGGCTGGGGCAGCGCGGCGGCGCCCAGGGCGAGCGCCAGCAAGGCGGCACCGGCCAGGTGCGGGAGGGACGCAGGGCGCACAGAAAGGCTCATGGCGGGTTTCCCGTGGGGGCGGACTACATGCGCCCCAGCGCCTGCACCTTCCACGCCAGCCAGAACTTGCGCAGCGGGGTCAGGCGGATGCGCTGGTGCAGCACCTGGAAGTTGTCGCGCTCGATCTCGCGCAGCAGGGTGCGGTAGATGCTGGCCATCATCAGCCCGGGCTTCTGCGCGCGGCGGTCGGAGTCGGGCAGCAGGGCCAGGGCCTCGTCGTAGGTGCGGTGCGCGCGCTCGGCCTGGAACTTCATCAGCGCGGTGAAGCGGTCGGAGTACTGGCGCTTCAAGATCTCGTGCGCCTTCACGTCGAACTGCTGCAGCTCCGACACGGGCAGGTAGATGCGGCCCATCATCGCGTCCTCACCCACGTCACGGATGATGTTGGTCAGCTGGAAGGCGCGGCCCAGGGTGTGGGCGTACTGCGTGGTGCGCTCGTCGGTCTGGCCGAAGATGCGCGCCGTGACCTCGCCCACGATGCCCGCCACCAGGTGGCAGTACTGGGTGAGGCCTGCGAAATCCAGGTAGCGCGTCTGCTCCAGGTCCATCTGGCAGCCGTCGATCACGGCCTGCAAGTGGCGCTGCTCGATGCCGTAGTCGGCCGCCAGCGGCATCAGCGCCTGCATCACGGGGTGGCTGGGCTGGCCGGCGTAGGCCTTGGCCACCTCGGCCTGCCACCAGGCCAGCTTGGTGCGGGCCACGCCCGGGTCGCTCACCTCGTCGACCACGTCGTCCACTTCCCGGCAGAACGCATAGAAGGCCGTGATGGCCGCACGGCGCGGTGCCGGCAGAAACAGGAAGGCGTAGTAGAAGCTGCTTCCTGAGGCGACGGCTTTTTGTTGTACGTACTGCTGCGGTGTCATGGAGGCTGATTGTCCCATGTCCGGGCGACTGCCCGGTGGCGGGCGGGATTTGGGCGTGGGGGCAGTCAGCCGCCTGTCACAAAGGACGGGCCGCTATGCTTTTTGATGTGGCGCAGCACAAAAGAGCCAGCCAGCCTGTTTACAGCCTTCCAACGGCCCAGTCACACCAGTCCGACACGGCCGCGTCACCCGGCGTGGCCCGCTGGGCGAGGTCGGGCCAGCGGCGGTGGCAGGCATTGAGCACGCTTTGTAGCTGGAAGATCGCCTCGCGCCCCACCAGCGCCACCTCGGCCAGGCCCACGGCATCGCCCTGCAACTGGGCCATCAGGTCGGCCTGGTGCTGGGGGTGGGAGCCGGCTTCGACCAGGGCCTTTTGCAGCGCCATCAGCCGTGCATCGGTGAAGGCGAAGGCGCTGGCGGAGGGCATGGTCTTGAGAGCCGCCGGGGGCAGGGTGCTCTTGAGCTCGTCCCATTTCATGAAGGCGTCGGCCAGCAGCCCGGCCTGGCGCGGGGCGTCGTTGCCCAGCGGCATCAGGGCCGATTCGCGCGCCACCTCTTCCTGCAGCAGGGGCAGGATATGCACCACCAGGGCGGGGGGAAACTTGCGGTGGTTGAGCCGCAACACCAGCGACAGGCGCTGCGCGGGCATGTCCTCGTATTTCTCGAAAAAGGCGGCCACGACCTCGGCCAGCATCAGGATGCGGCCCATGGACGAGATGCCCGCGCCCGCGAGGCCGCGCGGGTAGCCGGTGCCGTCCATGCGCTCGTGGTGTTCCAGCACGGCGTCGGCCACCGCCTGGGGGTAGGCCTTGCTGTCGCGCACCATCAGCATGGAGGTGATGGGGTGGGCCACCAGGTGCTTGCGCTGCACACCCACCACCTTGAATTCGGGGTCGTTCCAGGCCGGGTCCATGTGCAGCACGCCCAGGTCGTGCAGCAGGGCCGCGGCGGCCAGTGCGCCCAGATCGCGTTCGGCGGTCTTGAGGCCCAGGAACACCGACACCATCATCATGCGCACGCTGTGCAGGTACAGGGCCGGGCGCTTCTCGCGCATCACGGTGAGCTTGCAGGCGACGGGCATGGGCAGAGCGATGGCGCGCAGCGGCGACAGCAGCTGTGCCGCGGAACCGATGGCCTCACCCAGGAGGCTGCACAGCACGTCCTGGCCGGCCAGGTCCTGCCCGGTGGCCACCAGGGCTTCCACGTTCACCGGGTTCTCCACCGACAGGTGGCTGTCGATGGGCTCGCGCAGCTTGTGCTGCACCAGGCGGTCGTACAGGCGGCTGTCGATGCGCGCGCCCTTTTCCACCAGCTTGATGCCGTTGTCGGTGTAGATGGCGGCCCCGGCCACCACCGTGCGCTCGTCGGCCATGTCGGTCAGGGCGCGCAGGTAGTGGGGGCTGTCGGCCCCGTCCATGCCGGCCGCCATGAGAGGGTCTGTCGTCGTCATGCAATAGCTACAAATTATTACTATCGACTATAAAACGACTATGGTCCCTCGCCGACGTGAGTTTGGGCAGATGTCAGGAAGCAGGCAATGGCTTGACGGGGGTCAACGAGCGGCCTGCGGCACGCGGCTGACTTCTCATCCATCCCCAGCAGCGCTCGGCGCAGCTGCGGCCCGTCTTCAGCGCGTCAGAACGCGATCTGCTCGACCCCGATGTCGCTCGGCCGGCGCAGCGCTTCCTTCATGAAGATGCTCATGGGCAAGGTGCCCTGGTCCGAGCTGAACCATTTCTTGTACAGCGCCGTCATCTCGCCGCCCTGGATCATGCGGCGCGTGACGCGGTCCACCAGTTCCTTGAGCTTGGGATCGTCGCGGCGCAGGCCGATGCTGTAGGGCTCCACCGAGAGGCGCTTTTCCAGGAAGGCATAGTCGTCCATGGACTTGCCCAGGCGCGTGAGCGGGATCCAGATGCCCGCGTCGTCGGCAAAGGCGGCGTCGGCCTGGCCCTTGGCCAGCGCGTTGACGGCGTCCAGCGTGCTCTCGACCGGCACGTACTCGAACTTGCGGTTGAAGGTGCGTTCGTTGGCCTTGAGCAGATTCTCGTTGGTGGTCTTGCCCTGCACGGCGATCTTCTTGTTCTGCAGGTCGTCGAGCGTCTTGATGCCCGAGTTCTTGCGCACCAGGAAGGCCGAGGACGCCACGAAGATGTGGTGGCTGAAGGAAATCTCCTTTTGCCGTGCCGCGGTGTTGGCGGTGCCGCCGCATTCGAGGTCCACCACGTTGTCCTTCACGTCGGTGATGCGGTTCTTGCCATCGACCAGCAGGTACTTGAGCTTCAGGTCCGGGCGCTTCAGTTCTTTCTTGATTTCGTCGAAGATCTGCAGGCAGATGTCCACTGTGTAGCCCTGCACCTTGCCGCTCGTGGCGTCCTTGTACGAGAAGGGCAGCGACTTTTCGCGGTGGCCCAGGCGCAGCTCGCCCGAGCTGGCAATGCGCGCCAGCGTGTCTTCGGCCCAGGTGGGGGCGTTGGCCAGCAACAGTGCCGCCATCAGCGCCAGATGGCGCAGCATCGAAACAGATTTCATGGAAGGAAGAAAAGAAAGGGAACCGGGCGGATACCCGATGGAAAGGTGCCTGACGGCAGGTGCCCTGGAGCGTGCCTTGTGGGTGGGCCCAGAACCGTGCGCGGATTGTGAGGTGGCCGTGGCCGCTTTGCCACTTTCTTGCCGTTTTGGCGTCGGCATTCCGCCACAGCCACGGGTGCAGCCCCTGCTGAGGCATGGCGAGCGGATCATCGGCATCATTCCGGGGCCGTCTCTTTTTGCCATCCGAACGCCTGCCCTGCGCAAGACGCCGTCTCCACCTGGTACTTCCGTACCTGCGCCTGCCGTCCTGGCGCGACCTGGCTTGGCAGCTTTGGGGGGCGCGACACCGTGCGTGCGGCGTACGGGGCGCTGATCGACGTGCAGTTGATCGTGGCCCTGGGCGCGGCCGGTACCTTCGTCGGGGGCCATTTGGCGCCTGCCGCAGCGGCTGCGCCGCCGTGTGCGGTAGCGGTCGGCCCGCACGCGACCAGGTCGGCATCGGTGGCAGCATGGCGCAACGCCGGGCCATAGGGTGCCTGGCTCTCCGCCGCTGGACCATTCCGTGGTCCATGCCCTCTGGGCAAGGTGCCGCAGGCCGGGCTTTTTGTGGTGTGGCGGCACCAGCCGCATGCATCTGTGGGCGCACAACACTGGGAACGGCGGGCTGTCGCATGTAACATGCTCGGCTGCGCGCATTCTTTGACCGCCATGCCCACCCCCCACGCCAACCGACCCGATGCCGGGGAGGGCAACGCCGGTCTGCCGACGCCGCACCAAGACACTCAGGGTACGAGGGAGGCCGCCAATGCCATCACCGCAGAACAGGAACATCGTGCGCCAGCCCATGCAGGGCTGGACGGGCCGGGCTGTGCGCGGGCCGGCAGCGGCCTGCCTGCGCCCCCACTGAGCCCACAGGCGCACACCGTGGACCGGGCACTGTTTTCCCTTGCGCTCCCTGTCGCCGCGCCGCGGCCGGCGGGTGCGCGCGCCGGGCTGGGGGGCGTGGCGGCCTCCGCTTCCATGCCGGCACCGGTGCCCGCGATGGCAGGCGCCATCGGCGACACCGAGGCCCGGGACGCGCTGGCGGCGCTGGAGTCGGCACCCGCGCCCGCGGCCCATGCCGCGCAGGACTCGGCCCACGCCATCCTGTCCACCTGGCTGTCGCTGGAGGTGCTGGCGCCGCTGGCCTATACCGACCCGGCAACGCTGGTCGGTGGCGACCGTGCGTCCCTGGCCAAGGCCGATGGCGAACCCTTGCCATGGCAGCGCGGCGAGCAGTCCTACAAGCCGCCGTTCCGGCTGTTCTACCTGGTCGTTTTCGGCGAGGTCAGCATGGAAATGTGCATGAACGACCTGCTGTCCTCGTTCGGCAAGGACGAGGAGGCGCGCACCTACCAAAGGCACCGGGCACCGATCGCCATGGCCATCGTGGACCAGGACGGCCTGCCCGCCGGCCCCGAGGCCGTGTCCATCTCCAGCTTTGCATGGGGCGTGCCTGCGGTGCTGCGCGGCAAGGCCGGCAGCCTCGCGCGCTGGCCCGAGGCCGAAAGAATCCTGCGCGAGCAGCTGCACCGGCGCCTGGCCCGGGTGGACGGCGAAGGCCGCCCCCTGCCGCTGGACTGGAAGGCGATCAACGATTGCCATGCCTGGCTGTGCAGCACACTGGGCCTGCGCCCCGACCATGTGCTGCCACCGAGCTTCGTGGCGCGGCTGTACCGCCACCCCAAGCTGGAGGGGGCGCCGGATTCGCCGCCCATCAATTCGTTCTACCTCGACGACCTGGCCAAGGCCTGCGCCATGGTGGATGCGGCCGGCGCGGTGCCCGAAACCCTGCAGCGCTACCTGTCGGTGCTGAAGCCGGCGCCCGCGCGCGATCTGCTCAGCGACACCGCGGCCATCGCGGAGCTGATCGCGCCCGCTCGCTTCCCGCCGGCGCGCTGGCCCAGCCGGGGCAGCCACCCGGTGGTGACGCTGCAGCAGGCGGCCGTGAATGCGGCGCGTGCCGAGTTCGCGGGCGACCGGCAGGGCATTCTGGCCGTGAACGGCCCGCCAGGCACGGGCAAGATGACCCTGTTGCGCGACCTGGTGGCCCACTGCGTGGAGAGCCGCGCGGCCCGGCTGGTCGAGTTCGACGACCCGAACAAGGCCTTCATCCCGACCGGCCAGCGCTTTCAGGTGGGCGACGGCGAGTTCCTGCACCTGCACGGGCTGGACCCGCGGCTCAAGGGCTTCGAGGTGCTGGTCGCATCGAGCAACAACAAGGCGGTCGAGAACGTCAGCCGCGAACTGCCCTCGGGCCGCAGCATCGACCCCGGCCCGCGCTACTTTGCCTCCATTGCCCAGGCCCTGATGTACGGCGAGGAGCGGAACTTCCCCTCCGACCCCGCCGACCAGCCCTGGGGGCTGATGGCTGCCGCCCTCGGCAACAGCCGCAACCGCCGGGATTTCCGCCAGCGCTTCTGGCTGCACGAGGACTTCGGCCTGTGCACCTACCTCAAGGCGGCGCGCGGGCTGGACGTATCGCGCGAGGAGCCGGCCGGCGAAGGCCAGCCGCCGCGGATGGTGGCGCCCCGCATCGTCGCGGCCGAGCGGCCGCTGAGCGGCGAGGCGGCCCTGCAGCAGTGGAAGCGGGTGCGCAAGTCATTCATCGACCTCAAGCGCTCGGTCGAAGCCATCCTGGCCCGGCTGGAAGAGGCGCGCACGCTGGAGCCGCGGCTGACCCGCCTGCGCGACGACATCAACCAGCTGCACGGCAGGCACGCGGCCACTGCCCGGTCGCTGAGCGCGGCATCGTCCGCCTACGCCCTGGCGATCGATGGCTCCAGCAAGGCCCGCGCGGCCGTCGTGGCAGCCGAGCGCGAGCTGCAGGCCCTGCAGGCCACCCGCCCGGGCGTTTCGGCGCGGGTGTTCGTGTCGGAGACCTTCCGGCGCTGGATGTCCGAGGCGTCTGCGCGCGAGGGCGTGCACCGCGACGCGGTGCGGGCCGAAGCGCAGGCCCAGGCCACGCTGGAAACCGCGGCGCAGCGGCAAAAGGGCTTTGCCGAGGAACTGGGCGCCATCAACGCCCAGCTCGAAACCGCGCAGCGCGAAGCCGAGAACCTGGGCGCCATGCTCAAGGAGGCCTACACGCGCATCGGTGACCGGTTCGTCGACGAATCCTTCTTCGACCGCGGCCACGAGGCCTGGAACCTGGCCATGCCCTGGCTCAACGACCAGATCCACAAGGAGCGCGAGAAACTGTTCGTCGCCGCGCTCGAGGTACAAAAGGCCTTTGTCACCGTGGCCGCGCACAAGATGGAGCACAACCTGGGCGTGCTGATGGCGGCCCTGCAGTCGGGCACCTTCCACGACACGGCCCGCCGCCAGCTGCTGCCGGACCTGTGGTCCAGCCTGTTCCTGGTGGTGCCGGTGGTGTCCACCACCTTTGCCTCCGTGCACCGCATGCTGGGCGACCTGCCGCCGGCATCGTTCGGCTGGCTGCTGGTGGACGAGGCCGGGCAGGCCACGCCCCAGGCGGCCGTGGGTGCGCTGCTGCGCGCGCGGCGCGCCGTCATCGTGGGCGACACGCTGCAGATCCCGCCCGTGGTCACCATCCCCGACAACCTGGTGAGCCAGATCGCTCTGCAGCACCGTGTGGACCGGGCGCTCTGGTGCGCCCCGCAGGCCTCGGTGCAGACCCTGGCCGACAGCGCCAGCGCCGTCAAGGCCCGCTTCAGCACGCCCGATGGCGAACGCCTGGTGGGCCTGCCGCTGCTTGTGCGCCGCCGCTTCCAGGAGCCGATGTTCGGCGTGTCCAACGCCATCGCCTACGACAACCGCATGGTGCCGGCCATGGGGCCGGACAGCGTGGGCGACGTCGCCGACGTGCTGGGCCCGTCGGCCTGGTTCGACCCCGACACCAGCTCCACCGCCAGCGCGCCCAAGTGGAGCGCCGAAGAAGGCCAGGTGGTCATGCGCATGCTGCGCAAGCTGGCCCGCGCCGGCGTGCAGAACCCGGACATCTACGTGATCTGCCCGTTCCGCGTGGTGGCGCAGGAAATGCGCCTGCTGCTGCGCGCCGAGCCCCAGCTGTTCGAGCTTTTCGGGGTCGATGCGCGCAAATGGCTCGACGAACGCGTGGGCACCATCCACACCTTCCAGGGCAAGGAGGCCGAGGTCGTGATCGCCGTGCTGGGCGCGCCCATGGCCGGCGAGAAGGGTGCCCGGCAGTGGGCCGGCGGTGTGCCCAACATCCTCAACGTCATGGCCTCGCGCGCCAAGTCGCGGCTGTACGTGGTGGGCTCGCGCACGGCCTGGGGCAGCGTGGGCCATTTTGCGGAGCTGGCCCGGCAGGTGCCCAAGCGGACGTTCACGTAAGTAGAAGAGCGGCTGGTCCGCAGCGGGACCGACTGCTTACTTTTCCTTGGCCGCTTCCTTGAGCGCCACCTGCACGGTGTGCAGCATTTCGTCCAGTGGCTGGGGCTCCTCGCCCTCGTACGACACCACCGCGCCGAAGTCCTGGGCCAGTGCGCAGCTGACCATCATCACGCAGGCCAGGTCCTTCATGCGGCCACCCCAGGTCATGGTGATGCAGTAGTCGCGGCCACCGGCCATGGCGGCAAAGCCCTCGTCGTCACCCACCACATCCTGCGCTTCGCTGTAGTGGATCTCGAACCCCGGGCCTTCTGCACCGTGGAGCGTGAACGGCAGAAAGCCCGAGTCGTCGAAGGGCGTGAAGTCCGGGTTCAGTTGCAGGTCGAAGCCGAGCCGGTCCAGCGAGGCCTGCAGCGTGGCGCGGTCGGGAACGGACTGGCGTTGGATGAAGGCGAACTGGCTGTTGGACATGGGGCTCCTTGGGATGATGGAACGGGAGAATCACACTGCGCAGTGGTGTTGCCATCTTATGACGGCCGAAGACGTGTCGGCCGCCTGTCCTCGGCGGAAGCTGCCGCTACCCCTGCGCCCATGAGCGCCACCTGCGTCTCCCCGCACATCAATGCCCCGTGCCCGCACGTCCATGCCGCGCATGTCGCGGCGGGTTGAGCGCGCGGGCTCGCCGAGCGGCGTCCTATGCGGGCAGGCGCGTGTAACAGGCCCTGCGCTGCAGCATCTCGTTGGTCTGACGTGTGGCGATTTCCAGGTCGTAGGAGGTGTGCGGCTCTGGCGGCGGTGGTGGGGGGAAGATGCCCAACACGACAGCGTAGAACACGGGGCACATGACATCTCCCTGGAGCGCCCAGCGGCCATAGGGAGTGCTGGCGGCCGAATCCTGCGTCCAGTGCGCCCAGAAGACGGCAAGGGAGCCGGTGGAGGCCGTGCTCCGCACCACGAGAGGGGTGGCCGTCTCCGGCGGGAGGAGCTGTACCGTGCCGTTGCCCGTGCAGTCGCCGTTGGCATGGTTCACCGTACCATAGGATTGGGTGAACCGCGTGGCGTCCTGGCGCACCAGGCGCAAGAGGCCGCGTTGGCTCAGCTGGCTGCTGATCACCGTGCAGCCCTGGGACTGCCAGTCGCCCGCGAGCAGGGCCACGTCCTGCAGGGGTGGGTCGTCACTGCCGCCGCCGCAGCCGGCCAGTGCGGCGGTGACGGCGATCAGCGAGAGGCAGGTTGCAAAGGCGGTGGGTGAAGTGGCAGGCAGCAGTGTGGTCATGGCAAAAAGCCCGATTCTGTGGGCCTGCCCGGTCCATGAGAACCCTACCGGAGTAGGGGGCGGCCACCGGGCTTCAGCACTCGACGACGTTCACCGCCAGACCGCCGCGCGAGGTTTCCTTGTACTTGACCTTCATGTCTGCGCCGGTCTGCATCATGGTCTTGATCACCTTGTCGAGCGAGACCACGTGCTGGCCGTCGCCGCGCAGGGCCATGCGCGCGGCGTTGATGGCCTTGATGGCACCCATGGCGTTGCGCTCGATGCAGGGGATCTGCACCAGGCCGCCCACGGGGTCGCAGGTCATCCCGAGGTTGTGCTCCATGCCGATCTCGGCGGCGTTCTCGATCTGCTCGGGGCTGCCGCCCATCACGGCGGCCAGGGCGCCTGCGGCCATGGAGCAGGCCACGCCCACCTCGCCCTGGCAACCCACCTCGGCGCCCGACAGCGAGGCGTTCTTCTTGTAGATGATGCCAATGGCGCCGGCGGTGAGCAAAAAGGTGGCGATGCCCTCCTCATCCGCGCCGGGCAGGAAGTTCACGTAGTACTGCAGCACGGCCGGGATCACGCCGGCCGCGCCGTTGGTGGGGGCGGTCACCACGCGGCCACCGGCGGCGTTCTCCTCGTTGACGGCCATGGCGTACAGGTTCACCCAGTCCATCATCGACAAGGGGTCGTGCCGGGCGGCCTCGGACTGGGTGTTCAGGCTTTTGTGCAGCTCGGCCGCGCGGCGGCGCACGTGCATGGGGCCGGGCAGGGTGCCTGTGGCCGCGCAGCCGCGCTGCACGGCACCGACCATGGTGTGCCAGATGGCCAGCAACTGGCGGCGCAGCTCGGCGGCGCTGCGCCAGTGCAGTTCGTTGGCCACCATGATCTGGCTCACCGCCATGCCCGTGGCCTGGCACTGGGCCAGCAGGTCGGCCCCGGTGCTGAAGGGGTAGGGCAGGCCGTTGCCATGCCCGGCGGCGCCGGGCCCCGATGCCGCAGCCGAGTTCAGCACGCGCTCGCCGGCCGCATCGGTCACGAAGCCGCCGCCCATCGAGTAGTACTCGCGCTCGGCAATCTTCACGCCGTTGGCATCCAGCGCATGGAAGGCCATGCCGTTGGGGTGCAGGGGCAGGCTGCGGCGGCGGAACAGCAGGTGCTCCTTTTCCACGAAGGGCACGCTGTGCTCGCCCAGCAGGGCCAGGCTGCGGCTGGCGCGGATGTGGGCGATGGTGGGCGCTATCTGGTCGGGGTCGATGTGCTCGGGCTCGTGCCCGGCCAGGCCCAGCAGCACCGCAGTGTCGGTGCCATGGCCCACGCCCGTGGCCGAGAGTGAGCCGAACAGCTCCACCACCACGCTGTGCACCGCCGCCAGGCCCACCGTGGCCTGCAGGTGGCAGGCGAACTGCCGCGCTGCGATCATGGGCCCCACGGTGTGTGAGCTGGAAGGGCCGATGCCGATCTTGAAGAGGTCGAAAACGCTGACGGACATGGAAGGGGGCTCGCGGTGGGGGTGGCCGGTGAATTCGATGGATCCGCAGACAACAGCGATGGCGCGGTTGCACCATCGCTGACTTGCGTCCTTTCGCACCCGCAGCGCTCTTGGCACTGGGGTGGATGCGAGGCTAACCGCCCGGCATGGCGGCGGCACAAGCGTTATCCCTGAGCGGGACGCCGGCACCGGTGTCCATTTGCTATCGCTTCAATAGCGTCTGAATGATTTTCCGTGCCGCTCTGCGGCCGCCATGGCAGCGCTCAAAGTGGTGTCGCTGGGCGTGCTTGCCGCCCATGAATGTTTCTTACACTGCGCCGGCGTCCGCCCGGTGCGCCACCACCAGTGCCATCTCCACCTGGGGTGTCGCAGCCGCCGGGCCGGCCGCAAAGGGCTGCGGCCTTGCGAGCGAGTGCGCATGCACGGCCGGTGGCGCCACCTGCTGGCGCACGAGGCCGCCGGCCATCCAGCCGCACAGCATGCGCCTGGCCTCCGCCGTGTGGGCGGGGTCGCGCACGAACAGCTCGCACGAGGTGATGCGGTGCTTGTGGCTGCCGGCTTCGCGAAGCAGGCGGTCGGCAGCGGCCAGCACCTGGGCCATGCCCTGCTCTACGTCCGCAGAGGGTGAGGGCGCCCCGGTGGCCGCGGCGTTCAGGCAGGCGATGCGCAGGCACAGCGACGTGGCCGCGTGCCGCACGCCCACGCGCAAGCGGGCCGCCACGCGCGGCAGCGCTGCGGCCGGGCCGGCGGCGGGCGTGGCGGTGCTGCAATCGGTGGCCATGGTCCTGTGACTCCTGCGCGGGTGCGTTGTTCCGTCAAGTCAATCGAGGTGGCCCAGCCGGCGGGCACTGGCCGCCACAGCCACCAGCAAGGCCACCAGCACCAGCATGGCCACTACCAGGCTGGTGCCGTGGGCCACGAAGCCGATCAGCGCCGGCCCCATGAGCACGCCGGCGTAGCCCATGGTGGCGATGGCAGGGACGGCCAGGCTCTCGGGCATGGCGTGCTGCCGGCCTGCGAGGGAGAACAGCACCGGCACGATGTTCGAGCAGCCCAGGCCCACCAGCGCAAAGCCGGGCAGGGCCAGCGGCCAGGTGGGAGCCAGCGTGGCCAGCGCCAGGCCGGCGGCGGCCAGCAGGGCGCCCGCGAGCACCGCGCGCTGCGGGCCGATGCGTTGCACCCAGCGGTCGCCCGTGAGGCGGCCCACGGTCATGGCCGTGGCGAAGGCGGCATAGCCCAGGCCCGCGCGCTCGGCGGGCAGGCCTTGCACCTGGGTGAGGAACACGGCGCTCCAGTCCAGCATGGCGCCTTCGGTCAGGAAGAGGATGAAGCACAGGGTGCCGATGAATATCACCACGCCTGTGGGGCGAACAAACGCAGGGCCGTTCTGCGCACCGCCCTGGGCCAGGAAATGCGGCCCGGCCAGCACCAGCAGGGCCAGCACCACGGCGGCCACGGCGCTGGTGGCCTGCCACAGCGAGGCGTTCAGTACGCTCAGCAGCGCGATCATGCTGCCGGCCCCCGCGACGCCACCCAGGCTGAACAGGCCGTGAAATCCCGACATCATGGGCCGGCCGTGGGCCCGCTCCACCAGAACCGCCTGGATGTTGCCCGCGCAGCCCAGGCCGCCGATGCCTGCGCCGAAGAGGAGCAGCGCCACCCCCAGCCACGGCACCGAAGGTGCCAGCGCCAGCAGCGGCAAGGCCACGCACACCAGCAGGGCCGAGGCCGCCAGCACACGGCGGCAGCCCCAGCGCGCGCTGAAGGCACCGGCCAGCGGCATGGAGACGATGGAGCCCGCGCCCATGCACAGCAGAAGCATGCCCAGCGTGGCCTCGTCGATGGCCAGGCGTGCCTTGGTGAATGGCACCAGCGGCGCCCAGGCGGCCATGGCAAAGCCGCTGATGAAGAAGGCCACGCGTGTGCCATGCGCCGCGGCGCGGCTGGTGGCCGTGGCGGGCATTGCCGGTCGTGCGGGGGCGGCGGCAGAGGTCGGGGTGGCGCTGGAGGCAGTCATGGAGGTCCGGGAGGGGGTCAGTGTGGCGCCGCCCGATGGCTGCGTCATGGCAGGATGGACATGTCCTCGGCAGGTGGGAGGGCTTTGCTCAGGGGATGGTCTGTCAGGGTGCGGCCCAGGCATCTCGCCAGCCCGGCCCACAATGAGCAAATCTAACCAGTTGTGTCCTTGCATGGGCCCGATGCTACTCAGCGGCGGTGCAGACGACTATGGACAATAATTTGCACACCCATGAAATCAGCTCATGCCAAAAATGGTCCCGCCATTCCGGGTGCGCCGCGCCGCCTGCCGCCGCTGAACATGCTGCGCGCCTTCGAGGCGGCGGGCCGACTGCTCAGCGTCACACAGGCCGCGCAGGAACTCAGCGTGACGCAAAGCGCCGTCAGCCACCAGATCAAGGCGTTGGAGGAATGGCTGGGCGTGGCCCTGGTGCAGCGCCAGGGGCGGGGCCTGGCGCTCACGCCGGCGGGGGCGGCCTACCTGCCGGGGTTGACCGGCGCGCTGGACCTGATGGCCCGGTCCACGGCCGGCATAAAGCGGCCCATGCGGCGCAACACGCTGGCGGTGAACGCCACCTCCACCTTTGCCACGCAGTGGCTGATTCCGCGCCTGGCGGCCTTCTGCGCGCAGATGCCGGGGCTGGACGTGCAGCTCGTCACTACCGTGGGCCACCTCGACTTCGAGCCGGCGGACTATGACGTCTCGATCCGCTGCTTTGCCGATGGCGAGCTGGCGGCGCTGCAGCAGCGCACGCCCTGGCGCAACATCAGTGCGGGTGCGTTTCTTCCCGATGTGTTGACCCCTGTGTGCAGCCCCGCGCTGCTGGTGGGCGCCAAGGCCATCCAGGCGCCACGCGATCTGGCACGGCACACGCTGCTGCACAGCCGCTCGACCCCGCTGGTCTGGCAGCAGTGGCTGCGGGAGACGGGCACGCAGGGCATCCAGCCCGCCGGCGACCTGGTGTTCGACCATGCCCACCTGAGCGTGCAGGCCGCCATCCAGGGCCTGGGCGTGGCGCTGGGCAACCCGCGCTTTCTGGGCGAGGCGCTGGCCAGCGGGCTGCTGGCCATGCCCTTTCCGCAACTGCTTTCAGGCGACAAGCAGTACTACTGGATGCTGTCGCCGCGCGCTGCGCAGGACGCGGTTTCGCTCGCGTTCTGCGCGTGGCTAGGCGATGCGTAGTGCCAGCCGGCGTTGCACGAAGTACGCCGCCGCCGTGAGCAGCATCCATGTGATCAGCACATCCCAGAACGCCATCACCAGCCAAACCGGTGCCATGAGCGGGCCCGCGAGCGGAATGACGTAGAGCGCCAGCCGGTGCGTCCAGAAGCCCGGGGCCGACATGCAGGGCGATGAGAAGGGATCGAAGGTACCCGGCGAACAGCCCAGTGTGCCCAGAACCTCCCGGGCCACCTGGGTGCCCAGGATGGGCATGCCTAGGGCGATGCAAAAGCCAATGAGCCCGAGCAGCAGTGCCCAGAAGAGGGTGCGCGCTGCCCAGCGGGCCAGGCCGGCACCGGCCACGCCGGGGGCGGCGGCCTGGCTGCGGCTCGGTACCGCCACCGGCGCCGTGGCGGCGTTGCGCGCGGCCCGGCGCAGGCCCACGAGGGCCAGCACCCACAGTGCGATCAGCGCCCAGAAGTTGTGCAGCAGCACAAAGGGGTAGTCGGTCACGCCCCCGGCCGTGAGGAACGGGGTGAGGCGCATGCCCAGCGCATTGGACAGCCAGGCGCAACTGCGCAGCGCGGGGTTGGCATGCGGCTGGCAGTGCAGCAACTCCAGCAGGCGCTCGGCCACCACGCCGCCCACGATGGCAAAGCCCAGGCAAAAGAGGATCAGCCCCCACTGGAGGGCCTTGAAGAAATGCCGGTACGACAAAGTTTGCTTCCTCCCCTTCATGCCAGTGCTTGGCGCGGCTGCTACATCACCAGCGCCCGCCCCAGCATCACGCACCAGTCCCAGGGGTTGAGCTTGGGGCGGGTGTGCAGGCTGGCGCCCTTCAGGGCCTGCACCTTGTCCAGGATGCGCAGGCCGCCCTGCACCACCATGCGCAGCTCCCAGCCGGCGCGGCCGGGCAGGCGGTGCACCAGCGGGGCGCCGCGCAGCATGCTGGCGCGGGCCCAGGCCGCCAGCTCCAGGATGAGGCGGGCGTTTTCCGGCGTGCTGCGCAGTTCCAGCAGCTCGGTCTGGCAGGCGCCATGCGCGGCGCAGTCCTCGCGCGGCAGGTAGTGGCGCCCGCGCGGGATGTCCACGCTCAGGTCCTGCCAGAAGTTGGCCAGCTGCAGGGCGGTGCAGATGTCGTCGCTCTGCGCCAGGGCCTGGTCGCCGTTCACGCCGTACAGGTGCAGCAGCAGCCGGCCCACGGGGTTGGCCGAGCGGCGGCAGTAGTCCAGCAGCTCGGTGCGGTCGGCATAGCCCTCGGCATCGCGGGTCTTTTCCACGTCCTGGGCGAAGGCGCTCAGCAGGTCGGCCAGCAGCGGCACGGGCAGGCGGTGGCTTACCAGCACGGCCTGCAGTGGCAGGAACACGTCGGCCCAGCGGGGCGAGGGGGGGCGGCCTTCGGCAATGGCGGTGAGGTCGGCGTCGAACGCGGCCAGGTCGGCCAGGCGCTGGGCAGGCAGGGCATCGCCCTCGTCGGCGATGTCGTCGGCCGTGCGCGCAAACGCGTAGATGGCGGCGATCACCGGGCGCAGGTGCGGCGGGCACAGCAGCGAGGCAACCGGGAAGTTTTCGTAGTGCGTGACCGGCGAAGCCACGGCGGGCGCGCCCTGCAGGGCGGGGGAGAGCGGTGTCGCGGCGCTGGCGGGCGGGGTGGGCGGGTTAGGGTTCACGGCGGTGATTGTCGCTTGACAAGGCGGGGGCGTTTCCCATAGATTACTAACCAGTCAGTCAGTAACTTGTTGGTGCCAGTGTTTACCCTGACGCAGCTTGCAGGCTGCGGGGCGTGCGCTGGCTGTTTTCCGTGTCGGCTTTTTCATTCACCGGATTTTCCATGCGCACACCCTCCGCCTCGCGGCCCATCCACCGGCCCTCCAGATTCTTGTTGCTGGCGGCCTCGGCCCTGGTGCTGGCCGCCTGCTCCCAGCCGGCCCCGCCCGAGGAGCCGGTGCGCTCCGTCAAGCTGATGACGGTGGGCGTGGGTGCCCTGCAGTCGCAGGTGGAGTATGCGGGCGAGGTGCGTGCCCGCGTGGAATCGCGCCTGGGCTTTCGCGTGGCGGGCAAGATCGTGCAGCGCCAGGCTGAATTGGGCCAGCGCGTGAAGGCCGGTGACGTGCTGGCCCAGCTCGATCCGCGCGACTACCAGCTGGCCGCCGACTCGGCCCGCGCGCAACTGGCCTCGGCCACCACGCAGCGCGACCTGGCTGCGGCGGACTACAAGCGCTACCAGACGCTCAAGGACCAGAACTTCATCAGCGGCGCCGAGCTGGAGCGCCGCGACGCGACGCTGAAGGCCGCGCAGGCCACGCTGGACCAGGCGCGCGCCCAGCTGTCGTCGCAGGGCAACCAGGCCACCTACACGCGCCTGGTGGCCGATGTGTCGGGCGTGGTCACGGGCATCGAAGCCGAGCCGGGCCAGGTCGTTGCGGCCGGCACGCCGGTGGTGCGCATTGCGCAGGACGGCCCGCGCGACGTGGTGTTTGCCGTGCCCGAGGACAAGGTGGCGCAGATCGCCGTGGGTTCCGACGTGGCCGTGCGCGGCTGGTCGGGCGGCCCCGAGATGGCCGGCAAGGTGCGCGAGGTGGCGGCCAGTGCCGATGCGGCCACGCGCACCTTCCAGGTCAAGGTGGCCATCGAGGGCAAGGACGCTCCGGCGCTGGGCGCCACGGTGTATGCCCAGCCCAAGGTGCTGGGCCATGCCGGTGTGGTGGCCATCAAGCTGCCCACCAGCGCGCTGCGCCAGGAAGGCCAGGCCACGGCGGTGTGGGTGTACGACGCGGCCAGCAGCACGGTGAAATCGCAGGTGGTGCAGATCGCCACGGCCGACGGCAACGAGGCCGTGGTGGCCGGTGGCCTGACCCCGGGCATGCAGGTGGTGTCCACCGGCGTGCATGTGCTCTCGCCCGGGCAGAAGGTCACGGTGTACCAGCCCAAGAACAGCGTGGCCCCGGCCGCCAAGGCGCAGACGGCGGCTGGCAATGTGGCGCTGCCGGTGGCACCAGCAGCCTCGCCCGTGGCTGCGGCCCCCGCTTCCAAGTAAGGGCCCGCCATGAGCCAGATGCAACCGAAAGAGGGGTTCAACCTCTCCAAGTGGGCGCTCGACCACCCCGCGCTCACGCGCTACCTGATGGTGGTGCTGATGCTGCTGGGCTTTGCCGCCTATTTCCAGCTGGGGCAGGACGAAGACCCGCCTTTCACCTTCCGCGCCATGGTGGTGCGCACCTACTGGCCCGGCGCCACGGCGCAGCAGGTGGCCGAGCAGGTCACCGACAAGCTCGAGCGCACCTTGCAGGAGGTACCCTACGCCGACAAGATCCGCAGCTACTCCAAGCCCGGCGAGTCGCAGATCATCTTCCAGATCAAGGACTCGTCCAAGGCCAGCGAGGTGGCCAACGTCTGGTACACCGTGCGCAAGAAGATCGGCGACATGCGCTACACCCTGCCCGCGGGCATCCAGGGGCCGTTCTTCAACGACGACTTCGGCGACGTGTACGGCGTGATCTACGCGCTCGAATCCGAAGGCTTCAGCTACGCCGAACTCAAGACCTTTGCCGACGACGCGCGCCAGCAGCTGCTGCGCGTGCCCGATGTGGCCAAGGTCGAGCTGTTCGGGGTGCAGGACGAAAAGCTCTTCATCGAAATCTCGCAAAAGCGCCTGTCGCAGCTGGGCCTGGACATGAACCAGGTGCTGGCCCAGCTGGGCCAGCAGAACGCCGTGGAAGGCGCGGGCGCCGTGCAGACGCCGCTGGACCAGGTGCAGGTGCGCGTGGCCGGCCAGTTCAATGCGGTGGAAGACCTCGCGGCCATGCCGATCCGCGGCCCCTCGGGCGCGCAGCTGCGCCTGGGCGACATCGCCGAGATCAAGCGCGGCTATGTGGACCCGGTCGCCGTGAAGGTACGCCACCAGGGCAAGGAAGTGATCGCCCTGGGCGTTTCCATGACCAAGGGCGGCGACATCATCGCCCTGGGCAAGGCGCTGCATGCCGCCACCGACCGCATCGGCACCTTGCTGCCTGCGGGCGTGAAGCTGGTGAACGTGCAGGACCAGCCCAAGGCCGTGTCCACCTCGGTCAACGAGTTCGTGAAGGTGCTGATCGAGGCCGTGGTCATCGTGCTGGCGGTGAGCTTCATCGCCCTGGGCTTTCACAAGCGGCCCGGCAAGAACCCGCTGTGGAAGCGCTGGTACATCGACCCGCGCCCCGGCCTGGTGGTGGGCATCACCATTCCGATGGTGCTGGCCGTGACCTTCCTGGGCATGTGGTACTGGAACATCGGGCTGCACAAGATCTCGCTGGGCTCACTGATCATCGCCCTGGGCTTGCTGGTGGACGACGCCATCATCGCCGTGGAGATGATGGTGCTCAAGCTCGAAGAGGGCTATGACAAGGTGCGCGCCGCCACCTTCGCCTACGAGCTCACGGCCATGCCCATGCTCACGGGCACGCTGATCACGGCGGTGGGCTTTCTTCCCATCGGCATCGCCAAGTCGACCACGGGCGAGTACACCTTCGCCATCTTTGCGGTGACGGTGATCGCGCTGGTGCTCAGCTGGATCGTCTCGGTCTACTTCGTGCCCTACCTGGGGACCCTGCTGCTCAAGGTGCCGGCCCACGTGGCCCATGCCCAGGAGCACCATGGCGTGGAGGCCGGCGGGCACGAGGTGTTCGACAGCCCGTTCTACAACGCCTTCCGCCACCTGGTGACCTGGTGCGTGCGCCACCGCTGGATCACCATCGCATTGACCGTGGGCACGTTTGCCCTGGGCATCTTCGGCATGGGCAAGGTGCAGCAGCAGTTCTTCCCCGATTCGAGCCGCCCCGAGATCATCGTGGACGTGTGGTTCCCCGAAGGTACCTCCTTCGTGGGCAACGAAGAGGTGACCAAGCGCGTGGAAGCGCGCCTGCTGGCCGAGCCGGGTGTGACCACCGTGAGCACCTGGGTGGGTTCGGGCGTGCCGCGCTTTTACCTGCCGCTGGACCAGGTGTTCCCGCAGAGCAACGTGTCGCAGTTCATCGTGGTGCCGCAGGACCTGAAGCTGCGCGAGAGCCTGCGCATCAAGCTGCCCACCATCCTGGCGCAGGAGTTTCCCGAAGTGCGCGGCCGCGTCAAGCTGCTGCCCAACGGGCCGCCCGTGCCCTACCCGGTGCAGTTCCGCGTGGTCGGCCCTGATCCGCTGGCGTTGCGCGCCCATGCCGACGAGGTCAAGGCCGCGCTGCGCGAGAACGCGCAGATGCGCGGCGTGAACGACAACTGGAACGAGTCGGTCAAGGTGCTGCGCCTGGAAGTGGACCAGGCCAAGGCGCGCGCCCTGGGCGTGACCAGCCAGTCCATCGCCCAAGCGAGCAAGACCATCCTGTCGGGCACCACCGTGGGCCAGTTCCGCGAGGGCGACAAGCTCATCGACATCATGCTGCGCCAGCCGCTGGATGAGCGCAACGCCATCACCGACATCGCCAACGCCTACCTGCCCACGGCATCGGGCAAGTCGATCCCGCTCACGCAGATCGCCAAGCCCGTGTTCACCTGGGAGCCGGGCGTGATGTGGCGCGAGAACCGCGACTACGCCATCACCGTGCAGGGCGACGTGACCGAAGGCCTGCAGGGCGCCACCGTCACCGCGCAACTGCTGCCGGGCCTGCGCGCCATTGAGGCCAAGTGGCGCGAAGCCGGCCAGGGTGCCTACCGCATCGAGGTGGCAGGCGCCGTGGAGGAAAGCTCCAAGGGCTCGGCTTCCATCGCGGCCGGCATCCCGATCATGCTGTTCATCACCTTCACGCTGCTGATGCTGCAACTGCACAGCTTCAGCCGCGCGATGCTGGTCTTCCTGACCGGGCCGCTGGGCCTGGCCGGCGTGGCGGGCGCGCTGATTCTGCTCAACCGCCCCTTCGGCTTCGTGGCGCTGCTCGGCGTGATTGCGCTGATGGGCATGATCCAGCGCAACTCGGTGATCCTGATCGACCAGATCGAGCAGGACCGCGCCAAGGGCATCCCGGCCTGGGATGCCATCGTGGAATCGGCCGTGCGCCGGCTGCGCCCCATCGTGCTGACGGCGGCTGCTGCCGTGCTGGCCATGATCCCGCTGTCGCGCAGCGTGTTCTGGGGGCCGATGGCCGTGGCCATCATGGGCGGCCTGATCGTGGCCACGGTGCTCACGCTGCTGGCCCTGCCGGCGATGTACGCGGCCTGGTTCCGGGTGAAGCGGCCCGAGGACGAGCGCCTGACCACAGCCTGAAGCCAAGGCCCCGGCAATCCCCCTGCCCATGGCAGGGGGGATGCCTGGGCAGGGTAGATACCAGCACGCCATGGGCCTGCGGAAATTGGAGCACCCTGCTTTACAGGTTAAAATCAAAGGTTGACCGATTTCACACAGGCGGCGGGCATCCCTGCCGCCTGTCTGTTTGTTGTTGAACCGCGCGGGTGGCGAAATTGGTAGACGCACCAGGTTTAGGTCCTGACGCCAGCAATGGTGTGGGGGTTCGAGTCCCCCCCCGCGCACCAAAACCATGTGAAACCTTGCGGAATACTGCGCTGCAGCGAGCACGATCACATTCTTAGAGTCTTAGAGGAATAGCCATGTCCGTTACTGTTGAAACCCTTGAGAAGCTCGAGCGCAAGATCACGCTGAGCGTGCCCCTGACCGTGATCCAGACCGAAGTCGACACGCGTCTGAAGCGCCTGGCGCGCACCGTGAAGATGGACGGCTTCCGTCCCGGCAAGGTGCCCATGAACGTGGTCGCCCAGCGCTACGGCTATTCCGTGCAGTACGAAGTGCTCAACGACAAGGTGGGTGAAGCCTTTGCCGTGGCCGCCAACGAAGCCAAGCTGCGCGTGGCCGGCCAGCCCCGCATCACCGAGAAGGAAGGCGCTCCCGAAGGCCAGGTTACCTTCGACGCCATCTTCGAAGTGTTCCCCGAAGTCAAGATCGGCGACCTGTCGGACGCCGAAGTCGAGAAGCTGTCGGCCGAGGTGACCGATTCGGCCATCGACAAGACCATCGACATCCTGCGCAAGCAGCGCCGCACCTTCGCCCAGCGCGCCCAGGGCGCCGCTGCCGAAGACGGTGACCGCGTGTCCGTGGACTTCGAAGGCAAGATCGACGGCGAACCCTTCGACGGCGGCAAGGCCGAGGACTTCCAGTTCCTGGTCGGCGAAGGCCAGATGCTCAAGGAATTCGAAGAAGCCGTGCGCGGCATGAAGACCGGCGAGTCCAAGACTTTCCCGCTGGCCTTCCCTGCCGACTACCACGGCAAGGACGTGGCCGGCAAGACGGCCGACTTCCTGGTCACCGTCAAGAAGATCGAAGCCGCCAACCTGCCCGAAGTGAACGACGCCCTGGCCAAGTCGCTGGGCATCGCCGACGGCTCGGTGGAAGGCCTGCGCGCCGACATCAAGAAGAACCTGGAGCGCGAAGTCAAGTTCCGCCTGCTGGCCCGCAACAAGCAAGCCGTGATGGACGCCCTGGTCGCCAAGGCCGAGCTGGACCTGCCCAACGCCAGCGTGCAGGCCGAAATCGCCCGCCTGCTGGAAGGCGCCCGTGCCGACCTCAAGCAGCGCGGCCTGAAGGACGCCGACAAGGCCGAGATCCCTGACGACGTGTTCCGTCCGCAAGCCGAGCGCCGCGTGCGCCTGGGCCTGGTGGTGGCCGAGCTGGTGCGTGCCAACGAACTGCAGGCCAAGCCCGAGCAGCTCAAGGCCCACATCGACGAGCTGGCCGCCAGCTACGAGAAGCCCGAAGACGTGGTGCGCTGGTACTTCGGCGACCGCCAACGCCTGGCCGAAGTGGAAGCCGTTGTCATCGAGAACAACGTGACGGACTACGTGCTGGGCAAGGCCAAGGTGGTCGACAAGGCCGTGTCCTTCGATGAACTCATGGGCCAACAATAAGATTCGTGCGTGAACCGTCCCCTGCGGGTGGTTCGGCATCGGTCTGATACAAGGGGCTTGTGCTTTGACGCACAAGCCCCAATTCATTTCTGGGTACAGTACGCCCCTGACTGGAGAAAAAATGAGTTCACTGGATACACAAGCCCTGGGCATGGTCCCCATGGTCATCGAGCAGTCCGGACGCGGTGAGCGCTCCTACGACATCTATTCGCGCCTGCTCAAGGAGCGCATCATCTTCCTGGTGGGCGAGGTCAACGACCAGACCGCCAACCTGGTGGTGGCGCAGCTGCTCTTCCTGGAGAGCGAGAACCCCGACAAGGACATCTCGTTCTACATCAACTCGCCTGGCGGCAGCGTGACGGCCGGCATGGCCATCTACGACACCATGCAATTCATCAAGCCCGATGTGTCCACCATGTGCGTGGGCTTTGCGGCCAGCATGGGCGCCTTCCTGCTGGCGGCTGGCGCCAAGGGCAAGCGTTTCTCGCTGCCCAACTCCAAGATCATGATCCACCAGGTGCTGGGCGGCGCACGCGGCCAGGCGACCGACATCGAGATCCACGCCCGCGACATCCTGCGCACCAAGGACCAGATGAACCGCATCCTGGCCGAGCGCACGGGCCAGCCGCTCGAAAAGGTCAAGAACGACACCGAGCGCGACTACTTCCTCACGGCCGACGAGGCCAAGGAGTACGGCCTGGTGGACCAGGTGATCGCCCAGCGCCCCTGATCCGGGCGGCAGTCGGCGGCGTTCGTTTCCCTGAGAACCGGTTCCGGACACTTGCCCTGGCGTGGCGCTGGGGGTAAGTTCGGGATTTCCTGCAGCCACCGGGCATTGCCCGCTGGCGGGCAGGGCAGTTTTCCCGGGAGAGAACGCCGCTTTTTATTTGGTTATCATCTCCCGACAACTTTCAGTAACAAGGCATTGCCCCCATGGCCGAGAAAAAAGGCTCCTCCAGCGAGAAAACCCTCTACTGCTCTTTCTGCGGCAAAAGCCAGCACGAAGTGAAGAAGCTGATCGCCGGACCGTCCGTCTTTATCTGCGACGAGTGCATTGACCTGTGCAACGAAATCATCCGTGACGAGCTGCCCGCAGGCGACCTGACCAAGGACGCCAAGAGCGATCTGCCCACGCCCCTGGAGATCAAGTCCAACCTGGACAACTATGTCATCGGCCAGGACGTGGCCAAGCGCACGCTGGCCGTGGCGGTGTACAACCACTACAAGCGCCTGCGCCACAAGGACAAGGCGCACAAGGACGACGTCGAGCTGTCCAAGAGCAATATCCTCTTGATCGGGCCCACGGGCTCGGGCAAGACGCTCCTGGCGCAGACCCTGGCACGCATGCTGGACGTGCCCTTCGTGATGGCCGATGCCACCACGCTGACCGAGGCCGGCTACGTGGGCGAGGACGTGGAGAACATCGTCCAGAAGCTCTTGCAAAGCTGCAACTACGAGGTCGAGCGGGCCCAGCGCGGCATTGTCTACATCGACGAGATCGACAAGATCTCGCGCAAGTCGGACAACCCCTCCATCACCCGCGACGTGTCGGGCGAGGGCGTGCAGCAAGCGCTGCTGAAACTGATCGAAGGCACCATGGCCAGCGTGCCGCCCCAGGGCGGGCGCAAGCACCCGAATCAGGATTTCCTGCAGATCGACACGACCAACATCCTGTTCATCTGCGGCGGCGCGTTCGCGGGCCTGGAGAAGGTGATCGAAAACCGCACCGAGGCCTCGGGCATCGGCTTTGGCGCATCAGTCAAGAGCAAGAAGCAGCGTTCGCTGACCGAGGTGTTCACCGAGATCGAGCCCGAGGACTTGATCAAGTTCGGCATCATCCCCGAGCTGGTGGGCCGCATGCCTGTGGTGACCGCGCTGGCCGAGCTGAGCGAAGATGCGCTGGTGCAGATCCTGACCGAGCCCAAGAACGCCCTGGTCAAGCAGTACAGCAAGCTCCTGGCCATGGAAGGCGTGGACCTGGAGATCCGCCCCGCCGCGCTCAAGGCCATCGCCCGCAAGGCGCTGGCGCGCAAGACCGGTGCGCGCGGCCTGCGCTCCATTCTGGAGCAATCGCTGATCGGCACCATGTTCGACCTGCCCAACCAGAGCAATGTCGAGAAAGTCGTGGTGGACGAGTCCACTATCGAAGAGAGCAAGCCGCCGCTTCTCGTGTACCGGGAAGCAGCCAAAAAGGCCTGACATGTCCCCGCGGTGCATGCAAGTGCCTTGCATGCACCGCGCCTGGCTACGCCGCCATTCAACCCTTGTGCCAGCACGGCTGGGCACGGGGGTTGAAAATCCCCACATGTGGACCATATGCCACAGAGTTAACTGAGGATTTCCATGTCCGGACATACCCCCCTGCCAGCCACCCCCATCGACCTGCCGCTGTTGCCCTTGCGTGACGTGGTGGTGTTCCCCCACATGGTGATACCGCTCTTCGTGGGCCGCCCCAAGAGCATCAAGGCGCTGGAGCTGGCCATGGAGGCCGACCGCCGCATCATGCTGGTGGCCCAGAAGGCCGCCGCCAAGGACGAGCCCTCGGTGGCCGACATGTTCGACGTCGGCTGCGTCTCGACCATCCTGCAGATGCTCAAGCTGCCCGACGGCACCGTGAAGGTGCTGGTCGAGGGCCAGCAGCGCGCGCTGGTGGCGTCCATCGAGGATGCGGAGACGCACTTCACCGCCACCGTGACGCCGGTCGAGCCCGCCGCCGAGGCCAGCAAGCCCAGCGAGATCGAGGCCCTGCGCCGTGCGGTGATGCAGCAGTTCGACCAGTACGTCAAACTCAACAAGAAGATCCCGCCCGAGATCCTGACCAGCATCTCCAGCATCGACGACCCGGGCCGCCTGGCCGACACGATTGCCGCGCACCTGCCGCTCAAGCTCGAGAACAAGCAGATCGTGCTCGACCTGTCGGACGTGAAGGCGCGCCTCGAAAACCTGTTCGAGCAGCTCGACCGCGAGGTCGACATCCTCAACGTCGACAAGAAGATCCGCGGCCGCGTGAAGCGCCAGATGGAGAAGAACCAGCGCGACTTCTACCTCAACGAGCAGGTCAAGGCCATCCAGAAGGAACTGGGCGAAGGCGAAGACGGCGCGGACATGGAAGAGATCGAGAAGAAGATCAAGGCCGCCAAGATGCCCGCCGAGGCGCGCAAGAAGGCCGATGCCGAGTTCAAGAAGCTCAAGCTCATGTCGCCCATGTCGGCCGAGGCCACCGTGGTGCGCAACTACATCGACGTGCTCACGGGCCTGCCCTGGAGCAAGAAGACCAAGATCAAGCACGACCTGGTGAACGCCGAGGGCGTGCTCAACGAAGACCACTACGGCCTGGACAAGGTCAAGGACCGCATCCTCGAGTACCTCGCGGTGCAGCAGCGCGTGGACAAGGTCAAGGCCCCCATCCTGTGCCTGGTGGGGCCACCGGGTGTGGGCAAGACCTCGCTGGGCCAGTCCATCGCCAAGGCCACCGGCCGCAAGTACGTGCGCATGGCCCTGGGCGGCATGCGTGACGAGGCCGAGATCCGCGGGCACCGCCGCACCTACATCGGCGCATTGCCGGGCAAGGTGCTGCAGAGCCTCTCGAAGGTGGGCACGCGCAACCCGCTGTTCCTGCTGGACGAGATCGACAAGCTGGGCACCGACTTCCGTGGCGACCCGTCGAGCGCGCTGCTGGAGGTGCTGGACCCCGAGCAGAACCACACCTTCGGCGACCACTACGTCGAGGTGGACTTCGACCTGTCCGACGTGATGTTCGTCGCGACCTCGAACTCGATGAACATTCCGCCGGCGCTGCTCGACCGCATGGAAGTGATCCGCCTGTCGGGTTACACCGAGGACGAGAAGACCAGCATCGCCATGAAGTACCTGCTGCCCAAGCAGCTCAAGAACAATGGCGTGAAGGACGAAGAGCTGGAGATCACCGAGCCCGCCGTGCGCGACATGGTGCGCTACTACACGCGGGAAGCCGGCGTGCGCTCGCTGGAGCGCGAGCTGTCCAAGATCTGCCGCAAGGTGGTCAAGGGCCTGCAGCTCAAGAAGCTCGAGCCCAAGGTCATCGTCACCGCCGACAACCTGCCGGACTTTTTGGGCGTGCGCAAGTACACCTATGGCCGCGCCGAGGCGCAGAACCAGGTGGGCCAGGTGGTCGGCCTGGCCTGGACCGAGGTGGGCGGCGATCTGCTCACCATCGAAGCCGCCGCCATGCCCGGCAAGGGCGTGATCACGCGCACCGGCTCGCTGGGCGACGTGATGAAGGAATCGGTCGAGGCCGCCCGCACCGTGGTGCGCAGCCGCTCGCGCATCCTGGGCATCAAGGACGAGGCCTTCGAGAAGCGCGACATCCACATCCACGTGCCCGACGGCGCCACGCCCAAGGACGGCCCGAGCGCGGGCGCGGCCATGACCACGGCCTTCGTCTCCGCGCTCACGGGCATCCCGGTGCGCTCCGACGTGGCCATGACCGGAGAGATCACGCTGCGCGGCGAAGTTACCGCCATCGGTGGCCTCAAGGAAAAGCTGCTGGCGGCCCTGCGCGGCGGCATCAAGACCGTGCTGATCCCCGAGGAGAACGTCAAGGACCTGGCCGAGATTCCGGACAACGTGAAGAGCGGCCTGGAGATCGTGCCCGTGCGCTGGATCGACAAGGTGCTGGAAGTGGCCCTGGCCAGCCGGCCCGTGCCGCTGACGGACGAAGAGGTGGCCGCATCGGTGGCGCCGGCCCCTGAGAAGGCGGGTGCTCCGGCGGCGGACGGCCTCAAGCACTGACGGGACAGGGAAAGAAAGAAGTCGGTGGAATGAAGGAATCGCAAATTTTTCAGGGATTTTCCAGAGACCCCCAAAAAGTGCGCTACAATTCATTCCATCGCAGCACACAACGTACTAAACGATGTACAATGTAAGGCTTCGGTAAATGCGGGAATAGCTCAGTTGGTAGAGCGCAACCTTGCCAAGGTTGAGGTCGAGAGTTCGAGACTCTTTTCCCGCTCCATACATCGCAGGCTGCACGCCATGGCGTGCAGCAGGCAAACAAAAAGGATCCTTCGGGATCCTTTTTTGTTTTACGGACCTGGCTGAGCTTGTCTGCTTTCTGCGTGTGCCAAGCCTGCAGGCAGGTTCGCCAACGTCCTGTTCGCGCCAAATGCGCAATGCCCCTCAATTGGGGTCAACAGATGCGGATCCCTTGGTGGGCAGATGCTCAAGGGCCACCCCACGTGCAGCGAGCGAAACCGTGGATGGCGGTAATGCGTGCCCGGCGCGAATAGGTCCCTGCCGCAGAGCTGTCGCCGACCAGCACCGAGAAGTCCGATAGCTGTGCCGTGGCCTGGGCCTGCCAGCAATCGGCGCCAGCCAGCGTGCGCGGTGGGACCACGTTGTTGGCAGGCTGCGCCGAGTCCAGCTTGATGCGCCGGAAGTTGGCCCGAAAGAAGGGACCGGTGCCTTTGAAGGCCTCCATCCCAGGCCTGAACTCCAGTTCCCCGCCGTCGTTGGGCTCAAACCTCAGGGTGCCAGTCGCCAGGAGTTGCCCTGAGATTTCCACGGACCCGTAGAGGCTGGCATGGTCCAGGGAGACCCCCTTGGGCAGTCGTTCCGCCACGGGGCAATTGGCGGTGGCCGCATCACCCAGGGTGGCGATGAGGGTGTTGCCGCGCACCGACGTGACTGCGAAGCCTGAGGGCATCCGGGCCGTCAGCCGGGCGGGCTTGATGGTGCAATGCTCACTGCCCTGCGCGCAGATGAGGCGCAGGCAGTCCTGTGCGGCGGCGGGTTGCGGCGATGCTGCCCAGAAGAGCGGCAGAAACAGGGCGCCGTGCAGGACCATGGTGCGGCGCCTTGGCGCGTGGGGGCTTGCGGGCATGGTGGGAGCCTTTGAAACCGCTGATCGGGCAGGCCGCTGGCGCATTTCTATTTGAAGGTGCTGCTCAGGATCACCCACTCGATGCCGTCGCCATCGCCGCCCACGTCCTCGCGCGTGGCGATGTTGATGCCCAGCTCGGGGCAGTCCTGGCCATCGCCCAGCCATTGGGTGTCGCGCAGTTGCAGCTTGGCCGCCTTGAAGCGCTTCTTCACGTCGGCGAAGGTGGTGCCGCCGTGCAGCGGTGCACCCTGGTAGGCCAGCATGCCGCCCAGGAACTCGATGTCCTGCACCTTGTCGCCGGCGTCGTAGCGCACGCGGATGAAGGTGGACTTGTCGGCGCTCTGGAAGTCGTCCTCATCCTGGTAGCGGTCGGGCTTGGGAGGCACGAAGCCGGCGGCGGCCATGGCCGCACGCAAGGCCGCACGCGGCTGGCCGAAATCGATCTTCAGGGCGCCGCAGGAGATGCCTTGGCGGGGCAGGAGTTGCCAGGTGGAAGGGCTCATGTGCTTGCTGCAGGGAACGGCCGGGCCGGCGGCGGTAGTGCGGGTGGTGCCCTGTGCCTGAACCCCCGTGCTGCACAGCAGCAGGGCGAAGCAGCACAGCAGTGGAGCGCAGGAACGGGATGGAAGGAGCACGCGGGCCTCTGGATCGGCGTGGATTTGGGGCTCCAAGCATAGCGGCCTTGTGTGATCACAGGGCACGGTGAAAGGGCTTTGCGTCAACCCGCGTGGCTGGCAAAGCGCACGATGCGCCACTGGCCCGGTTCTGCTTGCCGCAGGGTGATGCCGAACAGGCAGGGGCTGCCCTGGAACTCCACGGTGACCTGGGGCTCGTCCACCTCGCGCCCGGCGAGCCAGCGCCGCAGGCGGTTGCCATGGGACTGGAAGGGCAGGGTGTAGCCCACCTGTGCGGGCGGGCACAGCTGGTGGGCCGCATGGGCCTGGAACTGCTCCAGCGTGGTGCCGGTGGCCGCGTTGCGTGCCGTGCGCGCATGGGCAGCGGCGAAGCGGCCTTGCTCCACGTCGCGCACGAAGGCCTGGGCTTCGGCGATGGCGCCTGACGGTGTGTGTGGCTGGTGCGCCAGCCACCAGAGCGCACCCCCCAGGGTGGGCACGGCCAAGGCCAGCACTGCCATGGCGCGAGGGCGTTGCCGGGTCAGGACACCCACCAGTCCGCCACCAGAAAGGGCCGTGGCTGCCCCGGCACGGACACCATGATGTGCCCGCGCCCGCAGGTGGGACCGCAGCGCGTGCCCAGGTAGCGGATGGAGACGGCGGCCACCGCCTCCTTGGCTGCGCCGGGCGCCAGCACCGTGGCCTGCCCGCGCTCCAGGTGGGCCAGCAGCACCGACTGGTCTTCCCCGTCCAGCGCCTGCGTGACCTGGATGCAGCCATGGGGGGTATCCCGGGCGGTGCCTGCGGCCTCCAGCAGGGCGGCGGCGCGGCGCCCTTCGATCAGTGCCATGCGCTCGGCCTCGGTCTTCCACTGCGTGGGCTTGGCCGCGGCCTGGCGCGCCAGGGCATCGCGGTCCAGCAGCACGGTGACGCCGTTCAACTGCACCGACAGGCAGGACGCCGGTGCCCGTGGGCGCTGGGCCACGCTGCGGGTCTCGTCCACCTCGGTGCCGGCCGGTGGGCGTTCGGGTGGCGTGCTTGCGCCGTGGGCCGTCATGCAGGCACCCAGGCCCATGGCCAGCACCAGGGGCGCAAGCAAGCGCCAGGTGCCGGGGCGCGTGGGGTGACAGGTCTGCTGGGTGGCGGATGCATGGCGCATGGCGATGGTGGGTGGTGAGGCTGGGGACGGGCAGGGTCATTCTAGGGGCCTGCAGATTCGCCGATGGCTGCATAGAATCGCTGCGATGCACGACAAGGACCGCCTGCTGCGCACGTTTTTGCTGGTGGCCCAGGGCGGCTCGCTGCAGAAGGCTGCGGACAAGCTCGGCCTCACCCAGCCGGCGGTGAGCAAGCAGATCAGCGCGCTCGAATCCTTTCTCGAATGCGCCTTGTTCACGCGCCATGGGCGCGGCATGGCGCTCACCCCTGCGGGCCAGCGCCTGGCGCAAAGCGTGGCCGAGCAGTTCGCGCTGCTCGACGCGGCGCTGGACACGGCACGCTCTGCCGCCGACGCGGTGCGCTATGTGCGCATCGCCAGCGTCAACACCCTGGCAGCCTACCTGCTGCCGCCCGTGGTCGCGGCGCTGCGTCAGGCCCATCCGGGCCTGGTCGTGCGGCTGGACACGGCCAGCTCTCCAGATGTGGTGGACCAGGTGGTGCGCGGGCAGGCGGACCTGGGCATGGTGTACGACCTGGCGGTGAACACCGATGCGGTGCAGGTGCAGCGCCTGTACCACGAGGAGATGTGTGCCTATGGCCTGCTGCCGCAGGGGGCGCAGGCCGTGCCGCTGACGGTGGCGGAGCTGGCACGGCGCCCGCTGATCGTGCCGCCCCGGCCCTATGCGCTGCGGCGCGTGATCGACCGCGAGCTGCCCGGACCGCTGGCCATCGCCGCCGAATGCAGTTCGGTCAGCGCCTCGCTGGACCTGGCGGCGGCCGGCGTGGGCCTGGTCATCCTGCCCAGCGCGCTGCCCGAGCTGGCCGTGGCCCCGCGCGGCCTGGCCCGGTTTGCCATTGCCGATGCCGATCTGGGCCGGCAGGTGGTGGTGATCCACCGCGCCGGCCCCAGGCCGCCGCAGGCGCTGGCGGCGGCCCTGCAGGCCATCGTTCAGTTGGCGGCGCGTGCCGCCTGGCGTGCCCAGTAGTCGAAGGTGCCGTTGACGATGGCGCTCTGGAGCAGGAAGTCGTGCGCCTCCTGCGCGGCCGCGGGCTCCACGGGCTGCAGCGGGCCGATGGCCAGGGCATCCAGGCACATGCGGGCATTGCGCTCGGCAAACACGTTGAGGTAGACGGCCTCCTGCAGCGTGGCCCCGGTGCAGACGATGCCGTGGTTGACCAGCAGGGCCGAGCGCCGGCCCGCCAGCGCGCCCGAGATCAGCGCACCCTCGTCGTCGCCCGTGGGCACGCCCGGCCAGTGCGCCAGGTAGCCGCAGTCCTCGTGGAACACGGCAGCGTCCATGTGCGCCACGGGCATGGGGATGCCCAGCATCGACAGGGCCGACAGGGCTGGCGGGTGCGTGTGCACGATGGCGCGCACGCCGGGGTGGTGGCGGTAGATCCAGCTGTGGAAGCGCACGCCAGGGTTGGCCTTGCCGCGGCCCTCCAGGGTGGCCAGGTGCTCGTCGATGAGCAGGGTGGAGGATTCGCCTGCCTCTTCCAGCCCGGTGCCCAGGGCCAGGGTGAACATGCGCGACGAATCGCCATCGCGCACGGTCACCTGGCCGGCCAGGCCGCAGGCGTGGCCCTGGTGGGCCAGGATGTGGCAGGCGTCCACGAAGGTGTTGCGCGGGTGGGCATCGCGCATGCCGCTGCCCGCAACGGGATCCAGGTGCAGGGTTTTTTCTTGCATGGCTCAGTTCTCCAGCGTGATGCCGCGCTCCTTGATGAGGGCGCGGTTGGATTGCAGCTCCGTGCGCATCAGTGCGCTGAAGTCCGCTGGGGTGGTGGCAAAGGGGGAAAAGCCCAGGGCCTGCATGCGTGCGGCGAACTCGGTGCTGGTGACGACGGATTCCAGCGCGCTGGCCAGGCGCGCTGCGGCATCGGCCGGCATGGCGGCCGGGGCCACCACGCCCACCCAGGGGGCGAATTCGAAGCCCTTGAGTCCGGACTCGTGGAAGGTGGGTACGTCCGGCATCAGCGGGCTGCGCTCCAGCATGGCCATGGCAATCGCCTTCACCTTGCCGGTCTTCTGGTACTGGCTGGCCAGGTTGGTGTCGATGAAGGTCAGGTCCACATGGCCGGCCACCACATCGGCCAGCGCTGGCGCGCCGCCGCGGTAGGGGATGTGCGTGACGAACACGCCCGAGCGTGCCTTGAAGGTCTCGAAGGCCAGGTGCGGCGGGCTGCCCACACCGGCCGAGCCATAGGTCAGCTTGGCCGGGTGGGCCTTGGCGTAGGCGATCAGTTCGGCCGGCCGTGCTGCGGCCGCGATGCCGGGCTGGGCCACCATCACCAGCGGGATCTTGGCCACTGTGCCGATGTAGCGGAAGTCCTTGGCCACGTCATAGGACACTTTGGGCTGCAGCACCGGGTTCACGGCCAGAGCGCCGACGTCGAGCAGGCCGATGCTGTAGCCGTCCGGCGCGGCGCGGGCAATGGTCTCGGCCGCCAGCATGCCGCCCGCGCCAGGCCGGTTGTCCACCACCACCGGCTGGCCCAGGCGGGTGGCCAGCCGCTCTGCTGCCAGGCGTGCAATGGTGTCCACCGCGCCGCCTGGGGCCTGGCCGATGACGATGCGCACGGGGCGGCTGGGGTAGCGGTCTGCGGCGGTGGGCGCTGGCTGCGCGAAAGCGGGCAGGGCGGTGCCCATCAGGCTGGCCAGCACCAGCACGGCAAGGGGGCGGAAGCGGGATTTCATCGGTGTACCTCGGGTGGGGAGTGGGGCCGCCGAAGCGGTCCATGCAGTCTAGGTACGGCCTTTGGATCGAGGCAGGGGCACGGGGGCAACTCCGCCATGACGGGGAGTTATGGCTCGCGCCGGTCAGCGGCGGGTGCGGCTGCGGTAGGTGGTGGGTGTGGTGCCGAATGCCTTGCGAAAGGCGGTGCCCATGTGCGACTGGCTGGCGTAGCGCGCGGCTGCCGCCACATCGGCCAGCGTGCCCTGTGGCGCCGCATCCAGCAGGTGGCGGGCGCGCTGCAGCCGGCGCTCGTTGACGTAGGCGTGGGGCGTCATGCCGGTGAGCTGCTTGAAGTGGCGCAGAAAGGCCAGCGGCGTGAGCTGCAGCCAGCCGCCCATGGCGGCGAGCGAGAGATCTTCGTCGGGGTGGCCGATCTCGTCGTCGATGCGTTCGAGCACGCGGGCGTACGGTGGCCGCAGCTCGGCCAGGGCGCAGGGCATGGCGGGGGCCGATTGCACGGTGTCGAGTCCGGCCAGCAGGCTCTGCACCAGGGGCTCCAGCGCTGCGGGCGGTGCCTGGCGCACCAGCAGGCCGCGCAGGGCCAGGGCCTGGCGCAGCAGGGCGGGTGGGGCGGTGCGCTGCGGGCGCGTGGGTGCCCTGTCCATGCCATCGGCAGGGGCCGCCTCCCAGCGGATCACGAGGTACTCGCCGCCTGTGGCCGACTCCGAGAACACGTCCAGTCCTGGCGGGGTGTACGACAGGGTGCCCATCCAGGTGTCGAAGTCCGTGCGCCGGTCCGTGCCGATGGCGTGCACGCCTCTTTGCCGCTCCAGCGCCATGCCCAGCGAGGCACGGTGCGGGTTGTCGCGGGCACTGTAGGGCGCACGCGCGAGCAGTTCCACGGTGAGGCTGGGGGCACCGGCCTGTGCGGCTGAAATTCCGTGATAGACGATGGAGTGCACGCTGCGGATCATGGCACTTTTGCAAAGGAGAGTGTCGTGAAGACCATTGGCCTGATCGGTGGCATGAGCTGGGAGTCCACCGCCGAGTACTACCGCCTCATGAACCAGGAGGTGCGCGCGCGCCTGGGCCCGCTGCGCTCGGCGCAGGTGCTCCTGCACAGCGTGGATTTCGGGCCCATCGCCCAGGCCCAGCACGAAGGCCGCTGGGACGACGCGGGCGAGTCGCTGGCCGAGAGCGCGCGCCGCCTGCACGCCGCCGGGGCCGACGCCATCGTGCTGTGCACCAACACCATGCACAAGCTGGCCGGCACCATTGCCGCGGCCACGCCGCTGCCTTTTCTGCACATTGCCGCGCCCGTGGGCGAGGCTGCACGCGCGCGCGGCCTGCGCAAACTGGGCTTGCTGGCCACGGCCTTCACCATGGAGCAGGCGTTCCTCAAGGACACGCTGGTGCAGGACTACGGCCTCACGGTTGCCACGCCCGACGCGCCCACGCGTGCCGAAGTGCACCGCGTCATCTACGAGGAGCTGTGCCAAGGCATCGCGCGCGAGAGCTCGCGCGCCTTCTACCTGAAGGCCATCGCCGCTCTGCAAGCCCAGGGTTGCGAGGCCATCGTGCTGGGCTGCACCGAGATATCACTCCTGGTGCAGCAGGCCCATAGCCACCTGCCGCTGCTGGATACCACGGCCCTGCATGCCAAGGCGGCGGTCGACTTTGCGCTGGCGTGAAGGCCGCTGGCAAACCTGTTTGCAAATTCGGTTAGAATCTGAGGCTCACGGCGCGATAGCAAAGCGGTTATGCCCCGGATTGCAAATCCGGTTAGACCAGTTCGACTCTGGTTCGCGCCTCCAGATTTCTCTTGCCAGTATTGAAAGCCTGCTATTGAACCGATAGCAGGCTTTTTTGCTTTCGGTGCCTGGACAGGGAGCTCCGCCCGGACGGCAGTAGACTTTTGCCAAACCACTCCGGAGTGACTGTGGAACGCTATGTCGCTTTTCTGCGGGGCGTCAGCCCCATGAACTGCAAGATGCCGGAACTCAAGCGCTGTTTCGAGGCTGCCGGCTTTTTCGATGTGAAGACGCTTCTGTCCAGCGGCAACGTGGCGTTTTCGGCCAAACCCGAGATCGTTCCCATCCTGGAAAGTGCCGCAGAAGCGGCCATGGAGGAACACCTGGGAAGGGTTTTCCAAACCATCGTCCGACCGTCTTCCTTCCTTCAGCGGCTTGTCGAGCGGGAGCCGTTCGCGGATTTCAAGTTTCCCGCCAACGCGAAGCCCGTCATCACCTTTCTTCGAAGGCCCCATGAAGGCGAGGTAGTGCTGCCCCTGGAGCAGGCGCAAGCCTCCATCTTCAAGCTGGAGCGCACGGAAGTGTTTTCAGCCTACGTGCCGGACGAGAAGGGCGTCGCGCTCGGGGCCCTGCTGGAGAAAAAATTCGGCAAGGCCATCACGACGAGAACGCTGGAAACCGTTCGAAAGTGCGCGGCCTCTTCTTAGCGTGATTTCAGGACGGTGTCAGGCGGCCTGCCCCGGCCTGCACGGGCGACTTGCGCCGGTCCGATCCGGCTGCAGGCTCCAGCGTGGTGGGGTACTGGTGCAGGGGCCCCACGGGAGTCGGTTCCGTAGTAGCATGCAAGTGCCGCAGCACCAGCGGCTTCCTCCCTCGTACGCACCACGAGTTCAAGCCCGCCTCCATACGGGCTTTTTTCCGCGTGCTGCACGCATGCCGGGCAGCGGGTCTCGCGCTTGGAGCAAAATTTTTGCGTCACAGTTTGCAAGCCCCAAAAATGGCGCTATAATTTGAGTCTTGCTGATGCAGACTGACGGTAACGACGGTAGCGCAGCAAAATGCGGGAATAGCTCAGTTGGTAGAGCGCAACCTTGCCAAGGTTGAGGTCGAGAGTTCGAGACTCTTTTCCCGCTCCAGTATTCAAAAGGGAAGCTTCGGCTTCCCTTTTTCGTTTACGCTGAACGCAGGCCACGCCACGGGCATGGCCCTGCATGTCCAGCGGCGCCCCGATGGTGAAATTGGTAGACACTGCGGACTTAAAATCCGCCGCATTCCTGAAAAGGGGCGTGCCGGTTCGACCCCGGCTCGGGGCACCAGCTAACGATCTTCAGCTATCAATTGAATAGCTGACGTTTCGCAAGCCTGGAAACATTTTCCCAATTCATTTTTTCCCTGTCTTTGGGCGTTGTGCGGGTGGGCGATGGCGGTGCACCAGGGCCTGCCTTGCGAAACAGATGCTGAGAACTCAGGGGCTCTCGGTGGGCGCAGACGCCGGCAACCAGATGCTGGCGACCAGGCCAGGGACTGGATGTACCGGGTCCAGGGCGAGCCGCCCGCCCATCAGCTGCGCATAGCGCGCCACCATGGACAGGCCCAGCCCGGCGCCCTGGCCCAGGTGCACGCCTGCCTCGCCTTGCGCCCAGCGCTGCCGCAGGCGCTCCGCCAGTGCGCCATTCACCCCGGGGCCGTTGTCGGCCACGCTCAGCACGGCGTGCTCGCCACGCACCTGCAGCGCGACGGTGATGCGCGGTGGGTGGCCGCGCCCGTAGCGCAGTGCGTTGTCCAGCAGGTTGTTCAAGATGCCTTCGAGGAGTGCGGCGTTGCCGCGTACCTCCACGGTGTGCTCCAGGCCTTCGGCCCCCAGGTCCACGCCCATGGCGTCTGCGCGCGGCAAAAAGCGCAGCAGCACGTCGCGCACCAGGGTGTCGTGGTCGCCGGCGATGAGGCGGCCGTCGTGCCCGTACACCGCAAACCACACGGTCTCGCTCTGGTCGAAGCGCAGCAGGTCCACCTCGCGCGGCATGAGGTCCAGGCGCGGGGTTGCGGCGCCCTGGCCGCTGCGGTCCTGCAGGCATCGCCATCATCCTCGCCAGCCTGTGCGGCTTCGCGGCCCTGTCGGACTTCGTGAACATGATCGCGGGCATCGTCTTCCTGGTGTTCTGCGCGGGTTTTGCGGGCACGTCCTACTCGGCGTGCGCAACCTCAAGATCGCCGCGGTGCTGCTGTGCATCGCCTTCATGTTCCAGAAGCTGCTGGGCGTCAGCCTGCCGCTGTACTGATACGAGGCCGCCATGGACGTTCTCCACAACCTCGCGTTCGGCTTCGGCCACGCACTGACCTTGCAGAACCTGATGTTCTGCGCCCTGGGCTGCACCGTGGGCACCCTGGTGGGCCTGCTGCCGGGCCTGGGCCCGCTGGCCACCATCAGCCTGCTGCTGCCGCTGACCTATTCCATCGACACCACCGGTGCATTGATCATGCTGGCCGGCATCTACTACAGGGCGCAGTACGGCGACAGCGTGAGCGCCATCACCATGAAGATCCCGCATGCCAGTTCCATCGTGGCGTGTATCGACGGCTACCGGATGACCTTGAAGGGAAAGACGGGGCTTGCCCTGTTCACCGCGGGGGTCTCCAGCTTCATCGGCGGCACCGTGGCCATCGTGGTGCTGGCCTTCCTCGCGCCCAGCCTGGGCGAGGTGGCCTTCCTGTTCGGCCCCGCGGACTACTGCGCGCTGATGCTGGTCGGCTTCGTGTGCGTGAGCTTCGTCACCACTGGCAGCCTGCTCAACGGCCTGGCCATGTGCATGGTGGGGGTGCTGCTGGGCTCGGTGGGTACCGACGTCAACAGCGGCCTGGCGCGCTTCACCTTCGACATGCCGTTTCTGGCCGACGGTGTGGGTATCGTGAGCATTGCACTGGGCTGCTTCGGCATTGCCGAGATCGCCAAGAACCTCGACTCGCGTGAAGAGCGCTCGCCCTTCAATGGCAAGATCAAGCTCATCCCCACCTGGCCCGAGTTCAAGCGCATCATCCCCAGCGCCCTGCGCGGCAGCGTGGTCGGCTCCATCCTGGACATCCTGCCCGGCGGCGGCCCGGTCATCGCCCAGTTCGCGGCCTATGCCCTGGACAAGAAGGTCAGCAAGTACAAGCACGAGATCGGCAGCGGCTGCATCGAAGGCGTGGCCGGCCAGGCCGCGGCCGACGAGGCCGCCGCGCGCACCAGCTTCATCCCGCTGATGAGCATCGGCATCCCCGAAAACGCCGTCATGGCGCTGATGATGGCGGCCTTCATCATCAAGGGCATCCAGCCCGGTCCCAACATGATCGCCGGCCACCCCGAGCTCTTCTGGGGCCTAGTGGCCAGCATGTGGATCGGCAACTGCTTCCTGCTTGTCCTGAACGTGCCGCTGGTGCGCTACTGGCTGTCGGTGTTCAAGATCCCGTACAACGTGCTCTTCCCGGCCATCCTGTTCTTCTGCTGCATCGGCACCTACAGCATCAACAACAACCTGGACGACGTGTTCATCACCTGTGCCTTCGGCGCCCTGGGCTACCTGTTCATGCGGCTGGAGATGGACCCCTCGCCGCTGATGCTGGGCTTCATCCTGGGCCCCATGCTGGAGGAGAACTTCCGCCGCTCCATGCTGCTATCGCGCGGCAGTTTCGAGGTGTTCGTGAACCGCCCCATCAGCGGCACGCTGCTCGGCCTGATCGCCGTGTTCATCCTGTGGCAGACGGTGGCCTTCTTCCGGCAGCGCGGCAGTGGTGCCAAGGTTCTGCAGGCAGAGCCAGCGGCGACCTAGCTTAAAGCTGCGACTGTTGAGTCCAGCGCTGGCTTTTTCGGGTCTTGTGGATGAGGGTGTTCGGTAGCTTCGTATTCAGTTTTCTCATGCGGAATCGCATTCAAACGGAAAACCAGGCGGGAGCTGCAGAAATTGCCCTGGCACGGCAACGCGACCCAGGCATGGCTGGCGTTTGAAGGCAATTCCGTATCAGTGGCGAGAAACCGCTGTTTCCAGCAATTCCATCGCATGGTGCACTGCGCCCATCCGCTTGCTTTGCGCGTGGGCTGCTTGCACGATGTCCCCCATGGCGTTGGATGCGTGCGTGGCCGATGCCTGAATGACGTCCATGATGCTGCCCGTGGCCTGCACGTGGGCGTCGCCATCGCGCACCCGCTGGGTCGATGCCGCAATCAAGGTCTTGATCTCCTGGGCCGCGCCAGCGCTTCTCTGGGCCAGGCTTCGGACCTCGTTGGCCACCACGGCGAAGCCTCTGCCCTGGTCGCCGGCACGAGCGGCTTCCACAGCCGCGTTGAGTGCCAGCAGATTGGTCTGGAATGCGATGCCGTCGATCAAGCCGACGATCTCTGCAATGCGCTGCGAGTCGCTGCGTATGGCACCCATGGTTTCCACTGCATCGGCGGTGGCGCTGGTGCCAGCGTGGGCCACCTGCAGCATTTTCTGGGTTTGCTGGTGCGCTTCGTTGGCTTTGCTTGCGCTTTCGGACACCAGTGCATTGAGCTGTTCGAACGCGATCTGCAAGGTGTGGGTGGCTTCGAAGCGCGCCGTGATGTCGGTCGCGTACTTGACGACCTTGAACGGCCGCCCCGTGCCATCCATGACCGGGTTGTAGCTCGCTTCGATCCATACCGATTGCCCGTTCTTGCCCACCCGCTGGAATTGACCGGAATGGACATTGCCAGAACCAAGGCGGTGCCAGAAGGCCTGGTAGTCAGACGTATTGCGCTGTTCGGGTGGTACGAACATGCGATGGTGCCGCCCCACGATCTCGCGCTCGTCCCGATACCCCATGGCGTCGAGAAAGTTGCGGTTGGCTCGCATGATGGTGCCGTCCAGTCCGAACTCGATGACGGCCTGCGCACGGTTGATTGCCATCAACTGGCTTTGTGCTTCAGCATCTGCCAGAGCCTGTGCGGTGATGTCCATCGCGTACTTCACGACCTTGACGACCGTACCGTCCTCGCGTACGACGGGGCTGTAGTTGGCCTGCAGCCAAATGTCGCGGCCATCGCCACGCAGGCGCCTGCAGCGGCCGATGAAAGCCTCGCCCCGCTTGAGCTTCTTCCAGAACTCCGAATACTCTGCGGATTGCGCTTCCTGGGGATCCACAAAAATCCGGTGGGGCTGGCCGGCAATGTCTTTCAATGCGTAGCCCATCGCATCCAGGAAATTGTCGTTCGCAGTCAGTATCACGCCTTCGGGAGTGAATTCGATGACTGCCTGATTCCCATACAAGGCGCGGAGCTGGCGGCGCATCATGCGGCTGCCAAAGACGGTTCGCAAGAACCCTGAGGGAATGGACTTTCTCATGGAAACACCTGGTTGCAATTCTGGAGGTCGTAGGGTATTGGCGCAGGCGTATTGCCCTTGTAGTCCATTGCGCCGTCTGGCTGCACGCCTATGTCTGTCGTCGCGCTTTTTTGGCGGGCACAAAGCGCTGCTGCGCTCACCGGCCCAGGGGCCTGCAAGCCCTGACACCGTCAGGTGCGTTTGATCGGATGGGCATGCCCTGTCGATGGTGCACAGCTTGCGCCTCATGGCCGGTGCGCCGGGCTCTGCACAATGGCTTCTGCGCGACGCCATCCAAATGGCCTTGGCGCCATGAGAAAATAGCGCTATCGTGGGGCTGAAAGGCTGAACCAGCGCCGACAAGGCTCCATCTTCCCATTCCAGGGCAAGCCAGCAGGCATGAGGCTTGCCGACCCCGGCTGCGGGCACTATTACGATTCAGTCATGTCAAGTTACAACGCACCCTTCGAAATCCACGTCCACGGACAGGTCCAGCTGCGCGCCGATGCCAGCTTCGAGCAGATCCAGGAGGCCTTGAAGCCCTTGTGGAAGTACGCGGGCGCGCGCTCGCTGGCCGATGGTGCCGCCAGTGCCTATGAGGAAGAGCCCGGCATCAAGTTCGATGCCCAGGAGCACCTGCTGCAGATGTGCTGGACGGTGCGCGGCGACGAGGACTTTCGCCAATCGCTCGACGAGATGTGCATGAGCCTCAACGAGCTGTCCGAACTGGGTGCGGCCATCGAAGTCACGTTCTACGATGCGGACTTTGACGAGGAGGACGAGGGCGGCGAGGGCGCCGAGTCGCGCGACGATTTCCTGATGCTCTTCGTGGGCCCCACGCCCGCCGCCATCATGCAGGTGCAGCGCGACCTGCTGGTGCAGGACGTGGTGAACATGATGGAGCGCCACTTCGACGGTGCCGAACTCGGCGGCGTGGTGGCCGAGATCGACAAGCTGTTCAGCCAGCGTTTCGATGCCCTGGTGAACTCGCTCGAAATCGGCAAGCCCCCGCGCGGCGGCAGCGGTGGTGCCGGCGGCGGCGGCCATGGCGGCGGTGGCCGCCGTCCGCGGCACCTGCACTGATCTCGATGGTCTGCTGCAGCCCCCTGCGCGGGCAGCAGGGGCGTGGCGCATGACGGCAGCCGCCACTACGGTACCGCTGCCCTACCTGCAGTCCTACCCCGCGCCGTTGCAGCAGCAGGCGCGCGATCTGCTTGCCCAGGGCCGCCTGGGGGCGGTATTGTTGCGCAAGTACCCCGCTGCCCATGCCGTGCGCAGCGACAAGGCGCTGTACGACTATGCGCAGGAGCTGAAGGCCCGCCACCTGCGCAATGCGGGCACCATCAACAAGGTGCTGTTCGACAACAAGATCCATGTGGTGCGGCATGCCCTGGGCCTGCACACCACCGTTTCACGCGTGCAGGGCAACCGCCTGGCGAAGGGCCTGTTCACACCAATTTCGGGGATCGCGTTGCCCGGCCTGGGGGCTGGATGCAAGGCGCTCGTGCGCAGCAAGGTAGGCACCTTGCAAGCGCGGGCAACGCCGCAGACGGCCCCAAGGCCGGGCAACCCGAAGGGAAGGCCCTTGCCGGCGCGCCACTCGTCGTTGCGCTCCTTGCGTGTGCAAAGGCACACACTGCGTCACGCGCCTAGATTGACACGCCGGCAAGGGGCTTCGCGACCCAGAAATTGGTGTGAACAGGCCCTCAGCACGAGATCCGCATTGCGGCGATGTTCAAGCAGGGGCCCGACGAGTTTCTGCGCATGATCGTCGTGCACGAACTCGCGCACCTGCGCGAGAAAGACCATGGCAAGGCCTTCTACCAGCTGTGCCAGCACATGGAGCCGCAGTACCACCAGTACGAGTTCGACCTGCGCCTGTACCTCACGCATGTGGAGCACTCGGGCGAGCGGCTCTGGGGCGGGGAGTCGGCCTGACCGGCTCCCTCACTCCCATTTGCAACGCTCCGAGGCCGGCACGGGCTCGGGCATCGGCTTGTCGCTGTCGCGGTTGAAGTCGAAGCCGGTGATCACGACCAGGCGGCGGTAGCGCGGCGAGCCATCGGCCATGGGCCTGGCGGGCGGCGTGCCGAAGGGGGCAGAAGCCCGCACCACCTTGAGCATGTGCTCGTCCACCACCCGGTCTTGCGACGACTGCAGCACGTCGGCCTGGATCACCGCGCCGTCGTTGGCCAGGGTGACGCCGACCACGCCCTGGCCGTACAGCCGCTTGCCGTCCTTGCTCGGAAAATGGCGCGTGCCGCAGTCTTCCATGCGCTGTTTCATGCGCGCGTAGTAGGTCTTCATGGGCGCGCTCATCTTCGCACCGGGCGAGATGTACAGGTCCCGGGGCAGGTTGGCGCGGCCTTCGATGTCCGCGATGCGGGCGCGCAGCCGCTGCTTGCGCACGGTCTCCGGCATCTCCGCCAACTGGCGCTTGAGGTCCTGGAGCATTTCGCGCTGTGTCTTTTCCAGGTCCGCGAGCTGCTGGGCCTGGTCTGCGGCTGCAGCAGCAGGAGGGGGCACGGCAGCAGGGGCTGCGGTCTGTGCTGCGGCGCAGGCTGCAGCCAGCACCGAGACCAGGGCCACGAGCTTCTGTCGAATCCGCATGCTAGGCCGCAGCGCTGTGCTCGGTGGCAGGCGAGGGGATCGCCACCGCCTGGCAGCCGCTGGCGGGCAGGTCCAGCCAGCGCTGCGCGGCGGCCTGCAGCTGGGGCAGGCCGCCGGTGGTGAACAGCTGCACCCCGGGTGCCTGTGCCTGCGGTGCGGCCATCAGGCCAGCGCCTTCGAGCAGGCGCCGCGTCTGGCGCGCCACGGGCTCGCCGGTCTCGATGAAGCGCACCCCGGGCCCCACCAGCGTGCGCAGGTCGCGCTCGGCAAAGATGTAGTGCGTGCAGCCCAGTACCAGGGTGTCCATCTGTCCTGCAGCGGTGCCGAAGGCACCCATGGCGCCGGTGTAGCGCTCGCACAGCTGCCAGGTCTCGGTGCCTTCGGGGCTGGCGGGCACCGGCTTGTCCACGCTGCGCTCGATGGCATGGGCCAGGCCATCGCAAGGCTGCACCACGAACTCGGCCTGGCCCTGCAGGCTGGCCAGCAGCTTGCCGAACTTGGCGCTGGTGAGCGTGCCACGTGTGCCGATCACGCCCACGCGCCCGGTGCGGGTGGCGGCCAGGGCAGGCTTGATGGCTGGCTCCAGCCCCACCAGGGGCAAAGCCGGGTAGCGGCTGCGCACCTCGTGGATGGCCGCCGCCGTGGCCGTGTTGCAGGCCACCACGAGTGCCTTGATGCCGTGCTGCTCCAGCAGGTGGCGCGTGATGGCGTGGGTGCGTGCGCCCACATAGGCATCGCCGCGCTCGCCATAGGGCGCATGTGCGCTGTCGGCTAGGTAGACAAAACGCTCGTGCGGCAGCTCGGCGCGCAGCGCCCGCAGCACACTGAGGCCGCCCACGCCGCTGTCAAACACGCCAATGGGCTGGGAATTCGGGGAGGTCATGGGAGAAAAGAATAGGGCGGAGCAGGCATGCGATCGATGCCCCGCACTGTAACGCTGCCGGGCCCTTGGTGCACGGATGGCGGCGCGAAAACCCGTGACCGCTGCTGGACTCGCTCGGGGGCGCGGACGGCCCAGAAAACCCCCCCGGCCGCGCCTTGTGCGCTGCCGGGGGACCGTGGCTCAGCCGGGAGTGTCTGCGTTTCAGGCCGCCGCTACCTCGATGCCGCGGAACTCGCCCGTGGCGATGCGCTTTTGCCACTCGGCCGGCCCGGTGATGTGGGCACTGGTGCCGCCGGCATCCACCGCCACCGTCACCGGCATGTCCACCACCTCGAATTCGTAGATGGCTTCCATGCCCAGGTCTTCGAAGCCCAGCACCCGTGCCTTCTTGATGGCCTTGCTCACCAAGTAGGCGGCGCCACCCACGGCCATCAGGTAGGCGCTCTGGTGCTTCTTGATCGCCTCTATGGCCACCGGCCCGCGCTCGGACTTGCCGATCATGGCGATCAGCCCGGTCTCGGCCAGCATCATCTCGGTAAAACCGTCCATGCGCGTGGCGGTGGTCGGGCCGGCCGGGCCCACGGCCTCGTCGCGCACCGGGTCCACCGGGCCCACGTAGTAGATCACGCGGTTGGTGAAGTCCACGGGCAGCTTCTCGCCCTTGGCCAGCATGTCCTTGATGCGCTTGTGCGCCGCGTCGCGCCCGGTCAGCATCTTGCCGTTGAGCAACAGGGTGTCACCGGGCTTCCAGCTGGCCACTTCTTCCTTGGTCAGGGTGTCCAGGTTGACCTTCTTGCTCTTGTTGTAGTCGGGCGCCCAGTTCACGTTGGGCCACAGGTCCAGCGAGGGCGGGGTGATGTACACCGGGCCCGAGCCGTCCATCACGAAGTGGGCGTGGCGCGTGGCCGCGCAGTTGGGGATCATGGCCACGGGCTTGCTGGCCGCGTGCGTGGGGTACATCTTGATCTTGACGTCCAGCACCGTGGTCAGGCCGCCCAGGCCCTGGGCGCCGATACCGAGGGCGTTGACCTTCTCGTACAGTTCCAGGCGCATTTCCTCGACCTTGTCGAGCTTCTCGCCGCGCGAGGACTTGGCCTGCAGCTCGTACATGTTCAGGTCGTCCATCAGGCTTTCCTTGGCCAGCAGCACCGCCTTCTCGGCCGTGCCGCCGATGCCGATGCCCAGCATGCCCGGCGGGCACCAGCCGGCGCCCATGGTGGGCACGGTCTTGAGCACCCAGTCGACGACGTTGTCGCCGGGGTTGAGCATGATCATCTTGCTCTTGTTCTCGCTGCCGCCGCCCTTGGCCGCCACGGTGATGTCCAGCGTGTTGCCGGGCACGATCTGGGCGAAGATCACCGCGGGCGTGTTGTCCTTGGTGTTCTTGCGCTCGAACTGCGGGTCGGCCACCACGCTGGCGCGCAGGGTGTTGTCGGGGTGGTTGTAGCCACGGCGCACGCCTTCGTTGATGGCGTCTTCCAGGCCGCCGGGGAAGTTTTCCCAGCGGATGTCCATCCCTACCTTGAGGAACACGTTGACGATGCCGGTGTCCTGGCAGATGGGGCGCTGGCCGGTAGCGCTCATCTTGCTGTTGGTCAGGATCTGGGCGATCGCGTCCTTGGCCGCAGCGCTCTGCTCGCGCTCGTAGGCGCGCGCCAGGTGGGCGATGTAGTCGGTCGGGTGGTAGTAGGAGATGTACTGCAGCGCAGCAGCAACGGACTCGACGAGATCGTCGTACTTGATCGTGGTGGTCATCGTGTTTCTGTCGTGGGCGGAACGGGTGCGCGTCTGTGCACGCTGGCTGCCGCCTGGGACGGCGCCGGGCGCAATTATCCCACTGGGGTGCTTACAGCGTGCTGGCGCGCTGGTAAGGCCTTCTCGGCAAGACTACGCTTTGCAAAAAACTGCAATCCAGAAGCACGAAGTGATCTACAACCGCCTCCTGTCCTGGAACCACGCGGCCGGCTGGCTGCTACACCGAGAGGCGGGTGGGTTTTCCGGCCACTTCGATGGCAGCGGGTACCTGCCGTCCCACACGACCGGCGGGCTGGTGTGTGCGCCCGACCAGCGCAGCTTCGACGCGGTGCGCGAGGCTTTGCTGGCTTAGGCGGGCTCGTCCTCGACCCCGGGCTCTTCGCTGTCTTCTTCGGGGTACATGTCCGCATCCACGTCCACCAGGGGATCTGCGGGCAGGTCGCCGTCCGTGTCGTTGTCGGACGCGAGGGATTCCATGTGGTCGGGCAGGATGTCGCGCGACTCGCGGTGCAGGCCGGGCTCCACGCTGGCGCGCTCGCCGGTGCCATAGCGGTCGGTGTCCATCTCCGGGTCGGCGCTGTACACGCCCGCGCTGTCGCTGCCCGAGTCGGAGGCATCGCTGGGGCCCATGCTGTCGTTGCCGGTGGCGCTGTGGATGGGCGGAAGGTTGTCGGCGTCGATGCCGAGCAGGCTGCTGGTGGCCATGGAAGTCTCCGATCTGGCTGGTGCGCACCGGTCAACGTGAGTCGGCACGGCAATGGCGGTGCGGCCACTGTGGTGCCATGGTGCGCGCCCCGGGCGCTGCACGGTGTAAGAACTTGCCGACGATTGACATGGCTGGTCACGCGGCGGCCCGGGTCCGTGCCCCCGTGCCAGTGCCGCCCCGCCGCAGCGGGGGCGTGGGCTTACAAACTACCGATGACAGAGGGCGTGAAGTCCACGGCGCCCTCCGGTTTTTCGCCCTGCGACCAGGCGAACAGCGAATCCGCCGGCATGGGGCGGGCAAAGAAGAAGCCTTGCAGTTCGTCGCACTCCATGGCCAGCAGGATGTCGCGCTGGCCCTCGGTTTCCACCCCTTCGGCCACCACGCGAAGGCCCAGTGCGTGCGCCAGGCTCACCACGGCGCTCACCACGGCGCGCGCGTCCTCGCTGATTTCCAGGTCGTTCACGAAACTGCGGTCGATCTTGAGCTGCTGCGCGGGCAGCTGGCGCAGGTAGTTCAGGCTGGAGTAGCCGGTGCCGAAGTCGTCGATGGACAGGAACACGCCGATGCGCGCGAGCCCGTCGAAGGTGCGCTGCGTGGCCTTGATGTCCTCCATGGCCACGGACTCAGTGATCTCGCACAGAAGCTGCGAGGCGTCCAGCCCGTGGAACTGCAGCGCATGGCCGATGCGCTCGGCCAGGCCGCTTTCGCGCAGCTGGTGCACCGAGAGGTTGATCGCCACGCGCATGCGCATGCCGTTGCGGCCCCACTCGGCGGTCTGGCGGCAGGCCTCGTTGATGACCCAGTTGCCCAGCTTGTTGATCAGGCCGAAGCGCTCGGCCAGCGCGATGAACACCATGGGGCTGACCATGCCGTGCCTGGGATGGTTCCAGCGCAGCAGGGCTTCCACCCCGCTGATCTGGCCGCGCGTGCCGTCGATCTTGGGCTGGTAGTGCAGCGCCAGTTCGCCCCGGTCGATGGCCTGGCGCAGGTCGTTCTGCAGCTCCAGCTGTTCGGAGGCGTCCGAGCCCATGTGGGGCTCGAACAGCGCGTAGCAGCCGCCGCCGGCGCGCTTGGCGGCGTACATGGCCGCGTCGGCATTGGCCACGAGCTTGGTGCGCTCGCCGTGGTCGGGGTGCACCACGATGCCGATGGAGCAGGCGATCTGCACCTTCTTGCCCGCCACTTCGAAGGGCTGGGACAGCGACTCCAGCACCCGGTTGGCCATGGTGACGCAGGCAGCCACGTCGCTCACGTCTTCCAGCAGGATCAGGAACTCGTCGCCGCCGACGCGGGCCACGGTGTCGCTCTCGCGTGCCTGCTGGCGCAGGCGGTCGGCCGCGCCGCGCAGTATCACGTCGCCCGCGGCGTGGCCGAAGGAATCGTTGATGGGCTTGAAGCCGTCGAGGTCGACGAACAGCACGGCCAGCCGGTCTTCCACGCGCAGGTGGTTGGTGCGGTCCAGGCGCAGCAGGGCGTGGATCAGCCGGTCTTCGAACAGCAGGCGGTTGGGCAGGCCGGTGAGCGCGTCGGCAAAGGCGCGCTGCTGCAGCTCGTCGTTGGCGGCCTGCAGGCGGCTGTTGCTTTCCTTGAGCGACTGGGTCAGCAGTTCGGCTGTGGTCTGCAGCCGCGCATCTAGGATGGAAGTGAACAGCGTGCTCACCAGCAGGAGGCCCGTGGCCATGAGCACCATGGCCGTGAGGCCCGGGCCGCCCAGCTCGCCCGCACTCAGGCACACGGAGCCCACGGCAAAGCGCGCGGCCGCCATGCCGGTGTAGTGCATGCCGCAGATGGCAACGGCCATCACGAAGGACGCGGCCAACTGGTACACCAGGCGCTGGCCGGGCCGCACACGGCGCAGCAGCTTGAAGATGAGCAGCGCCGATGCCGAGGCCAGCACCGCGATCAGTACTGACAGCACCACGACGCGGTAATCCCAGACGATGCCGGGCGCCATCTCCATCGCTGCCATGCCGATGTAGTGCATGCCGCTGATGGCGGCGCCCATCACCAGCGCGCCCAGGGCGAGATGGGCCGTGCCGAAGTTCTCGCGGCTGGCCAGGCCCAGGGCCACGCCCGATGCACCCACCGCCGCCAGCCAGGACAGCAGGGTCAGCAGGCTGTCGAAACCGATGGCAATGGGCAGCTTGAATGCCTGCATGCCCAGGAAGTGCATGGACCAGATGCCTGTGCCCATCACGATGGAGCCCGCCAGCCACCACGCCAGGCCTACGCTGCGCTGGGCGGCGCGCACGCGCCGCGCCAGGTCCAGCGTGACGTACGAGGCCAGCATCGCAATGCCAAAGGACGCGGCCACCACGAACAGGTTGTAGCTGAAGGGCATGAACGCGCTCATGGACATGGAGGAATGGATCTCGGTATGGATGGGCAGGTTGCGCCTGCGCAGGCGCTCCGTCAAGGGGGCGCGTGCATCTGGGTACACGGATTGGATACGCACTGGGGCGTAGCGCGGCGCAGCCTGCGCTCAAGAGGAGAAAACGGCAGTGGGCCGAATTTTCGAGGCCAAAGTGTACCAATTTGTTGCAACTGCTGCTGGAGTGCTGGCTCTAGGAAAGCTTTGGCTGAACACTGAGGGCAGGGGAGTCGGCGCGCTGAACGAAGCGCTTTCCCCACGGCGCTGGCGGCGCTTTGGGGGCGGGTAAATGAGAATTGTTTGTTTTTGTCTTATGCTCCCGGGGGCGCCCTCTGCCTGCCTGCCCATGGCCCGCGCTGGCGCACCGATTCGACCCGTTCGTGGCACGCCCGCGCGCCACGCCTGCCTTACCTTGGAGAACCGTTTCCCATGACCTCCCGTACCGAACGCGACACCTTTGGCCCCATCGAGGTGCCGGCCGACAAGCTGTGGGGCGCGCAGACGCAGCGCTCGCTGCAGAACTTCGACATCTCGGGCGAGCAGCAGCCGCGCGAGATCATTAAGGCGCTGGCCCAGGTCAAGCGCGCCTCGGCTGTCGTGAACCAGGCCCTGGGCCTTCAGGACGCGAAGAAGACCGAGGCCATCGTGGCTGCCGCCGATGAAGTCATTGCCGGCAAGCACCCCGGCGAGTTCCCGCTGGTGGTGTGGCAGACGGGCTCGGGCACGCAGACCAACATGAACGTCAACGAGGTGCTGGCCAACCGCGCCAGCGAGATCCTGGGCGGCGAGCGCGGCGAAGGCCGCCTGGTGCACCCCAACGACGACGTGAACCGCAGCCAGTCGAGCAACGACGTGTTCCCAACGGCCATGCATGTGGCCGCCGTGGAGGCGCTCACGCACAAGCTGCTGCCGGCCATTGCCAAGCTGCGCGCCACGCTGGCGCAAAAGGCCAAGGATTTCGACGGCATCGTCAAGATCGGCCGCACCCATTTGCAGGACGCCACCCCGCTCACGCTGGGCCAGGAGTTCTCGGGCTATGTGGCCCAGCTCGACCATGGCGAGCGCCATGTGCGCGCCGCGCTGCCCCACCTGTACGAGCTGGCGCTGGGCGGTACCGCCGTGGGCACGGGCCTGAATGCGCCCAAGGGCTATGCCGAGCAGGCCGCGGCCGAACTGGCGCGCCTCACGGGCCTGCCCTTCGTCACCGCGCCCAACAAGTTCGAGGCCCTGGCTTCGGTGGACGGCCTGGTGCACGCCCACGGCGCATTGAAGACCCTGGCCGCCAGCATGATGAAGATCGCCAACGACGTGCGCTGGCTGGCCAGCGGCCCGCGCAGCGGCATCGGCGAGCTGAGCATCCCCGAGAACGAGCCCGGTTCGTCCATCATGCCCGGCAAGGTCAACCCCACGCAGAGCGAGGCCGTGACCATGCTGGCCGCCCAGGTGTTCGGCAACGACGTGGCCATCAACTTCGGCGGCGCCTCGGGCAACTTCGAGCTCAACGTGTTCCGCCCCATGGTGGCGCACAACTTCCTGCAGAGCGTGCGCCTGCTGGCCGACGGCATGGTGAGCTTCAACGACCAGTGCGCCGTGGGCATCGAGCCCAACCGCGAGCGCATCATCGAGCTGGTGGACCGCTCGCTGATGTTGGTGACGGCGCTCAACACCCACATCGGCTACGACAAGGCGGCTTTCATCGCCAAGAAGGCGCACAAGGAAGGCACCAGCCTGCGCGAGGCCGCCGTGGCCTCGGGCCACGTTACGGGCGAGCAGTTCGACCAGTGGGTGGTGCCGGGCAACATGGTGGGCCGCTGAGCGTGGTCATCTGTTGGCACGCATCACCTTGACCACGGCCGCCGCTTCCTCGTCGGCGTAACCCGCTTCCCCGGCCTGGCGGAACAGCGTTTCTGCCAGCTCCGGCACGGCGGCGTGGATGCCGGCGTCGCGCGCATGCTGTGCGATGCGGCGCGTGGCATCGATGGAGATGCGCAGCGGGCTTTGCGTGATGGCGAAGTCGCCGCTGTGGATCACCTGGCCCTCGTGCTGCAGGAAGGCACCGAACGAGGGTGCGATCTGGTTCACGAGCACGCCGTAGTGCTCCACGTCCAGGCCCTCCGTCTCGGCGATGCGCGCACCGTGGAAGAACCCGATGGTCGCGCCGTAGACATACGACAGCGTGGCGAAATCCATCGCCGAGGCGAGCGAGGGGCGCTCGCCCAGGAACGTGACGCCGCCGCCGAAGACCTGCAGCACGGCCAGCGCGTTGTCGAAGGCCTGCTGGGCACCCGAGACGAACACCGGCGTCGTCGGCAGGCCCATCTGCTCCGGTGCGGCCTGGATGGCGCCGTCCAGGTACAGGCCGCCGTGGCTGCGCACCCAGGCGTCCATGTCCAGCGCCTCCTGGGGGCTGCCGGTGGTCAGGTGCACCACCGTGCGGCCCGTCAACGCCCCGCCTACGCCCGGCGACAGCAGGATGGCGTTGGCGGCCTCGTAGTCCTTCACGCAGACCACGATCACCTCGCTGGCGGCGATGGCCTGGGCCACGTCCTGGTGCGGGGTGGCCCCCAGGGCCACCACCTCGGCGGCGTGGGCCGGCGAGCGGTTCCATACGCTGACCCGGTGGTCTGCCTGCAGCAGCAGTGCGGCCAGTTTTCTGCCCATGGTTCCCATCCCGATCACGGTCGTTTTCATGCAAATCCCTTTCATGGAGTAGCGCCAAACCGCGGGCGACAAGTGCCTTCGCGGCGGCATGCCAATAATCTGCAGAATCGCTTGGCCGGTCGCGCACGAACGGCTGTTTGGAGAGCACGGATGGACGAATCAGCTTTGGCCGTGGTACCCGGCCGCGCCGGCCTGCAGGTGGACCTGGTGGAGACGCCAGGCGGTGTGGTCGAACTCAAGCCCCTGGCGGACCTGCGCATCCGCGTGCATTCGGGCGATCCGGTGCGGGGCCTGTGCGGCTCGCAGCGTTTTGTCTACACGCGCGGCGATGTGGACATCGTTGCCGCCGGGCAGGCGGACCGCTGGCACGAGGACGGGCCGGGCCGCTCGGTGGTGTTGCGCTTTGCCCCGGCATTGCTCGAACGCACGGCGCAGGAGGCCGGCTTGCCGGCCGGCCGCGCCGCCCTGGCCCCGCGCCACCAGTTCCAGGATGCGCACCTGGCCCACATCGCCTGGGCGCTGGATGCGGAGCGCCAGGCCGGCTTCCCCAACGGCCGGCTCTATGCCGAAAGCCTGGGCACTGCGCTGGCCGTGCACCTGCTGGGCCGCTACACGCTGGCGCGCAAGGCACCGCGCAGCCTGTCGGCGGCGCAACTGCGCCGGGTGGTGGACTACATCGAGAACCGGCTGGACGAGGACCTGTCGTTGACCGTGCTGGCCGGCGTGGCGCACAGCAGCGTGTCGCACTTCAAGACCTTGTTCAAGCGCTCGCTGGGCGTGCCGGTGCACGAGTACGTGGTGCAGCGCCGGGTGGAGCGCGCCAGCGCCCTGCTGCGCCAGGGGCGGCTGCCAGCCAGCGAAGTGGCCCTGGCGGCCGGCTTTGCGCACCAGAGCCACATGGCGCGGTCCATGCGGCGCGTGCTGGGGGTGGCGCCGAGCGCGCTGCGTTCAACCTAGCAGGGAGCCTGCAGGCGCAGCAGCGCCCCGTCGTGTGCCGTGGGTTCCCATCCCGGCCTCACCAGGCTGGTCACCCAGAGGTCGCTGGCCACGCCAAAGGCGCACATGGTGGGCGCGCGGCAGGGCAGGGCGATGCGGCGCTGTCGCTCACCCAGGGGCGACAGGATATTGAGCACGCCTGCCGACACGCCTGCCGACCAGTAGCACCCAGCTGCATCGACCTGCGCACCGTCGGGCCTGCCCTCGGCCTCGCCCAGGTCCGCGAAGGGGCGGGGCTCGCCCATCGTGCCTTCGGCCTCGTTCCAGGCGGCCTGCCAGACCGTGCCGCGAAAGCTGTCCGAGAAGTACAGCGTGCCGCCGTCGGGGCTCCAGGCGATGCCGTTGGCCACCATCAGGCCTGCATGGAGCTGGCGCACCAGACCGCTGTCGCTCACGCAGTACAGGCCGCCGGTGGCCTGCTTGTCCGCCCGGTCGTCCATCGATCCGATGACAAACCAGGCGCCGCTGGGGGAACGCTTGCCATCGTTGAGCCGGTTGCCGTGCGGCTCGTGCGCGGCCAAAGAGCACACGGTGCGCAGCGCGCCCATGCGCAGATCCAGTTCGACGACGCTGTTTTGCAGGGCCAGGCGCACGCGATGCCCGCCCCACAGGGCCATGGCGCCCACCACCTGCGGCAGGTGCCAGCGCGTGAGCTGTTGCAGGGCCGGATCCAGCCGCAGCAGCAACTGGGCGCGCACGTCGATCCAGTACAGCGCCTGCTCGCCAGCGTGCCATTCGGGGGCTTCGCCCACCCGGTTGCCCACGGGCCACACCTCGATGGGTCCGGTACCGGGGTGGTTGAGCACCGAAGGCGCGATGGACTCAGAGGAAGGGGGCACGGTCATTGTCGAAGCCTGCCGCAGCAAAGCTGCCGCCCTGGAAATGCTCGGCGACGGCATCGCCGGACTGCAGGTTCTCCAGCGCCGTGGCGTGCGGGTCGGCCGAGTGCCGGGGCTGGTAGCCCAGTTCCTGGGCACGGCGGTTGTCCCACCAGGAACGCTTGTTGTCCGATGCACCGTAGACGATCTCGTGCACGTAGTCGGCCGTGAGGCCTACCTGCACCAACTGCGCCAGATCTTCCGGGTGGATCCAGTGGCTCAGGGCCCGTGCCTCGGCCGGCGCTGGGCTGCAGTGGCCGATGCGCAGGCCGAAGCCGCGCACGCCGTGCTTGATGGCGTACATGGCGGCCAGCGCCTCCATGAAGACCTTGCTCACGCCATAGCGGCTGTCGGGCAGCGGCGGGGCCGTGCCGTCAATTGTCTGGCTGCGCGGGTACAGGCCCACCGCGTGGTTGGAGCTGGCGTAGACGATGCGCTGCACGCCGGCCGCGTGGGCCGCCTCCCAGAGGTTGGCCACGCCCACGACATTGGCTGCCAGCAGCGTGTCCCAGCCGGCCTCGCGCGGGTACCCGGCGAAGTGCACGACCGCCTCGCAGCCCTGCAGGGCGCGCTGCAGCGCCTCACGGTCCGCCAGGTCCAGCTGGTGTGCCGTTTCGCGCGGGTCCTCGGCCTGCACCGGGGCTGCATCCAGCAGGCGCAGTTCGCTGCACAGGGGCAGCAGGTGCGGCCGGATGGCGCGGCCGATGCGACCGGCAGCGCCGGTCAGCGCGATGGTGCGCAGGGCGGTGTCAGTCATGCGCGAGCGGCCAGCGGTCTGCGTGCGCGGCTTTCCATGTTGCATAGGCCTCGCGGCGTGCGGGGTCGATGAGCGGGTAGGTGCCGATCAGGCTGTCGCCGGCGTCTATGCGTTCCTCGACCCAGGTCTCGTAGATGGTCTGCACATAGGCCTCGCGCGCCACATCGTCCGCGATGTGGCGGGGGATGCAGACCACGCCTTCGGCGTCGCCCACCAGCACGTCGCCCGGGTACACCGACACACCGCCGCAGGCGATGGGCAGGTTGATGTCGATGGCGTGGTGGCGGATCAGGTTGGTGGGTGCCGAAGGTCGCTGGTGGAAGGCCGGGAAGGGCATGGCCGCGATCTCCGGCGAGTCGCGAAAGCCGCCGTCGGTCACCACGCCGGCCACGCCGCGGCGCATCAGGCGGGTGACCAGGATGTTGCCCGAGGAGGCGGCCGTGGCATCGCCGCGGCTGTCCATCACCAGCACATGGCCGGCAGGGCAGGTCTCCACCGCCACGCGCTGCGGGTGTGCCGGGTCGTCGAAGGCGTCGAGGCCGTCGAGGTCCTCGCGCGCCGGGATGTAGCGCAGCGTGAACGCCAGGCCCACCATGCGCGCCGTGGCCGGGTTCAGGGGCCGCACCTCCTGCAGGAAGACGTTGCGAAAGCCGCGTTTGAACAGCACCGTGGTGAGGGTGGCGGTGGATACGAGCCCCAGGCGGGGCAGGGTGTTGGAAAGCAGGGGGATGGTCATGGTTTCTTCAGTCTCGTCCGATGCGTGCCCGGGGGCGACGCGCTTGCAGGTAAACAGATTCGTGCTCGGTGCCGGCGTTCCAGCCGCCCGTGGCCAGGGCGACGTTGCGCTCGCTCGGGTGGGCGGCGATGAAGTCCTCGCGCAGGCGCACATCCAGGCCCGGCAATGCGCTGGCCTGCAGGAAGCCGGGTTCCACGCGCAGGCCGCTGTCCAGCACCTGGTTGCGGCCTTCCCAGTCCGGGTCCATGCGTTCCAGCACCAGCGCGTTGGGGATCGCGCTGAGCAGGTGCACCATGGCCACTTCGGCCACGGGCCCGAGCGAGCCCGAGTGCGGCGCCACCACGACCGACAGGGCCTCGGCCATGCCGGCGAGCTTCTTGGTCTGCGTGATGCCGCCGAAGCGCCCGCCGTCGGGCTGCACCACGTCGAGCAGGCCCTCGGCCAGGAAAGGCTGCATGTCCTGCAGCGTGGCCAGGCGCTCGCCGCCGGCCAGCGGCAGCGCCACCTTGTCGCGCACCAGGCGCCAGCCGCGCAGGTCGTCGGGCGCGACGGGTTCCTCCAGGAACAGCAGTTTCAAAGGCTCCAGCTCCCGGCCGATGGCCACCGCGTCCGCAGGCGCCAGCCATGGCGGCCCGTGCAGGTCACACATCAGGTCGATGTCGGGGCCGATGGCGGCGCGCACGGCATGGGCGCGCTCCACCACGTTGGCGATGCCGCCGACCTTGATGCCCTGCGCGCCTGCTGCCACGGCCGCGCGTGCCGCTTCGGGCGTGGCGGCATGCACGTAGAACGGCACCTTGCTGCGCGTGGCACCACCCAACAGCTCGTACAGCGGCACGCCCAGCGCCTGGGCCTTCAGGTCCCACAACGCCATGTCGATGGCGTTGATGGCGCCCATGCCCACCACGCCGGTCTGGCCATGGCCCATGCAGGCCACACGCATGCGCTGCCACAGGCGCTCGATGCCGCGCGCGTCCTCGCCCACCAGCAAAGGGGCCAGGTCCTGCACGGCCGCTGCCACGGCCCGGGGCCAGCCCGAGCCCTCGCCCGTGCCCACCAGCCCGCTGTCTGCCCGCACGGTCACGAACAGCCAGTTGCGCGAGGTTGCGAGGGCCGACTTGCCGGTACCCGTCCACCCCGTCTGCGGCGGGGCGCCCGCCTGCATGAGGTGGCAGCGGATTTCTTGGATCTTCATGGGTTTCCTTTGCTTTATCTCACTCGGGCTTGATGCCCGCGTCCTTGACGACCGTCTGCCAGCGCGCGAGCTCGCGCAGGTAGAAGGCCTGGAAGTCCTCGGGCTTGCCGCTGGTCACGACCTCGGAGCCGAGCTGCGCCACGCGGGCGCGAAAGGCCTCGCTGGTCGCGGCGGCGACCACCGCTTCGTGCAGGCGCTTGACCACGGGGGCGGGCGTGCCGCCCTTGACGGCGATGCCCTGCCAGCTGCGGATGTGGGTGCCGCGTGGCAGCTTCAATTCCTCGGCGCTGGGCACGTTGGGCAGCGCAGGGATGCGGCTGGCCTGCATCACCGCGACGGGCGTGGCACGGCCCGAGTCGAGGGTGGCCTTGAGCGAGCCGGACATCAGGTCGAACATCAGGTCCACCTGGCCTGCCATCAGGTCCTGGTTGGCGGGCGCGCCTCCCTTGTAGGGAATGTGCAGCATGTCGATCTTCATCTCGCGCTTGAACAGCTCCAGCGCCAGGTGCGAGGAGGTGGCCACCCCGCCCGATGCCGCCTTGGCACCGCCCGGCGTGCGTTTGGCCAGGGCCACCGCATCGGCCGGCGTCTTGATGCCGCTTTCGGTCGAGGCGACCATGAGCACCGGCACGCTGGTGATCTGCGAGACCATCTGCAGGTCCTTGGCCGGGTCGTACTTCACGCCGCCGATCCAGGGGTTGGTGGCGAAGTGGATGGCCGCGAACACCAGCGAGTAGCCGTCCGCCGAGTTGTTGAGCAGCGCCTGCGTGGCGATGTTGCCCGAGGCGCCGCCCTTGTTGTCCACGATGACGCGCTGGCCCAGGTTCTTGCCCATTTCCTCGGCCAGGGTACGGGCCACCGTGTCGGCGCTGCCGCCCGGCGCAAAGCCCAAGTACAGGGTGATGGGCTTGTCGGGAAATTTCTGGGCCTGCGCAGGGCTGGCGCCTGCCAGTGCGCTCTGTGCTGCCAGGGCGAGCAGGGCCAGTCGGCGGGAGTATCGGGCTTGCATGGTGGTGTCTCCTTCGGTTTTTTTGGGCGTAGGCAATCCCGCTCCCTGTCTGGCAGGGAGTGCAGCATTGCAGTTTTCGGGGAAAAAGGGGGCGCTAAGGCGCGCTATGGGGTGGGCAGCATGGCCAGCAAGTCCTTGCGTGACATCTCGGCGTGCTCGAAAGCGATGGCTGCCGCGGTCTTGGGGTCATTGGTGCGCAGCGCTTCGATCATCTGCGCGTGCTGCACGGTGACCATCTCCAGCCGCGCGTCGCCATAACCTTTGCTGCGCCGTACGGCATCGACCAGCGCTGAGCGGCCTTCCAGCATTTCCACCGCCATGCGGTTGCCCGAGATGCCGTCCATGTAGCGGTGGAAGTCGCGGTTGGCGGTCACGCAGGCGGGGATGTCCGAGCGGTCGGCCGCGCCCTGGCGCATTGCTTCCAGCTCCACCAGCCTGTCGATGTCGGCCGGCCTGGCCGCCGTGGCTGCGTCGGCCGCCAGCATGGACTGGATGGCCCCGCGGATCTTGTAGAGCTGGTTGATGTAGAGCGCGTCCACCGTGGGGATCACGGCGCCGCGGTTCATGCGCATGGCCACCACGCCTTCGCCCTGCAGCTGCAGCAGCGCCTCGCGCACCGGGTTCTGGCTCACCTGGTAGTGCTTGGCCAGCTCCGTCAGCGTGATGTGGGCCCCCAGGGCCCAGACGCCTTCGACGATGTCATTGCGCAACTGGTCGCGCAAACGAATGTAGGTGGGGGTGTTGAGTGCGTCCATGTTGCCAGTATATACTCCATTTCAGATTTTATAAAATCTAAAATCTACAATCCAGAACATCGGGAGAGATGCCCGGTTCACAACCCAGAGGAGACTTGCGACATGAAGAAGAAACACCTTGCCCGCCAGTGCGCATTGGCCTGCGCGGCCGCCGCCTGCCTGCCGGCCCTGGCCCAGTCGTCCGTGACCATCTATGGCCGCGTCGACCTGGGCGTGTTCCACCAGAATGCGGGCACGACGCCAACCAACGGCGGCATCAGCCCCTCGGGCCCCGCGGCCAAAATGTGGCAGGTGCGCCAGGGGTCCGCCGGTCGCATCGGGTTTCGCGGAGTGGAAGACCTGGGCGGTGGCTTGGAAGCCGGCTTCCAGATGGAGCACCGCTTCGACGCCGACACCGGCCTGGCCCACAACCCCTTCTTCGAGGCGCGCTCCTATGTGTATGCGGGCGCCCCCAAGGCCTGGGGCACGGTGTATGCAGGGCGCGAGTACATCCCCGCCTTCTGGGTGGCGCTCAAGGCCGACCCCTGGGGCTTCGACACCGTGGCCACGCCCGGGCCGCGCCACCTGCTGGCCAACTACGGCGTGCCCGTGAGCGGCATCCGCAGCGACAATACCATCGGCCTGCGCAGCGCCACGTGGGGCGGCTTTTCGACCAACATCGCCTGGAGCGCGGGCGAGGGCGCGCGCTCGAACACGTCGGGTGCCAACATCGAGTACACCTCCGGTCCGCTGTACGTGGGCACGGCCTATGACAGCACCACCTCCCAGCAGAAGATGTGGATGGCAGCCGCCTCCTACGACTTCGGCGTGGTGCGCCCGGCGCTGCTGTATGCGCGTTCGAAGGTCAACAATGTGGAGAGCAGCAATGTCTCGCTGACGGCGCGCGTGCCCGTGTCCACCCACCTGGTGAAGCTGGCGGTTTCGCGCCTGGACCCCCAGGGGCCGGGCAACGCGAACACCAAGCTGTCGGTGGGCTACGAGCACTTCCTGAGCAAGCGCACCTCCATCCTGGCCAACATCGGCAGCGCCAAGCAGGACAAGCTCACGCGCACCACGCTGTTCGACCTGAGCCTCAAGCACAACTTCTGACGGCCGGGCCGTCGTTCCTCCCATTCCCGCCTCCTTGCTGGTGCGTGCTGCGTGCGCACCGGCAGGCTTCACTTCGCCTATCCATGACCAGCGCATCCCCTTCCATGTTCGATACCTCCGCGGAAGCGGCCCGTGAGGCACCCTTCTGGGCGGCCAGCGATCCACACACCCGGGCCGGGCTCCTGCAGGCCCTGGCCCGGGTGCTGGAGGAGCACCGCGACCCCCTGGTGGCACTGGCCCATGGAGAAACCCACCTGGGGGCCGTGCGGCTGCAGGGCGAGCTGGACCGCACCTGCTTTCAGCTGCGTGCGTTTGCCGACTTCGTGCTGGCGGGCAGCCTGCATGCGGTGGAGCACGACGCCGCGGTCGACGGCTCGCCGCCGCGTGGCCGGCCCGGCATGCACCGGGTGCGTGTGCCCCTGGGGCCGGTCGCCATGTTCGCGGCCAGCAATTTCCCATTCGCGTTTTCGGTGCTGGGGGGCGACACGGCGTCGGCCCTGGCCGCCGGTTGCCCGGTGGTGGTCCGCGCCCACCCGGCACACCTGCAACTGTCGCGCGCCGTGTTCCGCCTCGTGCAGCAGGTGCTGCAGGAGCAGCATCTGCCCAGCGGCCTGGTGGGGCTGGTCGATGGGGCTTCGGTGGAGCACGGCGCGGCGCTGGTGCAGCACCCTGCGATCCAGGCGGTGGCGTTCACAGGCTCGCTGCGTGGCGGGCTGGCGCTGCAGGCGCTGGCGGCGCAGCGGGCCGTGCCCATTCCCTTCTTCGGCGAGCTGGGTTCGGTGAATCCGCTGGTGGTCTTGCCTGCGGCTTTTTCGGCCCAGGCACCCGAGGCCCTGGCGGCCCAGCTGGCGGCTTCGGTCACGCTGGGCATGGGGCAGTTCTGCACGCGTCCCGGCGTGGTCGTCTTGGTCGACAGCGATGCGTCCCGCCATTTCATCGCCGAGCTCGCGCGGCTACTGGCGGCAGCGCCCATGCATCCGATGCTCACCCCGGCCATCGCAAAGGCCTACCTGTCTGCGGCGCAGGCGCTGCGCCGCGCGGCAGGCGTGAATGTGCTTGTTGACCCCGCGCCCGAGCGGTTGGGCGCATGGCTCGCCACCGTGACAGCCGATGACTTCACGGCCCAGGCAGATCTTCGCCACGAGGTTTTCGGGCCTGCGGTGCTCATCGTGGTGTGCAACGACGACAGCGCATTGGTGCCGGTGCTCGAATCCATGGCCGGTGCGCTGGTGGCCACGCTCTGGGGGGCCGAAGGGGATTCGCCGCTGGCCCGCCAACTCGTCGCCGCCGCGACCGCCCGCGCCGGGCGCGTGCTGTTCGGAGGCGTCCCTACCGGGGTCGCGGTCACGCGTGCCCAGCAGCATGGCGGTCCCTGGCCTTCGTCCTCGCAACCAGCATCCACCTCGGTGGGGCTGCATGCCTGCGAGCGCTTTCTGCGGCCAGTGGTCTACCAGAGCGCGCCTGCGTGGCTGCTTGCCGGGCTTCCCACTTGAAAGGAGCTTCACCCCACCCCTGAGCACCTCCCACCACAACCCATGGCTGCGCACACCTGCGAGCCGACACAAGACAGAGAAACAAACAGGAGACAACAATGATTTGGAACTTGAAAGCCTTCGCGCAAGCACTCGCCATCGCCGCCTGCGCCACCACCGCCGTCGCCCAACCGGGGCCCGGCTTCGGCCTCATCGGCGAGATCAAGCCGCGCAGCACGGCCGACATGGTGGCCGCCGGCATCACCAGCCCCTTCGGCATCGGCGGCGAGACCACCGACCGGGGCTTCAGCACGTTTGAAAACTGGCGCGACTACCTGGGGCCGCTGGGCGCCTCCAAGGTGCGCATCCAGTCGGGCTGGCACTTCATCGAGCCGGTGATCACCAGCCCCGCGACCTACGACTTCGCCAAGCTCGACACCATCGTCAACGGCGTGCGCGCGCAGGGCGTCAAGCCCTTCGTGTTCCTGGGTTATGGCAACGAGCAGGCGGGCTGTACCAACTGCGGCACCAAGGGCCTGGGCGGCGCACTGCCCACGGGCACCGGGCGGCAGAAGTGGCTGGATTTCGTGCGCGCCACGGTGACGCGCTACACCCAGCCCACCCTGAAGGTGAGCGACTGGGAGATCTGGAACGAGCCCGACGGCCATGTGCCCGCGGCCGACTACGCCCAATTGGCAGTGCAGACCGCGCAACTGATCAAGAGCATCCAGCCGGGTGCGAAGATCACCATCGGCTCGTTCACCACCGGCGTGCTGGGCGGGGCCACGTCCGAGGGTTACCTGTACGCCCAATCGGTGGTGAACTACTTTGCCGACAACAAGGGCGCAACCGTGCCCAATGCCGATGTGTCGGTGGCGTTTCACCCCTACTGGGGGCTGCCGGACTATGACTCCTATCCGTCGCAGCTGACCAAGTTCGACGCTTTCAGGACCCTGGTCGAGGGCCGCGGCTTCAAGCTGCGCCAGGGCGAGAACGGCGCGCCTTCCACCGCGTGCCAGTACTTTGCGCTGTGCGGCGGCGCGGCCTTCGATGAGGTGAACCAGGCCAAGTACATGCTGCGCCGCATGCTGGGCGACTTTGCGCGCGGCATCGAGACCAACATCTTCACCATCGTCGACCTGCACTACGACTCGACCAAGAACACCAAGGGGCTGCTGCGCACCGGCACCTGGCAGTACAACCCCAATCCGGCATCGGGCCCGAAGAACGGCGACCAGACCGTGCAGGGCCGCAAGATCGCCTATGGCTCATACCAGAACGTGACGGCGATCTTCGACAACCGTCTGCAGCGCATCGCCAACCCTGGCTGCACGGCACCCTATGGCCACACGGTGCATGCGTACTCGCGCAACGATGCGGGCGTGGTGCGCAACATGCTGGTGGTGTGGAAGAAGACCACCGAGCTGCCCACGGCCACCGCAGGCACGGCGCCCATCACCGTCACCTGCTCGGGCTTCCATTTCCCGCGCTATGCGCAGAGCAGCACGCTGCGCCCGCGCTTTGCCGACCTGCTCGACGGCAGCGTCTACCAGCTCACGGACAACAGCGTGGTGGTGAACAACAATGCGGGCACGAACAGCGTGCAGGTGAAAAACCTGCCGGTGGGCGACTACCCGGTCGTGATCGCAGACCAGGGCCTGGTGGTCTTCCAATAGCGCAACGCGGGTGCCTCAGCCTGGTGGCAAGGCCTCCTGCTGCGCCAGCGCTTCGAGCTGCGCCAGGTTGTGCACCACGATGTCGCGCTGGTGGATGCCGATGATGCCCTCGCGCTCCATCCACTTGAGTTCCATGTTGATGCGCTGGCGCGAGCCACCGAGCAACTGGGCCAGTTCGTCCTGCACCAGCGACAGGCCGATGGCGCCGCGCGTGCCGGGCACGGCGGCGCGCTCGCCGAAGCGGCGCAGCATGTGCAACAGCTGCTTGGCCAGCCGCGCGCGCAGGGGCAGGGTGGCCATGTCCTCCATCATCCAGTACAGGTAGCGCATGCGCCGCGCCTGCAGGGTGAGCAGCGCCTCGCCGAACGAGGGGTGTTCGCGCAGCAGCTGGCGGAACACCGCCTCGGCCACGCTGAGCACCGTGGTGGGGCCGTGCGCGTGGGCATCGTAGGTGTTGGCGCCCTGGTGCAGCACCTCGGCCTCGCCGACCCAGATACCCGGCTCCACATAGGCCAGCGTGACCTGCTTGCCCGAGGGCGTGGTGCGCCGGAAACGGATGGCCCCGCTGGCGCAGGTGAACCAGTCGGTCGCGAGCTTGCCCTGCTCGACGATCACCTTGCCGTGCGCATAGCGCGTGACCCGGCCCAGGCGCAGGATGTCGTGCCGCAGCGAGGGCGTGAGCGCCGCGAACCAGCGGCCGCGGTTGATGGCGTCGCGCTCTTCCAGGCTGAGGAAGGGGCGCTGCTGCGGGTTGCGGTCGATGCCGTGGCTCAAGGAATCCAGCATGGTGGGTGGCTGCTCTCGGGGCAAGTCGAAAGAAAGGCCCGGCGTTTGCCGCGCTGCAGCAATTTTAGCGGCGCGCCCCGGGGCGGTAGCGCCCGCCGGGGCACATTGGCGACAGGACCTCAGCAGCCCTTGGCGCGGGGCCGGTGCAAAAAGGCCAGGAGCCTGCGTTCCGCCGCGCTCAAGCCCCGTGGGGATGCGGCGCCGCCGATGCGCTCCCACACCGACTGCATGCCCGGCCCGGCATCGGACGCCAGGCGCGAACCCAGCTCCAGCACGGCCGGGTGCACATACGACTTCTTGCACACAGCCGGGGTGTTGCCCAGCTGGCGCGCCACCTCGGCCAGGATGTGCTTGGCGCTGTAGGCAGGCTCGCCGGTCTGCCCGGTGCAGGCCAAGCGCGTGAGCTCCAGGGCCTGCACCGTGCCGTGCCAGGTGCGGAAGTCCTTGGCGGTGAAGCGCACGGCCGTGTCGTCGCCAGCCTTGTCCGCACCGGTGATCTCGGCCAGGTAGTCGTTCACGTCACCCGAACCCACGGTGTGGGCCTGGCCGTCCTCACCCAGATACTGGAACAGCTCCTGCCCCGGCAGCTGCTGGCAGCGGCGCACCACGCGGGCCACGCGCGGGTCGTCCAGCGCGGCCTGTTGCGGCACGCCGCTCTTGCCGCGAAAGCTCAGCGTGAGCTTGCTGCCGTGCAGCTTGGCGTGGCGGGTGCGCAGCGTGGTCAGGCCGAAGGAGTTGTTGCTGCTCGCATACTCTTCGTTGCCCACGCGCACGAAAGTAGTGTCCAGCAGGCGCACCAGCGTGGCCAGCACCACGGTGCGGCCCAGGGCCTTGCCGCGCACCCCTTCCTTGAGGTCGCGCGCCACCCGCGCACGGATGCGTGGCAGCGCGCGGCCAAAGGCCTGCATGCGGCCGAATTTGCTCTCATCGCGCTGCGCACGCCACTCGGGGTGGTAGCGGTACTGCAGCCGGCCGCGGGCGTCCAGCCCCGTGGCCTGCAGGTGGCCGTTGGGCAGCGGGCAGATCCACACGCTGGTATAGGCCGGAGGGATAGCCAGTTTGTTGATGCGCGCCACCTCATCCGGGTCCACCACCCACTGCCCATCGGGACTGCGGTAGCGGAAGGCTTTGCCGCGCCGCACGCGCGTGAGGCCCGGCATGGCCGTGCTCACATAGCGCAGGCCACCGGGCAGGCGCGGGCGGGATGGGCGATTCTTGCGGGGGGAGGCAGCAGGCGAGGGCATGCCCCGATCACACCGCGCCCTGCCGCGGTGTGCCGTAGGAGCCGGCTCGACACCGGCGTGGGACGGCGCCGCACGGCCGGGCTATCTGGCGGCGCCCGCTACCGCGTGCCGGCAGCCGAAGGACAGGTTCTCGCGCGCGATGTCGTCGCTGCCGCACTGCCATTTGCCCAGGTCGCTCTGGCCCTTGCGCTTCTTCATCGTGGGCATATAGACCAGGTGCTTGCCGGCAAGCGGCTCGCCCGCCCCATCGGCAATGGTCAGGCGCACGACGCCATTGGCGGGCTCGATGGCCAGCGCCTTGAAGCCTGCCGGCAACTGCCCTGCCTGCGTGAGGCCGATGGCCGCCGCGCTGGCGGGGAAGCTGCCGCTGCCGCGGTAGTGGTTCTCCACCAGTTGCAGCACGGGGCGTGCGGCCTTGTCCAACTGGCGGACCTGCTCGCGGTGCGGGTTGTCGGGCTCGTCGCCTTGCTTCCACAGGGCAATCCCCACCATGACCGCAAAACTGAAGGCCGACAAGGCGCCCAGCACCACCATGGCCTTGAGGAACCAGCCGGGCCCGCGCTCCAGCGCCACGGCCTTGCGGATGGCGGTGTCGCTGGCCTGGTTGGAGACCACGAAGGTGCCCGTCATCGAGCTGTGCAGGCCGCGTTCGCCGAACAGGGCCGTGAGCACGCGGTGCAGCAGGAAGGGCACGGCCAGCGTGAGCCCCAGGGTCAGCGTGTACTTGAGGAAATGCCGCAGCATCGAGCGCGCCACACCAGGGCGCTCGCCCGTGCCCGTGGCGACGCGCATGCGCAGCAGGCGCTTGCCCGGCGAGCCCTGGCCCATGGCATCCATCAGAGCGGGTGCGAACAGGCCCAGCACGGCCAGCGCCAGTGCGGCGGGGTAGGCAGCATTGGGCGCCGCGTCGAAGGCTGGGCGCGCGAAGACCCAGGCCAGCACCATCGCAATCGGCAACACCAGCGCCAGCAGCCCGTCGATCAGCGTGGCGCCCAGGCGCGCCAAGGTGCCGGGAAACACCTCGACCAGCTCGACCTGGTGCGCCTGCGCCTGCGCCGGCGCGGGCCGGGGGGCTGGCGCGGGCGCCTTGGCCGTGGGGAAGGCGAAGGGGGCTGGTGCCGGTGCTGCGCCTGCCTGCGTGCCAGCCACCGGCAGCGGTGCCTGGCAGCTGAAGCATTGGGTGTAGGAAGCGTGGTTCTGCCAGTTGCAGCGCGGGCATTGCATGGTGGTGCGGCGGGCCATCGTCGATGGCCGGCAAAGTGGGAAGCGGCCGGATTATGCGGCGCACGCCCCGCCGCCTGCGGTCCGCCGAGGCCACTTGTGGCCTGCACCACACACACTCACCCGAAAGAGTGAGACATTCCTCACACTTGCCCGTTTACTTCGCCGCCGCCAATGCCTGCGCGATCCAGCCGTCGAAGGTGGCCTGGTGCGCGCGTATCCAGCCATCGGTGTGCCGCACCATGTCGGCCTGCGTGTTCTGGCCGCCCTGCATGGCCAGGTTCTGCGCATTGATGTCGCCCACGGGCAATTGCATCACCTCGAACAGCTTGGCCGCGGCCGGGTTGGCATCGGTGAACTGCTTGTTGGCAACGATGCGCTGGTGGTTGGGGATGAAGCCGTAGTTCTTGCCGTTGGGCAATTGCGTGTTCACCCCCGCCTGCTCGCCCGGCAGGGCGGTGTGCGGCACCTGCAGCCACACCACTTCCTGTCCGGGGCGCAGAAGGCCGCTGACCCAGTAGGGTGTCCAGGTGTAGTACAGGATGGGCTGGCCCTGCTTGAAGCGGGCGATGGTGTCGGCGATCAGCGCCGAATAGCTGCCCTGCACGTGGGTCACCGTGCCGGTGAGGCCATAGGCCGTGAGCTGGTGCTCGATCACGCCCTCGCAGCCCCAGCCGGGTGTGCAGCCCGTCAGGTCCGCCTTGCCGTCGTCGTTGGTGTCGAACAGTTTGGCGAGTTGCGGGTCCTTGAGCTGGTCGATGCGGGTGATGCCGTACCGCTCGGCCGTCTTCCTGTCGATCAGGTAGCCCTGCACGGCGTTCTGCGAGTAGCTGCCGGTGCGCGACAGCCTGGCGTCGCCCCCGGCGTTCCTGTAGAAGTCGGCGTGCAGCGGGTCCCAGTGGTTGGCCATGTACGTGGCGTCGCCCTGGGCGATGGCGACGTGGGCCGTGGGGTACTCCACCTCCTTGATGGGCTGCACGGTGTAGCCCAGCTTTTCAAGCGCGCGGCCCACCAGCAGGGTCTGGAAGGTCTCTTCGGCGATGGAGCTTTGCAGCGGCTGCACGGTGATGCCCTTGCCGGGCAGGTCGGCCGGCTGTGCCTGTGCGCCGCCGGCCAGGGCGAGCGCGGCCAGCAGGGCGGCTGTTCGGTGTCGGATCGATGGCATGGTGTGGTTTCCTTTCGCTATTGGCTGGCGGTCAGCGCACGTCACGGGCCAGTGCGGCCTGGGCGGGCGATGTATCGGCCTGTGGTGGGGTGCTGGCGGGCCGCACCAGGCGGGCAACCAGGCGCAGCACCAAGCCCACGGGGCCGGTGTGCCACCAGCGGCGCGCGCCGCGGCGCGGCTGGCCCAGCGACTGGGTGATGCGGTCCAGCGTGATGGCCAGCAGCACGATGCCCAGGCCGCCCACGGTGGCCAGCCCCATGTCCAGCCGGCCGATGCCGCGCAGCACCATCTGGCCCAGGCCGCCCACGGCGATCATGGAGGCGATGACCACCATGGACAGCGACAGCATCAGCGCCTGGTTGATGCCGGCCATGATGGACGGCATGGCCAGCGGCAGCTGCACCTTGACCAGCATCTGCAACGGCGAAGCGCCGTAGGCGCGCGAGGCCTCGATCAGGTCGGGCCGCACCTGGCGCAGGCCCAGGTTGGTCAGGCGCACCAGCGGCGGCAGCGCGAAGACGATGGTCACCACCACGCCCGGCACATTGCCGATGCCCAGCAGCATCACCACCGGCACCAGGTAGACGAAGGCCGGCGTGGTCTGCATGGCGTCGAGCACCGGGCGCATGAAGCGCTGGGCGCGGTCGCTGCTGGCCAGCACAATGCCCAGGGGCAGCCCGATCAGCACGCAGAAAGCCAGCGAGGTCAGCACCAGCGACAGGGTGACCATGGCCTCGGGCCAGATGCCCAGCAGTGCCACCAGCGCCAGCGACACCACCGTGCCCAGCGCCAGCGCACGGCCCGCGAACTGCCAGGCCAGCAGCCCGGCCAGCACGACCATGGCGGGTGCGGGCAGGCTGGTGAGCAGGCCCTCGATCCCGCTGAGCGTGCCGTCGATGGGCGCGCGCACGCTCTGGAAAAAGGGGCGGAAATGCGCCACCGCCCAGGAGAGACCCTGGTTGATCCAGGCCTCCACCGGCAGGGAGCCATCGAACAGCTGGTGCAGGTGCAGGCCGCCCGTGGCAGCGGGGTCCACGGTGCTGGCGGCGTCCACCACGGGCGTGGGGGCGTTGAGCCAGTCGGTCGCGCCTGCGCCACCATCGGCGGGCTGCATGGACGCCTCCCATGGGTCGACATACGGCGCGGGCTGGGCTGGCTGCGCCATGGCGGCATCGCTTGCCGCCCAGGGGCTGTGGTCGGGCTGCAGGGGCAGCGGCGCCTCCGGGGCCATGGCAGGGAGCGTGGGGGTCATGGTCGTGGTGGTTTCGTTCATGCGGGGCTCCCGGTGGTGGCGTTCGATGGGGTGGGCGCAGTGGCCGGGATGGGTGGCGTATCCCGGTCCAGAAAGCGCAGCAGCGTGGTCTTGCTGATGGCACCGCGAAAGCGGCCATCGGCTTCCACCACAGGCAGCGCGCAAGGGGCCTGGGCCACCTGGCCGAACAGTTCGGCCACCGGGGCCTGGGCATCGATGGGCTCCACGCAGCCGATGTAGGCATGGTGCAGCCCCAGCGGCCCGGCATGGCCCTGCAGGGCCGAGCGCAGCGAGTCGGCCGACACGGTGCCCAGGTACTGTTTGGTGGGGCTGACCACGTAGGCAAAGTCGTCGTCATGCCCTTCGATGAGCTGCAGCGCCGCACGGGCGCCGCGCTCGCTGTGCTCGTTGACCACCGTCAGGCGCTTGCGCGCGATGTCGCCGGCCTTGAACACGGCGGCAGCATCCACCCCGCGCACGAAGCTGCGCACATAGTCGTTGGCCGGGGTGCGCAAAATCTCGTCGGGTGTGCCCACCTGCACCACCTCGCCGTCCTTCATGATGGCGATGCGGTCGCCGATGCGCATGGCCTCGTCCAGGTCGTGCGAGATGAAGACGATGGTACGCCGGCGCACCTGCTGCAGGCGCAAGAGCTCGCTCTGCATCTCGGTGCGGATGATGGGGTCCAGCGCCGAGAAGGCCTCGTCCATCAGCAAAATGGACGGGTCGCTGGCCAGTGCCCGGGCCAGGCCCACGCGCTGCTGCATGCCGCCCGAGAGCTCGTCGGGGTAGCTCGCGCCCCAGCCTGCCAAGCCCACCTGGTCCAGTGCCAGGGCCGCCTGCTGCTCTCGCTCGGCACGGTCCACGCCCGCCAGTTCCAGCCCGAAGGCGGCGTTGTCCAGCACTGTCATGTGCGGCATCAGCGCGAAGGACTGGAAGACCATGCTGATGTCCTTGCGGCGCAGGGCACGCAGCGCGCGGTCGCTCAGGGCGTTGATGTCCTCACCATCCACCAGGATGCGGCCAGCCGTGGGCTCGATCAGGCGGTTGAGCATGCGCACCAGGGTGGACTTGCCCGAGCCCGACAGGCCCATGACGACGAAGATCTCGCCTGCGGCGATGGTGAAGCTGGCGTCGAAGACGCCGATGGACTGGCCGGTCTGGGCCAGGATGTCCTTCTTGTCCAGGCCCTGGCGGGCCAGGTCCAGTGCGGTCTGCGGCGCGTCGCCGAAAACCTTGAAGACATGGTCGATGCTGATTTGTTTGGCCATGGGGTGGGTCCTCCCTCGTTGAGTGACGGCTTGGTTCAACAGGCCTGGCCACCCGAAAGGGGGCCAGGTGCGGAGGCCGGAAAAAGCAAAACCCTGATGCGGCAGCCGACCCGGCAGGCACGCGCAATGCAGTGCGTGCAGGGGCACGGAAACGGGGCTGGAAGAGATCGGCCCGAATGGCACGCGAAGGCGGTGCGCAAGGGCCTGGGTGCGCGCCGGAAGAGGTCTGGGCAGAGGACTTCCGGGGGCGCTGGCTCGGCGCCACCGCCAAGGGCGGCACCGTGCAGTGATGGGCATCAGGGCCGCAGATCCGGCCGAGGCGTCGGGGAATGGCTGTCTGTCAGAAAGAAGACAAGGCTGTGCCGACTGGGATTCGCCCTGCAGGAAGGCGAATTACCTGCGTTGCAGGTTGTAAAACACCCCTGCATTGTATGTATTCAGTGCTTTTATGTCCAGAAAGCGGTTTTTTGCAGCCATGGTATACGCATGTGCGGCGCGCACGATGATTTCTTCGGGCATGAAAAAGGCCGCTCGCGGCGGCCTTTCGGGAAGGAGGGCACCGCCCTCAGTGACGCGCAGGCGGCGTGCTGTGCGCCATCAGGCGGTCCGTGGCGGCAATCGCCAGCGCGCTCAGCAGGAACACCACGTGGATGATGGTCTGCCACATCAGCACCTTGAGGTCGTAGTTGGCGGCGTTGATGAAGGTCTTGAGTAGGTGGATGGAGCTGATGCCGATGATGGCGGTGGCCAGCTTGACCTTGAGCACCGAGGCGTTCACGTGGCTCAGCCACTCTGGCTGGTCGGGGTGGTCTTCGAGGTGCAGGCGCGAGACGAAGGTTTCGTAGCCGCCCACGATCACCATGATCAAGAGGTTGGAGATCATCACCACGTCGATCAGCGCCAGCACCACCAGCATGATGATGGTCTCGTTGAGCGCGGTCACGTCCACATCGCTCTTGTAGCCGATGCTGGAGACCAGCGATTTCAGCGCATTGGTGTCGCCGAAGGCCGCCTCGATCAGGTGCACCAGCTCCACCCAGAAGTGGAAGACATACACCGCCTGCGCCAGGATCAGGCCCAGGTACAGGGGCAGCTGCAGCCAGCGGCTGGCAAAGATCAGCGAGGGCAGGGGGCGCATGGGGGCGGGTGTCAGGGGTGGCTTGGGAGCGGACATAAATGGGCTGGAGTGGGGAAGACGCGCAATTTTAGGGGGTGGCGCGTGACAGGTATTCGACCGGCCCGCAGGGGCTTGCGCGCCAGTTCTGTAAGCTTCGTGCCAGTCAGTGGCTTGTAAGTGCTGCGCAGGACAGTACCGGCCAAATCAATTCCATCAGACCCAGGAGACAACAAGATGAGTGCAGCTTCCACCTCCGCGATCGAGTCCGTGCTGGTCGAGAACCGCGTATTCCCCCCGTCCGAAGCCATTGTGAAGGCTGCGCGTGTATCCGGCATGGCCGGTTACGACGCCCTGTGCGCCGAGGCCGACAAGGACTTCGAGGGCTTCTGGGCCCGCCTGGCGCGCGAGAACGTGCAATGGAGCAAGCCCTTCACGCGCACGCTCGACCAGTCCAACGCCCCCTTCTTCAAGTGGTTCGACGATGGCGAGCTCAACGCCAGCGCCAACTGCCTGGACCGCCACATCGGCACCCCCACCGAGAACAAGGACGCGATCATCTTCGAGGCCGACGACGGCAGCGTGACCCGCGTGACCTACAAGGAACTGCTGGCCCGCGTGGGCCAGTTCGCCAACGCGCTCAAGGCCCATGGCGTGGCCAAGGGCGACCGCGTGCTGATCTACATGCCCATGACGGTGGAGGGCGTGATCGCCATGCAGGCCTGCGCGCGCATCGGTGCCACGCACAGCGTGGTGTTCGGCGGCTTCAGCGCCAAGGCGGTGCAGGAGCGCATCATCGACGCGGGCGCCGTGGCCGTGGTCACCGCCAACTTCCAGATGCGCGGCGGCAAGGAGCTGCCGCTCAAGGCCATCATCGACGAGGCCCTGGCCATGGGCGGCTGCGGCACCATCCGCAACGTCTTCGTGTTCCAGCGCACCCCCACCGCCTGCAACATGGTGGAAGGCCGCGACAAGACCTTTGGCGAGATCCTTGAGGGCCAGTCCAGCGACTGCCCGCCCGTGCCCGTGGGCGCCGAGCACCCGCTGTTCATCCTGTACACCAGCGGCTCCACCGGCAAGCCCAAGGGCGTGCAGCACTCCACCGGCGGCTACCTGCTGTGGGCCAAGCTCACGATGGACTGGACCTTCGACCTGCGCCCGGACGACATCTTCTGGTGCACGGCCGACATCGGCTGGATCACCGGCCACACCTACGTGGCCTACGGCCCGCTGGCCGCAGGCGCCACGCAGATCATCTTCGAGGGCATCCCCACCTTCCCCAACGCTGGCCGCTTCTGGCAGATGATCGAGAAGCACCAATGCACGATCTTCTATACCGCGCCCACGGCCATCCGCTCGCTCATCAAGGCGGCCGAGGGCGATGCCGCCGTGCACCCCGCGCGCTCGGACCTGTCGAGCCTGCGCATCCTGGGCAGCGTGGGCGAGCCCATCAACCCTGAGGCCTGGATGTGGTACCACAAGAACGTGGGCGGCGAGCGCTGCCCCATCGTGGACACCTTCTGGCAGACCGAGACCGGCGGCCACGTCATCACTCCGCTGCCCGGCGCCACGCCGCTGGTGCCCGGCAGCTGCACGCTGCCGCTGCCCGGCATCGCCGCCGCCATCGTCGATGAGGTGGGCAATGACATCGCCAACGGCACGGGCGGCATCCTGGTCATCAAGCGCCCCTGGCCCAGCATGATCCGCACCATCTGGAACGACCCCGAGCGCTTCAAGAAGGCCTACTTCCCCGAAGAGCTCAAGGGCTACTACCTGGCCGGCGACGGCGCCGTACGCAGCGCCGACCGTGGCTACTTCCGCATCACCGGCCGTATCGACGACGTGCTCAACGTCTCGGGCCACCGCATGGGCACCATGGAGATCGAATCGGCCCTGGTCTCCAAGACCGACCTGGTGGCGGAAGCCGCCGTGGTCGGCCGCCCCGACGACGTGACCGGCGAGGCCATCTGCGCCTTCGTCGTGCTCAAGCGCGCCCGCCCCACCGGCGAAGAGGCCAAGCAGATCGCCAACGAACTGCGCAACTGGGTGGCCAAGGAAATCGGCCCCATCGCCAAGCCCAAGGACATCCGCTTCGGCGACAACCTGCCCAAGACCCGCAGCGGAAAGATCATGCGCCGGCTGCTGCGCAGCATCGCCAAGGGCGAAGCCATCACGCAGGACACCTCCACGCTGGAGAACCCTGCAATTCTCGATCAATTGGCCAAGGCCAATTGATCGAGAAGGGCGCCGTGGGCGCCCGCGCGCTGCGCTTGCAGGGTTCGTGGACACTCATATCGCCGCAGGCGATGTGATGTGGCCACAGAACCCACGTCGTTCGGTCACCGCGCGTGATCGAAGCTGCGGGCCAATTGATCCAGGAGGCGCCGCTCATGCGGCGCCAGCGCGCAGCGCTTGTGGGGTTTGGGGACACTCATATCGCCGCAGGCGATGTGATGTGGCCACAGAACCCACGTCGTTCGGTCACCGCGCGTGATCGAAGCTGCGGGCCAATTGATCCAGGAGGCGCCGCTCATGCGGCGCCCGCGCGCAGCGCTTG
>NZ_JBWKYR010000018.1:75313-96065 GCF_059423865.1 Acidovorax sp. GW458-11-26-14-TSB4
GAACCCACGTCGTTCGGTCACCGCGCGTGATCGAAGCTGCGGGCCAATTGATCCAGGAGGCGCCGCTCATGCGGCGCCCGCGCGCAGCGCTTTCAGGGGTCGTGGCACCCCTATCGCGCGCGATGCGGTGCAGCCCGAAAATCCTTGTGGTGCGTTCGCCATTCGCGCCCGATGCGGCGGGCCTTCCGAGGGGAATTACAATTGGCCCTGTTCGTTCGCGCCTGGCGCGCGCCGTCCTTGTTTTCACGTTGCGAAGCCTTTCGGTCCCATCGGTTCCGATTGCCCCTTCCGGAGCGCTTTTCTCCCTCCCTCTCTTTTTCGTTTCGGGACGCTTCGCAACCTTTTTCTTCCGGCCGCCGCCCTCCGCGCGGCGCCCAGCGGCCTGTCCTGTAGGACAGCATCGGCAAACCGCTGCAAACTCTGTGATTGCCCGCGCTCCTGGGTTACAACCCGTTCAATCAGTCAATCGACGAATGAACGAAGAAAGGAGCCGAACCATGCAATTGCGATCCATCGTGCTGGTGCTGACCACGCTGGCCATTGCCGTCCTGGCGGTATTCAACTGGGCGGCGCTGTCCGCCACGGTGCCCGTCTACCTGGGTGTCACCACGCTGGAGGCCCCGCTGGGGTTGTTGATGCTGGGCCTCACAGGCCTGCTGGCCATCGTGGGCGTGGTCTATGTGCTCTCGCTCCAGGGTTCGGTGCTGCTGGAAACGCGCCGCCACACCAAGGAACTGCAGGCCCAGCGCGAACTGGCCGACAAGGCCGAGGCCTCGCGCTTCACCGAGCTGCGCGCCTTTCTGGAGACCCAGCACCAGCAGATGCACACCGCGCTGCTGGCGCGCATGGACCACCTCGAAACCCGCCTGGCCGCCCGTGCCCAGGAATCGGACAACACCACGGCTGCCTACGTGGGCCAGCTGGAGCAGCAACTGCGCGCGCGCGGGGCCGACATGCATCTCGTGTAACGCACACCCCCGCCTGCCTGCCTGCTTTCATTCAGGACAGGGCCCCAAAAGCACAACAGCCGCCCCACTGGCACAGTGGTGCGGCTGTTGCTATTGTTTGGCAGGGAACGAGTGGATGCCCTGGTGGCGGTCGCTTTGTTCTTACTTCACCGTCAATATCCAGGCCGCCAGCTTCTTGGCGTCGGCCTCGTTCACCTGCGCGTTGGCAGGCATGGGCACGGGGCCCCACACGCCGCCGCCGCCCTTCATGATCTTGACTGCCAGCTTGTCCACGGCGTCCTTCTGGCCGGCGTACTTGGCCGCCACCTCCTTGTAGGAGGGGCCTACCACCTTCTTGTCCATCGCGTGGCAGGCCATGCAGCTTTTGGCCGTGGCCAGCGCCTGGTCGGCCATGGCGGGGGCCGCCACCGACAGCGTGAGGGCCAATGTGAACAGAGTGCGCTTCATGGTGGGGATTTTCCTGTGGGTTAGGTTACAGTTCTTTTAACGGAATTGTAGTGACTTGGGTTGACCCGGGCCCCCTTGGCCGTCAAGCCCCTGCGCACCCGTAATGATTGGAGAACGCTATGTACCTGCTTGCCATCGCCGTCATCCTGTCGGCCCTCAAATACCTGGAAATCGGCCCCGTGGCCAATCTGTCGTGGTGGGTGATTCTTGGCTTCTACGGTGCCACCATCGTCTGGTGGGCCTGGGCCGACACCACCGGCTATACCAAGCGCAAGGCCATTGAGCGCATGGAAGAGAAAAAGCAGGCCCGCATCAGCAAGCACAAGGAAGCCCTCGGCATGGCTCCACGCAAGCCGCGCTGAGGCGCCCGCCCCCTCCGGCCCATGGGCCGATGGTGCTTGGGAGTACCGCACCAAGCCTGTCGGAAGGCGTGCCAGCCGTTCGCAACGAAAAAGCCCGTACCGTTGGGTATGGGCTTTTTCATGCCTGCGGCAAGTCGGGGACTTGCCCTGGTTCTCACAATCCTTGAATCCCACCCGTGGATTGCGCAAGTCCCACTCATGAGCCCACGCGGGTTCTACATAGGGACCGCACCGAATTCGTCCTCCAGTCTGACGTTTCAATCCACGCGCCCATGCATGCAGGGCGCGCCTCCATGCGGATCTCGGCTGCTGCGCCGTAACCCTGGTTTCAATCCGCGCGCCCACGCGGCCACGCGGGGCGCGACGCTGGGTGCGGCAGTACGACTCGACCCTGCCTAAGGTTTCAATCCACGCGCCCACGCGGGGCGCGACACGTCGGTGACGATGGTCTTCATGCCCATGTACCCGTTTCAATCCACGCGCCCACGCGGGGCGCGACGTGCGCACGGCGATCGAGTCGCAGTGGTTCCGCATCGTTTCAATCCACGCGCCCACGCGGGGCGCGACCGGCGCACACCAGCGGGCCCACGCCCACGCCCGAGTTTCAATCCACGCGCCCACGCGGGGCGCGACTTGTTCGTAGAACTCGCGCGGCAGCTCATCGCTGTTTCAATCCACGCGCCCACGCGGGGCGCGACCGGCTGGCCCGCGCGCATGTGGTGGCCCTCCAGCGCGTTTCAATCCACGCGCCCACGCGGGGCGCGACATGGTGGACCTGGGGTTCGCTATCGCCAAGCGGGAGTTTCAATCCACGCGCCCACGCGGGGCGCGACCTTCGACCCCGATCAAATCCCAGGCGAAGCCGTCGTTTCAATCCACGCGCCCACGCGGGGCGCGACGGAGTTCCCCAGGCAATTGGAGCCTGGTTGAGCCGTTTCAATCCACGCGCCCACGCGGGGCGCGACGCACATAGGTGATGGCGATCTGGCCCGCGCCACCGTTTCAATCCACGCGCCCACGCGGGGCGCGACATGGAGACGGTGTCGAGCGTGGGGACGAAGCCATAGTTTCAATCCACGCGCCCACGCGGGGCGCGACAGTAGTCTTCCAGCAGCCGTTTGCTCAGCGAGGCGTTTCAATCCACGCGCCCACGCGGGGCGCGACTTTAGCGTTGCCGAGCTGACAACGCCAAGACGCTGGTTTCAATCCACGCGCCCACGCGGGGCGCGACGGGCAATCACCGCGGTGAAATCCACCGTGCCCAAGTTTCAATCCACGCGCCCACGCGGGGCGCGACCAGGCCCTCGGGCATGCGGGGGTCGTAGCTCATGTTTCAATCCACGCGCCCACGCGGGGCGCGACGAAAGGCCGGCACCATCTGCGCTGACCTGCTTGTGTTTCAATCCACGCGCCCACGCGGGGCGCGACGCCGGTGGTGGCGGAGGTGGGTGTTTTGCGGCGGGTTTCAATCCACGCGCCCACGCGGGGCGCGACTCAGCCCCGTAGTGCGCTCCCACCATGCAATAGTTGTTTCAATCCACGCGCCCACGCGGGGCGCGACGTAGTCACGTTGGCCTGCTCGGCCGGGCTGAGACCGTTTCAATCCACGCGCCCACGCGGGGCGCGACGCAGCCGCCGCAGAACTTCGCCGCCTCCACGCCGAGTTTCAATCCACGCGCCCACGCGGGGCGCGACGGTGCACGGTTTCGGGCTGGCCCCGGGTCCACTTGTTTCAATCCACGCGCCCACGCGGGGCGCGACCTTGCCGCCCCCGCAGAAGCGCAAGGTGTTGCTGGTGGTTTCAATCCACGCGCCCACGCGGGGCGCGACACAAGGGGCGGGCCGTGGTCGTTCGACCCGCAAAGGTTTCAATCCACGCGCCCACGCGGGGCGCGACGAGCACGTTCCAGCAGACGTACCCCAACGCCGTTGTTTCAATCCACGCGCCCACGCGGGGCGCGACTGGAGAGGGCGAAAGAGCTTTTTGAATACGATGCCGTTTCAATCCACGCGCCCACGCGGGGCGCGACGCCTCCCGTGCGCCACTGCGTGCCAAGCCGGCAAAGTTTCAATCCACGCGCCCACGCGGGGCGCGACGCTCATCTTGGGCATGGCGCCTTCGCGGTTGGGCACCGTGGCCAGCACCAGCCGGCGCGCGGCAGGGGCGGTCTTCCATGGCTTGGGCTCGATGCGCATGTCCTGTTCGTGCTGGGCAATGCGCTGGGCTAGTTGGCCCAGAGTGCCTTCTTGCCAGAAGCGGATCGAGATGCGCGATGCATTGGGCGCCAGCCCCAGCACGAACATGCGCGTGCTGTCTTGCAGCTTGGGGTGGATCTCGCTCAGTGGCCTGCCCTTGGCCACCTTTTCCAGGGCTTGACGCACCAGGGTGGCTTCTTGCTCATCGTCCGGGCTGATGTTCACCATGGAGCCCAGCAGGCCTTCGGCTTCTTCGGCCTCTAGCGCATCAGCGGCCTCGGCCCAGAACACCACAGTGGTGTCGCCGATCTGGATGCGCTGGCGGTTTTGCTCGCTGCGGCGCAGCAGGTGGTTGAGTACCGTGCTGTAGGCAAATGCAGCCTGCTCGGAGACGGGGGCATTCTCGCCTTGGCTTTTGCCATAGGAGCCGAACGACTCCAGGTTGAAAGACACGATGGATGCGCCCGAACTCTGCGCGCCATTGACTCCCTTGATGGCCGGGTGTAGCCGGGCCACGGGCATGCGTTCGCCCGTTACCAGGCAATCGAGCTGAATGGGCGCCTCTGCATCTTCTGCATCACCGCCGGCCAGAAGCTTGGCGCGTACTGCCTGTGCCGCCGGGCGCTCGTGCAGCCAGGCTTTCTCTCCGTCCAGGCGAAAGATGAAGTTGGCATCGAGCATTTCCTCCGAGAACGGGGCAGATGCGAAGCGCTCGGGAGTCCAGGTGGAAAGGAAAGCCAGCAGTGCCTTCAACCCAGGGTCGTCCGTGCCTGCCAGGCTTTGCTGGTGGAGTCGCCGAAAGGCCTCATGCTCCTTGTCGGCACGCTTGCTGGTAGCACTGACGCCCAGCACATAGCTTGTCTTGTCCCATAAAAAATTGGGCTTGATGCCCACCGTGCGCTTCTCAGGCTTTGGCACATTCATCGCACGAGGCACGGGCTTCTTGCCTGATGTGTCGAGGGTTTTGATGACGTCCAACGGACTGCCGTCGGGGGCCAGCAAAATTGCGTAGCTGATCTTCTCGGGGCTGTAGCCAAAGGGCGAAAGCCCTGGTTCTTCACGCTCCAGCAGGCGTTGGTAGTAGGTGTTGAGGGCCTGGAGGATCATGCCTTGACCTCCTCGCTCTGCCAGGGGGGGACCTCGATCACGCCGTTGACCATCTGTGCTCGGAAGAAGCGCGGCGTCATGTTCTGCGCAAAGTCGATGTCGTGAAGCATCCAGCCCAGGTCGCGCTCGCCCTCCGAAAGGCTGGCGTGCTTGTCGGGCACAGGGGCGCCATCTTCCAGCAATTCGAAGTCCGCGGGGAACTCGCGCACCCCCATGCACGGCATCTGAAAGCACTGGCCCTTGCGCGCGCGGCGGTTGAAAATGTCCAGGTGCTTGCCCACCGAATCATCGGGCCCCGCTTTGGCAGTGAGGTCGAAGTGTGCTTCGATCACATACGCCACCCCACGCAGGATGGTGGCAGCTCGCTGCTGGCGGTCTTCATCCACATAGCTGGCAAGGCCGGAAGTGCTGCCCGCCTTCATCGCCTTGGCCACGCTGGCTGGCGAGATCTTGCTACCCACCTCGTTGCGGCGGATCGATTCGAAGCGGATCGGGTTGAGTACATGGATGCGGTCCACGGACCAGCGGATCGCGGGCTTCCAGTGGATGGCCTCCAGGATGCCTCGTGCGGCGGAGGGGGTGATGACGTCGTACGAGACGCGTTCTACCTTCATTTCTGGCCTGGTGAAACAGGCGCGGTCACCCCGAATGAGAATCCTCACTCCAAATGCCATAGTCCCCCCTCAATATTTTTGGAAGTCACTCTGAGATGAAATTGAAGATGCTTTTCTTTGCTCCGGCCTCGGTTCGACGTGGGCAATTTTTCATCTCACACAATCATGTGCACTTTCTGCGAGCAGTCCAGAAAATTACTACCAAGACAGCGAGGCAGTGCGTATGAATGATGGGTTGTCCCAACTCAGGCCAAATTGCTCGTCGTAGAGTTCTTCATTGGCGAGCGCCATAAACTGCTCTCCCCAGTTCTGCGGTGCTACGGCTGCGATGGCTCCCGCTTTGTAGAGTGCGTCGAACCCTTGGCGTGGAAGCTGCACCAGGTAGGGCTGCAAATCTCGTGCGAGCTTTCCACAACCCTCGGCATGCTCCAGGTCGCGCAACGCCTTTCGCGCCGTGTCATCGAAGGGAATGATCACGGGCATCTGGACACTGTCGACCATGCGAAACTGGGTGGCCAGCGTCTCCAAGGGCAGGTTGTCGATGCGCGCGCCAGACAGCAGCCCCATCAGGCCGTGTTTGTCCAGCTCGGCATTGCCCTTTTGCCAGTAAAGCAGCTCGAAGTACCTGCGAATGGCTGCTGGCGAGAGTGGGTCGTCCTTGAACTGGCGCAGCACCTCGCGGGCGACCTGGGCGTATTGCGTGAGCTCGGGCGGCGGCGCCCAGTCTTCATTGGCGGTTGCGAAGACCAGCACTTCGCTCGCTCCGATGTCGCGTTTGCCCTCGCGGTTGCACCGGCCGGCGGCTTGGGCGATGGAGTCCAGCCCTGCCTCCGCACGCAGCACGGTGGGAAAGTCCACATCCACCCCCGCTTCAATCAGGCTGGTGGATACCAGCCGGCAAGGCAAGCCTTGCCTGAGCATCTCGCGCACTTCGTCCAGCACCGCGCGGCGGTGTTTGGCACACATCAGGGTGGTGAGGTGCCGCGCCCCGGGCAAGTCGGCCATGGCCTGGTACACGGCCCGCGCATGGCGGCGGTTGTTGACGATGCACAGCACCTGTTCGCGCGAGCGCATCTGGGCGGCAAGTTCCTCGTCGCTCCACGTGCCCGCATGGCGCACGCGAACCCGCCTAAGCTGTTCGTACAGCAGCGGCGGGTTGGGGGCCAGCTCGCGCATGTCCAGGCCGCCATCGAACTCGTCTGCCTGCAGCGCGGGTTGCGTAGCGGTGCACAGCACTACGCTCGTGCGGTAGTTGCGCGCCAGTTCGTCGATGCTGGCTACGCAGGGGCACAACAGCCGCAGCGGCATGGTCTGCGCTTCATCCACGATGACGACGCTGCCGGCAATGTTGTGCAGCTTGCGGCATTGCGCAGGGCGCGCGGCGAACAGGCTTTCGAAAAACTGCACGGCGGTGGTGACGACGATGGGCGCGTCCCAGTTCTCCATGGCCAGTTGCAGTTTCTTGGCGGCCTGGTACTTTTCAGGGTCGTCGCGCGGCGGTGTCTGTGCGACGAAGGCGCTGTGATGCTCCAGCACCGCCGCATCGCCCAGCGGGCCCAGGGCTTCGCGGAACACAGCCGCATTCTGTTCGACGATGCTGGTGAAGGGGATCACGAAGATCACCCGGCGCAGTTGGTTGCGGATCGCATGGTCCAGCGCAAAGGCCAGCGATGCCAGGGTCTTGCCACCCCCTGTGGGCACGGTCAGCGAAAACAGGCCGGTGTCCTGGTCGGCTTGGCTGCGCACGTGATTCAGGATATTGCCGCGCAGGGTGTTTACATCGCCATCGCTGCGCAGGCCACCCAGGTAGGCGTCGAGCTGCTCGCGCAAGCTCTCCAGCGATGGCGGGGGCGCGCCTTCTTTGCGATGGTCTGGCTGCTTCTCGATGCGCTTGTAAAAGCGCTCCGTGTCCATGAAGTCGGCATCCACCAAGCAGGAGAACACCATACGGCTCAGAAACGCCATCTGGAACATGTCGCGCTTCTTGCTTACCTTGCCGCCTTCGGCATGGCGTCTGTGGCCCACAGGGTCTGGTAGCCTGGAGGGCAGGGTGATGTCGCGCTTCCAGGCATTGCTGAGCTCAGGCAATTCCGCCTTGAGCCGCTCATCCAGTGCGGTGCGCTCTCCCTCGCCGCTGCCATTGGCAAGGCCCGCATGGTGGCCGGCAATGCCGTAGGCCAGCAGATACCCTGCGGGACCAAAATATTCCAAGGCTACGCGTGCGCCCCAGGTCGAATGGTCTACCCGCAGTGGGCTGCCGCGCAAGCGCTGCTGAAATGGCAGGGTGTACTTGCCCAGGTCGTGCAGGTAGCCGCTGGCCAGCCCCATTTCGCGCGCACCGAACACCGCTGCGAAGTCGCCCGCCATGTGGCCTACGTTGGTGGAATGCTCGGGTAGTGACTGCCAATTGCGCTGATCCGCATCCGGCGTGGAGTGTGCATAAAAGACGGTGGCTGTATCCTCATCGTCAGGGAGTAAGGGCGAGGGTGGGGTGTGAGGTGTCTCTTCGTCCATCTCTGTCGGCACAGTGTGCGTTCTTTGGGTTTTGAACGTATTGTTTGAGCACTTTGCAGACCTGTCGAGATTTGATTGACACCCCTTCGCCGGTGGAATGTCTTTGAGCCAGGGTGCAAGGAATACTTGCAGCGGCGCTAGCAGGCTGTTGAAATTCGGCGCTTTCGAGTGAAAGCACTACCTTCCGATCAGCGCCCGCGGCAGATGACTTGTTTGGTTGGCACACTTGAAGCAGCCTTGCAGGGCGAGCAATCGCTCGCCAAGGCTGTCTGTTGCGCCTATCGGCTCGCCGCTGCCCCCATCGCACTGAATATCCGCGCCATCCGCACGATGTTGCTGGCCGTCATCGTCAGCTTGAAGTGCTGGTCTACCCGCTCGATGCCACGGTAAACCGTCTGGCGGATGCGCCCCACCGTCTTGCCCCAACCGAAGTGCTCCTCGATGCGCTTTCGAATGGTCTGGCTGATTGCATAGCCCGTATGGCGTGTCGTTCTGCCGTCGATGGCACTTCCACCCCAGCGGGTGCTGTGGCTGGCTACATGGGGAGTAACGCACCGCTGGCGGCACGCCTGCACGAAGTCACGGGAGTCATAGGCCTTGTCTGCTGCAACCGTTCGCGGGTGCCTGCCTGGCAACGTATCGAGCATTGCCAGCGCGGCCGCGCGCTCGCCATAGCCATCAGCATGCGTGACCACGGCGCCAACCACCAATCCTGAACGGTGCTCCATCAGCACGTGACCCTGGTAGGCCAGGATGGCCGCTGTGTTCTGGCTCTTCCTGAACAGCCGGGAGTCGGGGTCAGTAGTGCTGGCATGGGTGGCGTTGCTGCGTGGCTTGCCGTGCCAGTTGGCCGGCGCATTGCGTCCGGGCCCTGCACCGGGATCGCCATCGTTGTCGCTACAGTCCTTGGGGGTGAAACTCTTGTGGCTGGCCCAAGCCTGGATCAGGGTGCCATCCACCGAGAAGTGGTCTTTGCTGAGCAGCTTGCGTTTGTCTGCCAGAGTCATCACCTCGGTGAAGAAGTTCTCCACCACCCGGTGCTCCAACAGCCTGTCGCGGTTCTTGGAGAAACTGGAGTGATCCCATACCTCGTCGTCGATGGCCAGACCAATGAACCAGCGGTACAGCAGGTTGTAGCGGATCTGCTCGACCAACTGGCGCTCGCTGCGCACCGAGAAGAACACCTGGATGAGCATGGCGCGCAACAGCTTCTCGGGGGCGATGGAGGCGCGGCCCGTGTCCGCGTAGATGGTGTTGAACAGACCGTTCAGACGCACCAGCGCTTCGTTGACCAGGCTACGGATCGGGCGCAATGGGTGATCTGCTGGTACGAAGTCTTCCAGCTTGGCCACTGTGAACAATGACTCCTGCATCGCGTCTGAACCCCGCATCGTCTGGACTCCTTGTTGAGCGAGCAGTCAGTATCTACAACGATGCTCCTGAATGCTAGGTTTTATGGGAGCGAAATTCAACAGCCTGCTAGTGTCCTGAGTTGGAAGTTCTTTAAAGAAAAGAAATCTGCCGAAATCGCTGCCAGGCTAGGCGCAAAGCACAGCCATGCCGGGTGGCATGGCGAGCATTTGTAACGACGCATGGCGGCGATTGTCGGGAGATTTATTCAATGAATTTCCAACTCGGGACACTAGAGGGGGGCACGTGCGGCCACGGACGCTGCCGTCCTGCCCACAAGCAAAAACGCCCGCAGTGTGCACTGCAGGCGTTTCGCGGATGAACCGGGTGGAGCCCAGGGTCGGCTTTTTACCGTACCCTCTGCACTACCGTTCAATCAACCACCGTATCCCTCAATACGCGTCCAGCACAGCCCCCTTGCTCGCACTCGACGCATTGAACGCAAACTTCGCCTGCACGCCGCGCGTGTAGCGTGGTGCAGGTGCCGTCCAGCCGGCGCGGCGCTTGGCGATTTCTTCTTCGGGCACGTTCAGCTCCAGCAGCAGCTGGCGCGCGTCGATGGTGATGCTGTCGCCCTCGTTGACGAAGGCAATGGTGCCGCCGGCAGCCGCTTCAGGCGCAACGTGGCCGACCACCATGCCCCAGGTGCCGCCGGAGAAGCGGCCGTCGGTGATGAGGCCCACGCTCTCGCCCAGGCCGGCGCCGATAAGGGCACCCGTGGGGGCCAGCATTTCAGGCATGCCGGGGCCGCCCTTGGGGCCCAGGTAGCGCAGCACCATCACGTCGCCGGCCTTGATCTTGCCGTCCAGGATGGCCTGCAGGGCCGACTGTTCGTCGTCGAACACGCGGGCGGGGCCGGTGATCACGGGGTTCTTCAGGCCGGTGATCTTGGCCACGGCGCCTTCGGGGCTCAGGTTGCCCTTGAGGATGGCCAGGTGGCCCTGCGCGTACATGGGGTTGTCGATGTTGCGGATCACGTCCTGGTCGGCGCGGGGCACATCGGGCACGTCCTGGAGCACTTCGGCGACCGTCTTGCCGCTGATGGTGATGCAGTCGCCGTGCAGCAGGCCGGCCTTGAGCAGCACCTTCATCACTTGGGGAATGCCGCCAGCGCGGTGCAGGTCCACGGCCAGGTACTTGCCGCTGGGCTTCAGGTCGCACAGCACGGGGGTCTGCTTGCGGATGCGCTCGAAGTCGTCGATGTCCCATTCCACGCCCGCAGCGTGGGCGATGGCCAGGAAGTGCAGCACGGCGTTGGTGGAGCCGCCGGTGGCCATGATCACGGCCACGGCGTTCTCGATGGCCTTCTTGGTCACGATGTCGCGGGGCTTGAGGTCCATCTTGATGGCCTCGATCAGCACCTTGGCCGATTCCTTGGCCGAGTTCATCTTCTCGTCGTGGGGGTTGGCCATGGTGGACGAATACGGCAGGCTGATGCCCAGGGCCTCGAAGGCGCTGGACATGGTGTTGGCGGTGTACATGCCGCCGCACGAACCGGTGCCGGGGATGGCGCGCTTTTCGATCTCCTTGAGGTCGAAGTCGCTCAGCTTGCCGGCGGCGTTCTCGCCCACGGCTTCGAACACGCTCACGATGTTCAGGTCCTTGCCCTGGTAGCTGCCGGGCAGGATGGTGCCGCCGTAGACATAGATGGCGGGCACGTTGGCGCGCAGCATGCCCATCAGGCCGCCGGGCATGTTCTTGTCGCAGCCGCCGACCACCAGCACGCCGTCCATCCACTGGCCGCCCACGCAGGTCTCGATGCAGTCGCTGATGACTTCGCGGCTCACCAGGCTGTACTTCATGCCTTCGGTGCCCATGGCCATGCCGTCCGAGATGGTGGGCGTGCCGAACACCTGGGCGTTGCCGCCGGCTTCCTCGATGCCGGCGATGGCCGCGTCGGCCAGCTTCTGCAGGCCGCTGTTGCACGGGGTGATGGTGCTGTGGCCGTTGGCCACGCCGACCATGGGCTTGACGAAGTCGCCTTCCTCGTAGCCCATGGCGTAGTACATGGAGCGGTTGGGCGCGCGGGACTTGCCCTGCGTGATGTTGGCGCTGCGGCGGTTGATGGGCTGGATCGGGATGGTCTTGCTGTCTGCCATGGCTGATTTCCTGGTGGGGGACTCGTTGTAGTGGATGGGGCACTCCTGCGGCCAGGGTGTCCGACGCTCTCGGGGTGCAAGTATGCGGCGTTTGCCGCTGCGTTTCCAATCCATTTCACCTGCTCGATTAATATGTAAAACGTATCACAGGCACATCACCGCCATGAAAGAAACCCTCATCGATGTCCGCGCCTGGCGCCAGTTCGTGGCCGTGGCGGAGGAACTGCACTTCGGCCGTGCCGCCGTGCGCCTGCACATGACGCAGCCGCCGCTGACCCAGGCGATTGCACAGATGGAGCGCTCGCTGGGCGTGGTGCTGTTCGACCGCACGCGCCGCCGCGTGGCGCTGACCCCGGCGGGCGAGGCGCTGCTGCCCGACGTGCGCGACCTGCTGGAGCGCGCGCAGGCACTGCCCGGGCGCGCGCGCGCCGCAGCGGCAGGCGAGGTGGGGCGGGTGCGGCTGGCCTTTGTCTCCACCATCGGCTTCGAGCGGCTGCCCGAGTGGGTGCGCGATTTTCGCGTGCTGTGCCCGCAGGTGGCGCTGGAGCTGGTGGAGGCCACGGGCGACGTGCAGCGCGCCATGTTCGCGCGCGGCGAACTCGATGCCGGGCTGGTGCTGCATTCGCCCGGCGCAGCCCCGCCCGAGCTGGCGCGCCTGCCCGTGGCGGAGGAGCCCCTGGTGCTGGCCCTGACCGAGCGCCACCCGCTGGCCCAGGCGCCGCGCCTGGATCTGGCCGCCGTGCTGGCCGAGCCGCTGGTGATCTTTCCGCGGCGCATCGTGCCCTCGCTGCACGACGCGGTCTTTGCGCTGTACCACGCGGCCGGGCGTGTGCCCGTGGTGGCGCAGGAAGCCATCCAGATGCAGACCATCGTCAACCTGGTGTGGGGCGGCCTGGGCGTGGCCTGGGTGCCCGAGAGCGTGACGCAGTTCCGCCGCGAGGGCGTGGTCTACCGGGCGGGCGATGCGTTCGGTCCGGCAGCGTCCAAGGCGAAGGCAAGAGCTGCCGCCGCATCGCCGCTGCCCGTGTGCGAGACCAGCCTGGTCTGGCCAGCGGCGCTGAACAACCCGGCGCTCGCGCGTTTCATCGACTTCGTGCGCGAGCGCTCGGCGGCCGTTTAGAGCACCGCCGCAATGGCCGGCAGCGGCTTTCGTCCCATGGGCTGTAATGACAAGAGCTCCATAGAGATGGCCTTGCGCGGCGCGTGCGGCGGGAGATTGTGTGCACATTGTTAAAAATCCAAAATTTGCTGGTCATCCTTCGCGCAAGCGCTATCCTGCAAACAAAAGGGGGTCTGACAAGCCCGGAACCCGCAACCGGGCTTGGGTCCGTCCACTGCACACTTTGAGGACACTGCGAATGTCTTTTCCCTTGAGGTTTCCCCGAGAGATGGAGTGGCTCCTGAGAGCCGGGGAGCTGCTGCGCGCCATCCAGGGTGACCCGGGGCGGGTGGACCTGGTTCTTGCGCTGCAGCAACTGCTCATTCGCCGCCTGGCAAGGCTGCAGCTGCGCCATGGCCGCCTCCAGCGCGCCAGGCTGCGCCTGAAGCAGCGCCTGCTGAGGGACCGGTTGATCGGGGAGAAGGCACGCGCTACGAAGGAGCTGGTGCTGAAAATCCAGGACCGCTGCGATGGCCTGGAGCACCTGCGGTTTCTGTACCGCTGCTTTGGCGACGGCATTGCGGCGCTCTACCATGCGCCCCGCGACCACCGTTATTTCTACTTCGAACAGAGAACGCTGGCCAGGGACCGTTCAGGGTCCGCCTTGGGGACGCCCCTGTTCCGCAGGCAGTACCGCGCCCTGCGGCTGGGGATCGGGGCCGGCCTGCCGGTGGTTCTGACCGAGGTGACGAACATGCTCCGGCAAGGCGATGCCTGCGTGCTGGCGGGCGACGAGCCCCAATCCCTCGAACTGGGGTCTTTCGCGCAGCCGGGCTCGGCTGGAACGCTGCGGCGACACGAGCTGCTGCGCACCATGAAGCTGCTGGCGCGCAAGGGGCCATGGCCGGTGCAGGCCCATCCCCAGGCCCTGGAGCACCAGGCGCACCTCAACGCCTGCGTGCAGCAGGCCATGGCGCACGAAATTGCCCAGGCGCAGGCCGAACCGGGCCTGCGCTATGTTGCCGTGCGCAGCGACCGCTACCTGCGCGACCCGGATTGCCTGCAGGGGTTCAAGGGGGCGAAGTCACGCTCGACCATGTCGATCCAGGTCGCGCCCGAGATGGCCTGGGTGCCGATGCAGCCGTTCACCCTGTCCATGGAAGCCGGCCACGCCGCGCTGTTCATGCAGGGGGCGTTCCAGCTGTTCGTCGACATCGACGTGAAGGTTCTGGTGTCCCACTTCGCGTCGCTCGGGGTCCATGCCATGGCCCTGATGGACGGCGTGACGGCGCTCGAGATCGCCAGCGACCCCGATGACCTGGGGCATGGGGCCTACCGGATCAGTGAGGTCATCTTTCAGCGCATTGCCTGCGAGTTCATCTCGCTGCACGGTTTTGCCCAGGAGATGGCCGGCGTGCTGGAACTGGCGCAAACCCCTGGGGAGCACGATGCCGGTGACGGGGATCTGCTCTTTGCACCGCCGCCTGATGGGGACGAGGTGCGCAACTACTACGACGACGAAGGCCCGCGCCTGCATTGAGCGGGCGCCTGTGGCGCACGCACGCAGGCGCGAGGCGCCTGCCGGGGGGAATGTCAGGCCGACGCCTGGGATTGCAGGTAGTTCTGCAGGCCGATCTTGTCGATCAGGCCGATCTGCTTTTCAAGCCAGTAGGCGTGGTCTTCCTCGGTGTCGCGCAGTTGGGCCAGCAGCAGGTCGCGGCTTACGTAGTCACCCACGCTTTCGCACAGGGCCATGCCGTCGCGCAGGGCGGTGCGCACTTCGTACTCGGTGGCCAGGTCCTTGCGCAGCATCTCGGGTACGGTCTCGCCGGGCGTGAATTCCTTGGGCCGCATGTCGGGGCGGCCGCCCAAAAAGAGGATGCGGCGCAGCAGCGCGTCGGCGTGCTGGGTTTCTTCCTGCATCTCGTGGTCCAGGCGGGTGTAGAGCTTGATGAAGCCCTGGTCCTCATAGATGCGCGAGTGTGCGAAATACTGGTCGCGCGCAGCGAGTTCGCCGCGCAGCAGATCCTTGAAATAGTCGATGACCTGTGGGTTGCCCTGCATGTTCTTTTCCTTGTTACAGGCAGAAGTATCGCGCGCCCAGGGGGCTTTGTGGGGGAAACCCCCGAGGTGGCGCTCTGCATGCGTACAGGGATCAGAAGCGTTCTCATTGGGCGGGCACCTGCCCCTCATCCGTGCGCCTTCTTCAGTGCCGTCGCATCACGGGCCGTGGCCACTGCTGCCAGGCGCGGCAGCACGATCTGCGTGAGGTCGTGCGCGACCAGCGCGGCCAGCGCTTGCGGGCTGTGCTGCTCCAGGTGGTACCAGTGGTCCCGGCCATGCGTGAGGTAGCCCATGCGCAGGCCAGCAATCCACAGGGCAGGGTCGTCGCACCAGAAGTCGGCCAATGTCGCGGGGGCCACTTGCTGGAACGACACATTGCCGGTGAAGCCGAACGAATCCTTTCCGTTGGAGCGGCTGCCTTCGTAGCCCACATACTGGAACACCTCGCCCACGGGCCGGCGAAAGCTCTGCTGCCCCTTCACCTCGAAACCCGCCGCCTTGAGCGGCGGCGCGATAGTGTGGCGCAGCAACTGCTTGAACTCGGCCTTGAAGTCGCGTGGGGTGTACATGCGTACATGGTAGGGGGCCTGGCCCACTCCGTAACAGGGCTTTCACGGGGGCCCGCGGCAGCTTGGGCACAATACCGCCCAAATGCTGACCTACCCCCAAATCGACCCCATCGCCCTGCAAGTGGGCCCGCTGGCCATCCACTGGTATGGCCTGACCTATCTGGCGGCCTTCGGGCTGTTCATGCTGCTGGGCATTGCCCGGCTGCGGCACCAGCCCTTTGCCTCCATCACCGGGCCGGGTGCCTGGACGCGCAAGGACGTGGAGGACATCCTGTTCCTGGGTGTGGCGGGCGTGGTGATCGGCGGGCGCCTGGGCTACTGCCTGTTCTACAAGCCAGGCTACTACCTGAGCCATCCGCTGGAGATTTTTTACGTGTGGCAAGGCGGCATGGCCTTCCACGGCGGGCTGCTGGGCGTGATCGTGGCCATGATCTGGTTCGCACGCTCGCGCCAGCGCCCCTGGCTGCAGGTGGCCGACTTCGTGGCGCCCTGCGTGCCCACGGGCCTGGCGGCAGGGCGGGTGGGCAACTTCATCAACGGCGAGCTTTGGGGCCGTTTTTCCAGCCCCGACCTGCCCTGGGGCATGGTGTTTCCGCAAAGCGGCTCGATGCTGCCGCGCCACCCCTCGCAGGTCTACCAGTTCCTGCTGGAAGGGCTGCTGCTCTTCGTGCTGCTGTGGCTGTACGCCCGGCGCGAGCGCCGCGAAGGCCAGGTGGCCGCGGCCTTTTTGATCGGCTACGGCAGCTTCCGCTTCATCGCCGAGTACTTCCGCGAGCCTGATGCGCACCTGGGCATCCTCTCGCTGGGCATGAGCATGGGCCAGTGGCTGTGCGTGCCCATGATCGTGGCTGGCATCGCGATGTGGCTGTGGGCCGCCAAACGCGAGGGCGGGGCGCCCGCGCTCACCCCCTCCAAACCCTGATCGCCCCGTGGCCCTGACCCGCCGCCAGCTTCTGTGGGGCAGTGCGGCTGCCGCGTCGCCGCTGCTGGCCTCGTGCGCGGCGGACCTCACGCGCTACCAGGGCCAGTCCGTGGCCGAGGTGGCTGCCGGCCTGGGCGTGTGCGCGGCGGCGTATGCCACGCTGCGCGCCGGCCAGGTGCAGCCGACCATGGTGGCCGGCCACTGCAATGCGGCGCCGGACGCCGTGTTCCAGGCCGCCTCGCTGACCAAGCCCGCGGTGGCCTACGGCGCGCTGCGACTGGCCCTCGCCGGCCAGCTCGATCTGCAGGCACCTGTGTCGCACTACCTGCCGCAAGGCTATGTGCATTACCAGCATGTGCTGCGGCGCGCACCCGGCGATGCCAGCGACACCGTGCCTGCGAGCACGCTGGCGCGCATCCCGGTGGCCAGCCTGCTCCAGCACACTTCGGGCCTGCCCAACTGGACCGGTGGCACGCTGGCGCCGGGCTTCGAGCCGGGCACGCGCTGGCGCTATTCGGGCGAAGGCTATGTGTTGCTGCAGGCGGTGATGGAGGCCGTCACCCAGACCCCCATTGCGCCGTGGATGCAGGCGCAGGTGTTCGAGCCCCTGGGCATGCGCGACTCCAGCCTGGTGTGGAGGAGTGCGGATGCAGGCCGTGCCGTGCACGCCAACGGCGGCGCCAGCGGCATGCGCTGGACTGTGCCCGTGGCTGCTGCCTCGCTGACCACCACCACGGACGATTTTGCGCGCCTGCTCTCGGCCGTCGTGGCCGATGAGCGGCTGCTGGCGCTGGTGCTGTCGGCCCCCGTGGTGGTCGACAAGCCCCTGGGGCTGGAGTGGGGCCACGGCTGGGGCATCGAGCGCGCACCCGCCGGCCCCATGCTCTGGCAGTGGGGCAACAACCCGGGTTTCCGCAACTTCGCCATGGTCTCGGCCACCTCGGGCGATGGCTTCGTGCTGCTGACCAACAGCGACCGGGGCATGGCCCTGGCCGCGCCGCTGGCGCAGCAGGTGCTGCCGGGCGAGCACCTGGTGTTCAGGTCTCCACTGCTGGGCTGAAGCTCCTTAGAACCTGTTTACGATCTCCCAGGAGGCACGCAGCGGCCTTGGCGGGATGGGATGCCAGGCGTGGTGTGCAGTTGATAGCCCGGCTATCAACAAGCGCCGCAACGCGGCAGACCGCCCGCCAAGGCCACTGCCCGAAGGGTTGGAGCGCAATCCCCTGCGAGATCGTAAACAGGTTCTTATTCCAGCGGCTTGCGCATCAGCGCCAAATACTGGCCCTGGATGTAGTCGTCGATGCGCGCGTACTCGCCATAGCCCTGCTTGAGATAGAAATCGCGTGCCTGCCACTCGAAGGTTTCGAGCTTGGCATTTCGGGCTCCCAGCGCCTTGCCCTGGGCTTCTGCCATGCCCAGCAGGCGTGCGCCCAGGCCTTTGCCACGTTGGTCCTCGGCCACCCACAGCACATCGGTCTGCAGCCAGTAGACGAAAACGTAGGAGCGTATGCCGGCCACCAGGCGGCCGTGGCGGTCGCGCACGTCCAGGCGCACGGGCTGCACCTGCGGGTACTCGCCCACGGTGCGGCAATTGAACTCGCGCATGTGCTTGCCCAGCGTGCCGGCCTGCAGGTCTTCCAGAGAGGGCGGAGCAAAGGTGAACGAGAAGGCCATGGATGCGAAGGCGGGGCTGGATGGGGCGGCGATGATACCGGCTCAGCCGGCCGAACCCGCCTCCTGCAACCAGCCCTGCACCTGCTGGCGCAGGCCGTCCAGAACCGGATTGGGGGCCCGCGCCACGCGCTGCACCCAGGCGATGTGCGACTCCAGCCCCCGGGTGGGGATGTCGAGCGGCACCAGACGCCCCTGGGCCAGCAGGGCCGCCGCAGGGGCCATGACGCCCATGTACAGCGCATCCGTGTGGCAGGCCACGTCCAGCAGGTCGGGCACGGACTCGCTGGCCAGGCCGATGAGCACCTCGGGGTGGGCCTGCAAGCCCAGGCGCTGCACCAGCAGCCGCCCGACGGCCGCGCTCATGCCCGTACAGGCCACGGGGAACTCCGTCAGCTCGGAAAACGCCACGGGGCGGCGCTGGGCCAGCGGGTGCCCGGGGCGGGCCAGCACCCCGGTGGGCAGTTGCACCAGCCGGTGCACCTCCAGATCGGCGTGGGAGCCGGGCAGGGAGTGGTAGTCCGTCACCAGGGCGTCCAGCGTGCGGTCGCGCAGCGCCTGGATCTGGTGGGACTGGGGGCCGCCGCTCAACTGCAGGCGCATGCGGCCCGCGTCGCGCGCCGCCAGGCGCAGCAGGCGCGGGGCCAGCAGGGCGTGGGGCGTGGCGCTCATGGCCAGGCGCACGGAGCCGGCTTCGCCGCTGACCTGGTGGCGTACCACCTGGTGCAGTTCGTCGGTCTGGGCCACCACCTGGCGCGCATGCTCCAGCACCGTGCGGCCAATGGGGGTGAGGGCGTTGCGATGGCCGCTGCGCTCTACCAGCTCCGCGCCCAGGTGCGCCTCCAGCATGGCGATGCTGCGGCTGAAGGCGGCCTGCGAGCGCCGGGTGCTGTCGGCCGCGCGGGTGAAGCTGCCGCTGTCGGCCAGGGCGATGAAGTGGCGCAGCTGGGCGATGGTGGTGCTCATGCGGAAAGTCGAACGAAACGACGTGAATTATGCATTGGACGAACATTTCGTTACCGGTTTAGCATGGGTATCGCATTGCCTATCCGAAGAAAGATCCGACCGACATGATCAAGAAACTCCTGCTGGGGCTGCTCGCCCTGGTGGTGCTGCTGGCCGTGGCCCTGGGCATCAATACCGCACGCAAGGGCTCGCGCCAGCTGGACGTGGCGCCGATTGCCAAGTTGCCGGTGGACGATGCCGCCGTGGCCGGCCGTCTGGCCGAGGCCGTGCGCCTGCGCACCGAGTCCTCGCGCGACGATGCCAACTTCAGCGCCGGCCAGTTCCTGCAGTTCCATGCGCTGCTGCAGCAGCGCTTCCCCTTGGTTCACGCCAAACTCAAGCGCGAAGTGGTGGGTGACCTGAGCCTGCTCTACACCTGGCCCGGCAGCGATGCCAATGCCGCCCCGGTGATGCTGATGGCCCACCAGGACGTGGTGCCCGTGGCCCCGGGCACCGAAGGTGACTGGGAGCAGCCCCCGTACTCGGGCGCCATCGAGGGCGGCTTCGTCTGGGGCCGCGGCTCCTGGGACGACAAAGGCAACCTCATGAGCCAGCTCGAGGCCGTGGAGATGCTGCTGGCCAGCGGCTTCAAGCCCCAGCGCACCATCTACCTGGCCTTCGGCGCCGACGAGGAGGTGGGCGGCCTGCGCGGCGCCGCCAGGATCGCCGCGCTGCTGCAGGAGCGCAAGGTGCGACTGGACTTCGTGATCGACGAGGGCCTGTTGATCCTGGACGGCGTGATGCCCGGCCTCTCCAAGCCCGCCGCCGTGATCGGCGTGGCCGAGAAGGGTTACATGTCGGTGGTGATGAAGATGTCGGGCACGCCCGGCCATTCGTCCATGCCGCCGCACAAGGGCAGCAGCGCCATCGCCATGATGAGCGATGCGCTCAGCCGGCTGGACGCCGAGCAGATGCCCGGCGGCATACGTGGTGTGGCGGGCGAGCTGTTCGACACGCTGGCCCCCGAGATGGGCGGCGTGAACCGCGTGGTGCTGTCCAACCTGTGGCTGTTCCGCCCCGTGGTGCAAAAGCAGCTCGAGGGCGCGTCCAGCACGAATGCCATGCTGCGCACCACCACGGCGCTGACCATCGTGAACGCCGGCAACCGCGACAACGTGGTGCCCGGCCGCGCCGAGGCGACGGTCAATTTCCGCCTGCTGCCCGGCGACAGCAAGGAGCAGGTGCTGGAGCACATGCGCAGCAAGATCAGCGCGCCCACGGCGCAGTACGAGCTGAGCCCGTTGCCCGGTGCGGTCGATGCGTCGAAGGTCGCGCCGACCGACTCTACCCAGTACCGCCTGCTCAACCAGACCATTCGCGAGATCTTTCCTGACGTGCTGGTGGCCCCGGGGTTGATGGTGGCGGGGACCGATTCGCAGCATTACGGTGCCATCAGTGACCACATCTTCAAGTTCTCGCCGGTGCGTGCTGATTCGGAAGACCTCAAGCGCTTCCATGGGACCAACGAGCGTCTTGAGATTGCCAACTATGCGGACGCGATTCGCTTCTATCACCGGCTGATTGGGCAGGTCAGTCAGGTGGGTGCCAAGCCTTGATCGGGTTGCTTCTGGGTTTGTGTGCTGGTGCTGGTGCTGGTGCTGGTGCGCATGGTTGATGTGTGCCTTGGCTGAGGGCGGGAGCCGGGATGTGCGCCCGGCGGCGCAGTAACTTTCTCTTGGGCCGCCAAGAGAAAGTCACCAAAGAG
>NZ_JBWKYR010000019.1:0-91916 GCF_059423865.1 Acidovorax sp. GW458-11-26-14-TSB4
GAGCACCGCAGGTTGCCCGTAGCGAAGCGAAGGGACGCAGACTGGGGGCCGCCTTCTCTTTGGTGACTTTCTCTTGGCGGCCTGAGAGAAAGTTACTGCGCCGCCGGGCGCACATCCCGGCCTCCGCCTTTCAACCAAGCATGCGGCTTAAAAATCAGGACAAGGGGACCAGGGATGAGGCCAGGAGCGCGGCCTCAAAACTCCCAGTTGTCAATCAACCGCGTAGCCCCCAACCGCGCCGCCCCCAACACCACCAACGTCCCCAGAGCATCCCCAGCCGTGGCCGGCTGCAAATCCCCCCGCCTCCGCACCGTCAGATAGTCCGGCTGCCACCCCCGCGCCCGCAATCCATCCATCGCCTGCTGCTCCCACTCCACCCCAGGCTGCTGTCCCCAGCGCAAAGCCAACTGGCGCAAGGCCTGCGACAAGGCCACCGCCTCCTGCCGGTCCTGCAGGCCCAGGTAGCCATTGCGCGAACTCAGGGCCAGGCCGTCGGGCGCGCGGGTCGTTTCGCCGGCCACCACGGTGATGGGCAGGGCGAACTGGCGCACCATCTGGCGGATCACCATGAGCTGCTGGTAGTCCTTCTTGCCGAACACCGCCGTGCCGCCGCTCTGGCCCAGCACGCACGCGAACAGCTTCATCACCACCGTGGCCACTCCCGTGAAGAAACCGGGGCGGAACTGGCCTTCCAGCAGGTCGGCCAGGGCCGGGTCGGGGTGCACCTTGAAGGTCTGGGGCTCGGGGTACAGGTCGGCCTCGCGCGGGGCGAACAGCACGTCGCAGCCAGCGGCCTGCAGGCGGCTGCAGTCGGCCTCCCAGGTGCGCGGGTAGCTGTCGAAGTCCTCGTGCGGAAGGAACTGCAGGCGGTTCACGAAGATGCTGGCCACCGTGACGTCGCCCAGGGCTTGGGCCTGCTCCACCAGCGCGATGTGGCCGTCGTGCAGGTTGCCCATGGTGGGCACGAAGGCCGGGCGGCGGTAGGGGGCCAGGGCCTGGCGCAGATCGTCGATGGAATGTGCAATGAGCATGGGTTGTGCCGAAAGGCTGAAAAGCGAATAACAAAAAGTGCGGGCGAGGGCTACCAGGCATGCAGAGCGTTGTCGGGAAAGCGCCCTTCCTTGACGGCGCGCACATAGGCCTCAATGGCCCCACGAACGTTGCCGGCCTCCTGCATGAAGTTGTGGACGAACTTCGGGTTCTTGCCCAGGTTCATGCCCAGCATGTCGTGCAAGACCAGCACCTGGCCGGCCGTGCCGTTGCCTGCACCAATGCCGATGGTGTGGCAGTGCGGCAGCTCGGCTGTCAGGTCGGCCGCCAGCGCCGCAGGCACCATCTCCAGCACCAGCATGGCGGCGCCGGCATCCTGCAGTTCATGCGCCTCTTTGCGCAGCGTGCGCGCCGCATCGTCGCTGCGGCCCTGCACGCGGTAGCCGCCCAGGGCGTGCACGGTCTGCGGCGTCAGGCCCAGGTGGGCGCAGACCGGCACGCCGCGCTGCACCAGGAACTCCACCGTGGGCGCGGTCCAGCCGCCGCCTTCGAGCTTGACCATGTGGGCCCCTGCCTGCATCAGCACGCAGGCGCTGCGCAGCGCCTGTTCGCGGCTCTCGGCATAGGTGCCATAGGGCAGGTCGGCCACCAGCCAGGCCGTGCCCTGCACGCGGTGCAGGCCGCGCGCCACGCTGGCCGTGTGGTAGGCCATGGTGTCCAGGGTGACGCCCACGGTGCTGGGCAGGCCCTGGCAGACCATGCCGAGTGAGTCGCCGACAAGGATGCATTCCACGCCCGCGGCGTCGGCCACGGCCGCAAAGGTCGCGTCGTAGGCCGTGAGCATGCATATCTTCTCGCCCGCATCGCGCATCTGTGCGAGGCGCGGCAGGCTCAGGGGACGGCGTTGCGGCAGCGGCGAGGCCGGCGGCAGCGTGCCGTAGGGCGTGGCGGCGGAAGGCGTTGGATCGGTCATGGGCTCCCCTGGGCAAAATGGCGCGAGTGTAGGGGCTAAGCGGCCGGGACAGCGGTGTCCCAAAACCCGGTGCAAGAAGCCGCTATGCTCGCGCCCCATGATCCATCCCAGCGACGATGAAAAAAGTGCCGACGTGGCAGCCCTGGCCCGTGCCGACGTGGCCCGCGCCCTGGCCGAAGACGTGGGCAGCGGCGATCTGACCGCAGGCCTGATCGACCCTGCGCGCCGCGCCCGTGCGCGCATCCTGGCGCGCGAGGCCGCGGTGATCTGCGGCACGCCTTGGGTGGAGGCGGCCCTGCGCGCGCTCGACCCCGGCGTGCAGCTCACCTGGCATGTGGCCGAGGGCCAGCGCTGCAGCGCCGACCAGGTGGTGCTGGAGATCGAGGGCAGCGCCCGCGCGCTGCTCAGCGCCGAGCGCACGGCGCTCAATTTCCTGCAACTGCTCTCGGCCGTGGCCACCAAGACCGCGACCTATGCGGACGTGGTGGCGGGCACGCGCGCGCGCATCGTGGACACGCGCAAAACCCTGCCCGGCCTGCGCCTTGCGCAGAAGTACGCCGTGCGCGTGGGCGGCGGCACCAACCACCGCATCGGCCTGCACGATGCCTTGCTGATCAAGGAAAACCACATCGCCGCCGCCGGTGGCGTCACCGCGGTGCTGCACGCCGCACAGCAGCAGGTGGGCGCGCGCGCCGCCTTCATCGAGATCGAGGTGGAGACGCTGGCCCAACTGACCGAGGCGCTCGACGCCGGTGCCACCATGGTGCTGCTCGACAACATGCCCCTGGACATGCTGCAAGAAGCCGTGCGCCTCAATGCGGGCCGCGCCATCCTCGAAATCTCGGGCGGCGTCACGCTCGATGGCCTGCGTGCACTGGCCGAGACCGGTGTGGACCGCATCTCCATCGGCACGCTGACCAAGGACGTGAAGGCCATCGACTTCTCGATGCGCCTGCAGGAGCTGTCATGACCGAGGCCATAGCGCTCAGCCGCATCGAGGTCGAGTACGACCAGCCGTTGGATGTGCTGGAGAATGGCGGCGCTGTCTGCTCCACCAAGCACGCCTGGGCCCGCGTGCCGCCCGAGCCCTCGCAGGCCGAGCGCACTGCGCTCAAGGACCGTATCCGCCGCCTGCTCAAGGAAAAGAACGCGGTCATGGTCTCGCACTACTACGTGCACCCCGACCTGCAGGACCTGGCCGAGGAGACCGGCGGCCTGGTCAGCGATTCGCTGGAAATGGCGCGCTTCGGCCGCGACCATGCGGCGCAGACCCTGGTGGTCTCGGGCGTGCGCTTCATGGGCGAGACGGCCAAGATCCTCTCGCCCGATAAGACCGTGCTCATGCCCGACCTCGACGCCACCTGCTCGCTCGACCTGGGCTGCCCGGTGGATGAATTCAGCGCCTTCTGCGATGCGCACCCCGACCGCACGGTGGTGGTGTACGCCAACACCAGCGCGGCGGTGAAGGCGCGGGCCGACTGGCTGGTCACGTCGAGCTGCGCGCTCGAGATCGTTGGTGCCCTCAAGGACGCAGGCCACAGGATCCTGTGGGCGCCCGACCGCCACCTGGGGGCCTACATCCAGCGCGAGACCGGGGCCGACATGCTGTTCTGGAACGGCGCCTGCATCGTGCACGACGAGTTCAAGGCCTTCGAGCTCGAAGCGCTCAAAAAGGAGCATCCTGGCGCCAAGGTGCTGGTACACCCCGAAAGCCCGGCCGATGTGGTGGCGCTGGCCGATGCGGTCGGCTCGACCTCGGCCATCCTCAAGGCCGCGCGCGAGATGGAGGCGCGCGAGTTCATCGTCGCCACCGACAACGGCATGATGCACAAGCTGCGCACGCTCAACCCCGGCAAGACCTTCTACGAAGCCCCCACCGCCGGCAACAGCGCCACCTGCAAGAGCTGCGCGCACTGCCCCTGGATGGCGATGAACGGCCTGGCCGACGTGGCGCGGGTGCTGGAGACCGGTGCCAATGCGGTGCATGTGGAGCCGGCGCTGATCCCGCGCGCGCGCCAGCCCATCGACCGCATGCTGGCCTTCACGGCAGCGCTCAGGGGCGGGCAGTCCGTCCAGGGGCTGGTGCCGAACATCGGGGCGGCATAAGCAGATCGCTTTCTCCTGCATGCCCTCCCGCATCGATTTCACCCGCCCCCAGGAACCCGGCGCACAACGCCTGCGCCATGCCTTCGGCCCGCCGCGCGCGATACTGGTGGCGCATGCGCTGCACGAGGTGCGTGGCGTGCTCGATGCCGTGCATGCGGCAGCGCAGGGCGGCGCCTGGTGCATCGGCTATGTGCGCTACGAGGCGGCTGCCGCCTTCGATGCGGCCCTGCAGACCCACGCCGCCGAGCGGCCGCTGGCCTGGTTCTCGGTGCACGACCAAGCTTTGCCGTGGCCTGATGCCCTGGGGGCCGATGCGCCTGCCGAGGTGGTATGGGCACCCGGTTTGCCGCGTGCTGAATTCGATGTGGCCCTGGACCGCATCCAGCAGGCCATCCGCGATGGCGAGGTCTACCAGGTCAACTACACCGCGCCCTTGCTGGGCCGCGCGCAGGGCAGCGCGCAGGCGCTGTTCGAGGCACTGCACCGCACCCAGCCCGAGGGCTACTGCGCACACATCGACGCCGGTGACGAGCAGGTGCTCTCGGTCTCGCCCGAGCTGTTCTTCGACTGGACCAGCGATGCCACGGGCGGCGACATCCTGGCCCGCCCGATGAAGGGCACGGCATCGCGCGGCGCCACGCCCGAGGCCGACGCCGCGCAGGCCGCGCACCTGCGCACGGCGCCCAAGGAGCGGGCCGAGAACGTGATGGTCGTGGACCTGCTGCGCAACGACCTTTCGCGCATCGCGCAGCCGCACAGCGTGCGCGTGCCCCGGCTGTTCCACACCGAGGCCCTGCCCACGGTGTGGCAGATGACGTCCGACGTGCAGGCGCGCACGCGCCCGGGCACCACGCTCACCGACGTGTTCGCAGCGCTGTTTCCCTGCGGTTCGGTCACGGGTGCGCCCAAGGTGCGCGCCATGCAGCTGATCCGCGAACTTGAACCCGCGCCGCGCGGCGTGTACTGCGGTGCGGTGGGGGTGGTGCGTCCGCATGGGCCGGCAGGGCAGGGCGGTGTGGCTGCGACCTTCAACGTGCCCATCCGCACCGTGGTGCTGCAGGCGCGCGATGGCGCGGTGCAGGCCACCTGCGGCATCGGCAGCGGCATCACCTCGGGCGCCGAGGCCGAGGCCGAATGGCACGAATGGCGCCACAAGCGCGCCTTCGTCGAGCGCGCCAGCGCCGCCTTCGATCTGCTCGAAACCCTGGCGCTGGACCATGGGCGGCCGCGCCATGTGGACGACCATCTGAACCGCATGGCGGCGGCGGCAACGCACTTCGGCTACCCGTGGGACCTTGCGTGCGTGCAGGCCGGCCTGCAGGCCTTGGCCGCCCGGCATGCCAGTGGCGCCTGGCGCGTGCGCCTGCTGCTGGACAGCCGTGGTGCGCCGCGCGCCGAGGCCTTCGCGCTGCAGCCCACGCCCACCCCCGTGCGCCTGCGCCTGGCCGACCGCGCCTTCGACGAGGCCGACAGCGAGTTCGTGCGCCACAAGACCACGCGCCGCGCACACTATGCGGCCTTTGCACCCACTACCCCCGGCGTGTTCGATACGGTGCTGTGGAACCGTGCGGGCGAGATCACCGAGGGCACCTTCGGCAACATCGCCCTGCACCTGGATGGCCGCTGGGTCACGCCGCCGCTGGCCTCTGGCCTGCTGCCCGGCGTGGGGCGTGCCGTGGCCCTGCGCGAGGGGCGCATGGCCGAGGCCGTGGTGCGGATCGAAGACCTGCCACGCGTGGACGGCTGGGCCTTCATCAACAGCCTGCGCGGCTGGCTGGCCGCGCAACTGGTGCCCTGAGCCGCCGGGCTGCACCGTGCACGCGCTCGGGCGCAGCCCGTGCATATACACCATGGCGCGAACGCATTGCTATGCATGCTTATTTTCCGCTGAGTGTGCAAGGGTTTACCCCAGTACTGTCACACAGGCTTTTTCTAATGGACGCAGCTCCCCACCACGGGGTGCCGACCGGCGGAATGCGTGCCGTGCCGCACACCATGCCCCGGTGATCTGCACATTTCGAAAAGAGAAATCCATGAAACTCAAAACCCTTGCCCTCGCGGCACTGACCCTTGCCGCTGCCGCTGGCGCCCAGGCGCAGTCCAGCGTCACCCTGTTCGGCGTGGTCGATGCCTCGCTGGTGCGCATGTCCAGCGACACCAACAGCGTCACCGGTCTGTCCAGCGGCGGCCAGTCCAGCAGCCGCCTGGGCTTTCGCGGCGTGGAAGACCTCGGTGGCGGCCTGAAGGCCGGCTTCTGGCTCGAAGGTGGCCTGGCCACGGACAACGGCACCGCCGCCGGTTTCCGCTTCGACCGCCGCTCCACCGTGAGCATCTCGGGTGGCTTCGGTGAAGTCCGCCTGGGCCGCGACAAGTCGCCCGCCTACCTGAACATCGAGACCTTCGATCCCTTCGGCGATTCGGGCGTGGGCGGCAACAACGGTGCCAACATGGTGGGCAGCGCCACCTCGGCCGCCGGCACGCCCGAAGGCAGCGCCCCCAAGCGCACCAGCAACGGCGTGAACTACCTGCTGCCCGAGCTGGGCGGCTTCTACGGCCAGCTGCAGTACGCCCTGGGCGAGCAGCTGTCCAACCAGGTCAACGACCGCATGGGCAATTCCCTTGCCCTGCGCGCCGGCTATGCCAACGGCCCCCTGAACGTGGCCCTGGCCTATGGCGAGACGCGCGGCGGTGCTGCCACCGCCAGCTCGGTGGACTACAAGGCCAGCAACGTCGGCGTGGCCTACAGCTTCGGCGTGGTCAAGCCCATGTTCCTGTTCGCCACCGAGCGTGGCAACGGCCGCCGCGTGGACATGTATACCTTGGGCGCCACGGTGCCGCTGGGCGTGGGTGAATTGCGCGCCTCGTATGTCAACTTCAAGCGCAAGGACGTGAACAACGCCGACTCGCAGAAGTTCGCCATCGGCTACGGCCACAACCTGTCCAAGCGCACGCAGCTGTACGCCACCGTCGCACGCATCAGCAACGACGGCGCGGCCACGCGCGGCCTGGCCGTGTCTTCGTCCTCGCTGGGCAGCCCTACGATTGGTGCCGGCAACGACGTGACCGGCTACGAGTTCGGCGTGCGCCACACGTTCTGACGGGAGCGGACAGTGGCGGGGACACCTGTTGCAGCGGGTGGCCCGGCCCCTGGGGCCGGCTGTGCGCCTTCCACCTGGTGGGGATGCGAGGGGGGCGCAGCACGGAACGTTTCTCCCGTACAGGAACGACAAAGCCGCTCAGGGCAATGCCCTGGGCGGCTTTATTGTTGGGTGCGTCCGGCAGGGTGCCGGGTCAGAGCTTTTCCTTGGCGTACGAACCGCGGTCCATGTCCACGATCTCCACGCTCAGCTGTACCAGCACACCTTGGGGCCTCGGGGTGAGCTGGCGCAGCACGCCAGCGATCAGTTCCGACATCTCCTTCTTGGCCTCGGGCGTGCGGCCCGAGAGCACACGCAACTGGGCATGCACGAAAGCGCGCTGCGCCGGCGCCGTGCCGATCTCGAAACTGTCGGCCACCACGAAGCGCGTCTTGAGGTCCAGTTCGTCCTGCACCTGGGGGTGGGCACACAGCGCTGCATTGAGCGCGGTCAGCGCCTCGGCCTCGGGGTAGTGCGGCAGGTTGCCGGAGTATTCGACGATGAGATGGGGCATGGCGGTTCCACAGAAATCGGTGCGGCCTGTGCATTGCTGCCGGCGCGGTGATCGAAGGCGCCGCGGGGTGCGCGGCGCAGGGACTGTGGAGTGTATCGGCTCACCGTGGCAACTGCGGGTGGCTGGCGGGTGCTGCGAAGCCCTTTCGAGTCCAAAGGCCATGCTTGACATGGGTCAGGGGGCTTTGACGAAAACAGTGCGCAAACACTTGCCTCTGCACACAATCATGCCGGCCTGGTGCGGTCTCCAGGCTGGCTGCGCATGCCTCTTTGCGTTGTTTTCCCCGCGCTCCGCCCGGCTGCCCGTTTCCCCTGAACCACGCGGAAGGTGTGCGCACACTTGTCTCGGGCGGCGGCGGTATCTACCAACTACCCTCGTCTTCAATACAACCATGACATACCAGAAATTGATTCGACGCGTGACCTTTGCCTGTCTTGCGCTGTGTGCCACCCTGGCGAATGCTCAGGGACCGCATGCGCACTGGGAGTACAAGGGCAAGCATGGCGCAGCCCATTGGGGCGCGCTCGAACAGGGCTTCGAGGCCTGTGCCCGCGGCACCGCCCAGAGCCCTGTCGACATCCGCAAGACGGTCAAGGAGGCCTTGCCGACGCTCGACTTCCAGTATGCATCCGGGGCACCCACCCTGGTCAACAACGGCCACACGGTGCAGGTCAATGTGCCGGCCGGCAGCAAGCTGGTGGTGGGCGGCAAAACCCTGGAGCTGCTGCAGTTCCACTTCCATACGCCCAGCGAGGAGGCCGTGGGCGGCAAGCGCGCCGCGATGGTCGCCCACTTCGTGCACAAGGGCGAGGACGGCGGCCTGGGCGTGGTGGCCGTGCTGATCCAGCCTGGCAACAAGAAGAACCAAGCCTGGGAACCCATCTTCGCGCACCTGCCGCGCGTGGGCGAGCAGGTCACGGTCGATGGCCTGGCGCTGCATCCCGCGGCCCTGCTGCCGGAAAAGCACGGTTACTACAGCTTCGAGGGTTCGCTGACCACGCCGCCGTGCTCGGAAGGCGTGCAGTGGATGGTGCTCAAGGAGCCCGTCAAGCTCAGCGCGCAGCAGATCAAATCGTTCCGCAAGGTCTACAGCGCCAATGCGCGGCCCCTGCAGCCCCTGCACGGGCGCGTGATCAAGGAAAGCACCTGAAGCGAAGCACCCCCTGAGTCGCTTTGCGCCTTCACCCCTCTCTCGTCTCGCTGCGCGAGTCGGGAGGGGGACGCCCCCAGTGCGGCGGGGCGGCCCTTGCACGGGGGCGCTGGCTTGGGCTGCGCCAGTTTCGTGCGTTGCGGGGGGCTCGCAGCGCCTTGCACCTGATGTGACAGGACACACCGAGCAGCCCGGGGCTGCTCGGGCTCAATTCTGTCCCGTTGCGCACCCTGCCGCGTGCCGTTGCAGCGCCTGCAGCAGCTGGTCGACATCCTCTGCGGTGTGCGCGGACGACAGCGCAATGCGCAGCCGCGCCGTGCCGGCCGGCACCGTCGGCGGGCGGATCGCGGGCACCCACAGGCCCTTTGCGCGCAGGCTTTCCATCACCGCCAGTGCGGCTTCGTTGCTGCCGATCACCAGCGCCTGCACGGCGGTGTCCGAGGGCAGCAGGTGCCAGCCCACTGCGGCCGGCAGGGCGGCCAGCCCGCTGCGCAGCTGCGCGATGCGCGCGCCGAGCTGCTGGCGCCGGTCATCGGCCGCCGCGATCAGCTCCAGGCTCTTGCTCAGGGCGCTGGCCAGCAGCGGTGGCGCAGCCGTGGCGAAGATGTAGGTGCGCGTCTTCTGCAGCAGCCATTCGATCAGTGCCCCGTCGCCCGCCACGAAGGCCCCGGCCACGCCGGCGGCCTTGCCCAGCGTCGCCATGTAAAGCACCCGGCGCGATGCGCCGGCCCCGGTGAGTCCCACCTGCGCCAGGCTGCCGCGCCCCTGGGGCCCCAGCACGCCAAAGCCATGGGCGTCGTCGAGCAGCAGCAGGGCATCGAAGCGCTCGCACAGCGCCAGCAGGGCGGGGATGTCTATGAGGTCGCCATCCATGCTGAACACGGCATCGCTGACCACCAGCTTGCGCCGCGCAGGGCTGGCCGCCAGAGCCGCCTCCAGCGCCGCCAGATCGGCATGCGGGTAGCGGTGGATGGTGGCGCGCGACAAGCGCGCACCGTCAATCAGGCAGGCGTGGTTGAGCGCGTCGGAGAACAGCGCATCGCCCTCGCCAACCAGCGCCGGGATGATGCCGGCGTTGGTGGCGTAGCCGGCATAGAAGTACAGGGCGCGCGGCAACTGCACGAAGGCGGCCAGCTCCTGCTCCAGCGCCGCATTGGCCGCGCTGTGCCCGCTGACCAGGGGCGAGCCGCCCGAGCCCACGCCAAAGCTGCGGATGGCTTCGCGCGCGGCTTCGGCCAGCGCCGGGTGGCCGGCCAGGCCCAGGTAGTCGTTGCTGCAAAAGGCCAGCATGGGCTGCCCGTCCACCAGCAGCTGGGCGCCGCCCGCGGGCTGCACCACGCGGCGGCGGCGCAGCAGGTGGGCGCGCTCGATGTCGGCCAGGCGGGCTGGAATCTCGTCGAGCCAGGAGGCGGGCGATGCGCTCATCGCCAGTGCTCCGGCAGGTCGAAGGCCAGCGTGCGCGCGTCGGGCGCGGCCTGGTGCAGCACCTCGGCCAGCAGCGGGGCCTGCAGCCGCGCGCGCAGGTAGGCGATGTTCTCGTCCGCGGCCAGCATCGCGGGGTCCACGCGGTTGGCCACCCAGCCGGCCAGCGTGAGGCCGCGCGCGCGCACGGCCTCGGCCGTGAGCAGCGCATGGTTCAGGCAGCCCAGGCGCAGGCCCACCACCAGCACCACGGGCAGGGCCAGGGCCTGGGCCAGGTCGGCGCCGGTCGCGGTGTCCGACAGCGGCACGTGAAAGCCCCCGGCGCCTTCGACCACCACGGCATCGGCCCCGGCTGCCAAGGCCTGGTAGCTGCGCACGATGGCCGCGGTGTCGATCTGCAAGCCCGCGCGTGCCGCCGCGATGTGCGGCGACAGCGGGTCGGGCAGCAGCACCGGGTTGTCCAGCGCCGCCGGCACGGCCACGGTGGAGGCGGCGCGCAGCGCGATGGCGTCTTCGCTCGCAACGTCGTTGCCCCAGGGCACCACACCGGCGGCCACGGGCTTCATGCCGACCACGCGGCGGTGGTGCCGTGCCAGCGCGTGCAGCAGGCCGGCGGACACCAGCGTCTTGCCCACGCCGGTGTCGGTACCGGTCACAAAACAGGCGATGGCCATCAGCAAGTCTCCTCGTTCAGGGTGGCGTCGAGCGCGTCGAGCGCGCCGCCGGCCAGGCAGCCGATGGCCTCGGCATCTAGCACATAGGGCGGCATGGCATACAGCGTGTTGCCGATGGGGCGCAGCACCAGGCCGCCGGCCATGGCGTGCTGGTGGTAGCGGCGCGAAAAGTCGGGCAGAGTGGTTGCGATGTCCCAGGCCCAGACCATGCCCAGGCGGCGCGCGTGGCGCACGCGCGGGTGCCGGGCCAGGGGTGCGCAGGCCGTGTCGATGCGCTGCGCCAGGGCCCGGTTGGCGTTCAGCGCATCCAACTGGTCGAACAGCTCCAGCGTGGCCAGGGCCGCGCGGCAGGCCAGCGGGTTGCCGGTGTACGAGTGCGAGTGCAGAAAGCCGCGCGCCACCTCGTCGGCATAGAAGGCCTGGTAGACGGTGTCCGTGGTGAGCACCGCCGACAGCGGCAGGGTGCCGCCCGTGAGGCCCTTGGACAGGCAGATGAAGTCGGGCCGGATGCCCGCCTGCTGGTGCGCGAACAGGCTGCCCGTGCGGCCGAAGCCCGTGGCGATCTCGTCCACCACCAGATGCACCTCGTAGCGGTCGCACAGCGCGCGCGCCAGGCGCAGGTATTCGGGGTCGTGCAGGGCCATGCCGGCCGCGCACTGCACCAGGGGTTCCACGATCAGGGCCGCAGTGTCGGCATGGTGCTCGGCCAGCCAGGCTTCGAGCGCGGCGGCGCTGCGCCGGGCCACGTCCGCGGGCGTCTCTCCGGGCGCAGCCTGGCGCGCATCGGGGCTGGGCACCGTGGCGGCCAGGCGCACCAGCGGGGCATAGGCCTCGCGGAACAGTGCGATGTCGGTCACGGCCAGTGCCCCCACGGTCTCGCCATGGTAGCCGCCGGCCAGGCCCACGAAGCGGCTCTTGCCCGGGCGGCCGGTGTTGCGCCAGTAGTGGGCGCTCATCTTGAGTGCGATCTCGGTGGCGGCTGCGCCGTCGCTGCCGTAGAAGGCATGGCCCAGGCCCGTGAGTGCAGAGAGGCGCTCCGACAGCTCGACCACCGGCGCATGCGTGAAGCCGGCCAGCATCACGTGGTCCAGCCGCTCCATCTGGTCGGCCAGGGCGGCCTTGATGTGCGGGTGGCTGTGGCCGAACAGGTTGACCCACCAGGAGCTGATGCCATCGAGGTAGCGCCGGCCGTCGGTGCCGTAGAGCCAGGGGCCTTGTGCGCGCGCAATGGCCACGGGCGGCTGGGCCTCGTGCCGCTTCATCTGCGTGCAGGGGTGCCAGACATGGGCCAGGCTGCGGGCGACCAGATTGTCGCCGGCCGTCTTGGGTGCAATCGTGGCCATCACTGCGGCACAAAATCCAGCGCGCAGCTGTCGCCCAGGGCCTCGCGCCATACGCGCACGCGGCTCACGCGTGGGCGCAGTTCGGCAGGCAGGGCCTGGGCGATGAACAGGCACAGGTTTTCGAGCGTGGGGATGCCCAGCCCAGGCACTTCGTCGAGCATGTGGTGGTCGAGCTGCTCGCGCACCACGTCCAGCCCCCGGCGCAGCAGGCCCAGGTCCAGCACCATGCCGGTGGCGGGGTCGCGCGGGCCGCTGAGCGAGACCTCGGCGTGGTAGGTATGGCCGTGGATGCGGCGGCTGCCCTCGGCCTCGATATCGCGGCGCAAGGTGTGGGCTGCATCGAAGAAGAAGCGCTGGGAGATGGTGAACTGCATGGGGAAAAACGACCGGAAAGGTCCGTGGTGCCTACCGGATGCCGGTGAGCTTGTGGGTCTGCAGGCTCAGCCGCCACGCCGGGTGGGCCAGGCAGGCGTCGATGCAGGCGGCGGTGTTCTCGCGCTGCAAGGGGCCATCCATAGGCTGCAGGAAGCGGTGGGCGAACGCCGTGCCGTGCTCAAGTGCCTGCAGGTCGAAGCCTGGCTGGGGCCAGACCAGCTTGAGCTCCTGCCCGCTGCGCTGCACGAAGGGCGCGCCCGCCTTGGGGCTGATGCACAGCCAGTCGATGCCCTCGGGCGCCTGCACGGTGCCGTTGCTTTCCACCGCAATGCGGAACTGCTGCGCGTGCAAGGCGCCGATGAGCGCGGCATCCACCTGCAGCAGGGGCTCGCCGCCGGTGAGCACCACCAGGCGGTGGCCCGCGCCCGCCGGCCATTGCGCGGCGATCGTGGTGGCCAGCGCGTCGGCATCGGCGAACTTGCCGCCCAGGGTGCCGTCGGTGCCCACGAAGTCGGTATCGCAGAAACGGCAGATGGCGCTGGCGCGGTCGGCCTCGCGGCCACTCCAGAGGTTGCAGCCCGCAAAGCGGCAGAACACGGCGGGCATGCCCGCCTGCCCGCCTTCGCCCTGCAGGGTGTAGAAGATTTCCTTGACGGCGTAAGTCATGCGTTCACACCTTGTCAGGCCACTGGTGGCACGAGGATGGTGGGCGCGGCGGGGGCGGTCAGCTCGGGGTAGTCGCGGCTGTAGTGCAGGCCCCGGCTCTCACGGCGCATCTGCGCGCTGCGCACGATGAGCTCGGCCACCTGCACCAGGTTGCGCAGCTCCAGCAGGTCGCGCGTGACGTGGAAGTGCGAGTAGAACTCGTGGATCTCGCCCTGCAGCAGCGCGATGCGGTGGGCCGCGCGTTCGAGCCGCTTGTTGGTGCGCACGATGCCCACGTAGTCCCACATGAAGCGGCGCAGCTCGTCCCAGTTGTGCGAAATGACCACGCACTCGTCGGCGTCGGTCACGCGGCTGTCGTCCCATTGCGGCAGCGCGGGCAGCTCCGCCGCCGGTGCCGCCGCGATGGCCTGGGCGGCCGCGCGCGCGAAGACCATGCATTCGACCAGCGAGTTGCTGGCCAGGCGGTTGGCGCCGTGCAGGCCGGTGCAGGCCGTCTCGCCGATGGCGAACAGGCCGGGCAGGTCGGTGCGGCCTGCCAGGTCGGTGAGCACGCCGCCGCAGGTGTAGTGCGCGGCCGGCACCACGGGGATGGGCTCCTTCGTGATGTCGATCCCGAGCTCGGCACAGCGCGCCAGGATGTTGGGGAAGTGCTCCTGCAAAAACGCAGGGCTCTGGTGCGAGATGTCCAGGTGCACGCAATCGAGGCCACGCTTTTTCATCTCGTAGTCGATGGCGCGGGCCACCACGTCACGCGGCGCGAGTTCGGCGCGCTCGTCGTGCTGCGGCATGAAGCGCGTGCCGCCGGCGGCAGCCGGCAGCTTGAGCAGGCCGCCTTCGCCGCGCACGGCCTCGGTGATCAGGAAGGATTTGGCGTGCGGGTGGTACAGGCAGGTCGGGTGGAACTGGATGAACTCCAGATTCGCCACGCGGCAGCCCGCGCGCCAGGCGGCCGCGATGCCATCGCCCGTGGCGGTGTCGGGGTTGGTGGTGTACAGGTAGACCTTGCCGGCGCCGCCCGTGGCCAGTATGGTCTGCGGCGCGCGGAAGGTGAGGACCTCGTCGGTGGCCTCGTCCAGCGCGTACAGGCCCAGGCAGCGGTCGGCCCCCTTGGCGCCTAGCTTGCGCGCGGTGACCAGGTCCACCAGCGTGTGCTGCTCGAACAGGGCGATGCCCGGCGTGGCGCGCACCACGTCGATCAAGGTGCGCTGCACGGCCGCGCCCGTGGCGTCGGTGGCGTGCACGATGCGCCGCGCGCTGTGGCCGCCTTCGCGCGTGAGGTGCAGGGCGCCGTCCTCCAGCGAAAACGGCACGCCCAGCTGCTGCAGCCAGGCGATGGCTTCGGGCGCGTTCTCCACCACGAAGCGGGTGGCCGCCAGGTCGCACAGGCCGGCCCCTGCGACCAGGGTGTCGTCCACATGGGCGCCAAAGCTGTCGCCCTCGGCCAGCACGGCGGCAATGCCGCCCTGGGCCCAGGCGCTGGCGCCGTCGTGCAGCTGGCGCTTGGTGACCACGGCCACGCGGTGCGTGGGCGCCAGGTGCAGTGCCGCAGAGAGGCCGGCGAGGCCGCTGCCTACGATGAGAACGTCGAAGTCGAGAGATGCCATGGCGTGCGTTGAGAGGGAGTCGAACAGGGCCATGGCCGCCTGCCATGGCCAGAAATCAGGCGGCGGTCTTCGTCAGGCGGGCGTATAGGCCAGGCGCACGTAGATGGGCGCAAACGCCTCGGCCTGGGTGATCTCGATCAGGGTTTCCTTGGCCAGCTCCAGCAGGGCGATGAAGGTCACCACCAGCACGGTGCTGCCGCGCTCGGGCTCGAAGAGTTCCTCGAACTCCACGAAACGGCGGCCCTGCAGGGTCTTGAGCACCATGCTCATGTACTCGCGCACCGACAGCTCCTCGCGCGTGATCTTGTGGTGCTGCACCAGCTTGGCACGCTTCATGATGTCGCGCCAGGCCTCCTGCAGTTCCACCACGTGCACATCGGGAAAGCGCGGCTGCAGGCTCTGCTCGATGTAGACCTGCGCCCTGAGGAAGTCGCGCCCATACTGCGGCAGTTGTGACAGGCGAGCGCCGGCCATCTTCATCTGTTCGTACTCGAGCAGGCGGCGCACCAGCTCGGCCCGTGGGTCCTCGGCCTCCTCGCTGCCCTCCTGCTTCTTGGGCGGCAGCAGCATGCGCGACTTGATCTCGATCAGCATCGCGGCCATCAGCAGGTATTCGGCCGCCAGTTCCAGGTTGCGGCTGCGGATCTCGTCCACATACGCCAGGTACTGCTTGGTGACCCCGACCATGGGGATGTCGAGGATGTTGAAGTTCTGCTTTCTGATCAGGTAGAGCAGCAGATCCAGCGGCCCTTCGAAGGCTTCGAGGAAGACTTCGAGCGCATCGGGCGGGATGTACAGGTCGTTGGGCAGGGCGAACAGGGGCTCGCCGTACAGGCGCGCCAGGGCCACCTGGTCCACCACGTTGGGCATGCCCTGGTCCCGCGCCTGGGCCACAGGCGCTTCGGCTTCGCTGGCGCTGCTCATCGGCTGCTACGCAAAAGATAGCGTCAGGCGCATTGCCTGCAATGCGATCAGTCGGCGTTGGTCTGGTAGACGTAGGGCTTTTGCTCGACCTGGCCTTCGCGGTAGTCTCCCCAGATCTTGCGGTCCACCTGCTTGTCCCAGAGCAGGGCGCGGCCGGCCTGTTGCTGGGCGTCGAGTTCGGGCCGGCTCGCCTTGAGCTGGTTGATGAACTGTGTGGTGTCGGATTGGTAGTCGGGGCGGCGGAAAATGGACATGGACTGGTAACCTCTTTTCCCTGATTTTACCGGGATGGCCCCATGACTCCATTTTTTCGCGTTCTTTCCGCCCTGGTCCTGGGGCTGGCGCTGCTGGCCACCACGGGGTGCGACCCCCAGCGCATCAGCGAACTGCAGCCCGGCGTGTCCACCGAAACCGATGTGCGCGAGCGCTTCGGCGAGCCCGAAAACGTCTGGAACACCGACGCCGGCGTGCGCACTTTCGAGTACAACCGCCAGCCGGCCGGCCAGGTCAACTACATGATCGACCTGGGCGCGGACGGCAAGCTGATCGCTGTGCGCCAAGTGCTCACGCCCGAGAATTTTGCCAAGGTGCAGCCCGGCATGCCCCTGGACACCGTGCGCCGCATGCTGGGCAAGGCGGCCAAGGTGGCGCCGTACCCGCTCAAGAACGAGACCCATGTGCAGTGGCGCTTTGCCAATGCACGCAACGAGCCGCAGGTGTTCACCGTGGTCCAGGGGCCGGGCGCCATGGTGCTGCGCACCGAGACAGGGCCTGATCTGGATGCGCCGGAGTTCAAGGGCGGCAAGTAGCCGCGGTTAGACGTTGACGCCGGTGCTGCCCTGGGCTGCCAGCCGGTCGGCAAAGCCCGAGCGTTCCATCAGCGAGCGGGGTTGCTCGTGCAGGTGCACGATGTGCAGTATTCCACCGCGCTGCTGCACCGCCTTGAGCACCTGGGCCAGGGCGTCGAGGCCGGTGGTGTCCAGGGCCACGAGCTCGCTGGCGTCCAGCACCACGTCCATGCCGGCCGGGCCGGCCTCGACCGCCTGGATGATGGGGTCGATCTTGGCGGCCGCGCCGAAGAACAGCGCGCCGTGCAGGCGCCATGCCTGGGCGGGGCGGCCGTGCGCATCCGCTGCCGTTGGCTGCAGCTCGGCCTTGAAGAGCCGGCTCATGCGGCGCACGAACAGCGCACAGGCCAAAAGCAGGCCCACTTCCACCGCCACCGTGAGGTCGAACACCACCGTGAGGAAGAAGGTGCCCAGCATCAGCAGCCGGTAGTGGTTGCTGAACTGGCGCAGGCGCGCGAACTCGTGCCACTCGCCCATGTTCCAGGCCACGAACAGCAAAATGCCCGCGAGCACGGCCAGCGGAATGTGCAGCGCCAGCGGGGCCGCGGCCAGCACGATCACGGCCAGCGTGGCGGCATGCACGATGCCGGCCACCGGCGAGGTGGCGCCCGAGCGGATGTTGGTGACCGTGCGCGCAATCGTGCCCGTGGCCGGCATGCCGCCGAAGAAAGGCACGACCAGGTTGGCCACGCCCTGGGCCATGAGCTCCTGGTTGGGGTCGTGCTTGCGGTGGTGGGCGTCGGTGGCCAACTGGTCGGCCACGCGGGCGCACAGCAGCGACTCGATGGCGCCCAGCAGGGCGATGGTGAGCGTGGGCGTGACCAAGAGGCGCACGGTCTCCCACGAGAAATCGGGCAGCTCGAACGTGGGCAGCCCCTGCGGAATGCCGCCGAAGCGCGAGCCGATGGTCTCCACCGGGAAATCCAGCACAAAGGCCAGCAGGCTCAGCGTGACCAGGGCCACCACGGGCCCGGGCACGCGTGCGAAGCTGCGCACGCTGTAGCCTTCCATGAGGCGCACCACCGGCGATCCTTGCATGAACAGGCGTGGCCACACGAACAGCCCCACCAGGCAGGCCGTGCCCAGGCCGAAGGCATAGGGGTTGAAGCTGCCGATGTGGTGCGCCAGCGTGCCCACCTGCGAGAAGAAGTCGCCCGGCATGCGGGCGATGGACAGGCCCAGCCAGTCCTTGAGCTGCGACAGCGCGATCAGCACGGCGATGCCGTTGGTGAAGCCGATCACGATGCCCACTGGCACGAAGCGCACCAGCGTGCCCAGCCGGAACAGGCCCAGCAGCACCAGCAGCGCGCCCGCGCAGGCGGTGGAAATGAGCAGGTTGGCCACGCCGTAGCGCTCGACGATGCCGTAGACGATGACGATGAAGGCCCCCGCCGGCCCGCCGATCTGCACATTGGTGCCGCCCAGCGCCGAGATCAGGAAGCCCGCGATGATGGCCGTCCACAGACCTGCCCCGGGCGGCAGGCCGCTGGCGATGGCAAAGGCCATGGCCAGGGGCAGCGCGACGATGCCCACGGTGATGCCCGCGCCCACGTCGGCAAGGCAACGGCTGCGGCTGTAGCCGTTCAGGGCATCGATCAACCGGGGGTGGAAGGCGAAGGACAGCTGCATGGCGGTGGGAGCCAGTGTATTCCCCGGTGCAGCGGGCGCAAGCCCAGGTGGCGGCGCTGACCGGGTTTCGGGGCGCGGGGCCGGCAAGCATGTCCCGTGCCGGAAGCCCTGGGATGCCGCGTTCTGGCGCGGTGCTTGCTTTCACCGGTACAGGCGCCATCTGCCCCCTCGGCGCTGTATCCTGATGCACCTCACCATGTCCGACACCCCTGCCCCGCCCATCGACACCGCTGAATCCCTGCGCCACGGCACCTACGAGGACGCCCAGGCCATCTTCGCGGGCACCCTGTTCGTGGCCATGGCGCTCATGCTGTTCAACCAGGCCGGCCTGCTGGTGGGCGGCACGGCGGGCATTGCCTTCCTGGCGCACTACGTCACCGGTGTGTCGTTCGGCAAGCTGTTCTTCCTGGTGAACCTGCCGTTCTACTGGTTCGCCTGGACGCGCATGGGCCGCGAGTTCACGCTCAAGACCTTTGTCTCGGTGGCGCTGCTCTCGGGGCTCACCGAGCTGTTTCCGCACGTCATGCACGTGGACTACCTGAATCCGCTGTTCGCCTCGCTGCTCGGTGGGCTACTGCTGGGCACGGGTTGCCTGTTCCTCGCGCGCCACCGCTCCAGCCTGGGCGGCGCCACGGTGCTGTCGCTGTACATGCAGGACCGCTACGGCATCCGCGCGGGCAAGGTGCAGATGGGCATCGACGGCGCCGTGGTGCTGATGGCGCTGTTCATCGTGCCGCCCGAGCGGGTGGCGTACTCGGTGCTCGCGGTGCTGGTGATGAGCGGCTTTCTCTGGATCAGCCACCGCCCCGGGCGCTACGTCGGTCATTGACCGGTGGGCGGCTCCGCACCTTCCAGCTCGCGCAGCCAGCGCCACAACGTGGAGCGGCTCACGCCCAGGCGCTGCGCGGCCTCGGCGCGGCGGCCACCCGCCAGTTCCATGGCCTGGGCCACGCGCTCGGCCAGCGGCATGTCCGTGGCGCCTTGCACACCAGGCTGCGCGAACAGCTCCGGGCAGTCGTGCGCCAGCTCGGCGTAGCGCACGTCGCCCACCCGGTCGAACTGCAGCAGAAACACGGCGATGCGCTCGGCCAGGTTCTCCAGCTCGCGCACATTGCCCGGCCAGTCATAGCTGGTGAGCAGCGACAGCAGCGGCGCCAGCGCGGCGGCGGCGTCCAGGGGCGAGCCCAGCCGTGCCAGGCAGCGCGCCACCAGTGGCGTGGCGATGGCCGGGATGTCCTCGCGCCGCTCGCGCAGCGCGGGCAGGGCCAGGCGCAGCGTGTTCAGGCGGTAGTACAGGTCCTGGCGGAAGCGCTGCGCCGCGATCAGCTCCACCAGCGGCTGGTGCGTGGCGGCGATCACGCGCACGTCGATGGGGATGGGCGCGGTGGCGCCCAGGCGCATGATCTCGCGCTCCTGCAGCACGCGCAGCAGGCGCGTCTGCAGCGGCAGCGGCATGTCGCCGATCTCGTCCAGAAACAGCGTGCCCGTGTGCGCGGCCTCGAACAGCCCGCGCTTGCCGCCCCGGCGCGAGCCGGTGAAGGCGCCTTCCTCATAACCGAAGAGCTCGCTCTCCAGCAGTGATTCGGGGAAGGACGCGCAGTTGACCGCCACGAAGGGCCTTCCTGCGCGGCTGCTGTCGTTGTGCATGGCCTGGGCGAACAGCTCCTTGCCCACGCCGCTCTCTCCCGTGATCAGCACCCCCAGGTCGGTGCGCGCAAAGCGCCGCGCGCTGGCGATGGCGCGCTGCAGCGCCGGGCTGGTGCCGGCCAGGCTGCCAAAGCCGTGGCGCGCCGCATGCTGCTGGCGCCGCTGCATCATGCGCAGGCTGGTGTCGGCCGCCTGGATGGTGCCCGCGTCGTACAGTGTGAGCGCCGCGCCCACGATCTCGCCATGCTCGCGGATGGGGGTGCGGTGGGCCACCCAGTCGCGCTGCGCGAAGCGCTGGGCCACGGCGCGCTCCTGCAGGCCGCTGTCCAGCGTGGCGCGCAGTGAGAGCGCGGGCTGCAGCGCATCGAGCGCCTGGCCCTGCACGCGCAGCCCAGGGCCGCCCAGCAGCTGCTGCATGGGCGGGTTCACGGCGATGATGCGGTCCTGCCGGTCCACGGCGACCACGGCCTCCTGCAGGTTGTGCAGCACGCTGTGCAACTGCTCGTAGCGGCCGGCCTCCAGCCGCGCCACGCGCGCCAGTTCCAGCGCATCGTCGAAGCCCTTGCGGATGCTGGCCAGCGAATACGCCAAAAGGCCCACCAGACCGGCCTCCTCGGCCAGCTCCACCACCAGGCTGGAGCCGACGATGACCGTGAAGCCCTCGCGCCGCAGCGCCTCGAAGCGCTGGCGCGCGTCGTCCGGCGTCTGGTAGGCGTGCTGGCTGATCTCGATGTTGAGCAGGTCCTTCACGGCCTCCAGTTCGGGGATGGTCTGCCCGTACATCACCACGCCCACGCGTCCCGCGATGCGCCGGGCCTTGATCAGCGCCTGCAGCAGATCGAAACCACCCAGCTGGATGGTGGCCACCGGCGCGCGCAGCCCCGCGCGCAGGATGCTGGCGTTCGAGCCCGCGCTCACGAAGGCGTCCACCACGCCGCGCTCCACCCGGTCCTGGGCAATCGCCAGTGCCCCGCCGAAGGTGCCGTCCACGACCTCAATCTGCGCGCGGCCCGCGTACTCGGCCACCACCGGCATGGCGAACTCGCGGATCTGCCGGTAGCTGAGAAAGCACAGGCGCGGCAGGTCCGTGGGGGTGAACGGGGGCAGTGCCATGCGTGTCTCCTGAAACGTTTTATTGTTTCATAGATGTTGCATGAAACGCGTTGTTGCCATCGTGATTTTACAAAATCCAATGAAATCAACCACTTGTGGCCTTGCATGGGGCTGGCACGCACCGTGCAAACAGGCAGCGTACTCAACGAACAAGGAGACACCCGACGTGGCACTCGAACACATCACCGTGCTGGACCTGACCCATATGCTGTCTGGCCCCTACGGCACCATGCTGCTGGCCGACCTGGGGGCGCGCACCATCAAGGTGGAGCCGCCCGGCAGCGGCGAAGGCACGCGCCGGCTGCTGGAGAACGACCCCGACTACTCGCGCGAAGGCATGGGCGCCTACTACCTCACGCTCAATCGCAACAAGGAAAGCGTGTGCGTGGACCTCAAGTCCCCCGCGGGGCGCGAGGTGTTCCTGGACCTGGTGCGCCAGGCCGACGTGGTGTTCGACAACTTCAGCGTGGGCGTGACCGAGCGCCTGGGCATCGACTACAAGGCACTGTCGCAGGTCAACCCGCGCATCGTCACCTGCTCGGTCACGGGCTTCGGCCAGACCGGCCCGCAGACCCAGCGCCCGGCCTTCGACCAGGTGGTGCAGGCCATGGGGGGCGGCATGTCCATCACCGGCACGCCGGCCACCGGGCCCACGCGCAGCGGCATCCCCATCGGCGACCTGGGCGGCGGCATGTTCGGCGCCGTGGGCGTGCTGGCCGCGCTGGTGGAACGCGACCACACCGGGCGCGGCCAGCATGTGGACATCTCCATGCTGGACGCGCAGATCTCGCTGCTCAACTACATGGCCACCATGTACTTCATGTCGGGCCATGTGCCCGAGGGCATCGGCAACGGCCACTTCGTGCACGTGCCCTACAACAGCTACCCCACGGCCGATGGCCACATCATCATCGCCTGCATCGGCGACGCCTTTTTCGAGCGCTTCGTCGAATGCATCGGCCTGGATGCCCTGCGCAAGCCAGAATACCGCCAGCAGCCCGTGCGCTTCGCGGCCAAGGCCGAGATCGATGCACTGGTGGGCGCCGAGCTGCGCAAACAGGGCACCGAGCACTGGCTGGAAGTGCTGCGCGCCGCGCGCATCCCCTGCGGCCCGGTGAACAACTTCGCCCAGGCCCTGGCCGACCCGCAGGTGCTGGCGCGCGACATGGTCGTCACGGTGCCTTTGCCCAGCGGCGAGGCCATGCGCATGCCGGGCAACCCGGTCAAGCTCTCGGGCGCGCAGCCCAAGGCCTTCACGCCGCCGCCGCGCCTGGGCGAGCAGACCAGCGAGGTGCTGGGCGGCTGGCTGGGCTACCCGGCCGAGCGCCTGGCGCGGCTGCGCGAAGACGGCGTGATCGCGTGAGGGGGCGCCATGGGTGACAACCACATCCACATCACCGACGTAGCCCCGCGCGATGGCCTGCAGAACCAGGCCGTGCACCTGTCCACCGATGCCAAGCTGCAGCTCATCGCCCTGCTGGCCGAGGCCGGCGTGCAGAGCGTGGAGGCGACGAGCTTCGTCTCCCCCAAGGCCGTGCCGCAGATGGCCGACGCAGGCGAACTGGTGCCGCGCATCGCCGCGCGCTGGCCGCAATTGCGCACCTCGGTGCTGGTACCCAACCTCAAGGGGTTGGAGCGCGCCCATGCCGTCGGCGCGCAGGAGATCGCCGTGGTGCTCTCCGCCACCGAGACCATGAACCGCAAAAACATCAACATGGGCCTGGCGCAGGCGCTCGACGTGAGCGAGCAGACCCTGGCCGCGGCCCAGGCGCTGGGCCTGCGCACACGCGCCTACGTGGCCGTGGCCTTCGACTGCCCCTTCGAAGGCGAGACACCGCTGGCCGAGGTGCTGCGCCTGGCCGCGCGCATGCATGCGGCCGGCGCGGGCGAGGTGGTGATTGCCGACACCATCGGCTCTGCCTCGCCAGGCATGGTCAAGGAGCGCTTTGCGGCGCTGCGCGACGTGGTGCCATTGGAGCGCCTGGCCGTGCACCTGCACGACACGCGCGGCATGGGCGCGGCCAACGCCTGGGCCGCGCTGGAGGCCGGCGTGCGCCGCTTCGACGCCAGCGTGGGTGGCATCGGCGGCTGCCCCTTCGCGCCCGGTGCTGCCGGAAACCTGGCGACCGAGGACCTGGTGCTGCTGGCCGAGCGCAGCGGCTTTGCCACCGGGCTCTCGCTCGACGCGCTGCTCTCGGCCGTGGACTTCGCGCAGGAGCAATTGCAGCGCCCCCTGGGCGGCCGCTCCATCGCCTGGCTGCGGCGCCAGCGCGACAAGCGCCGCGAGGCCGAGCCGGTGCCCGCCTGAAATGAAACACCCCCTGAGTCGCTTCGCGCCTTCACCCCTCTCTCATATTGCTTCGCAATCTGGGAGGGGGACGCCCCCAGCGCAAGCGCTGGATACGCCGCCTTCGCGGCGGGGCGGCCCTTGCGCGGGGGCACTTGCCTGCGCCGCGCCAGTTTTATGCGTCGCGGGCGGCGCGCAGCGCAATGAAAAACTGATACCAACCATTCCATTCAAACTACACCTGGAGACAAAACGCATGGACATGCATCCATCCCTTTCGAACACCACCCGCCGCACCGCCCTGGCCGCCATCGCCGCCTGGGGGGCCAGCCCGCTCATCGGCGCCCATGCCCAGGAGCGCAAGTACCCCAGCAAGCCCGTGACCATCGTCGTGCCGTACTCGGCCGGGGGCGGTACCGACATCGTGGGCCGCCTCATGGCGCAGCGCCTGTCCGAGGTCTGGGGCCAGTCGGTGATCGTGGACAACCGCACCGGCGCCAACGGCGTGATCGGTTCGAGCTATGTGGCCAAGGCCGCGTCCGACGGCCACACCCTGCTGCTGGTGGTGGGCTCGCACGCCATCAACCCCGTGCTCATGAAGAGCCTGCCCTACGACACGGCCAAGGCCTTCACACCGGTGACCAACATCGCCAACTCGCCCATGGTGCTGGTGGTGGCGGCCGACGGCCCCTACAAGCAACTGCCCGACCTGCTCAAGGCAGCGCGCGAGAAGGAGGTTCCCGTGGGTTATTCGGAAGGCCAGACGCGCCTGACCGGCGAACTCATCCGCCAGTCGGGCAACCTGCAGATCACGGGCGTGCCCTACAAGGGCGGCGCGCCCATCATGGTGGACATCATCGGCGGCCACCTGCCAGCTGGCGTGACCAGCGTGCTCACGGCCTTGCCCCACATCCATTCAGGCAAGCTGCGCGTGGTGGGCGTGGCGGCCGAGCAGCGCATGGGCATCTTTCCCGAGGCCATGACCTTCAAGGAGGCGGGCCTGGCTGGCGTGCAGTCGCTCAACTGGTACGGCATGTTCGGCCCGGCCGGCCTGCCCGACGCGGTGGTCGATCGCATCAACCAGGACCTGCGCAAGGTGGCGGCCGACCCGGCCGTGACCAAACAGATGCAGGACCAGGGCGCCAGCATCGTGCTCACGCCACCCGCGGAGTTCCGCCGCTTCGTGGAGGGCGAGACCCGCAAGTGGGCCCAGGTGGCCCAGCGTGGCGGCATCAGCGCCGAGTAAGGCCGACAACGCCACGTGCCCGCACCATGCGCCACCAGAGCGCAGGGCACGTTGGCTTTTTTTAAAAATCAAGGAGACAAATCATGACGAATCGACTGCTGTCGCGGCGTGCCGCCGCTGGCCTGGCCGCGCTGTGCCTGCTGACCGGGCCAGCCCTGGCCCAGGATTACCCGAACAAGCCCATCCGCCTCATCGTGCCCTTTGCGCCGGGCGGGGTGACAGACACCGGCGCCCGCGTGGTGGCCGAGCGCCTGGGGGCCCGCCTGGGCCAGCAGGTGGTGGTGGACAACCGGCCCGGCGCATCGGGCAACATCGGCACGCAGATGGGCGCCACGGCGGCGCCCGACGGCTACACCCTGGTGGTGGGCTTCGACGGCACCATGGTCATCAACCCCCATGTGTTCGCCAAGGTGCCCTTCGACACGCTCAAGGACTTCGCCCCGGTCAGCAAGATCGGCGATGCGGCGCTGGTCATCGTCACCCACCCCTCGGTGCCGGCCAAGGATTTCGCGGCGCTGGTCGCGCATTCCAAGGCCACCGAGGGCGGCATCTCCTACGGCAGCGCGGGCACGGGCAGCACGCCGCACCTGGCGGGCGAGTTGCTGCGCGTGCGCACCGGCGCCAAGTTCGTGCACGTGCCCTACAAGGGCGGCGGCCAGGCGCTGGCCGACGTGGTGGGCGGCTCGCTGCCCATGCTGTACACGGCCGTGGCGGGGGCCTACCCCTTCATCCAGCGCGGCCAGGTGCAGGCCATTGCCGTGTCCACCGCGCAGCGCCTGCCCTCGCTGCCGGCCGTGCCCACGGTGGCCGAGTCGGGCGTGCCCGGCTTCGAAGTCAATTCGTGGATCGGCATCCTTGCGCCCGCGAAGACGCCCACGGCCATCGTCGAGCGCCTGCAGCGCGAGCTCAATGCGGTGGTGCAGTCGCCCGACGTCAAGGAGCGCCTGGCCGGGCTGGGCATCGTGGCCTCGGGCAACACGCCGGCCCAGTTCCGCAGCGAGATCGAGGCCGACCTGCGCAAATACGGCGAGGTGGTGAAGGCGGCCAACATCCGCGCCGAATAGGCTCAGAAGCGGTACAGGTAGCCGGCCGTCACCGCTGGCTGGCTCGACCGGTTGACCAGCGGGCTGTCCTTGATGGCGCTGCCCAGTCGCGTGGCGCTCACGTCCACGAACATCCACTGACGCGGCGCCAGCGTGTAGCCCACGCGCACGCCGGCCTGCAGGTTCACGGCCGAGCTTCCTTCATACGCCGGGCGGCCCAGCCGGGCCTCGCCTGCCTGTACGCCATAGTAGTAATCCACAGTCTTGCGGTCCTGCTGCTGCAGCGCCAGGCGCGGCGTGATGTCCCAGGCGCCTTGCTGGAAGCGGCGCTCGGCCTTGAGCGAGAACTGGCGCCCCTTGCTGTGGCCCGAGGCGTCACCCAGCAGCTCGGCCGAGAGCTGCACGGGTCCCGCATCCCAGGTGGCGGCGGCACCCAGCCACAGGCTGCCCTTGCGCTCGTGCATGCCGGCCAGCCAGGGCGAGTCCTCGGCCTCGTAGCCCTCGAAGCCGAAGCGCGAGCGCAACCGCAGGCCTACGGGTCCCAGCGAGGGCAGTTTCAAATCCACCCCGGGGCCGGCAATGCTGATCCAGCGGTTCTCGTAGGTCAGCAAGGGCAAGGGTTGCAGCTTGTCGTCGAAATCGCGGTAGGGCTTGCGGTCGGCGCTGACGGCCAGGCCCAGGCCCCAGGTGGAGGCTGCGCCTGCCTCCTGCGCCTGGGCGCTGGCAGGCGCCAGAAAGGGCAGCGTGGCGGCCAGTGCCGCCAGGAGGCGGATCGATGAATGCGGGAGGCGAAGCGTCATGGTCTCGGTTTCCACAGAAAGAAAGGGATTCGGGGCAGGGCGTACCTGCGTGGACAGGGGGCCGCCGCGGTGGTAGCTTTGCCGCGGCAGGCCGGTGGACTGTAGGAAGGCTTTCTTAGCCTGCCGTTAGCCACCCTGCGTGGCGCTGCTCACGGCCGGCTAAGAATCCCGCGCTAGGCTTGCGCTGCCCCATTTTCCTCAAGGAGACCCCCGTTGCGCGCATTGCTGGTGGAAGACGACGATATGATCGGGCGCGGCCTCACGCACGCGCTCAAGGGCGCGGGCTGGTCGGTGGACTGGGTGCGCAATGGCGAGCTGGCCCACAGTGCCCTGGCCGATGGCGACTACAGCTGCGTGCTGCTGGACCTGGGCCTGCCCGGGCTGGACGGCACCGAGGTGCTGCGCCGTGCGCGCTCGCGCGGCGACCTCACGCCGGTGGTGGTGCTCACGGCGCGCGATGGGGTCGAGGACCGCGTGCTCGGGCTCGATACCGGGGCCGACGACTACCTGCTCAAGCCTTTCGAGATGACCGAGTTGCTGGCGCGCATGCGCGCCGTGGTGCGCCGGCGCAGCGGGGCCGCCCAGTCGCTGCTGGGCAACGGTGCCGTGCAGCTGGACCTGGCCACGCGCGAGGTGCTGCAGGATGGCGTGCGTGGCGCCCTCACGGCACGCGAATTCGCGCTCTTGCATGCGCTGCTGGAGCGGCCCGGGGCCATCCTCTCGCGCGAGCAGCTCGAGAACCGCATCTACGGCTGGGGCGAGGAGGTCAGCAGCAATGCCGTGGACGTGCTCATCCACGGCATGCGCCGCAAGCTCGGGCCCGATGCGATCCGCAACGTGCGCGGCCTGGGCTGGCGAGTGGCGGCGCCATGACGGGCCCAGTGCCCGAGGCTGCGCCCCGCTGGTACCGCCCGCGCTCGCTGCGCGGGCAGATCCTGCTTTGGCTGGCCCCCTGGGTGCTGGCGGGTGCCTTGGTGGCGGGCGGGGCCTTCTGGGCCAGCTACAGCGCGCTCATCCATACCTTCATGCAGTACCAAATGGAGATACTGGCGCGCTCCCACCTGGCGGGCGGTCCGGCCGGTCAGGGCGATGCGGTCGAGCTGCTGCCCCCGCTCAGCCGCACCCATATCGTGGAATGGGGTGCCTTCGTCGTGCAGGTCTGGTCGGCCGATGGCCGTTTGCTCGCCACCTCCGGCCCTGAGATCGGCGTGCCCCTGCAGGCGGCAACGGGCCACCAGCGCCTGCGCACCCGTGATGCCTGGGCGCCTGGATGGCGCGTCTACACCACGTCCCCGGGTGGGCAGTACCAGCACCGCGTGCAGGTGCTGCAAAGCGAACAGTTCCTGCAGGAGGAGGTGGCCGTGCGCACTCTGTACGCCATCGTTCCCCTGGCCTTGCTGGTGCCTGCGCTGCTGTTCACGCTGTGGCGGGTGGTGGGCCGCGCGTCGCGCTCGCTGCGCGCCGTGGCCGATGAGGTGGCCGAGCGCAACGACCGCAGCCTGGGGGCCATACCCATGGGCCGTGTGCCCGAAGAGATCGTGCCGCTGGTCGGTTCGTTCAATGCCCTGCTCGCGCGGCTGGAGGAGGCCTTTGCGGCCCAGCGCCGCTTCGTGCAGGATGCCGCGCACGAGCTGCGCACGCCCATGGCGGCCATGGCGCTGCAGATGGAGAACCTGCAGCCGCTGCTGCCCCCGGGCGATGCGCAACAGCAATTCGCCCAGCTCGATGCCGGCATGCGCCGGGCCCGGCACCTGATCGGCCAGTTGCTGCGCCTCTCGCGCCAGGAAGCCCCGGCGTCGGTGCAGGCGCCCGCGGAGCCGGTGGACATCAAGGCCCTGCTGCGCGAGAGCGTGGGCCAGCTCATGCCGCTGGCGGACCAGCGGCGCATAGAGGTGGGCTTCAGCGGTGCCTGCGCCGTGCGCGTGAATGCCGTGGCCAGCGATCTGCGCAGCGTGTTCGACAACCTGCTGGACAACGCGCTGCGATACACCCCCGAGGGCGGCAGCGTCGAGGTGCGCCTGCACCTGCTGGCGGGCGGCCCGGCGGTGGACATCGTCGACACCGGGCCCGGCATACCGCCCGAACTGCTGGAGCGGGTGTTCGACCGCTTCTTTCGCGTGCCCGGTGCCGCCGCCGACGGCAGCGGCCTGGGCCTGGCCATCACCCGGGCGGCGGCGCTGCGCCACGGACTTCGGATAGAACTGCGGGCGCGCGAGGACGGGGTGGCGGGCCTGGTGGCGCGGGTGCACCTTGCTCACGCTGGTGTCAGCCGGGGCTAATGCGGGCCTGAGTCGCGCTGCCTAGAGTGGATGGACTCCCATCCCTTCAAGGTTCTGCGATGAAGACACGCCTCTTTTCCTCTCCTGCCCTGGCCTGGTCCTGGGCCCTGCTGGCGCTGTCGGCGCTGGCCATCGGCCTGTTTTCGCTGCGCTATGCGCTGCCCGGCACGCCCCTGCCGTCGGACCTGCCCAGCCTCGCGCTGTGGCCCCGGCCTTTCGTCGTGCATGCGGTCAGCGCCTCGCTGGCGCTGGTGCTCGGGCCGCTGCAGTTCGTGCCAGCCTGGCGTGCGCGCTTTCCCGCCCTGCACCGCTGGACGGGGCGGGCCTATGTGCTGTCTATCCTGGTCGCCTGGCTGAGCTCGCTCCCCCTGGCATGGGACGCGATGTCAGGGTGGGTGGCGGCCCTGGGCTTCTTCGCACTGGGCGCCGCATGGATCGTGACCACCGGCATGGGCCTGGCGTTCGCCCTGCAGCGGCGCTTGGCCGAGCACCGGCGCTGGATGCTGCGCAGCTTCGCGCTCACGGCCGCCGCCATCACGCTGCGCATCTACCTGGGCGCCAGCATGGCGGCCGATATTGATGAAGAGCTGTCCTACCCCGTCATCGCCTGGCTGTGCTGGGTGCCCAATGCGCTCGTGGCCGAGTGGTACCTGCGGCGCCAGGGCCGCACGTAGCGCCCGCAGGCGCTGCAGTTCCCGTAAGGCTCAGCGCACGCGCATGCCCGGCGTGGCGCCCGGCCAGGGGTTGAGCACGTAGATGCCGGGCTGGGTCTTCTCGTCGCCATGGCTGGCGGCCAGCACCATGCCTTCGGACACGCCGAACTTCATCTTGCGCGGTGCCAGGTTGGCCACCATCACCGTGTGCTTGCCGATCAGCTCGGCCGGCTGGTAGGCGCTGGCGATGCCGCTGAAGACATTGCGCGTGCGGCCTTCGCCCACATCCAGCGTCAGGCGCAGGAGCTTGGTCGAGCCTTCCACCGGCTCGCAGTTCACGATCAGCGCGATGCGCAGGTCGATCTTGGTGAAGTCGTCGATGCCGATGGTGGGAGCCAGTTCCTCACCGCCGGGTGCGGCCGCTTCAGGTGCCGCAGCTTCCGGTTGTGCCGGCGCTTCGAACAGTGCGTCGAGCTGCTCGGGCGCCACGCGCTGCATCAGGTGCTGGTAGGGGGCGATGGCCTGCACGTCGCCGGCCACGGTCCAGCGCTGCATGTCGCTGCCGACAAAGGCTTCCACCGCGCGGGCCAGGCCCGGCAGCACCGGGGCCAGGTAGCGCGTGAGCACGGCAAAGGCGTTGATCAGCACCGAGCACACCTGGTGCAGGGCCTCGTTGTTGGCGGCGTCCTTGGCCAGGTCCCAGGGCTTGTTCTGGTCCACGTAGGCATTCACCTTGTCGGCCAGCAGCATGATCTCGCGCGTGGCCTTGCCGAACTCGCGTGCCTCGTACATCTGGGCCAGCGCATCGCCCGCGCCGCGGATCTCGGCCAGCAGGGCTGCGCCATCGGTGCCGAACTGCGTGGTGAGCTTGCCCTCGAAGCGCTTGGTCAGAAAGCCCGCCGCGCGGCTGGCGATATTGACGTACTTGCCGATCAGGTCGCTGTTCACGCGCGCCATGAAGTCGTCGGCGTTGAAGTCGATGTCTTCGTTGCGGTTGGACAGCTTGGCCGCCAGGTAGTAGCGCAGCCACTCGGGGTTCATGCCCAGGCCCAGGTACTTGAGCGGGTCCAGGCCCGTGCCGCGGCTCTTGCTCATCTTCTCGCCGTTGTTCACGGTGAGGAAACCGTGCACGAACACGTTGTCCGGCGTCTTGCGGCCGGAAAAGTGCAGCATCGCGGGCCAGAACAGCGTGTGGAAGGTCACGATGTCCTTGCCGATGAAGTGGTACTGCTCGGTGTCGGGCGCGGCCATGTATTCGTCGAAGCTGCGGGTGTCGCCATGCTTCTCCTTGGGGCCGCCCTTGTCGAACCAGTTCTTGAGCGAGGCCAGGTAGCCCACGGGCGCATCGAGCCAGACGTAGAAGTACTTGCCCGGCGCATCGGGGATCTCGATGCCGAAGTAGGGTGCGTCGCGCGAGATGTCCCAGTCGCCCAGGCCTTCGCTGGTGGTGCCGTCCGGGTTGGTGCGGACGGTGAACCACTCCTTGATCTTGTTGGCCACCTCGGGCTGCAATTTGCCGTCCTGGGTCCAGTTTTCGAGGAACTCCACGCAGCGCGGGTCCGAGAGCTTGAAGAAGAAGTGCTCCGAGCTCTTGAGCTCGGGCTTGACGCCCGACAGGGCCGAGAACGGGTTGATCAGGTCGGTGGGTGCGTAGACGGAGCCGCAGACCTCGCAGTTGTCGCCGTACTGGTCCTTGGCATGGCACTTGGGGCACTCGCCCTTGATGAAGCGGTCGGGCAGGAACATGTTCTTCTCGGGGTCGAAGAACTGCTCGATGGTGCGGGTCTCGATCAGCGAGCCGTCGGCGCGGTCGCGCAGGTCGCGGTAGATCTGGCGCGCCAGCTCGTGGTTTTCCGGGCCGTCGGTGCTGTGCCAGTTGTCGAAGCTGATGTGAAAGCCATCGAGGTACTGCTTGCGGCCGGCCGCGATGTCGGCCACGAACTGCTGGGGCGTCTTGCCGGCCTTCTCGGCCGCGATCATGATCGGCGCCCCGTGCGTGTCGTCGGCACCGACGAAGTTGACCGCGTGGCCCCGCATGCGCTGGAACCGCACCCAGATGTCGGCCTGGATGTATTCCATGATGTGGCCGATGTGGAAATTGCCGTTGGCATACGGCAGGGCGGTGGTGACGAAGAGCTTGCGTGCGGATGACGTCATGGGTCGTACTTTCTCGGGCGGAACCCATGATTTTAGGCGCTCGGGACCACCTTGGGCCTGGCAGGGGCAGATGCCACAATGCCCGGCTCAAGAACAAAGGGGGAGACAGGCATGGCCAAGATGCGCTGGGGCAGGCTGGCAGGGGGATTGGGGATCGCTGTGCTGGCGGGGGCCGCCTACCTGGCGTGGTGGCCGGTGCCCATCGCACCCGTCGTCTGGACGGCACCCCCCGCGCCCGGCTACCAGGGCGTGCATGCCCCCAACCAGCGCCTGGCCGGGCTGCGCATGATCGACCTGAAGGGCGAGATCGGCCCCGAGCACATCGCCGTGGGCCGGGACAGCAAGCTCTACACCACGGTGCTGAGCGGCAATATCCTGCGCATGAACCCCGACGGAACGGACCAGCAGGTGTTCGCCAACACCGGCGGGCGCGTGCTGGGCTTCGACTTCGACGCGGCAGGCAACCTGATCGCGGCCGATGCGGTCAAGGGCCTGCTGTCCATCGGCCCCGACGGCAAGGTCAGCCTGCTCACCGACAAGGTCGGCAATGACCCCATCCGCTATGCCGATGGCGTGGTGGTGGCAAAAAGCGGCAGGATGTATCTGAGCGATGCCTCCACCCGGTTTGCGCCCAAGGACTGGGGCGGCACCTTCGAGGCCAGCGTGCTCGACATCCTGGAGCAAGCCAGCACCGGCCGAGTGCTCGAATACGACCCCGCCACCCGCGTTACGCGCGTGGTGGCCCGGGGCATCAGCTTCGCCAATGGCGTGGCGCTGAGCCGGGACGAGCAGAGCCTGTTCGTCAACGAGATCGGCAAGTACCGGGTGTGGAAGATCGCGGTGGACGCGAGGGATCTGGACATCGGCAGCGCGCCGCCGGGCCCGCAGGCGCGAGTCCTTCTCGACAACCTGCCCGGCTACCCCGACAACCTCATGCGCGGGCAGGACGGGCGCATCTGGATGGGATTTGCCAAGCCGCGCGGCGCCGCCATCGACAACATGGCCGGCAAGCCCTGGCTGCGCAGCCTGACCTTGCGCCTGCCGCGCGTACTGTGGCCCATTCCCAAACCTTATGGCCACGTGATCGCCTTCACCGACGATGGAAAGGTGGTGGCCGATCTGCAGGACCCGGCGGGCGCCTACCCTGAGAGCACGGCCATTACCGAGACGGCGGACCGGCTGTATGTGCAGAGCCTGCATGCGCACGGCCTGGGCTGGCTGCCCAAGGATGTGCTCAAGGCGCCGTAGGCGCGCTGTCCGTGTGCAGGCGGGTTTGTACTTCAGCGCCTGTATCCGTCCAGCCAAAGAATTGGCATACCTCGGTGCGCATGGCCAGCGTGTCTTCGCGGCCCAGGGCCATGAGTTCGCGCGTGTAGCCCGACTCGAACAGCAGGTAGCTGGCCAGGGCTGCGCCGCGCACGTCGGCCATGTTGGAGGTGACGCCCAGGGCGCCCAGCATGGCGCGCACGGGGGTGGGCAGATTGCCCACATGGCGGGCGGCCACGGCGTCCAGGCGCTGCGAGGGGGCGATCACCAGCAGTTCGATGGGGCGCAGGGCACTCCTGGCGCGCACCTCGGGCGGGATCAGCGAGAGCGTCTGGTTCACGCGCTGCACGCGCTCCACGTCGACCGAGAGCGCGTCGAGGAAGATGTTGGACAGCGCATGCCCTGCGATCTGCGCCAGCGAGGGGTAGGTCGGCGTGGGGTTGGCCGAGGCATCACCCTTGGGCTCGTGCATGCGGCCTGCGCCCACCACCAGGATGCGCTCGGCCCCGAGGTGGATGGCCGGCGCGATGGGCGCCGACTGGCGCATGGAGCCATCGCCGAAGTACTCCATGTGGTCGCCCATGCTGATGGGCTTGGCCGGGAACACGAAGGGAATCGCCGAGGAGGCGAGCAGGTGCTCGTGCGTGATGCGGTCGCGCGCCGCCTTGCGCTGCGAGCGCACCCAGGGCTGCAGCGGGGCGTTGGTTTCGAAGAAGGTCACGTGCTCGCCCGAGCTGTAGCTTGACGCCGTGACCGCCAGCGCCGTGAGGTGCCCCTTTTTCAGCAGGCGCGGCAGGCGCACCAGCGGCACCAGCCGCACCAGCAGTTTTTCGAGCGGCGAGTTGTCGAGCAGCGAGCGCGGGCGCATGCGGCGCCAGCGCGCCAGGGCCCAGCCCAGCGACAGCAGCGACAGCCAGCGCGCGCCGCTGCGCAGCACGCTCAGCGAGTCGGCCCGGTACACCTGCTGGGCATGGAAGTCGCGCCACACGCGGGCGATGCGGCGCACGGCCCGGTCGAAGTTGTCGGCCCCGCAGGCCAGCGCCGCCGCGTTGATGGCACCGGCCGAGGTGCCGGTGATGATGGGAAAGGGGTTGGGCTCGTCGCCTGCGCCACAGGCCTGGCGCAGGTCGGCGATGGCTTCGAGCACGCCCACCTGGTAGGCCGCTCGGGCTCCGCCGCCCGTCAGCAGCAAGCCCGTGGCGGGAGGGGCTGGCGGGGCAGGGCTGTCGGGTGGGTGCATCGGCGCGTGCGTGGGTGGGGTCAACGGCAAGTGTGCTGCGTTGGCTGCGGTCCGCCACTTGGGGAAACCCGCATGGCGGATGGCTTCAGGCTTTGGCCAGGAGCAGGTTGGCCACGCCGGGGCCTTGCAACACGGTGATGCCATTGTCGCGCGCAAACAGGCGGGCGTTGTCGGAGAGCTGGCCCTGCGTCATCACGTAGATGCCCGTGGCAGCACCCTCGGCCTGCATGGCGGCATGCAGTTCGCGGATCGGCTCGATGCCATGGGTGGCGGCCTTCCAGCGCCTGGCGCTGACCAGGGTGGCCTGGCCGCTCTTGGCCACGCGCAGGTCCACGGGGCCGGATTTGGGCTTTTCCACCGTGCAGCCGTCGCGCACCCAGGCGGCCTCCAGTGCATCGCAGAACTGGCGCCAGGGCATGCTGTTGACGGCGCCCAGCATTTCCTCGACCCGGGCCGGGCTGGGGGCCCTGAGCTGGCGCCAGGCCGCGATGCAGCCCACCACGAAGATGGGCAGCGTGCCCACGGCGCCGACATAGGCGTACTCGCGCGGCAGCAAGGCGCCGGCGGCCAGTGCGATCACCCCCACCACCAGGAAGCTGACCCACCAGGGCGAGCGCAGCAGCACGGCGAACAGGGATTTCTCGGCCATCTTGAATTTCACGGGGGGAGCTTTCGGAGTCTGTGACAGGGGGTGGAAGACGCGCATTGTCCTGCACTTACGCGGGGCGGGGCTGAGAGCCTGTTCAAAGTCTTTTTGCAGCCGCGTTGGAGTGCAATCGGGATGAGTGGATGCTTCGGATGCGCCGCATGGGCTCGTGCCCATGCAAGCAGCCGGGGCGTCCAATCGCCCGATTTCACTCCAACCCGAAGGGCAAGTGCCTTTTGCCTTCGGCGAAACCTTCGGTTTTCGGGCGGCCTGCGGCGTTGCGGCGCTTGTTGATAGCCGAGCTATCAACTGCGCACCGCGCCTTGCAGTCCATCCCGAAAAGGGACTTGCGCGGCTTCAAAAAGACTTTGAATAGGCTCTTGGATAGACTATCCGCCTTACCGGAGTTAATTGAATGGCAGTCACCGAACAAGGCCTTCTGGCCGCACTTTCCAGCGTACAAGACCCGCACACGGGCAAGGACTACGTGAGCACGAAGGCGCTGCGCAACCTGAAGATCGACGGTGGCAAGGTGTCCTTCGGCGTGGAACTGGGCTATCCGGCCAAGAGCCTGGAAGCCGAACTCAGCCGCCTGCTGGTGGCCGCTGCCAAAGGTGTGCCCGGTGTGGAAGACGTGGCCGTGCAGATCACCACCAAGATCACGGCCCATGCCGTGCAGCGCGGCGTGCAACTGCTGCCGGGCGTGAAGAACATCATCGCCGTGGCCTCGGGCAAGGGCGGCGTGGGCAAGAGCACCACCGCCGCCAACCTGGCCCTGGCCCTGGCGGCCGAGGGCGCGCGCGTGGGGGTGCTCGACGCCGACATCTACGGCCCCAGCCAGCCCATGATGCTGGGCATTGCCCGCCGCCCCGAGAGTGCCGACGGCAAGACCATGGAGCCGCTGGAAAACCACGGCGTGCAGGTCATGTCCATCGGCTTCCTGGTGAACCAGGATGACGCCATGATCTGGCGTGGCCCCATGGCCACGCAGGCGCTGGAGCAGATGCTGCGCCAGACCAACTGGAAGGACCTCGACTACCTGATCGTCGACATGCCCCCCGGCACCGGCGACATCCAGCTCACGCTGTCGCAGCGTGTGCCCATGACCGGTTCGGTGATCGTGACCACGCCGCAGGACATCGCGCTGCTCGATGCCAAGAAGGGCATCAAGATGTTCGAGAAGGTGGGCGTGCCCATCCTGGGCATCGTGGAGAACATGGCAGTGCATGTATGCAGCAACTGCGGCCATGTGGAGCACATCTTCGGCGCCGACGGCGGCAAGAAGATGGCGGCCGAGTACCAGATGGACTACCTGGGCGCGCTGCCGCTGGACATGCAGATCCGCCTGCAGGCCGACAGCGGCAAGCCCACCGTGGTGGCCGACCCCGATGGCGACGTGGCGCAGATCTACAAGAAGGTGGCGCGCACCGTGGCCGTCAAGATTGCCCAGCAGGCCAAGGACTTCTCGTCCAAGTTCCCGACCATCTCGGTCAGCAAGGATACGTGAGCGTGCGCCCGCGCAAGGCCCGGCAGCCGGGCGATGAAGGAGCGGTGCGCCAATGAACCTGCTGGCCGCCATGCGCTACCTGGTCTCGCTTGACGAGCACCGCCACTTCGGTCGCGCAGCGCAGGCCTGCCACATCACCCAGCCGGCCCTCTCGAACGCCCTGCGTGCGCTGGAGGAGGAGTTCGGCGTCGTCATCGTGCAACGGGCGCGCAGCTATGTGGGTCTGACCCACGAGGGCGAGGCGGTGCTGGCCACCGCCCAGCGCATGCTGCGCGACAACGAGGTGCTGCGCCAGGAGCTGCGCAGCACCGAGATCGCGCCGCAGGGCCGCCTGCGCATGGCATCCACGCCCACGGCGGTGCCCATCCTGTCGCGCTTTGCCGCCATGCTGCAGGCGCGGCACCCGGGCATCCTGCCCGTGGTGCTGTCCATGAGCTCGCAGGAGCTGGAGCAGCGGCTCGAAGACCTGTCCCTGGACTTGGCCGTGGGCTACAGCGAGCGCATGCAGGCCAAGCGCGTGAACCTGCGCTCCTGGCCGCAATGCAACGAGCATTACTACCTGCTGCGCCGCGCCCGCGTGCCCGACCCGGACCGCCTGCGCATCGGCCCGCCCATGCGCTGGAAGGATGCCGGCCAGTTGCCCCTGTGCTTGCTCACGCCGGACATGCACAACCGCTTCATCATCGACGAGGCCCTGCGCGAGGCGGGCGCCCCGATTCCCCCCGCCATCGAGACCAACTCGGTGCTGACGCTGGTGCTGTCCGTCCTGTCGGGCGAGGTTTACAGCGTGCTGCCGGGCGCCATGGTGGCGGCCGCGCGCAGCGAGCGCGGCCTGGAAGCGCTGCCCCTGGTCTCGCCCGAGGTGCGCACCCCCATTGGCTTCATGACGCAGCGCGGCCCGCGCGTATCCCGGGCGCTCGAAGCCGCGCTCGAACTGCTGGACCTGCCCGAGTGGCGCGACCATGTGGCGCAGCACTGTGGCGAATTGAAGGATTAGCCCCCGGCGCTGGGTGCCTTCCACCGGTTCCCGCCCCGTCCCTGGGCTGCAATGCTGCGCCGCACCATGCATGCACACGGCCGCTTTGCGCGTGATTCGTGTTCGCATCATTCAAATGTTGAATCGCAGCATGTGTCGATTCAATTTGACGCTGCACCCCTCCTGTTCAGACACTCCCGACCGCGATTGACCGAGGTCAAGAACAACAGCGCTTGCGCACCATCCAAGGAGATAGAACACATGACAGCTTCCACAGCGGGCACTGCGACAGCGCCCGGGGCCATGCCATCCCCCGGGTTTCTGGACAAGGAACGCATCATTGCCGCACCGGGATTCAACCGGTGGCTGGTGCCGCCGGCCGCCCTGGCCATCCACCTGTGCATCGGCATGGCCTACGGCTTCTCGGTGTTCTGGCTGCCACTGTCCAAGGCGCTGTCCACGGCCGGCACGGGGGCTGCCTGCGCCAAGGACATGAGCTTCTTTGCCGAGCTGTTCGCCAGCGGCTGCGACTGGCGTGTGGCCACGCTCGGGTGGATGTACACGCTGTTCTTCGTCTTCCTGGGCTGCTCGGCCGCCATCTGGGGCGGCTGGCTGGAGCGTGCCGGCCCGCGCAAGGCCGGTGTGGTCTCGGCCGTGTGCTGGTGCGGCGGCATGCTGCTGTCGGCGCTGGGCATCCACCTGCACCAGTTCTGGCTCATGATCCTGGGCTCGGGCGTGATCGGTGGAATCGGGCTCGGCCTCGGTTACATCTCGCCCGTGTCCACGCTGATCAAGTGGTTCCCGGACCGCCGCGGCATGGCCACCGGCATGGCCATCATGGGCTTCGGCGGCGGCGCGATGATCGGTTCGCCCCTGGCCGTGGACCTGATGAAGAACTTCTCCAGCCCCACCGATGTGGGCGTGATGCAGACCTTCGTGGTCATGGCGCTGGTGTATTTCGTGTTCATGATGGCCGGTGCCCTGGGCTACCGCGTGCCGCCCACGGGCTGGAAGCCTGCCGGCTGGACGCCGCCACCCCCCTCGGCCAATGCCATGATCACGCAACGCCACGTGCACGTGAAGCGTGTCTGGGGCATCCCCCAGTTCTGGCTCATCTGGGTCGTGCTGTGCATGAACGTGAGCGCCGGCATCGGCGTGATCGGCATGGCCTCGCCCATGCTGCAGGAAGTCTTCGGCGGCGGCCTGATCGGCGTGTCGCAGAAGTTCGGTGAACTCGACAAGGCCCAGTTGGCCGCCATCGCGGCCGTGGCCGGTGGCTTCACCGCACTGCTGTCGCTGTTCAACATCGGTGGCCGCTTCTTCTGGGCCAGCCTGTCCGACAAGTTCGGCCGCAAGATGACCTACGTGATCTTCTTCGTGCTCGGCGGCCTGATGTACGCCAGCATCCCCAGCTCCGCCGGCGCGGGCAGCAAGCTGCTGTTCGTGGGCGCCTTCTGTGTCATCCTGTCGATGTACGGCGGCGGCTTCGCCACGGTGCCGGCCTACCTGGCCGATCTGTTCGGCACGCAGTTCGTGGGCGCCATCCATGGCCGCCTGCTGACGGCCTGGGCCACGGCGGGCATCCTGGGCCCGGTGGTCGTGAACTACATGCGTGAATACCAATTGGGGCTGGGCCTGCCGCGCGAACAGGTGTACAACCAGACCATGTACATCCTGGTGGGCATGCTGGTCATCGGACTGATCGCCAACCTGATGGTGCGCCCGCTGGCCGACAAGTGGTTCATGAGCGACGAGGAACTGGCGCACGAGAAGAAGCTGGCCCACGAAAAGAGCGTGGCGGCCGAAGTGGGCGGTGGCCCCGGCAGCGGTGGCACCACCAGCCCCGCGCTGGTGGCCTTCGCCTGGCTGGCGGTGGGCATTCCACTGATCTGGGGTATCTACAAGACCTTGGTGAGCGCGGCCAAGTTCTTCCAGTAACGCAAACGGAGCGCAAGCAACGGAATCGGGGGCGGGCGCTTGCGCACCGCCAGCGGAGCACATGCCGTCGCTTCGCCCTCCTGATTCCCTGGACGGCAGTTGCAGGCCGGGGAACGCCACGGGTGCGGCGTGATCCAACCGGCTGGCATTGCCCAGGAGACCATGATGAAAGAAGAGAAGATCGAGTTCTACAAGGGCCCCGCCGGTGGCTGGGGTGCGCTCAACAGCGTGAAGAACACGCTGCTGCGCCAGGACATTCCGATCAAGGGTGCCAAGACCCTGCTGTCGGCCAACCAGCCCGACGGTTTTGACTGCCCGGGCTGCGCCTGGCCGGACCGCAACCACGCCTCCACCTTCGAGTTCTGCGAGAACGGCGTCAAGGCCGTGGCGGCCGAGGCAACGGCCCGGCGCGCGGGCCCTGCGCTGTTTGCCCAGTACACCGTGGCCGAGCTGGCGGGGCAGAGCGACTTCTGGCTCGAAGACCAGGGCCGACTCACCCACCCCATGGTCTACCACGCACCCAGCGACCAGTACCGCCCCATCTCCTGGGACGATGCGTTCGCCATCATCGCGCGCCACCTGAACGCGCTGCCAGACCCCAACCAGGCGATCTTCTACACTTCGGGCCGCGCCAGCAACGAGGCGGCCTTTTTGTACCAGCTGTTCGTGCGCCAGTACGGCACGAACAACTTCCCCGACTGCTCGAACATGTGCCACGAGCCCAGCGGCAGCGGCATGCGCCCGCAGATCGGCGTGGGCAAGGGCACGGTGACGCTGCACGACTTCGAGTGCGCGGACGCGATCTTCATCTTCGGCCAGAACCCGGGCACCAACCACCCGCGCATGCTGGGCGAACTGCGCGAGGCGCACAAGCGCGGCGCGCGCATCGTGAGCTTCAACCCCCTGCGCGAGCGTGGGCTGGAGCGCTTTGCCGACCCGCAGGACAAGCTGGAAATGGCCACGCTGGGCTCCACCCCCATCAGCACGCACTACTTCCAGCTGCGCGTGGGTGGCGACCTGGCGGCCGTCAAGGGCATGATGAAGCATGTGCTGGAGCAGGAAGAAGCGCGCGGCGGCGTGCTCGACCACGCCTTCATCGCCGAGCACACCACCGGTTTCGACACCATGGCGGATGAGCTGCGCAGCGAGTCCTGGGCCCTGCTGGAGCAGGAGTCGGGCCTGACCGAGGAGCAGATCCGCTCCGCGGCAGACATCTACATCGGCGCCAAGAGCGTCATCGCCTGCTGGGGCATGGGCATCACACAGCACAAGTACTCGGTGCCCACCATCCAGGCCATCGTGAGCCTGCTCATGATGCGCGGCAACATCGGCCGCGAAGGCGCCGGCCCTTGCCCGGTGCGCGGCCACAGCAACGTGCAGGGCGACCGCACCATGGGCATCTGGGAGAAGCCTCCCGTGGCCCTGCTGGACAAACTGCGCGACGTGTTCGGTTTCGAGCCGCCGCGCGAGAACGGCGTGGACACGGTGGAGGCCATCGAGCTCATGCTCAAGGGCCAGGGCAAGGTGTTCTTCGCGCTGGGCGGCAACTTCGCCGCGGCCACGCCCGATACCTACGAGACCTGGAAGGCCCTGCAGCGCTGCAACCTCACGGTGCACGTGACCACCAAGCTCAACCGCAGCCACATCGTGCACGGCAAGGAGGCGCTGATCCTGCCCTGCCTGGGCCGCACCGAGATCGACGTGCAGGCCACCGGCCCGCAGGGCGTGACGGTGGAGGACTCGATGAGCATGGTGCACATCTCAGTGGGCATCAACCCGCCCGCGTCCGAGCACCTGCTGTCCGAGCCGGCCATCGTGGCGCGCCTGGCGGCAGCCACCATCGGCGCGCGCAGCAACGTGCCCTGGATGTGGCTGGTGGAGGACTACGCGCGCATCCGCGACCAGATCGAGAAGGTGTTCCCCGACTTCAAGGATTTCAACAAGCGCGTGGCCGTGCCCGGCGGGTTCCGCCTGCGCAACACGGCCAGCGAGCGCGTGTGGGCCACGGCCTCGGGCAAGGCCAGCTTCCATGCGCCCGTGGTGCCGCTGGACACGCCATCGCACCGGGCGCGCGAGCGTTTCAAGGACTCCATCGTGTTCACGCTGTTCACCACGCGTTCGCACGACCAGTACAACACCACCATCTACGGCATGGACGACCGCTACCGCGGCGTCTATGGCCAGCGCCGCGTGGTCTTCATCAACGACAAGGACATCCGTGCGCTGGGCATGAAGGACGGCGACTGGGTCGACATCCAGACCGTGTGGAGCGACGGCCAGGAGCGCCGGGCCGACCGCTTCAAGCTCGTGGCCTACGACATTCCGCGCGGCAACATCGCTGCCTACTACCCCGAGACCAATCCACTGGTGCCGCTGTCGGCCGTGGCCGATACGGCAGGCACGCCCACCTCCAAGTCCATCCCCGTGCTGCTGGTGCCCCATCTGGTGGCCTTGCCGGACGGGGTGGTGTCCCCCGCTGCTGCGGCCACGGCGCCGTGAGCCGATGACCACCACACCCGAGCAGGAACCGCTGGCCTGGGCCATCCTGCGCGCGCTGGCGCAGGCCCACGGCGAGTTGGGCGCGGGCATGTCGCTGCCGCGCCTGGGCAAGCGCCTGGGCCAGGGGGCGAGCGTGCTCATGCGCCAGCTCACCCTCATGAGCGATGCCGCCGTGGGCGGCCAGCAGGGGCCGGGCTGGGTGCGCGTGGTGCAGGCCGACGACCGCTGGACCGCGCACATCACCGAGCAGGGGCTTGCCGCCGCGCAGGAACTGCCCGCAGCCGAGGCTGCGCCATGAACGCCCGCATCGATACCGCGCCCGCGGACCCGGACCTCGATCAACGGCTGGACGCACTCTCCGCCCTGGCGCAGCGGCCGGTGCGCGTGTTCGGCGAGCCGCATACCCCCGAAGCGGGCAGTCTGCGCGCCGACACCCTGGCGGCCGAGACGCCTGTGGCGCTGGTCTTCAACGGTGTCTCGCATGCCGTGATGATGGCCAGCCCCGAGAACCTGGAAGACTTCGCCCTGGGCTTTGCGCTGAGCGAAGGCATCCTGGACCGTGCCGAGGACTGCCGTGGCACCTCGCTGCGTCTGGCCGATGCGGGCGCCGCCCAATTGCCCCCCGGTGTGCCGGGTGTCGAGGTGCACCTGGAGATCTCCACACGCAGCTTCGAGCGCCTCAAGGACCGGCGCCGCAGCATGGCGGGCCGCACCGGCTGCGGCGTCTGTGGCGTGGAAAGCTTTGCCTCGCTGGACCTGGCGCCCACCCGGCTGCCGGCGCGCGACTGGATTGCCCAGGTGGACCTGCCCACGGTGCTGCATGCCCTGGGACAGCTGCGCGACCAGCAGCCGCACAACGCGCTTTCGGGCTCGCTGCATGCGGCCGGCTGGGCGCAGCTCGACGGCACGCTGGCCCAGGTCTGCGAGGACGTGGGCCGGCACAACGCCCTGGACAAACTCATCGGCTGGCTGTCGCGCACGGGGCGGCTCGGGGAGCCGGGCTTCGTGGTGCTCAGCAGCCGGGGCAGCCATGAACTGGTGCGCAAGTGCGCGCGCGTGGGGCTGTCGGCCCTGGCGACCATTTCGGCCCCCACGGCCACTGGCGTGCAGGTGGCCGAGCTGGCCGGGCTGCGCCTGTGGGGCCTGTGCCGCGCGCCGCGCGGCGTGCTCTACGCATCGGGCCTGCCCGCCCTGTAGCCGTACGGCATTTTTTGACATGGGCCTGCCGCGTGCCGATGGCATGATCGGGCCATGCGCGACCGCCAATCCACCCATGTCTGGCCGGACACCCTGCCAAGCCAGTTCGGGCCCTACGACCTCGACGAGGTGCCGGAAACCCACCGCACCTCCGTGGAACCCCAGCCCGGCGCCCCGGCACCCGAAGATCCCGCGCCGCAACCGGCACCTGCCGCGCCCCCTGCCCAGCCCGCCCGGCTGGCCTGGGCCGGCTGGGTGGCCGAAGGCCTGCGCGCAGCGCTCCTGAAGCAGCCCCGCACGGGCGCGGCCCTGCCCACGCCGCTGCAGGCCTTGGTGCTGGTGCTGCTGTGCAGCGCGCTGCTGGTGGGCCTGGAGCGCCTGCACACGCCCGGCCCGGCCGTTTTCCAGCTGGGGAACTGGCTGTCGCACTGGTGGGCCATGCTGGTGCTGGTCGGCGCCGCCTGGTGGGCTGTGCCCCCGGCAGCGCCGCTGGCCGATGGAGAGCGGCCTGCGGGCGGGCTCGCGGCCTGGCTGGTGCTGTCCACGGTGGCCGTGTTGCCCGCAGCGCTCGTCGTCTACGGGCTCATGGCGCTGGGGGCGCACCGGCCTGCGTGGTGGTCCACGGGCGTGGGTTACTGGGCCTTCTGGGGCATCTATGGCGCCATGATGCTTGCATACATGCTCGCCCATGCCGTGCTGATGGCCCGCTTCACCCGGTCCTGGGCGCGGACCGCCGTGTTCATGGCGGTGCTGCTGGCCGTGACCGGCGCCGGCATGACCTATGTTCCGCTCCAGTCCTGGGTGGCGGCCCCTGCGGAAGATGGGCCTCGGCCGGCACGGCTGCGGCTGTCGCAGGCCGTCTTCGAGGCCCAGCAGGCGCTGATGCAGCAGCAGGCCGAGGCCCTGGCCGCCGAGCGCCCCGGCGTGACCGATGTCTATGGCCTGGTCTTCGCCCCCTACGCGCGCGAGAACGTGTTCCGGCGCGAGAGCAGCATGGTCGCCAAGCTGCTGGAGGAACGCTTTGACGCGCAGGGCCGGGTGCTGCACCTGCTCAACCATGCGGAAACGGCGGACACCCATGTCTGGGCCACGCCCGAGAACCTGGAGGACGCGGTGAACGCCCTGGCCGCGCGCATGGACAAGGACAACGACGTGCTCGTGGTCTACATGACCTCGCACGGCGCCCAGAACCACCAGCTCGCGGCCTCGCACTGGCCGCTGGAGGTGCCGCCCATCAGCCCCGAGATGCTGCGCGAGGCGCTGGACGGGGCGGGCATACGCCACCGCGTGATCGCGATCTCGGCCTGCTACTCGGGCGGCTGGATCGACACGCTGGCCAACCCGTCCACCCTGATCATGACGGCGGCCGACGCGACCCACACCTCCTATGGCTGCGGCGCCCTGTCGGAACTCACCTTCTTCGGCCGCGCGGTGTTCGACGAGCAGCTGCGCAGCACGCACTCCTTCGAGGAAGCGTTCAAGAAGGCCGTGCCCCTGATCCAGCAGCGCGAGGTGGAGGCGGGCAAGAACGATGGGTTTTCCAACCCGCAGATCCGCGTGGGCGCCGAGATCGCCTCCGTGCTCAAGAGCCTGGAAGAACGCCTGAACGCAGCGCCCCGATAGCCGGGAAGGCCTGAAAAGGCCTTCATGCGGGCTGGAAATGTTGCATTGCCGTGGATTGGCGGCCTTTTGCGCTAATGTCACGCCCATGAACCTCTCATTTATCCGCCTGGGCTGGCGCACCCTGCTGCGCGACCTGCGCGCGGGCGAACTGCGCCTTCTGGTCGTGGCCGTGACCCTGGCCGTCGCCGCGCTCACCTCCGTGGGCTTTTTCGCCGACCGCCTGCAGGGCGGCCTGCAGCGCGATGCCCTGCAACTGCTGGGCGGCGACGCCGTGGTGGCCAGCGACAATCCGACCCCGGCGGTCTTTGCCGAGCGCGCCAAGGCGCTGGGCCTGCAGAGCGTGACGACCATGGGCTTCCCCACCATGGGGCGGGCCAGCGACGACAAGGGCGGTGCCAGCAAGCTGGTGGCCTTGAAGAGCGTGCAGCCCGGCTACCCGCTGCGCGGCACCCTCACGGTGGCCGTGGGCCCGGGCGCGGCCGAGCAGACCACGCGCGACATCCCTGCGCGTGGCGAGGTCTGGCTGGATGCACCCCTGCTCGAATCGCTGGGCCTGTCCATGGGCGACATGCTGCTGCTCGGTGATTCGCAGCTGCGCATCACCCGCATCATCGTGCTCGAGCCTGACCGGGGCGGCGGCTTCATGAGTTTTTCGCCGCGCGTCATGCTCAACGCGGCCGATGTGCCCGCCACCGGCCTGGTGCAGCCCGCCAGCCGGGTGACCTACCGTTTTGCCGTGGCCGGCCCCGAGGTCGCCGTCAAGACCTTCAGCGAGTGGGCCACGGCCGAGGCCCAGAAGCCCGAGCAGCATGGCGTGCGCGTGGAGTCGCTCGAAAGCGGCCGCCCCGAGATGCGCCAGACGCTGGACCGGGCGCAGAAATTCCTGAGCCTGGTGGCCCTGCTGGCAGCGTTGCTCTCGGCCGTGGCCGTGGCGCTGGCCGCGCGCGGCTTTGCCGCCGACCACCTCGATGCCTCGGCCATGCTGCGGGTACTGGGCCAGAGCCAGCGCACCATCGCCGGTGCCTACACCACCGAGTTCGCCATGATCGGCCTCTTCGCCAGCGCCCTGGGCGTGGCCGTGGGCTATCTGGTGCACTACGTCTTCGTGCTGCTGCTGGCCGGCCTGGTCGAATCGGCCCTGCCCGCCGCCAGCCTGTGGCCCGTGGCCTTCGGCCTGGGCATGGGGCTCACGCTCCTGTTCGCCTTCGGCCTGCCACCGGTGCTGCAGCTGGCGCAGGTGCCGCCGCTGCGCGTGATCCGGCGCGACGTGGGCGGGCTCAAGCCCGCCTCCCTGGCCGTGCTGGGCGTGGGCGTGGCCGGCTTTGCCGCCCTGCTGCTGGCCGTGAGCAGCGACATCAAGCTGGGCCTGATCGCCGTGGGTGGCTTCGCCGGCGCCGTGGCGCTGTTCGCGGGCCTGAGCTGGGTAGCGGTGAAGCTGCTGCGCCGCAGTGTCAACGAGGCCACGGCGCCGCGCTGGCTGGTGCTGGCCACGCGCCAGATCTCCGCGCGCCCGGCCTATGCGGTGGTGCAGGTCAGCAGCCTGGCCGTGGGCCTGCTGGCGCTGGTGCTGCTGGTGCTGCTGCGCACCGACCTCATCAGCAGCTGGCGCCAGGCCACGCCGCCCGATGCGCCCAACCGCTTCGTGATCAACGTGATGCCCGAGCAGGCCGATGCCTTCCAGCAAAGCCTCAAGGACGGCGGGGTCAAGCGCTACGACTGGTACCCCATGATCCGCGGCCGCCTGCTGGCCGTGAACGGCAAGGCCGTGGGCCCGGCCGACTACACCGACGACCGCGCCAAGCGCTTGGTGGACCGGGAGTTCAACCTCTCCACTGCGGTGCAGCAGCCGCCCCACAACCAGATCGTGGCCGGCCAGTGGACCGAGAACGAGAAGGGCGCCATCAGCGTGGAGGAGGGCATTGCCGAGACGCTGGGCCTGAAGATGGGCGATGTGCTGCAGTTCGACATCGGCGGCGTGCAGAACGAGGCGCGCATCACCAGCCTGCGCAAGGTGGACTGGGGCTCCATGCGCGCCAACTTCTTCGTGATGTACCCGGTGGAACACCTGGAGGGCGTGGCCGTCACCTACCTGGCTGCCTACCGTGCGCCCGACAAGGCGGGCTTCGACAATGGACTGGTGCGCCAGTTCCCCAACATCACCAATGTGGACATGGGCGCCACCATCACCCAGGTGCAGCGCGTGCTGGACCAGGTGATCCGCGCGGTGGAGTTCCTGTTCGCCTTCACCCTGGCCGCCGGCCTGGTGGTGCTGTTCGCGGCCGTCACCGCCACGCGCGAGGAGCGTGCGCGGGAGTTCGCCATCATGCGCGCCGTGGGCGCACGCGCCAGCCTGCTGCGCCAGGTGCAGCGCGCCGAGCTCATGGGCGTGGGCCTGCTCGCGGGCTTCCTGGCCAGCACCGTGGCCGTGGTCGTGGGCTGGGCGCTGGCGCGCTTCGTATTCGACTTCACCTGGACGGCATCACCCTGGGTGCCGCTGGCGGGTGCCGTGGCCGGTGCCCTGCTGGCCCTGGCAGCCGGCTGGTGGGGCCTGCGCGAGGTGCTGCGCCGCCCGGTGGTGGAGACGCTGCGCAGCGCCGCGGAATAGCACGGCGCCTATGCTGCCTTGGCAAAAGGCGTGCGGATGTCCGAGAGGAACTGCTGCGCGCGCGGGTGCTGCGGGCGGGTGAAGAATTCACCCGGCGTGGCGCGCTCCAGCACGCGGCCTTCGTCCATGAAGAGCACGCGGTCGGCCACCTCGCGGGCAAAGCCCATCTCGTGCGTCACGCAGACCATGGTCATGCCGTCACGCGCCAGGTCGCGCATGACCACCAGCACCTCGCCCACCATCTCGGGGTCCAGGGCGCTCGTGGGTTCGTCGAACAGCATCAGCGGCGGTTCCATGGCCAGGGCGCGGGCGATGGCCACGCGCTGCTGTTGCCCGCCCGAAAGTTCCGAGGGCCAGGCATGGGCCTTGTGCGCCAGGCCCACGCGATCGAGCAGGGCCAGGGCGCGCTGCTCGGCCTGCGGGCGCGAGAGGCCGCGCAGCTGGATCGGCGCCAGCGTGCAGTTGCCGAGCACCGACAGGTGCGGGAACAGATTGAACTGCTGGAACACGAAGCCGATGCGCGAGCGCAGCGTGTTCACATTCACGTCGGGGCCGTAGATGTGGTGACCGTCGATCAGGATGCGCCCGCCCTGGATGGGTTCGAGCCGGTTGAGCGTGCGGATCAGCGTGGACTTGCCCGAGCCCGAGGGCCCGCAGACCACCACCACCTCGCCCTGCTCGATGGTTTCGGTCACGTCCACCAGGGCGTGGTAGCTGCCGTACCACTTGTTGACGTCGTGCAGTTCGATCATGTTGGGAGCGCCTTGGCGGGGGAAGGGGATGCTGCGCGCCGCGCCAGCCGGCGCTCCAGCCCGTAGGCCAGGCGCGACAGGCCGAAGCACAGCACGAAGTAGGTCAGGCCCAGGATGCCGAAGACCTCGGCCGGCCGGATGAAGACCTGGCTGTTGATCTGGGTGGCGATGAAGGAGACTTCGGTGAGGCCGATGATGTAGCCCAGCGAGGTCTCCTTGATGGTCGAGACGAACTGGTTGATGAGCGAAGGCAGCATGCTGCGCAGTGCCTGCGGCAGCACCACCAGGCGCATGGCGCGCGGGTAGGTCAGGCCCAGGGCGCGCGCGCACTCCATCTGCCCGCGCGGCACACCGAGGATGCCGGCGCGCACGATCTCGGCCAGGTAGGCCGCATTGAAGACCACCAGGGCCAGCAGCATGGTGGTGAACTGGCCGGTCTTCACCCCCGTCACGCTGGGCAGGAAGAAGTAGGCCCAGAAGATCACCATCAGCAGCGGCATGCCGCGCACCACGAACACGATGCCCGTGACGGGCCAGCGCAGCCAGCGCCAGGGGCTCACGCGCGCCAGGCCGAACAGAATGCCCAGCGGCAGCGCCAGCAGCAGGGCGCCGGCCGCCAGCAGCAGCGTGAGCGCCAGGCCGCCGAGGGGGCCATTGGGGTATTGGCCGACCAGGAAGTACAGCCAGTAGGTGTCGATGAGTTCCAGCATGCCAGGGGATCAGATCGTGCGTACGGGGTAACGGTGGTGGTACCAGCTGGCCAGCCCCGTGATGAGCAGCGACACCGTGAGGTAGGCCGCGCTCGCAAAGGCGAACGCCTCCACGCTGCGGAAGGTGGCGCTCTCCACCTTGGCGGCCTGGTACATCAGCTCGGCCACGCCGATCACGGTGGCGATGGAGGTGTTCTTCCAGAGGTTGAGCGCCTGGGAGATCAGCGGCGGCACGGTCACGCGCAGCGACTGGGGCAGCACCACGCGGCGCATGGTGGCCAGGAAGCCGAAGCCCAGGGCGCGGCCAGCTTCCATCTGCACCGCCGGCACCGCGCGGATGCCGCTGCGGATGTCCTCGGCCATGAAGGCCGCGGTGTAGAGCGCCAGCGCCACGATGGCCGCTGCCGCCTCGGCATGTCCGCTGTCATAGAGCCATTGCCTGGCCGCCTCGGGCAGCAACTCGGGTGCGCCGAAGTACCAGAACAGCATGTGCGCCAGCAGCGGCACGTTGCGGATGCCTTCGATGAAGACGAAACCCGCCCAGCGCAAAGGGGCCACCGGCGCCAGGCGCAGCAGGGCCACGACCAGGGCGATGGGCAGGGCCGCCAGCAGCGAGGCGGCCAGAAGCTGCAGCGACAGCAGCAGGCCACCCACCATCATGTGGTGGTACTGGCCGCTCAGCAGCAGGGAATAGTCAAACACGGGAATGCATGCCAGTCATTCAGAAGGCCGCAGCAAGGGGGGGGCAGCGCGCACCAATGGAGCGCCGACCCTCCTGCCAGCCCTCGGCGGCCTTGCCATCAACCGTCGATCTTGTCCGACTCGAACTTGAATGGACGGGTCGTGAACTTGATCTTGGTGTTCGGGCCGTACCACTTGAAGTAGATCTTCTCGGCCTCGCCCGACTTCTCCAGGTCGCGCAGCGTGTCGTCCACAATGGATTTCACGGCGGTTTCACCCTTCTTGATGCCGAGGGCCAGCGGCTCCACGCTCAGGTTGGTGGGCAGGATGGCGTAGTCCTTGTTGCGCGCACCGAGCTTGCCGAAGTCGTCGATCAGCGAGGACTCGTCGTTCACATAGCCCACGCCCTTGCCCTGCTGCAGCGCCAGGAAGGCCTGCTGCGTGGTCTCGAAGGTCACCACCTCCACGGTGGGCACGGCCTTGCGCACATTGGGCTCCTGCGTGCCGCCCTTGACGGTGACCACGCGCTTGCCCGCCAGGTCGGCCACGTCCTTGATGCCGCTGGCCTTCTTGACCAGCACCTTCTGGCCCGTGACGAAGGTGGTGAGCGAAAAGTCGATCTGCGCCTCGCGCTCCTTGTTGTGGGTGAGCGAGGCGGCCAGGATGTCCACGTGCCCCTGCTGCAGCTCGGGGATGCGCGCTGCCACGGCCAGCTGCTTGAACACGGGCTTGACGCCGATCTTCTTGGCGATGGCCTTGCCCAGGTCCACCTCGTAGCCGATCAGCTCGCGCGTCTTGGGGTCGATGAAGCTGTTGGGCTCGTCGGTGCCCAGCACGCCGACAACGAGCTCGCCCTTCTTCTTGATGTCTGCCAGCTGGTCGGCGTGGGCGGTGCCCGCAAGGGCGAACGCGGCGGCGGCCAGGGATGCAATGAAACGGATGCGCATGATTTCTCTCTCTCCAGACTTGTTGAAGACTGAAGGCTACGCTTCCAACCGGGAGATATGAACATCGCATTTCTTATAATCAAACTCGCCAAACGTGCTTGGCGCAGACTGTGACCCCATGGACGACGACACCCCCGAAAACACCACCCCCGCCACCACACCCTTCGAATGGATCGGCGGCGAAGAGCGCGTGCGCGCCCTGGTCGAGCGCTTCTACGACCTGATGGACCTGGAGCCCGGCTACGCCGCGCTGCGCGCCGCCCATGGCAGCGACCTCGCCAGCGCGCGGCAAAAGCTGTTCTGGTTCCTGTGCGGCTGGCTCGGTGGCCCGTCGTACTACACCGACCAGTTCGGCCACCCGCGCCTGCGCGCGCGCCACATGCCCTTTGCCATCGGTCCCCTGGAGAGCCGGCAGTGGGTGGCCTGCATGGACCAGGCCATGGGCGAGACGGGTGTGCCCGAGGCATTGCGCACGCGGCTGCGCGAAAGTTTCACGGGCACGGCCGACTGGATGGTCAACCAGCCCCTGGTGGCCAAGAAGCTGATGTGAGCGGCCGTGGACTGCGGCTGCAGGCATACTGCGCCTGTTCATTCCAACGAAGGAGTCCGTGCCATGCAGCGTTCCCTTGTGCTTGCCGCCAGCCTGCTGGCCTGTGCCCTGTCGTATGCCCAGCCGGCACCCGCCGCGGCTGATACCTGGAGCAACGTGCCGCCGGCATCGGACGACCGCTTCACCAACCCCAAGAGCAAGCTCTACGCGGGCCCGAATGGCTGGCACAACTTCGGCGAGGTGCGGGCCGAGGTGGCAAACGCCGCCAAGACCCGCTACGCCTTCAAGACCGGGCTCACCTACCTCTCCACCCCCAAGGCCTTCGTGTTTGCCACCAACGCGCAGTTGCAATTGGTCGAGGTGGATTTCGGCACCGACCGACCCGCGCCGGGTGCCTATGAGGTGGCGGCCAAGCCGGATCCGGCACAGAAGAAGGTGCGGGTTTCGCTGGCCGACGCGTCGGGCGGCAAGCTCCTGGGCTGGCAGAGCGGCGACAAGGCCGGCACCGTCACGCTGTCCAAGGTCAATGGCTACCTGTACTTCACTGCGCGCAATCTGCGCCTGGCGCCCGTGGGCATGGGCAACACGGGCGATCTCAAGCAGCCCATGTCATTGGGCTTCGAGGGTGCGGTCGTACCCGAATGAGCCTCTTCAACCCCCGGAGAATTCTTGTCCATGTCCTGCGATGAACGCTTTGCACAGGAGGCCCGTGCGCTGGGCTACAGCTTCGACGGCGAGATCAAGATCGGTGGCAACTACGTGCCGCTGGTGCGCGATGGCCGCCACCTCTACCTGAGTGGTCAGATCCCCCGTGTGGGCGATACGGTGGTGGTCACCGGCGCGGCCGGTGCCGATGCCTCGCTGCAGGACGCGCAGCGTGCCGCCAAGGTCTGTGCCATGCGCGCGCTGGCGCTGCTGCAGCGTGCCTTGGGCACGCTCGATGCCGTCAGCGCCGTGCTGCGCATCACCGTCTACGTGCAGTCTGCTCCCGGCTTCACGCAGCAAAGCGAGGTGGCCGACGGGGCTTCGGAAGTGCTCTACCGCGTTCTCGGCCCGGTGGGGGCGCACACCCGCACCTCGGTGGGCGTGCTGCAGCTGCCCAAGAACGCGACCGTCGAAGTGGACTTGATCGCGACAACAGCCCGCTGAGCGGGCTGGCTCACTCAGCCTTGATGCCCGCCGTTTTGACCAGTTGGGCATAGCGCCCATACTCCGCAGTCACCTGGCGCTGGAACTGCTGCTGCGGCGCACCCGTGGCGTCGATGCCCTGCGCGGACAGCTCGGCGCGCGCAGCCGGCGTCTGCACGATGCGCGCCGCGTCGGCGGCAATGGTGTCGAGCACGGGCTGCGGAGTGTTCGCCGGCGCGAACAGGCCGAACCAGGTGCCCGAGCGGTAGCCGTGGTAGGTTTCGCCCACCGTGGGCACCTCGGGCAGCAGCGTGTTGCGCTTTTCGCCCGTGGTGGCCAGGGCCACCACGCGGCCGCTGCGGATGTGCGGCAGCGCCGGGCCCAGCGCCACGAACATCACCTCCACCTGGCCGGCCACTACGTCCTGCAGGCCCAGCGGGCCGCCGCGGTAGGGGATGTGGGTGGCGAAAAAGCCGGCCTGCTGCTTGAGCAGCTCCATGCTGAACTGCAGCGCGCTGCCATTGCCGGCCGAGGCATAGCTGTAGCGGCCCGGTTCGGCCTTGGCGGCGCGCACGAAGTCGCTCAAGGTGCGAAACCCGGTCTTGGCGTTGGCCACGAGCACGAAGTCCACATGGCCGAGCGACACCACGGGCACCAGGTCGCGCTGGGCGTTGTAGGGCAGGTTGTGCTGCAGGTTGGGCAGGATGGTGATGGGCCCGTCGCCGCCCACCAGCAGGCTGTGCCCGTCAGGTTGGGACTTGGCCAGCGCATCGGCGGCGACGATGCCGCCGGCCGCGCCGCGGTTGTCCACCACCACGGGCTGCTTCCACTGCTCGGCCAGGCGCTGGGAGAGGTAGCGCGCCAGCACGTCGGGCGCGCTGCCGGGCGAATTGTGCACCGTCAGGCGCACGGTCTTGGTGGGGAAGGGCGCGGCCGGCGATGGCTGCTGGGCCGACGCGGCGAGGGCCAGGCAGGCGGTGGCAAGGGCCACGGCGAGGGTTTTGAGGGAAGCTGCAGCGCGCATGGCCGGTTCGCAAAGGAGTCGAGGAAGGACGCGATTCTGGGGACGCTTCTGCAAAACGGGAACGATCCTTTTTTCAGATCGTTAGCTGCAAAAGATCTAAGAGCCAGGCGTCAGGGTCAGGAATGGCGCGGCCCCGCCGGCTGCAGCAGCACCAGCAGCGCACCCGCGCCGCCATCGACGGGCCGGGCCTGCACGAAGGCCAGCACCTCGTTCTTCTGCACCAGCCAGCGCTGCACCCGGCCCTTGAGCACGGGGCTCTTGCCCGGGGAGCCCAGGCCCTTGCCGTGCACCACGCGCACGCAGCGCAGCCCGGTCTTGTGCGACTGGCGGATGAACTGGCCCAGGGCTTCGCGCGCCTCGTCCACGCGCAGGCCGTGCAGATCCAGTTGGCCCTGGATGGCCCAGTACCCCGAGCGCAACCGCTGCGTGACCTGCACGCCGATGCCGTGGCGGCGGTAGCTCAGCGCTTCGTCGGTGTCCAGCAGGGTGCTCACGTCGAAATCGTCGCTGATGGATTCGAGCAGCACGCGCTCCTCGTCCAGCCAGTGCTGCAGCGGCAGCGGCTGGGGCGGGCGGCGCTGCAGGCGCGCCAGGTTGCGCACGCGCAGCGGGGTAATGGGGCCCACGCTGCGGCTGAACAGCTGTTGCTCGGCTTCCGCCCGGGCGGCGGCCTCGCGCCGGGCTTTTTCCTCGGCCTGTTCGCGCTCGTGCTGCTCGCGCAGCTGGCGGGCCACGGTGGCCAGTTCCTGCAGGTCGGTGATGCGCTGGCTGGCACGGCGTGGGGCGGGGGGGGCGCGCCGCGGAGGCTTGGCTGTTGCGGGTGCTGCAGGCGCTGCGGCGGGTGGCCGGGGGGCGAGGGCCGGGCGTGCCGCAGCCAGCCAGGCGGCGGCGGATGCCCGCCGTGCCGAGCGCGTGGGCGTTGGTGGTACCGGGGCGGGCAGCGCCGCTGCCAGATTGGGGGGCAGTGCGTCCTTGCCGGCGGCACGGGCCAGGGCCGACTGCAGGGCGGTCAGCGCCGGGGGAGGCGGTGGCGGCGCGGGAGGACGGGCCGGCGGAGCGGGGCTGGTCACAGCAGCCCCTTCTCGGCCATCGACAGGGCCTGCCCAGGGGCTACGATGACATGGTCGAGCACGCGCACGTCGATCAGCGCCAGCGTGGTCTTGAGCGTCTGGGTCAGAGCCTCGTCGGCGCGGCTGGGCTGCACGCTGCCGCTGGGGTGGTTGTGGGCCAGCACCACGGCCGCGGCCTGGTGGTGCAGGGCGCGCAGCACCACCTCGCGCGGGTAGACGCTGGCCTGGGTCAGCGTGCCACGGAACAGTTCTTCGAGCGCCAAGAGGCGGTTCTGGTTGTCCAGAAAGAGCACGGCGAACACCTCGTGCCCTTTGGCCGCCAGGTGCAGCTGCAGGTAGTGCTTGACGGTGTCGGGCGAGTCGAACACCTCGCGCTCGCGCAACTGCTGGGCCAGGGCGCGGCGTGCCAGCTCCAGCACGGCCACCAGTTCGGCGCGCTTGGCGGGGCCGAGGCCCTTGATTCGGATGAGATCATCCGCACTGGCGTGCAGGAGGCCAGCGATGCCGCCAAAACCGCCCGTGAGCTTGCCGGTGGCGGCATCGAGCACCGGTGGGTCGAGCAGCTCCTGCGCCATCTGCAGCACGCCCTTGCCCACGATGCCGGTGCGCAGCAGGATGGCCAGCAGCTCCGCGTCGGCCAAGGCGGCGGGGCCGCGCGCGAGCAGTTTTTCGCGCGGCTGGGCGTCCGGGGGGAGGTCTTTGATGGCCATGGCGTGCAGAGGGTTAGGGGGCTCTCGGGCACCCAGCCATGGGGGATTGCCCGTTTTTCTACAATAGAGGCCAGTTTATCGGGACTTTCATGACCTCTACCGCCACAGCCCTTCCCACCGTACAGCCGGGCTCCTTTCTCACGCTGCACTATCGCCTGGCAGGTCCGGCGGGGGATGTGATCAACACCTTTGCCGACAAGCCGGCCACGCTGTCGCTGGGCACGGGCGAGCTGTCGCCCGCCATGGAACAGCATTTGCTGGGCCTGGTGGAGGGCACGCGCGCCACCTTCGAGCTGGCCGCAGGCGCGGCCTTCGGCGAGCGCAACCCCGACATGCAGCAGTGGGTGGCCAAGAAGCTGCTCAGCGACCTGGGCAGTGCCGACGAAAAATACAGCCCCGGCGACGTGGTGCAGTTCCCCACCCCCGACGGCATGGGCAGCTATGCCGGTGCGGTGATGCAGGTGCGCGAGGACGGTGCCGTGCGCTTTGACTTCAACCACCCGCTGGCCGGCCAGCCCGTCACCTTCGAAGTGCACGTGATCGGAATCCTCTGATGCAGACCCCCCAGGAAATCCTGCTGGCCGAGCCGCGCGGCTTTTGCGCCGGCGTGGACCGCGCCATCGAGATCGTCGAACGTGCGCTGCAGAAGTTCGGCCGCCCGATCTACGTGCGCCACGAGATCGTGCACAACACCTACGTGGTCAACGACCTCAAGGCCAAGGGCGCCATCTTCATCGAGGAATTGTCTGACGTGCCGCCGGGCGCGACCCTGGTCTTCAGCGCCCATGGCGTGAGCAAGGCCGTGCAGGAGGAGGCCGTGGCGCGCGGCTTCTCCATCTTCGACGCGACCTGCCCGCTGGTGAGCAAGGTGCACGTCGAAGTGGCCAAGCTGGCCAAGGAAGGCTACGAGTTCATCATGATCGGCCACAAGGGCCACCCCGAGGTGGAAGGCACCATGGGCCAGCTCGACCACGGCATCCACCTGGTGGAAGACGTGGCCGATGTGGCCCGTGTGCAGCCCGGGCAGACAAGCAAGCTTGCCGTGGTCACGCAGACCACGCTGAGCGTGGACGACGCGGCCGAGATCTCGGCCGCCGTGCGTGCGCGCTTCCCGCAGGTGCGTGAGCCCAAGCACCAGGACATCTGCTATGCCACGCAGAACCGGCAGGATGCCGTCAAGGTGCTGAGCCCCCAGGTGGACCTGGTCATCGTGGTCGGCAGCCCTACCAGCTCCAACAGCAACCGCCTGCGCGAGCTGGCCGCCAAGCTGGGCACTACCGCCTACATGGTGGACAGTGCCGAAGAGCTGCAGGCCGAGTGGTTCACCGGTGTGGCGCGCGTGGGCCTCACGGCCGGTGCCTCGGCGCCCGAGATCCTGGTCAAGCAGGTCATCGACCGCATCAAGGCGCTGGGGGCGGTATCGGTGCGCAGCATGAACGGCATCGAGGAAACCATCAAGTTCCCGCTGCCCAAGGGCCTCAAGATCGACGCCGCCACCGGCTTCGAGATCAAGGAGCGCCAGCCCGAGACAGGGCCGGCTGGACATTGAACCCAGATAAGTAGGCGCTCACAGCGCCACGGCGGGACCGCTCCATAGGTCGAGCGGCGGGTCGGCCGCCACCGCGCGCAGGATGTCGGTGCGCGAAATGAAGCCCGTGAGGCGGCCCGCCTCGTCTGCCACCGGCAGGCCGGGCAGCCCGGTTTCCAGCAACACGGCCGCCACGCGGCGCAGTTCCGTATCCGCCGCTACGGCGGGCACCGGGCTCACCATGACCTCCGAGACAGGCCGGCGTGCCAGATCGATGGCTTGCTTCACGGCACCGGGCTCGGGCAGCAGGTCCAGCGGCGCCATGTCGGCGCGCAGCAGCAGGCCCACCACGCGGCCTTGTGCATCCACCACCGGTGCCTGCGCCACATGGTGCTCGGCCAGCGTTTGCCAGGCGTCGTTGACCAGGGCGCCGGGCTGCACGGTCAGGGCCTCCTGCGTCATCACGTCGCTCACCAGGGTCAGGGGCTTGCGTGCCTGCGTCGGGCCTTGTTCGGTCTGGGCGTAGGCGCTCACGGCGTCCTGCAGGCGCAGGTTCACTGGCTGCACCGTGCTGCTGCCGGGCTGGGGCAGCACCTCGGGCTGCGCCTGCTCGTCCAGCGAGCGGGTGCGCAGGGCCTGCGGCCGCTGCACGCGCCGCACCGGCGCTACGCTGGCCAGGTTTTCCGCCCCGCCGCGGTACATCTGCCCCGAAGGGCCGAATACGAAGAACATGCCTGCAACCTCCTCTGTGGCGGCCTGCCCCCTGCAGTCGCCCTTGGCCATGTTATCGGCAGAAAAAAGGCCGGGGCACAGGCCAGGGTGTATCCGTGTGTGCCATAAGCGGGCCGTCCCGGGCATCTACACTCACCAGCTGTCCTGAACCGGGCCTTCCTGGCCCCGCACTCCCATGATTGACCGCGCCGCCATTTCCGCCGCCCGCGCCCAGCTGGCTTCCCGCCCCGACTTCCTGCGCACCACACCATTGCTGCGCCTGAGTGGCCGATCCCTGGGCGTGGACTGCGCCGAGGTCTGGCTCAAGCTCGAACACCTGCAGGTGGGCGGCAGTTTCAAGGCGCGCGGCATGCTGTACCGCCTGCTGGCCAACCCCGTGCCCGAGAGCGGAGCCATCATCGCCTCCGGCGGCAACGCCGGCATCGCCGTGGCGGCCGCAGCCCAGGCCCTGGGCGTGCGCTGCGAGGTGTATGTGCCCGAGGTCTCGCCCGAGGCCAAGCGCGCCCGCCTGCGCTCCCTGGGGGCCGACGTGGTCGTCACCGGCGCGGTGTATTCCGAGGCCTTCGAGGCCTGCGTGGCGCGCCAGAAGACCACGGGCGCCCTGCAGGCCCATGCCTACGACCAGCCCGAGGTGGTGGCCGGCGCCGGTACCCTGGCCGCCGAGATCGAGGAGCAGGGCGGTCGCCTGCCCGACAGCGTGCTCGTCAGCGTGGGCGGCGGTGGCCTGATCGGCGGCGTGGCCGCCTGGGTGGAAAGCCGCGCCCATGTGGTGGCGCTGGAGCCCGAACGCGCCCCCACGCTGCACGCCGCCCGTGCCGCCGGCATGCCGGTGGACGTGGAAGTCGGCGGCATCGCTGCCGATTCTCTGGGCGCGCGCCGCATCGGCGCCATCGGCTGGGAGGTGAGCCAGCGCCATGTGCATGAATCGCTGCTCTTGCCCGACGAGGCCATCCGCTCGGCCCAGCAGTGGCTGTGGAAGGAGCTCAAGCTGGCTGTGGAACCGGCCGCTGCACTGGGCCTCGCTGCGTTGCAGACCGGCGCCTACAAGCCACAACCCCAGGAAACCGTCGCGATGATTCTCTGCGGCGCCAATTTCGATCCTGCAAGCCTTGCCTGAAGCGGCATTGCTCCGCACCTCTAAAATCGCACCATGCTAGACATTCTTCTTCTCCGCAAAGACCTCGACACCGCCATCGCACGCCTGGAGACCCGCAAAAAACCCCAGGCCTTCCTGGACGTGGCCGCCTTCCAGGGCCTGGAATCCGAGCGCAAGACCCTGCAGTCGCGTACCGAAGAGCTGCAATCGCAGCGCAACCAGCTCTCCAAGCAGGTCGGCATGCTGATCAGCCGCGGCGAGAAGGACGCTGCCGAGGCCGCCAAGGCCCAGGTCACCGCCATGAAGGCGGAGCTGGAGCAATCGGCCGCGCGCCTGGAGCAGATCCAGGCCGAACTGCAGGCCATCCTCGTGGCCGTGCCCAACCTGCCGCACGAGAGCGTGCCTGTGGGCTCCGATGAATCGGGCAACGTCGAGGTGCGCCGCTGGGGCACACCCGGCACCTATGCCTTCGAGGTCAAGGACCATGTGGACGTGGGCACGCCCCTGGGCCTGGATTTCGACATGGGCGTCAAGCTCTCGGGCTCGCGCTTCACGGTGATGAAGGGCCAGATCGCCCGCCTGCACCGCGCGCTGTCGCAGTTCATGCTGGATGTGCAGACCCAGGAGCATGGCTACACCGAGTGCTACGTGCCCTACGCCGTCAACGCCGACTCGCTCAAGGGCACGGGCCAACTGCCCAAGTTCGAAGGCGACCTGTTCGCCGCCAAGAAGGGCGGCCAGGACGGCGAGCCCGTGCCGGACAACGCGGCGCTCTACCTCATCCCCACCAGCGAAGTGCCGCTGACCAACTTCGTGCGCGACGTGATCGTGGCCGAGGCCGAGCTGCCCATCAAGCTCACGGCCCACACGCCGTGTTTCCGCTCCGAAGCGGGCAGCTACGGCCGCGACACGCGCGGCATGATCCGCCAGCACCAGTTCGACAAGGTCGAGATGGTGCAGATCGTGCACCCCGACAAGAGCTACGAAGCGCTCGAGGAAATGACCGCCCACGCCGAGGCCGTGCTGCAAAAGCTCGGCCTGCCCTACCGTGTGATGAGCCTGTGCACCGGCGATATGGGTTTCGGCGCCGCCAAGACCTACGACCTTGAGGTCTGGCTGCCCGCGCAGAACACCTACCGCGAAATCAGTTCGGTGAGCAACTGCGAGGCCTTCCAGTCGCGCCGCCTGCAGGCCCGCTTCAAGAATGCCCAGGGCAAGAACGAGCTGCTGCACACCCTGAACGGCTCCGGCCTGGCCGTGGGCCGCACCCTGGTGGCGGTGCTGGAAAACTACCAGCAGGCCGACGGCAGCGTGACCGTGCCCGAAGTGCTGCGCCCCTACCTGGGCGGCTTGGCCGTGCTGGCCCCGCAAGCCTGAAGCACTGCGGGAGCTCCATCGACCAACGGGCCTTCGGGCCCGTTTTTCATGGCCCCGCACCTTGCCGAACGCGCGCCAGCAGCTTTTTGCGCGTTGTGGTGCAATGCGTTCCGACAGCGCGCCAGGCCCGCACAAACCCCAGAGTGCGCGTCGCCTCCCTACCATCTTCTCAGGATCGATCTTCCATGACCTACCCCATGCACACCTCCAGCATCCCCGTGTTCCGCCAGATGCTGGGCGCCCTGAAGGACGTGCTCGCCAAGACCGAAGCCCACGCCACCGCGCGCAAGATCGAACCCGATGCGCTGCTGCAGGCCCGCCTCTACCCCGACATGTTCCCCATGGCCCGCCAGGTGCTCATCGCCTGCGACTTCGCCAAGGGCGTATGCGCCCGCCTGGCCGGCGTCGAGGTGCCCTCGTTCCCCGACGGCGAGCGCCCCAGCTTCGCCGACCTGAACGAACGCATCGACACCGTGCTGGCTTTCATCGAGGGCTTGCCCGCCGAGAACTTTGCCGACGCCGCCACGCGCCAGATCACCCTGCAGCCCGGCACCCCGCGCGAAAAGCAGTTCGTGGGCCAGGCCTACCTGCTGCACTACGGCCTGCCGCAGTTCTTCTTCCACGTGACGACCACCTATGCGCTGGCGCGCCACAACGGGGTGGAACTGGGCAAGAAGGACTACATGGGCAAGGCCTGAATCTCAATGCACGCCGCGCTCGTTGCAGAGCGCAAAAAAAGCCTGCTATAATCGCAGGCTTCGACACATAGGAGAGGTGGCAGAGTGGTCGAATGTACCTGACTCGAAATCAGGCGTAGTGGCAACACTACCGTGGGTTCGAATCCCACCCTCTCCGCCACTGACAAAGCCCCGATGCTATTTAAACCATAGCTCGGGGCTTTTTCTTTTGCCGGGCTGCTCGCGACGGGGCTGGCCTGCGAGTGGGCTGTTGGCCTGTTGGCGGTGGCCATGCCTTCACTGTTAAGAGCCAGCCCACGGGCCAGCGTTGCACGGTGGCTAGGGGCACATGAGCACTGTCAGGGACTTCCCTTCCGTGCTGCTCGGGTGCGCGCAACTGCCCAATGAGCGCAACACCCTGGGCGGCATCGTCAGCGGCGTGCCCACTGGGACCTCAGTGGTATTGGCCAATGGCCGGGAAGATCTGCCGCTCACCGCCGACGGCGGCTTCACCTTCACCACTCCGTTGGCCGCAGGTTCTGCCTATGCCGTCACGGTCAAGAACCAGTCTCAGGGCACTGGCTGCGTGGTGCGCAATGGCACGGGCGCAATCGGCGCCGCCTCTGTGGACACAGTTGCGGTGCGGTGTGCGGTCCTGGGATCCTTGGCAGTTGGCTTGTGGGAGCAGGACCAGTGCGTCCCCGGCCCGGACTGCACTGGCCTGAAGAACGGTTGGAGCCTATCGCAGGCCTCACCCAAATGGGTGTGGGCGAACAGTTGTGACACCCGACACAGACGGATCGCCGCGGCTCGGCAAAGATTGGAGCAGCCCCACCCTTGCGTGCGGACCTTACCGCACCGCCGTACTGCTGCGAGCGCGACACGGGTGGGCTGTCTTTTTTATCTTTTGAACCGAGAGGGTTTCGACCATGCCAGTGACGACCACCACACCGCCCCAATTGCCCAGCCCTTCTCGCGGTCTCGCCAGCAGCAACGGCACCGCCGCAGCGGACGCGTGCCTGCAGCCCGGTAGCGCTGGCGGCACTGCCACTGCGTGAAAGACAGATATCCCAATCAAGGCGATTCATGACACAACATGCACCCCAAAAGCGAATGCAACGCATCGGCCTTTTAGCCGTATTGATTGTTCCCATGCTCTCCGCATGCGGAGGCGGTTCCGACAGTTCGGTCGAAACGCCTGCCCCACCACCCGCTTCTTCGGCCACCTTGTCCCTTCTTGCTGGTTATCCGCTCAGTGAAGGCAATCAGGACGGCCCCACAAGCACGACCGCGAGCTTCAGCACGAACGTGGGAGGAATGGCCTTGACCAGTTCGGGGGAAGTGGTCATCGCAGATACCAACAATCACCTGATACGTAAGCTCAGCGCCAATGGCGAGCAAGTCAGTACCTTGGCCGGAGGCTGGGTTCCTTCGGGTGCCACTCCTGGCACCCCATCCAGTTATTCGGACGGCAACGGCCAGAGCGCGCGGTTCTACCGCCCCGCTGCGGTTGCAGTGGACGCAGCAGGAAACACCTATGTGGCCGATACCGCGAACCACCTGGTGCGCAAGATCAGCGCAGCAGGACTCGTGACCACCCTGGCTGGCCGGGCAGGGGCATGTGGTAACCAGGATGGTGCGGGCAACGGAGCCACCCTGTGCAACCCCAGCAGCATCGCCGTAGACAAGACAGGTACGGTCTATGTGTCAGAAGCTTTTCTCCCTGGTCCAACTCAAACAGGGCGAATCCGCAAGATCACTGCGGATGGTGCAGTGAGCACCATCGCCAGCCAAACCAGAGGACGGAACCCACTCCTCGCCACGGATTCTGCGGGGACTCTCTACGCAGCAGATGCGGGACTGATCCTCAAGTACTCGGCAAACGGCCTGGCCACTGCGGTGTCGGGCAGCGAAGGGCAGCTCGGCAAAACCATCGTGGCCATGACCTTCGACTCAGCTGATCGCCTGATTGTGCTGGACAAGGAGGTGATCTCCGAACTTATGCTCGGCCCCCCGTCCATACGGTATGTACGGCTTGGCATTCGCCATGTCGGCAGCGATGGACGTGTCACGACCCTGGTCAGCGCCCCATCCGACTGCCACAATTACAGCGGTCGCAGCAACGATGACCTGTGTCAGGCCATTACCATGGTGGCCAAAGCCGATGGCCAGTTCCTGGTGGCCGAAGGCATCGGCGGCAGCAGTACCTCCTATAAATACGTGCAGTTGCGCAGCTACACACAGCAGGGCAAATACACGGTGGTCGCAGGCCCGGTTTCTCCCACAGGGGCCAAAGATGGGCAAGGCGATGCCGCGCGCTTTGACCAGCCTTCGGCGCTGGCCTTCGATCCATCGGGCATGCTGTATGTGCGCGACAAGGGCAGCGACACCATCCGCACTGTGCAAGCAGATGGTCTGGTAGGCACCCTGGGCCGGCCCGGAGGGCGGTGCACTTCGATCACAGGCCTGGGCAAGGAATTTCTTCCAAGTGGAATTGCCACAGTCCCCGGATCGGCCTTGGCCGCTGACGGAGCAGGCAACCTTTACACCTACATTGATTCCCGCATTCTGAAGTTGCGCAATTGCGAGGCCGTGCTTCTGGCGGATGTGAATCCATTGCTGATTGTGGATCCATCGACGGGCACGGGCAGACCCGCCGTCAACCCCATCACCGGCATTGCTGCGGACAGCACAGGCAACGTCTATGCGTCCTCCTACCAAGGAGTCATTTTCAAAATAGATACCAAAGGGACAGCCACATTGTTCGCAGGCAGCGAAGCCCAGTGGGGGCACAGGGATGGTCAAGGCCAAGCCGCAAGATTTTCGTGGCTGGGCAACATGACCACCGATGCAGCCGGTAACCTCTATGTGGTCGATAGTCTGAATAACTTCAAGAGCTTGGGTCCAACCATCCGCAAGATCACTCCGTCTGGGCTCGTCAGCACTTTGGCAGGTAACCCTGATGCCCCCCCCGGCCATGCCGATGGCCTGGGTTCAGCGGCACTGTTCTCGGTTGATTGGCCAGAGGAGCCAAAGACCGCCAGCCTCGCGGCGGACAACAAAGGCAACGTGTATGTCTCCGACCCTGCCAACAGTGTGATCCGCAAGATCACTCCTGACGGCCAGGTCAGCACCCCCGTGGGACAGGTGGGACGCCTGGGATTTGCAGCAGTGGACCTGCCAGGCAGCATCGGCCGCCCCGCCGGCATTGCAATCCGTGATTCCAGGCTCTACATCTCCGTCCCCCATGGGGTGATCCAGGTCAGGCTTCCTGATTGATCCCAGGAAACCGACTCTCCTCGATGGCTTCCTTCATGGGAGCCAGCGAGTGCCCCCCGGAGTACGGTCCGTAGGTGATGCGTGGCTTCTCATGGCCCAGGTCGGTCGCCATACGTGTTGAAGCTCAGGTCGGACAGGATGCATCGCCCTTTTGTCGGATGGCGCGGTTGGGTGAAAAGATGCATCCTTGGGCTCCTGTACGTGACGCATGCGCGGGCGGTTCTGCGCTGCTTGGGTTCGGGCCGCCCGCCTGCATGCTGGCTTGTGCAAGAATTTGTAGTTGCCGATACGTTTCACTTCACCGTTTCTTTCCCCGCAAAGGATGTGCTTCATGATCTCCCTCCGGAATTCCGCTCTCGCACTGGCCGTCGCCATGGCTGGCCTGGCTGCAGCACCCGCGCATGCGGCCGACCCTGCCGTGTTCGACGCGGCCACGGGCCGCCTGCGCTTTCCCATCCTGCAGATCGACGGCAACCTGAAGTTCCGCGACGTGGTGATCCAGCTGGTCTCGCCCGGCCAACTGCGCCTCAACGATGCCAGCGTGGGGGCGGAGATCAGCTTTACCTCGGCGGGCAATGTGCTGCGCATTCCGCAACTGAACTTCGGCGGCACCCTCTACCCCGCCGTCAGCCTGACCAGCCCCGGCTTTACGCTGGTGAGCTTCGGTGATGTCGTGATCGATGCCGGCACCCCCAGCAACGCCACCCTGGACATCCGCGTGACGGCCCAGGGCACGCCCGTGCCCCTGATCACGATCAACAACATGCCCAAGCCCAGCAACCAAGCCGCGTTCTGCAGCGATCCGGCGCTGCAGCAGACGGTGCTGGAAAACGCCGGCGCTGCGCAGGCCACCTGGACCATGTCGACCTGCACCTTCAGCGGCAACACCGGCCGCATGACGGGTACGCTGACCATCACCACGCCCGTGGCGGCCGCCATCCCTATCGTCGCGAACTTCACCTACCGCTGATCGGCCGGTTCAGTGCGGCTGGGCCTCAATGTGGCCCGGCGCATCCACCTGCACCGTGGCATGGCCTATGCCATGCGCGCGGCGCAGGTAGCCGGCCACCTGTGCCGGCAGGGCCAGCGGGTCGGTGCCCGGGGCCGGCGCCACATGCACCGTGGCCACGGTGCTCTCGTCTGTCAGGGTCCAGGCATGGAAGTGGCCCACCTCGGCCACGCCGGGCAGGGCGCGGATGCCCGCCGCCGCTGCCGCCAGGTCCAGCCCCTTGGGCGCGGCCTGCAGCAGCACCACCAGCGCATCCGACACCAGCCCCCAGGCCGAGCGCACCACCAGCACGGCCACCAGCACCGAGAGCAGCGGGTCGAGCACCGTCCAGCCCGTGGCCATGATGCCGATGGCCGCCGCGATGGCGCCCACCGAGCCGAGCAGATCCCCGACCACATGCAGCAGGGCGCCGCGCAGGTTGCCGTCGTTGCGCTCGCCACGCATGAGGATCCAGGCGCCCACCAGGTTCACCGCCAGGCCGATGGCCGCGACGATGAGCATGGGCCCGGCCAGCACTTCCGAAGGCGTGCGAAAGCGCTGCACCGCCTCCCAGGCGATCCAGGCCACGAGCAGCAGCAGGGATGCCCCGTTGGCCAGCGCCGCCAGCACCCGCACGCGGTGAAAACCGTAGGTGCGGCGCAGGTCCGGCGGGCGCCGTGCCACGCGGTACGCAATCAATGCCAGCAGCAGTGCCGCCGCATCGGAGACCATGTGCCCGGCGTCGGCGATCAAGGCCAGCGACCCCGACAGCGCGCCGCCCACGGCCTGCACCGCGGCGTAGCCAGCGGTCATCAGAAAGACCAGGCGGATGCGCCTTTCGTTGGATGCAGTAACCGAAGGGGCGTGGCTGTGCCCCGCGCCTTCCGGGTGCTCGTGGCTCCCATGATCGTGGGTGTCGTCAGGGGCGTGGGTATGTTTCCGGGCTTGGGCAGGCTCGTTGTACCCGTGGTCAAGCATAGGCCGGGGAAACCTAGAGATTCCCGGCAGAGGCCGCGATGCGCTGGCTGTAGGTCACATAGACACTGCAGCTTTGGACCGTCGCGAGGCTCAATCCATACAACTCAATGGTGGTTTTTCCTGACGACCAGGACGCGTTCTCGGACATTGAGCTCCGGTCCGTAGTGATGGCGGGGCCGTATTTGGATACCAGAGCCTCTCGCACCTCACCGATCAAACGGCGGCAGTCGCTTTCGTTTTTGGACGCGGTGACGTTCAAAAGAACCTGCTCCAGCCGGTCTTCCAGCAAGTAGAAACTGGCATTGAAGTTTTCGCCGACGATGGGAACTGACGGAATCCGAAATTGCAAGGTGGCGCCGCTCTTGGTTCTTTCCTTGGCAGATGGCTCATTCACCTTCCCATCAGGGTAGCTGCGCTTGATGGTTTCCAGCGATGCCCCGGCTTCTACCTTGCCCCACAGGGGTTCCGCAAAGACACCATGCGACGCCAACAGTGCAAGAACCAGTACAGCAGGTTTTTTCATGGGATATCTTTCTCCAAGATTGGGCGTGTGATTCCAAGTGCTGGGCATCCTGCAAGGATGCAACAGCCGTACCGTTGCATCCTATCAAGCCTTTGCCACCGCAGCGCCGCAATCCACGGCGATGCATGAGCGCTGGACTTGCCCGCAAAGGGGTCGGACAAGACAGCGCAGGGCCAGTAGTACTTTGCTGTGATGCTGAGCCCGCACCTCTTCATGCGCCTCGCCCGGCGGCCTCTGCGGCCTGCACCAGCGCCTTGCGCAAAGCTTTGGCGAAGCGCGGGTCGGTCACCGCACCCACGTTGAAGCGCGACCAGCGCGAGGTGGCCGCAAAGTCCACCGAGAAGATGCGCCCCGGCGCCATGACGATCTGGCGCGGCAGCATCTGCTGCGCAAAGGCCAGCGAGTCCTGCACGCCCGGCAGGGCCACCCACTGGTACAGCGACTGCGGGTTGCGCGTGAAGACCTCGGCGCCCACGGCGTCGAAGATCTGCGTGGCACTCTGCGTGGCCGCGGACAGGCGGTCGCGCAGGCGCTGGATGTGGCGCTGGTAGTGGCCTTCGCTCAGGATCACGTCCACCGTGCGCTCGGCGTACTCCGAGCTGCTCACGTGGATCAGCGCCTTCAGGTCAGCGATGTCGCTGGCCAAGTCGGCCCCGCAGGCGATGTACCCCACGCGCAGCGCGGCCGAGAACGACTTGGAGAAGCTGCCGATGTATATCGTGCGCTCGAGCTGGTCCAGCGAGGACAGGCGCGGTGCGCCGGTGGGCTTGAAGTCGGCCAGCGGGTCGTTCTCCACGATCATCAGGTCGTACTTCTGCGCCAGCTGCAGCACGCGGTAGGCCTTGGCGGCCGTGAGGTCCGAGCCCGTGGGGTTGTGCGCGACGGACTGGGTGAAGAACAGCCGTGGCTTGTGCACGATGAGCAACTGCTCCAGCGCATCAAGGTCCGGCCCGTCGGCCAGGCGCGGCACGCCCACGATGTGCGCACCCGCCAGCTTGAGCTTGCCGAACAGCGGGTAGTAGCCCGGGTCGTCCACCAGCACCGGCGCCCCGGGCGGCACGAAGTAGCGTATCACCGTGTCCATGGCCTCGTTGGCACCGTGGGTGAGAACGATCTGCCGCGGTTCGGTGCCGATGCCCAGATCGGCCAGCTTGCGCACCAGGTGGTGGCGCAGCGGCTCGTAGCCGAAGCGGTTGCCATAGCGGAACAGCGCGCCCAGGCCCGTGCGCACCACCTTGTGGTGGAACTTGTCCAGGCGCACATCGGCCAGCCATTCCACGGGAGGGAAGCCGTCACCCACCGCCAGCGCGCCGGGTTCGGACTTGAGCTGCTCGCGCATCAGCCACACGATGTCCATCGCGCGGCCCAGCGAGCCGGCCTCTTCTTCCTTGGCCGCGGCCCTGGGCTGCTCGCGCACGAAATAGCCCGAGCCCCGGCGCGGCTCGATCAGGCCGCGCGCCACCAGCATCTCGAAGGCCGCGACGATGGTGTTCTTGGCATAGCCGTGCAGCTGTGCCAGCTCGCGCAGCGAGGGCAGCTTGTCGCCCGCCTGGTAGGCGCCGTCGCGGATCTGCCGGTCGATGGAATCGGCCAGCGTGAGGGTCAGCGAGGCGGTCTTTGGCGCGGCTTTCATGAGGGTTCCACAGCGGTTGGACCACTATGACACAGCCAGTGTGTACCTGGACAGATGGCGTAACTGTCCCTGAAAACTGTACCCATAAATACTGGTACAGATGGCCTAGAGTCCGTTCCATCACATGCCCGAGGACATCCCAACATGGTCGCCGACTCCCGCCTTCCCCACTTCCGCGCACTCAGCCCCGCGCAGCGCTTCGACCATGTGGTGCAGGCCGCCGGCCTCACCGCTGACGAGGCCGCTCTGCTGGCCGGGCCTGGTGCCCTGGGCGTGGAGCGGGCCAACGGGATGATCGAGAACGTCATCGGCACCTTCGAGCTGCCCTTTGCCGTGGCCGGCAACTTCCAGGTCAATGGCCGCGAGGTGCTGGTGCCCATGGCGGTGGAAGAGCCCTCGGTGGTGGCCGCCGCTTCGTACATGGCCAAGCTGGCGCGCGAATGCGGGGGCTTCCAGGCATCGAGCACCGGGCCGCTGATGCGCGCCCAGGTGCAGGTGATCGGTCTGGCCGATCCCTATGGCGCGCGCCAGGCCCTGCTGCTGCAGCGCGAGGCCATCCTGGCCGTGGCCAACAGCCGCGACAAGGTGCTGATCGGCCTGGGCGGCGGCTGCCGCGACATCGAGGTGCACGTGTTCGACGACGCGCCGCGCGGCGCCATGGTGGTCATGCACCTCATCGTGGACGTGCGCGACGCCATGGGCGCCAACACCGTCAACACCATGGCCGAGGCCGTCTCGCCGCTGGTCGAGCAGATCACCGGCAGCACGGTGCGCCTGCGCATCCTGTCCAACCTGGCCGACCTGCGCCTGGCCCGGGCGCGGGTGCGGCTCACGCCCGAGGTGATGGCCACGGCCGAGCACAGCGGCGAGCGCATCATCGATGGCATCGTCGATGCCTGCGATTTCGCGGTGATCGACCCCTACCGCGCGGCCACGCACAACAAGGGCATCATGAACGGCATCGACCCCGTCATCGTCGCCACCGGCAACGACTGGCGCGCGGTGGAAGCCGGCGCCCACGCTTATGCCTGCCGCGGCGGGCGCTACACCTCGCTCACCCGCTGGGAGAAGGACGCCAGCGGCGCCCTGGTCGGCAGCATCGAGATGCCCATGCCCGTGGGCCTGGTGGGCGGCGCCACCAAGACCCATCCGCTGGCGCGCCTGGCGCTGCGCATCCTGGGCGTGCAGTCGGCGCAGGAGCTGGGCGAGGTGGCCGTGGCCGTGGGCCTGGCGCAGAACCTGGGCGCCCTGCGTGCGCTCTCCACCGAAGGCATCCAGCGCGGCCACATGGCCTTGCACGCCCGCAACATCGCGCTGGTGGCCGGCGCCACGGGGGACGAGATCGACCGCATCGCCAAAAGCATGGCGCAGGAGCACGACGTGCGCGTGGACCGCGCGCTCGCGCTGCTCGCAGAAATCAGAGGCTGACAGAGACGGCCGGCAGGCCCGCGACAGGGCCGCCTTTTTTCAACGACAACGACAGGAGACAAGACCATGAAGCTGAACACACGCATCCCCTCCCTGCTCCGGCCGCTGATCGCGGCCGCGGCGCTGGCGCTCGGCCTGTCCGCGGCCCAGGCGCAGGACATCCGCTTTGGCTTCAATGCCGACCAGTCGGGCACCGGCGCTGCCGAGCTGGGCGTGGCCGCGCGCCACGGCTTCGACCTGGCCATCGAGGACATCAACAAGGCCGGCGGGCTGCTGGGGCGCAAGGTCGTGGGCATCGTGCGCGACGACACGGGCCAGCCCCCGAAGTCCATCCAGAACATGACCGAGCTGATCGACAGCGAGAAGGTGGCCGCCGTGGTCGGGCCGACCAACTCGGGCAACGCCCTGGCCTGGCTGCACATTCCGCAGCAAAAGAAGGTGCCCGTGATCGTGCCCGTGGCCACGGCCACCGACATCACCAAGCGCTACGCCAACGAGGCGCAGAACTACATCTACCGCGTCTCCATGGTCGACCGCGAGCAGGTGGCGCTGCTGATCGCCTACGCCGTCAAGGCCACCAAGAACCAGAAGATCGCCTTCATAGCCGACTCCACGGGCTTTGGCCAGCAGGGCGTGAAGGACCTGACCGAGGTGCTGGCCCTGCACGGCGCCAAGGCCGTGGCGGTGGAGAAGTTCGGCCCCAAGGACACGGACATGACCTCGCAGCTGGCCAAGATCCGCGATGCCGGGGCCGACACGCTCATCGTATACGGCTTGGCCGACGCAAATGCCCAGCTGCTGCGCAGCATGGAAAAGATCAACTACATGCCCACCACGCTGGGCACCTGGGGCAACATGAGCACGCCGCTGCTCAACACGGCGGGCAAGAAGCTGGCCGAGCACATCATCTTCGCCACCTCCACGGCCGAGGACAGCAACCCGCGCGCCGTGGCGCTGGCCGCGCGCGTGCGCGAGCGCTACCCGCAGCTGCCCACCTTCGTGGCGGCCGCGCAGTCCTACGACTCGGTGATGCTGCTGGCCGCCGCCGTGAAGAAGGCCGGCAGCACCGATGGCGAGAAGCTCGCCGCCACGCTGGAGAACGGTGTACCCGACACCCAGGGCGTGGTCAAGCTCTACCAGAAGCCTTTTGCCAAGGGCGACCACGAGGCGCTGTCGGTGGCCGACTTCCACCTGGCCCGCTGGCGCGATGGCAAGGTGTCGGCCTATGAGGACGCCATCACCAAGGCGCTGACGCCGGCCGACTACAAGAAATAAGCCCGCAGCGCGGCAAGCCCGGAGACGGCACCCCATGACCAACGTACTGCAGGCCTTGCTGAGCGGCCTGGCCCTTGGCGGAATCTACGCGCTCGTCGCCTTGGGTTTCAGCATCACCCACACCACGACCAAGACGCTCAACTTCGGCCAGGGCGAGTTCCTGGTAGCGGGCTCCTTCATCGCGGTGGCCACCTTGCTGCTGCTCTCGGGCAAGGGCCACACCGGTGTGCTGGCTGCGGCGGATGTGACCTTTGCCCGCTATGGCCTGGCCCTGCTGGCCTCGCTCGCGGTGCTGGCGCTGCTGGGCGTGGTGCTGTACTTCACGGCGGTGCGGCCCTTCGTTGGTGCCACCGGCATGGCCTGGGTCATGAGCACCATCGGCTTCGGCATCATCGTGCAGAACACCGCGCTGGCCATCTGGGGCCCGGGCTCCATGGCCATGCCCTCGCCGCTGGGCGACGAAGTGATCCGCATCGCCGGGGCCGGTATGCGTGCTCAGGAGATCCTGGTGCTTTGCGTCACGGCCGTGGTCATGCTGGCTCTGGACTATGTGCTGCGCCGCACCAAGGTCGGCAAGGCCGTGCGTGCGGTGGCGGTGAACAAGCAGGCCGCGGCCCTCATGGGCATCAACGTGGGTGCCATGGTGGTGCTGGCCTTCGTCATATCGTCCAGCCTGGCCGGGTTGGCCGGCCTGTTGATCGCGCCCATCACCACGGCCTCGGCCTTCATGGGCCTGGCCATCGCGCTCAAGGCGTTTTCGTCGGCCATCGTGGGCGGGCTCACCAACCCGCGCGGCTGCATCGCGGGCGGCTTCCTGCTGGGCTGCATCGAGGCGCTGGTGGGGCTGTGGCGTGCCGAGCTGCGCGAGATCACGGTCTTTGCGCTCATCATCCTGGTGCTGGTGGTCAAGCCCGAAGGGCTGTTCGGCCAGAAGCCTTTCGAGAAGGTGTGAGCACAGCATGCGCACCCATACCCTTGCGTTCATCGCAGCCGCTGCGGCGGCCGTGCTGGTCCCCCTGGTGATCGGCAACGATTTCTACCTCAAGATCATCTTCACGGCGGGCATGTACTACCTGGCCGCCGCCGGCCTGAATGTGCTGGTGGGCTGGAGCGGGCAGAAGTCCCTGGGCCATGCCGGCCTGTTCGCCGCAGGGGCCTACACGGCAGCCCTGCTCACGGCCCAGGCGGGGTGGAACCCCTGGCTCGCGCTCTTGGCGGCGGCCGTGGTGGCCGGGCTCTTTGGCGTGCTGATCGCGCTGCCCTCGCTGCGTGTCAAGGGGCCTTCGCTGGCCATGGTGACCATCGGCTTCGGCATCGTGGTCGAGAAGATCGTGACCGAGTGGCAGGTGCCCTTTGGTGGCCAGCAGGGCATCTACGGCATCGTGCCGCCCTCCATCGGCGGGCGCATGCTGGACATGCGCGGCTGGGCCTGGCTGGTGCTGGCCTTTGCGCTGGCCACGCACCTGGTGCTGCGCACCCTGCTCGGGGGCAAGTACGGCCGGGCGTTCCAGGCCGTGCAGGCCGCCGAGGTAGCGGCAGAGAGCGTGGGCATCGACGTCTACCGCACCAAGGTGCTGGCCTTTGTCATCAGCGCCGTCACCTGCGGCGTGGCCGGGGCCCTGGTGGCGCAGCAGAATCAGTACATCAATTCGGACTTCATCAGCTTCAACCTGTCGATCTTCCTGCTGCTCATCGTGCTGTTCGGCGGGCCCTCGGTGATGGGGCCGGCCGTGGGCGCCATCGTGCTCACGCTGCTCGATGCCTTCCTCGCGCGCTGGCCGGGGCTGCAGCACTTCACCTACGGTGCGCTGCTGCTGTTCGCGCTCTATGCCATGCCGCAGGGCCTGGCGGGGGCACTGCAGCGGTTGGGGCGGCGCCTCTGGCCGCGGCTGCATCAGGCGCAGCCACTGCCGGTGGTGCAGGGGGAATGGCAGCCGCGCCAGGCGCTGGGCGCCGAGGCCGCAGGCGTGATGCTCCAGGCCCAGGGCCTGTACAAGGCCTATGGCGGCGTGGTGCCGACCAACGAGGTCAGCCTGTCGCTGCGCGCGGGCCATGTGCATGCGCTGATCGGCCCCAACGGCGCTGGCAAGACCACGCTGCTCAACATCCTGTCGGGCATCGTGGCGCCGGACCGGGGCAGCATCGAATTTGCCGGACAGGGCATCGCCCGCGTGCGCGCCAGCCAGATCTGCCGGCTGGGTATAGGCCGCACCTTCCAGAACCTGCGCTTGTTTGCCCACATGAGCGTGCTCGACAACGTGTTGGCCGGCCTGCACCCGCACCTGCGCGTGGGCTTCTGGGCCAGCCTGCTCGGCCTGCCATCGGCGCGCCGCGAGGAGCGCCAGGCGCGCGAGGAGGCGGTGCGCCTGTTGCAGTTCGTGGGCATGCTGGACCGCGCCCATGACGAGGCCGGCAGCCTGCCCTATGGCCTGCAGCGCAGGCTGGAACTGGCCCGCGCGCTGGCCACGCAGCCACGCCTGCTGCTGCTCGACGAACCGGCCGCCGGCCTGAACCCGCAGGAGACGCAGGCGCTGACGGAGCTGATCCGGCGCATTGGCGCCAAAGGCATCACCGTGCTGCTGATCGAGCACCACATGGACCTGGTGATGGCCGTGTCCGACCATGTGGTGGTGCTCGACTACGGCGCCAAGATCGCCGAGGGCGCGCCGGCCGCCGTGCAGGCGGACCCCAAGGTCATTGCCGCCTACCTGGGCGTGGATGACGAGGAGGAGAACGCCCTCGCCACACCACACCCCGTCCCTGCCTGAGGCGTTGTCCATGCTCCAAATCGAAGAACTCGCAGTGAACTACGGCGCCATCCAGGCCCTGAAGGGCGTGAGCCTCACGGTGGCGGCCGGGGAGGTGGTGACCCTCATCGGTGGCAACGGTGCCGGCAAGAGCACGCTGATGAAGGCCATCTCGGGCCTGGAGCCCTGTGCCGGCGGGCGCATCGTGTTCGACGGCCAGGACCTGGCGCGCACGCCAGCGCACCGGCGCGTGGCCCTGGGCATTGCCCAGTCGCCCGAGGGGCGCCAGGTGTTCCCGGACCAGAGCGTGCGTGACAACCTGCTCCTGGGTGCCTACCTGCGGCCGGCGGGGGATCCCTCGGTCGAAGCCGACCTTGAAGAGCAGTTCACCACCTTCCCGCGCCTGCGCGAGCGCCAGCACCAGATGGCCGGCACCCTGAGCGGGGGCGAGCAGCAGATGCTGGCCATCGGCCGCGCGCTGATGGCGCGCCCGCGCCTGCTGCTGCTCGATGAGCCCTCTCTGGGCCTGGCGCCGCTGATCGTCAAGGAAATTTTCGGCGTGATCCGCACGCTCAAGCAGCGCGGCATCACCATCCTGCTGGTGGAGCAGATGGCCAACCAAGCCCTCAAGGTGGCCGACCGGGCCTATGTGCTCAAGACCGGGGAGATCGCTTCGTCGGGCCCGGCGCGGGCGCTGCTGGAGGACCCGGCCGTGCGCGAGGCCTACCTGGGCAAGCACTGACCGGGCTGCTGGCGTGCCCAAGGGCGGCAGTCCTACAGACCAATGCGCGCTTGGAGAGGAGGGAAAACCCGGAGGCAAAAATACGATGGAGCCAGACACAACAGACCTCGCGGTCGAAAGGCTCCCATGAAAACTTGGTACAAGCTGTCGCTGGGTAACGATGCCCAGGCCTTCGAGCCCACCCAGCGCATTCAGCAGATGTTCATGTCGCAGTTTCTGATCTCGCCTGCCGGATCGAAACGTGCCCTTTTCTCGTGCTACGACAAGCAGGCAGACAAGCTGTGGCTGTTCTTCTCGCCCGCCGCGCAGGACATTGCCTTGCGCGTGTATGCCGAGCCTTGCGATCCGCCCACCGCCCTCGACTGCATCGGCCTGCTGGCCGGTGAGGGCGATGCCCTGGCCGACCCTGTGAAGGTGGAAGACGAAGCACTGGCCTGACAGGCGCCCAGAGGTTGTGCCGGCTCATTCTGCAGGTACATCGCCCTGAGGCAGCACCAGCCTGAATTCCGCGCCCTTTCCCTCATCGCTTTCCACCTCGATGCTGCCGCCATGGCGCTGCACCACGGTGCGCACCAGGGCCAGCCCCAGCCCCACGCCGGCAATGCCGGGGTGGCTGCGGTCATGCAGCCGCTGGAACGGGGCGAACAGCTTGTCCTGCAGGGCCGGTGCAATGCCCGGACCCTCGTCGCGCACGGCAATCACCCATTGGCCCGCCCGTGCCGCCAGGGTGCAGTGCACGGTAGCGCCGCGCGGGCTGTACTTGATGGCGTTGTTCACCACATTGGCCAGTGCCCGGCACAGCAGCGAGCGGTCACCTGTGAACGGCGCCGAATCCGGCGCACCGGTTACCACAACCTGCACGTCCGCATCCCGCGCCAGCACCCAGGTTTCGTCCACCGTCTGGTGCAGCACGTCCGCCAGGTCCAGGGCCTCGCGCCGCATCGCCTGCGATTCGGCGCTGGCCAGCTGGATGAAATTCTCGGCCATGCCCAGCGAGGTTTTCGCATAGCGTGCGATGAGCTGCATGAGTTGCGCGTCCGACATGCGGCCCGGGTAGGCCTGGTGCATTTCCAGCAGCGTGAGGATGGAGGCGTTGGGCGCCCGGATGTCGTGCGAGATGAAGTGCATGGCCTCGTCGCGCTGCTGCAGCGCGCTGCGCATCTCGGTCAGGTCCACCAGGGTCACGAGCCAGCCCGACTGCGCCAGGTCGGTGAACTGCCGGCTTTGCACCAGCACGCTGCGGCCCTTGGCGTCGCGCCCTTCGCGGCGGGCCGGCAAGCTGCGGCTGGCCAGGCGTTCCGGGGTCACCAGCGGCTGTTCGGTGGCGATGTCGATCAGGTCGCCCAACACGTCAGTGATCTGGCGGCCCTGCAAGGGCCAGACCATGGGGTCGCCCTCGACCTCGGCCACGCCCAGCAGATGGCGCCGTGCGGCCGTGTTGGCCAGCAGGATGCGGCCCTCGGTGTCGCAGACCATGGTGGGCGAGGGCAGTTGCTGCAGGCTCTCGCTCACGAAATGGTGCATGTCGCGCAACTGGCGCGAGGCGTATTCCACGGCGTTGATGCGCCGCTCCAGGAAGTCGCCGCTGCTGGCGGCCGGGCCGCGCAGCGGGATCACCAGGCCCTGGCGCTGCAGGTTCTCCATCTGCAGCCTGAGGAACTGGGCCGCGGCACTCAATCGCCGCCAGCTCCACAGCGGGTAGGCCAGCACCAGCCCGATGAGGGCGGCGGCGGGCGCGAACTGCAGGCCGCTCCACACGGGCAGCAACACCGCCAGGGCCAGCGTCACGGCACCCAGTGCAATGCTGATGAGCAGGGCCGTGAAAGGGCCCAGCAGCAGGAGCGCCAGCAGGGCCAGCACCACCGGCAGCAGGTTGAAGGCCATGTTCAGGGCGGGCGCCGCCGTGTGGATGTGCACGCCTGCCAGGTCGGCATCCAGCACCTGGGCGATCACCTCCACCCCCGGCATCAGCCGCGACTCCTGGCCCACCGGGGTGGCGAACATGTCGCCCAGCCCGGCGGCCACGGAACCCACCAGCACGTATTTGCCGCGGAAGGCATCTGCCGGCACCTCGCCGCGCAGCACGTCGATGTAGGAGTAGGTGGTGAAGTGGCCCGGCCCGCCCGCGTAGGGGATCAGGCGGCGCCCGGCCCGCTCCCAGCGCGCGCCATCGGCCGGTGGGTCGCTCCAGCGCGCCGGTGGGCAGCCGCCGAGCGAGGGCGTGGCCACGCAGCGCATGGCGGTGCTGAAGTGCGGCCAGGGCGCACTGGCCGGCCCTTCGCGCACGTACAGGCTGCGCACCACGCCGTCCTCGTCCGCGGCCACGTGCACATGCCCCAGCCGGGCTGCAGCCTGCTCCAGCGCGGGAATCGGCCTGTCCGCGCCATCGCCTGGTTCGTACGGGCCATGGCGCTGCATCACCGGCAGCACCACGCGGCCGCTTCGGGCCAGGGCATCGGCGAGCAGCAGATCGTCCTCGGGGTAGTCGAGGTCTTCCTCGTTGAACAGCACATCCATGCCGATCACCAGCGGTTCCTGGCGCGACACGTTCTGGATCAGCTGGGCATGCAGGGCGCGCCGCCAGGGCCAGCGGCCGATCACGCCGATGCTGCGGTCGTCCACCGCAATCACGGCAATGTCCGGCTGCGGCGGGCGCGACACCAGGCGCAGCCCCGTGTCCTGCACCAGGTGGTTGGTGCGCGGCAGCGTGCCGGGCGTGCTGAGCCAGGCAACCAGGGCCAGCAGGCTCAGCGCGATGGCCGCCCATTCGATCCGCCGCTGCTGGTTGCGCGTGCGGGAGTGTTGCGTGGGCATTGGCCGCAGGGGGCTCAGGGGCGGCGCACCGGCTCACCGCCCATGGTGGACAGGGGCAGCCCAAAGCTGGTGTTCAGCCCCGTGCCCACGCGGATGCTGCGCGGCGGCGAGAACTCGCTTTGCAGGCCCGAAGGGTCGAGCACCTGGATGCGCACGAAGTAGGTGCCTGCAGGCAGATCGGCCGCAGAGGTCCAGCGCGGTTCGTCGAGCTGGGTGTCCTGCAGGACCTTGGTGAATTCCAGGTCCGGCGCCAACTGCACGCGAAAGCGCTGGCCGGCCTGGGCAGGCCAGTGCAGGCGCACAATGGTGTCGCCATCGGTCGCCTGCATGTCCGACAGGTCCAGCGCAGCGGGTTGCTGGGCCACGGTGAAGGCCTGCGCGGGCGCGAAGGGCCCCTGGTCCAGGGCGCCGCCTGCGAGTTCCGCGACCGTGGCGGCGCGCCAGAAGTAGTTGCCCAGGGGCAGCGTGGCCAGCGTCAGCTGGCAGGGATTGAGGCGGGCCTCGTCCACCAGCGGGCTGGTGAAATCCGCGCTGGCCGCCACCTGGATGCGGTACCAGCGGGCTCCGGGAACCTCGGTGCAGCGCAGGGCGCCCGTCACGCGCGGCACCACGGCCCCGGGTGCGGGCTGCTGGTACAGCGGCGGCACCGGCCGGGTCTTGATGGTGATGGCGCGCGTGGCGGGCTGGCCGGCAATGCCGGCCTCGTCCACGGCGCGCACGGCCAGGTGGTAGCTGCCGTCGTCGAGCGCGGCCCAGCGCAGCTGGCCATCGGCAAAGCGGCCGCTGCGCAGCACCTGGGTCAGGGCCGCATCGCGCGCCACCTGCGCCACATAGCCGCTGGCGCCGGGCGTGGCCGGCAGGTTGATGGCCAGCAGGCCCAGGTCGTGCAGTTGCGTCGGCACGGTGGACAGGTCGGGCGGGGCCAGCAGGGGGCGCGGCGCACCCAGCGTGCCATCGGGCGCCACCGACATGCCTTGCCCGCGCGCCAGCAAGGTGGCGCCGGCTTCTGGCTGCGCGGCATTCTCGGCGCGGGACTGTACCGCCACCGTGCCTTCGAGCACCGAGGCCGTGGCCTGGCCCGAGGCCGCCAGCGCGACGCCGAATTCGGTGCCGCGCACGCTGGTCACGGCGCGCGGCGTGCGCACCTCGAAGCGGCGCAGCGCATCGGTGCTGGGGGTGACACTCGACTCCACGCTGCCGGCACGCACCTCCATCACCGACTGGATGCTGCCCGTGCGCCCGCGCCGGCGCAGCTGGCGCAGCTGCAGGTCGGACTGGGGCTGCACGCGCACCACGGTGCCATCGGCCAGGCGCACGGCGACAAAGCTGTCCGGCCCCACCTGCAGGCGCGTGCCTTCGTCCAGACGGGCACCCGGGGCCAAGGTTTGCGGGCTGGCCTGCGCGGCCGGCTGGGCCGTGGCATTGCCCTGCACGAATTCCACCTGGGCCGAGGCCCGCGGCTGCAGGCGCACGGGAATCCACACGGTGGAGCCCGGTTGCAGGCGCCTGGGGTTGGCCACCTTGTTGCGCTGCTGCAGCAGCGGCCACTGGCGCGGGTTGTCCAGGTAGGCGCCGGCCAGGCCTTCGAGTGTGTCGCCGGCCCGCACCGTGTGCGCGATTTCGTCAGTCTGCGGGTCTGGGATGGCTTGCGCATGCGCGCAACCGAGGCCCGCCGTGACCATGGCGATGGCGGACAGGGGCAATGCAAGGCGGTGGATGACCACGTCAACTCTCCTACGGCCGCGGCGTGCGCGGGGCTTCGTTCTCGGGGGCGAGCTCCAGCGCGGGAGCCCAGGGGCGCATCAAGGCTTGCGGTCGGGTTCCACGGCTTCGAACCGGTAACCCACACCATACACGGCGGTGATGAAGTAGCCATTGGCCGGGCGCAGGTCCAGCTGGGTGCGCAGGCGCGAGACATGGGTGTCGAGCGAGCGCGACAGCACGTCCGAGCCCTGGCCCCAGATCACCTCCTTGAGGTGGTCGCGCGAGAGCAGGCGCCCCATGTTCTGGAACAGGAACAGGGCCAGGTCGTATTCACGGTTCTTGAGTTCGGCCACGGTGCCATCGATCTCGAGCGAACGCGATTCGGGGAAGAACTTGTAGCGCCCGAAATCGAGCGTGCCGCCGGTGCTCTGCGGGTAGGCGCGGCGCAGCAGCGCCCCCACGCGCGCGTTGAGTTCGCCGATGCGCACAGGCTTGACCATGAAGTCGTCGGCCCCGCTGCCCAGGCCTTCGACGATGTCGCGCTCCTCCTGCCGGTTGGTCACGAACAGGATGGGCAACTGCTTGCCCACGTTCTCGCGCACCCAGCGCACCACCTCGGGGCCGGTGGTGTCGGGCAGGTGCCAGTCCACGATCAGCAGGTCGAAGGTTTCGCGGCGCATCTCGCGCATCAGCGCGGCACCGGTCAGGTGGGTGTGGCACACATGGCCCATCGCTTCGGTGGCCTGTTTGATCAGATCCAGCTGAAGCGCATCGTCGTCTAACGCCGCTATGCGCATGGTTCTCCGTTCCGTTCAAGATTCACCCCGCATTATTCGCGATGTCGGGTGGCCAGGGCCATGCACCTTTTCGGTGATCGCCAGGTTTGACAGTTGTTCACCGTGTCACGGGCGATGCCAGGCGGCGCGTGGCACTGGGGCGCGTGTGGGGCCGGCTGGCAAGGGGCGGTGCGATTTCGCGCAGCAGCCGCATGCCCACCAGGGTGTAGCGGGTCTGCGGGCTGTTCCAGTTGCGGTAGCCGCAGCGTGCGTAGAAAGACCAGGTGTGCCAGGAGCCTCCGCGGCGCACGCGCACGCTGCCGTCGGCCGGTCCCTGCGGGTCCACGGCGGGTGACTCCGCGTAGTAGCTGTCGCCATGCCAGTCGGACACCCACTCCCAGGCATTGCCCAGCATGTCCTGCAGGCCAAAGGCGTTGGGCGCGTAGCTGCCCACGGGGGCCGTGAAGGCGTGGCCGTCGCTGCCGCGCAGCGCATGCTGGCGCCAGCGCTGCCACAGTGGGGCGGCGTCCTGGTCGAAGGTGTTGGCGTTTCGGAGCAGGCCCTCGGGGTCATCGCCATGCGGGTAGCGGGTGCGCGTGCCGGCGCGGCAGGCGTACTCCCATTCGGCCTCGGTCGGCAGCCGGTAGCGGTGGCCTTCGGTGCGGCTCAGCCACTGCGCCAGGGCCTGGGCATCGTTCCAGGTGACGTTGACCACGGGATGGTCGTCGCCCTGCGGGAACCCCGGGTTGCGCCAGGAGTAGCGCGGGTCGCGTCCCTCGAAGGCATCGCCGCGCCGCGTGGTGGCCGGGTCGTACTGCGGGTTGTAGCCATAGCCACCGGTGCCGTCGGCAACGGATTCGGGCTGGTAGCCCGATGCCTGGAGGAAGCGCCTGAACTGACCCACCGTCACCTCATGCTGCCCCAGGTAGAAGGCCTTGCTGATGAGCACGCGGTGGGCTGGGCCTTCATCGGCCAGTTCGGTGAACCGCTTGACTTCCAGCTGTGGGTAGGCCTGCGCGAGCACGTCGGGCGCCTCGGGCCCGCCCATCACGAAGCTGCCGGCGGGCACCTGCACGAAGTGCATGCCCAGGCTGTTGGTCCACACCGGGTGTGCCGGGCCGCGGTGCACCTGGCCCAGCGCCAGCGGGCCCATCGCAAGGGCCAGCGCGGCCGCGAAAGCGGCCCAGGCAATCCGAACGTCCATGGCAGTCTCCGAAAGCTGGCTTGCAAACCAGTCTACGGCACTGTGGGGCAAATGCCGCGCGCCAGATGTAAGTGCACCGGCTTGCGCTTTGCGGCCCCGGCGCGCTGCGATACAGTGCGTTACACCTGACGGGAGATGTATGGCCTGGATCCGGTCCGCCGTGGCAAGGGACACCGCGCGCCAGTGGGCGCTGCGCCTGCTGGTGCCGCTGCTGCTGCTGGCCGTGCTGCACCTGCTGCCGGTATGGCAGCCGCTGCAGCGCCTGGAATACGATCTTTTCAGCAGCCTGACCGCACCCGTGCGGCCCGATGCCGGTGTGCTGGTCATCGGCATCGACGAGCCCAGCCTGGCTGCGCTGCAGGCCACGCCGCCCTTGCCGCGGCGCCTGCACGCGCAACTGGTCGAGGCGCTTTCCGCGGCCGGCGCGGCGGGGCTCGGCATCGATCTGTTGCTTTCCACCGCCCAGTCCCCCGAGGACGACGCCGCCCTGGGCCGGGCCCTGCAGGGCCGCATGCCCGTGGTGCTGGCCAGTGCCCAGGTGGCGGTGCAGACCGGGCAGGTGGCGCAGTACCGGCAGACGCTGCGCTCCATCTTTGCCCAGGCGCTGCACGGCGACGTGGGCATGCAGCCCGACGACGATGGTGTGCAGCGCAGCGCACCGCCGCAGAGCGATGCGATGTGGCGGGTGCTGGCGCAGGCCGCGGGCCGCAGCGTGGTGCCCCCGCCGCCCGGTGCGCTGCTGCGCTACTACGCTCCTGAAGTGGCGCTGCCCTATGTGCACTACACCCAGGCGCTGGACCCGGCGCGGCAACTGGCGCCCGGTGCACTGCAGGGGCGCTTGCTGCTGCTGGGCCAGAACACGCCGGTGGGCGGGGTGGACCAGTTCACCACGCCGCTGCGCAGCCTGGGCCACGGCACGCAGTCGGGCGTGATGCTGCATGCCACAGCGCTCATCAATGGCCTCACGGGCGACTGGATCGTGCCCGCGCACCCGGCGGGCCCGCTGCTGCAGGCCGCGGCGGCGATCGTCCTGGTGGCCGCGCTCACCCGGCGCTGGCGCGGCTGGCTCGCCGTGTGGCTGAGCGTGGCGCTGGCCCTGCTGGCGCTGATCGGCGGGCTCTGGGCCTACCTGCAGGGCGTGTGGTGGCCCACGCTGCCCACGCTGGTGGCACTGGTGCTGCATTTCAACGTGGGCGCGACCGACAGCTACTGGCGCGAACGGCGCCAGCGCGAGCGCCTGAGGCTGGACTTCGGGCGCTACGTGCCGCCAGCCGTGGTCAGCGCGCTGATCGCCAGCGGCACCGCACCGGCCATCAGCGGCGAGCGGCGCGAACTCACGCTGCTATTCTCGGACCTGGCGGGCTTCACCTCGGCCAGCGAGCACCTGCCGCCCGAATCGGTGGCGCAGGCGCTCAACGCCTATTTCACGCGCATGACCTATGCCGTGCACCGCCACGGTGGCACGCTCGACAAGTTCATCGGCGATGCCGTGATGGCCTTCTGGAACGCCCCCGTGGCCGAGCCGCAGCATGCGGCACGCGCCCTGGCCTGCGCGCAGGAGATGCAGCGGGAAATGCAGGCCCTGCGCAGCCAGTGGGCCGGCACCCCCTTTGCCGACCTGCAGTTGCGCATCGGCCTGCACACGGGCGAGGCGGCCGTGGGGCACCTGGGCTCCGAGGGACGCTTCACCTACACCGCCGTGGGCGACGCGGTGAACACCGCGGCCCGGCTCGAAGGCGCGAACAAGGCCTTTGGCACCGGCATCCTGCTGTCCGAGGCCACGCGCAGCGCCTTGCCGCAGCCTGCGCAACTGCTCTGGCTCGATGCGGTGGTGCTGGCGGGCCGCAGCAATGGCATCAACGTCTACACCCCCTGCAGCGATGCGCCGCTCGTGGCCATCAGCCTGGACCTGCAGTCCCATGTGCGTGCGGGCCGCTGGCACGATGCCCTGGCCTGCTGCGCCGAATGGAGCGCGCGTGCGCTGCAGGCGGCGCCCGGGCTGGCCGCCCAGGCCGGGCGCCTGCGCCTGCGCCTGCAGGCCCTGGCCGACGCCGAAGCCAGCACGGAACCGTCCGACGCGGGCTTTGCCAGCGCCCTGGACAAGTAATTCATCAGAAGGACCCCCGCCATGCCTTCCTCGCCTTTCCGGTGCCGCTGGGCTGCCACCCCGCTGGCCCTGGCTGCTGCCAGCCTGTTCCTGCCAGGTGCCTGGGCCCAGTGCGCTGGCGTGGCCACGGCACCCGGTGCCATGGCTGCGCAGATCGTGGCCCTGGCCGGCCAGGGCCAGACCCGGCCCGCGGGCGAGGGGCCCTGGTCGCCCGCCGCCCTGGCCCAGCAACTGGGTGCGGGCACGGGCGTGCGCACCCTGGAGCTGTCATCGGCTGCGCTGCTGCTGGCCGACCGCACGCAGATCCGCATGTCGGCCAATGCGCAACTGCGCCTGTGCGCGTCGCAGCCCGAGCGCACGCTGCTGGAACTGGCCGCCGGCCGGCTCTGGGCGCGCACCAAGAAGACGCCGGCCGCGCTGGAGTTGCAGACCCCGGCCGCCCTGGCCGTGGTGCGTGGCACCGACTGGGACGTGGAGGTCGATGGCAGCGGCCGCACCACGCTCACGGTGCTCTCGGGCCAGGTCGATCTGTCCAACGCCTTCGGCCGGGTGGAACTGGGTCCGGCGGAACAAGGGTATGTGGAGCCCGGCAAGGCCCCGGTCAAGCGCGTGCTGGTGCGCCCGCGCGACCGTGTGCAGTGGGTCATGGCCAACCCGGTGGATCCCACACGTTGGGTGGAGCTGCAGGGCGATGCCGTGGCGCCCCCGCTGGCCGCCATCCGCGATGACCTGCGCGCGGGGCAGTGGCCGCGTGCGCGCGAGCAGCTGCAGGCGCTGTCCGCCAGCGGGCAGGGCGGTGCGGTGATCGATCTGCTGTTGGCCGACCTGGAGGTCTTTGCCGACCAGATGGACGCAGCCGGACAGCGCCTGGCTGCGGCCTGGCAGCGTACCCGGGATCCGCGCACGTCGGCCCGCCGGGCCGAACTGCTGCTGGCCCTGGACCGGGGTGCCGAGGCGCGCACCTGGCTCGACGCCGCGCGCACGCAGGCACCGGATGCCACGGCCCTGCTGCTGGCCGACGGCGACTGGCACCGCCTGGAGGGCCGGGGCGACGAGGCCATCGCGCTGTACCGCCGTGCCGTGGCCGGTGCCCAGGGGCGCCAGGAGCCGGCCGGGGACCAGGCCGCCGCCCAGTGGAGCCTGGGCCGCGCCCTGCGCGAGCGCGGCGACCTGCGTGGCGCGCGCGAGGCCCTGGCACGCGCCGTGGCGTTGGCACCGGAACAACCCGCATACCAGGGCGAGCAGGCCACGCTGGCGGCCGAGGCACTGCGCCTGGGCGACGCGCGCAGCGGCTTCGATGCCGCCCTGGCCCAGGCCGGCGACGACTACGTGAGCCTGGCCGGTGCGGGCCTGGTGGCGCTGCAGCAGGGCGATCCGGCCGGTGCACGCACCCAACTGCTCAAGGCCCTGGTGATCGAGCCGCGCTACGCGCGCGCGCAGGTCTGGCTGGCCGTGGCCGAGTACCATCTGGGCGAGCGGGCCGCCGCGCTCGATTCCCTGGCGCGCGCCAAGGTGGCCGATCCCAAAGACCCGTTGCCCTGGCAGGTCGAATCGGTGCTGCGCAATGACCAGGGCGAGCCCATCGAAGCCATCGCCGCCGCGCGCGAGGCTCTCACCCGGCTGCCCTACCTCAAATCGCTCGATCCGCTGACCAGCGACAGCCAGGGCTCGGCCAACCTGGGCAAGGCCCTGGGCGACTTCGGCCTGGAGCACTGGGCGCGCGCCTATGCCAGTGCCTCGTACTACCCGCTGTGGGCGGGCAGCCACTTCTTCCTGGCTAACCGCTACGAGAGCGATTTCAGCCGCAATTCCGAGCGCTACCAAGGCTACCTGAGCGACCCCACGGCCTTCGGCGCCAGCGAGAAGCAGGCCCCGCTCGTGCTCACCCAAGGCGGCGAGTGGCTCTGGATTGCAAGCGCCGAGCGTGGTCCGTTGCACGACACGCTGGCCGCCGACGTGGGCCACCACGGCTTTGCCGCGGCACCCGTGCCCGTGGCCTGGCAGGTGCGGACCAACGGTGTGCAGATGTGGCCGAACGACGGCAATGTGCCCAGCTATCGTTTGTCATCCCCTGGTTTCGATGTCGCGCTGGGCCTGCGGCCTACCGAAAGCCTTGGGCTGTTCCTGCTGCACACCGAACACCGACTGCGCTACAGCTTCCCCGACGGCCGGGATTTCGGCAATGGCATCACCTTCAATGGCCTGGCGCGCCAGCGCAGCGAGCGCACCGACCTGGGTGGCTCCTGGCGCTGGTCGCCCGACGCGCAGACCTGGCTCAAGCTGCACCGCGCACGCTTCGGCCAGGGCCTGGTGCTCGACGATGCGGCCTGGGGCCCGCAGGATTCGCGCGTCACGGACCAGGACGATGGCGTGCTGTTGCGCCACACCCTGCAATGGGGCGGCCAGCGCCTGAGCCTGGGCTGGGAGGGAACGCGGGGCGTGTTCGTTTCCAGCCTCTCCGACCCGCTCGTGACGTCGGCGCAGGGCACGCGCGTGCGCTTTCAGATGCCCTGGCTCGCGGGTGAATGGCGCCAGGGCCCATGGACCTGGCATGCCGAGGCCTACTGGGCGCGCCTGGCCGTGCAGCGTGGCGACCGTTTCTACGATTCGCTGACCGGCGAGGACTTGCTGGACCCCACGGCCGAGCGTGGCGGCCGAGCGCGCCAGCCGCTGCCGCGCCTGGGCCTGTCCTACCGCCTGGGGCCGGGCCGTGCGCTGCACCTGGCCTACATCGAGAGCGTGCGCTCACCCGGCTCGCACACGCTGTCGCCGGTGGCGCTGGGGGCGATTGCCATCGACCACCAGTACCAGTTGCCGGGCGCCTTCGGGCGCAAACGCGCGGCGCAGTTCGACTGGGAATTCGACGCGCGCACCTTCGGCTTTGCCACCATGTCGAGCCAGGATGTCGTGAACCCCACCCTGGCGGGCGGAGGCCTGGCGCTGCCGCCGCGGGGCCTGGTGAACCTGGACCGGGTGGGCAGCCTGGGCGCGCAGATCCAGACCGGGCAGACGGTGGTGGACCCGTACAACGAGAACCCGGAGTTCAGCCAGGGCCGGCTACACCAGGCGGGCTTGGCGCTCAACCGGGTGCTGGCGCCGCGCTGGAGCGTGCTGGGCAGCTACACCTGGGCCCGGTCGCGCAACCTGGGCAGCCAGTTCGCGGGCAATGCCTTGCCAGGGTTTGCGCAGCACACCCTGGCGCTGGCCAGCGTGTGGAAGCACGGCGGGCGTGACCTGACGGCCGGCTCGCTGGTCTACCGGGGTTCCCGTTTCGCCGACGAGGCCAACGCAACGCCGCGCCGGCCGGGCTGGGACCTGGTGCTGGCGCACTCCCTGGAGTCAGCGGACCGGCGCTGGGCCTTCATCGCCACGGCGCAGGCGCCGTTGAACGGCGATACCCGGCCCACGCTGTGGGCCCGGGTGCGTTACCGTGACTGAGCTCAGCCCGCTGAAGCGGCGTCCGCCAGGGCCTGCAGGGCGGTGGCGACTTCATCGGCTTGCACGCCGTCCACCGGGATCAGCCGCGGCGCCAATGCCTGCAGGGCGTCACCACCCCGCTTCAATTGGGCGATGGCCTGCCCGGCCTCCTTGGGCGCATCGAAGCCTGTGCTCTGCAACAGCAGCCCGCCATCTGCCGCGACGAGCTTGAAATAGAACTTGCCATCGGCCTCACGGTACTGCTTGAAGGCCGGGAGAAGTTTTATAGAAGGCTTGCCCGCCGTAACCAGCTCTACGCCTTCGAGTGCTATCGCCTGATCGCGAAGGTCGCGCAGGCCAACAGCTTTGCGCAGCTCGCGGATGAAGGGTGTGGCCAGCGCGCGGGCGCGCTCGGCGCCGGCCAGCAAGGTGGTTTCAATGCGGGCCGGGTTGTTGATCAGCTCCTCGTAGTGCGCGCGCATCGGGGCGATCACCTGGTCCACGCGCTCCAGCAGCAGCTGCTTGGCATCGCCCCAGGCGATGCCGTCGGCATACTGCTGGCGCAGCGCGGCCGTCTCGGCCTCGGTGGCGAAGGCCTGGTAGATCTGGAACAGAGCCGAGCCCTCCACCTCCTTGGGCTCGCCGGGTGCGCGCGAGTCGGTCAGGATGCCGCCGATGAGCTTCTTGAGCTGCTCGCGCGAGCTGAACAGCGGGATGGTGTTGTCGTAGCTTTTGCTCATCTTGCGGCCGTCGAGGCCCGGCAGGGTGGCCACGTGCTCGTCGATGGCAGCCTCGGGCAGCACGAAGTGCTCGCCATAGAGGTGGTTGAAGCTCGCCGCCATGTCGCGCGCCATCTCGATGTGCTGGATCTGGTCGCGGCCCACGGGCACCTTGTGGGCCTTGAACATCAGGATGTCGGCGCCCATGAGCACCGGGTACATGAACAGGCCGGCGGTCACGCCATCATCGGCATCGCGCTCGGCCGCGGTGTTCTTGTCCACGCTGGCCTTGTAGGCGTGGGCGCGGTTGAGCACGCCCTTGCCGGTCACGCAGGTCAAGAGCCAGGTCAGTTCGGGGATCTCGGGGATGTCGGACTGGCGGTAGAAGGTGACCTTCTCGGGGTCCAGGCCCGCGGCCAGCCAGCTGGCGGCGATCTCCAGCGTGGAGCGCTGGATGCGCACGGGGTCCTCGCACTTGATGAGCGCGTGGTAGTCGGCCAGGAAGTAAAAGCTCTGCACGCCGGGCGTGAGGCTGGCCGCCACCGAGGGGCGGATGGAGCCCACGAAGTTGCCCAGGTGGGGCGTGCCCGTGGTGGTGATGCCGGTGAGAAAGCGCGTGGTGCTCATGGGAAAGACGAAATCAGCGGGAAGATAGGAGTAAAGGCGGGTCAGCGCAGCACCGCGACCAGCGGCGTGATCAGGAGATTGATGGCGCCATAGCCCAGCGACATCAGCGGGCGCAGCCAGATGGTGCCCACCACACCGGCCACCACCAGGCCCATCACGATGAAGAAGCCGAAGGGCTCGATGCGCGAGACCATGTGGGCTGCCTTCCAGGGCAGCAGGCCCACAAGTATGCGGCCGCCATCGAGCGGCGGCAGCGGGAACAGGTTGAAGGCCCACATCACCAGATTGACCAGCACACCGGCGCGCGCCATCTCAATGAAGAAGCGCTCGTCCACCTCTGCGCCCAGCAGCACGACCAGCAGGACGGCCCAGAAAATGGCCTGGAAGAAATTCGAGGCCGGGCCCGCCAGCGCGACCCAGATCATGTGCTGCTTGGGGTTGCGCAGGTTGCCGAAATTCACCGGCACCGGCTTGGCATAGCCGAACAGGAAGGCTCCCGAGGTGGCGAAGTACAGCACCAGCGGCATCAGGATGGTGCCGATGGGGTCGATGTGCTTGATCGGGTTGAGGGTGATCCGGCCCATCATGAACGCCGTGTTGTCGCCGAAGTGGCGCGCGGCGTAGCCATGGGCGGCCTCGTGCACGGTGATCGCAAAGAGCACCGGCAGGGCATAGATCAGAACGGTTTGGATGAGATTGGAGATGTCCACCATGCCAATTGTCTCAGACACACGACAACAACCCTTTGGCACAGTCACATTCCGGGATTGTTACGATGGTTCCGTTGTTTCAAATGGATACAGGCGTGGCAGACTCTCCCCGGGACATGCGCGCGCTACATTGAACACAGCGGCCACCCTGCCAAATACAACACTGATATCGGAGATGAATCCCATGGGCCTGGATCGTTTGAAGATTGGAACGCGCCTCATTCTGGCGTTTGGTGCCATTGCCTTGCTGGTGGCGGTACTGATGGTGGTGGCCAGCTCGGGCATCGGCCAGGCCGACGATGCCTACCGCGCTGCGGTGGGTTCGGCCACGGGGCTCACGGCGGAGCAGCGCGCGCCCCTGGAGCAGGCCATCCGGGCCGGCCATGAGCACCTGGAGCGCGCGCGCCTGTGGGTGCTGCTGCTGGGTGCCGGCGTGTTCGTGGTCTCGCTGGTGTCCTTCGTGCTGCTGCGCAGCGGCATCGTGCACCCGCTGAACCAGGCCATCCTGATCGCCGAGACGGTGGCGGCGGGCGACCTGAGCCAGGAGTTCTCGTCCGAGCTCGAAGGCGACTTTGGCCGCCTGCTCACGGCCCTGGGCACCATGGAAGACACGCTGACCGAGCTGGTCTCGGGCATCAAGCAGTCCACCGATTCGATCACCGAAGCCGCGGCGGACATCGATTCGGGCAACTCCGACCTGGCGCGCCGTACGGAAGACCAAGTCAGTTCGTTGGCCGACACGGCCGGCAGCATGGCCGAGCTGACCTCCACCGTGCGCCAGAACGCCGAGCGCGCGCGCTCGGCCAGCAACCTGGCCGTGAATGCCTCCCAGATCGCAGCGCATGGCGGCAGCGTGGTGGGCGATGTGGTGCAGACCATGGAAGCCATCAGCGGCAGCTCGCGCAAGATCGTGGACATCATCCAGGTCATCGAAGGCATTGCCTTCCAGACCAACATCCTGGCGCTCAATGCCGCCGTGGAAGCGGCGCGTGCAGGCGAACAGGGCCGGGGCTTTGCCGTGGTGGCCAGCGAAGTGCGCAGCCTGGCGCAACGCAGCGCCGTGGCAGCGCGCGAGATCAAGACCCTGATCAGCCAGTCGGTGGACCAGGTCGAGAGCGGCGCCGGCCACGTGGGCCGCGCCGGCAAGACCATGGAGGAGATCGTGGGCGCCGTCGGCCAGGTCACCGCGCTGTTGGGCGAGATCTCCGGTGCGCTGCATGCACAGAGTTCGGGCATCGAGCAGGTGAACGGCGCCGTGGCCCAGATGGACAGCGCCACGCAGCAGAACGCGGCCCTGGTCCAGCAGGCGGCCAGCGCGGCATCGGCCTTGTCGTCGCGCGCGCAAGACCTGCAGCGCGCGGTCGGTGCTTTCAAGCTGGATTGACACCCCCGGAGTCGCTTCGCGCCTTCACCCCCCTCCCGACTCGCTGTGCGAGTCGGGAGGGGGACGCCCCAGCGCAAAAGCTGGATATGCCGGCTTCGCGGCGGGGGGCCCTTGCGCGGGGGCACTGGCTTGGGGTAGCGCCAGTTTCAAGCATTGGCGCGCATTTTTGCGCGTGCCATGAATCTCTCACCCACCTGTTTCAGAGGCCCAATGCCTTCAGGCTGCCGCGGCCTTCGCGCACCACTTCGGGGTCGCCGCCCGTGCCCATGGGGGTGAGGTCCACCACCGTGGTGGGCTCCAGCGGGCAGGCGCCCGCGTCCACGATGGCGTCGAGCAGCTTCTCGTAGCGCGCGCGGATCTCCTGTGGATCGTTGAGTGGCTCGGTCTCGCCGGCCGGGATCAGTGTGGTGGCCAGCAGTGGCGCACCATGCAGCTCCAGCAGCAGCTGCAGGCCCTTGCGGTCGGGCACGCGCAGGCCGATGGTCTTGCGCGACGGGTGGCTCACGCGGCGCGGCACTTCCTTGGTGGCTTCAAGGATGAAGGTGTAGGGCCCGGGCGTGCCCAGCTTCAGCAGGCGGTACTGGCGGTTGTCCACGCGCGCGTAGTTGGCCAGTTCCGACAGGTCGCGGCACAGCAGGGTCAGGTGGTGCTTTTCGTCCACCTGGCGGATGCGGCGCAGCCGGTCCACGGCATCCTTGTCATCGAGGTGGCAGACCAGCGCGTAGCTCGAATCGGTGGGCACGGCCAGGATGCCGCCTTTTTGCAGCAAGGTGGCGCCCTGCTTGAGCAGCCGGGGCTGGGGGTTGTCGGGGTGGACTTCGAAGTACTGGGCCATGGTGGGGGTCAGGCGGCTGCCGGGCGAATGCGGTCGGCCAGCAGTTCCCACACCGGGATCAGCGTGCCGGGCAGCGGGGGCAGGGTGCCCAGGTCGGTATGCGATTCGTCGGGGCTGTGGAAGTCGCTGCCGCGCGAGGCGGCCAGGCCGAACTCCTGCGCCATGGCGGCATAGGTCAGGTACTCGGGCGGGCTGTGGCTGCCGGTCACCACCTCGACGCCGCGCCCGCCATGGGCCTTGAACTCGGAGAACAGCGCAAACTCCTCGTTGGCGCTGAACTTGTAACGGGCCGGGTGGGCGATCACGGCCAGGCCGCCGGCCTCGGTGATCCAGCGCACGGCGTCGCCCAGGCGGGCCCAGCGGTGCGGCACGTAGCCGGGCTTGCCTTCGGTGAGAAAGCGGCGGAACACCTCGGACGTGTCGCGGCAGACGCCCGATTCCACGAGAAAGCGCGCAAAGTGCGTGCGCGAGATCAGTGCCGGGTTGCCCACGAACTTCAGAGCGCCCTCGTAGGCGCCTTCGATGCCCACCTCGGCCAGTTGCTGGGCCATGTCGCGGGCGCGCTCGCCGCGCCCGCCGCGCGTGGCAACGAGTCCCTCGGCCAATTGCACGTCGTCCGGATCGAAGCCCAGGCCGACGATGTGCACGGTGGTGTCGGCAAAGGTCACCGAGATCTCCACACCTGTGAGGTAGGCCATGCCCTGTGCGCGGGCCGCCGCGGCGGCCCGGTGCTGGCCGCCGATCTCGTCGTGGTCGGTCAGCGCCCACAGCTCGACCCCGTTGGCCTTGGCGCGGCTTGCCAGCTCCTCGGGCGTCATGGTTCCGTCGGAAACCACGGAGTGGCAGTGCAGGTCGGCGTTGAGCAGGGTGGTCACCGGGCCATTTTAGGGCTTGTACCGATAACGTGCCGTGCGGATTCCAGCAACACTGGTTACAAATGGACGGGTTTCGCCAGCGCCTTCTGCCTTGCCGGAGGATGGCCGGTGCGGGCCCGTGCGACAGAAGGTTCTCCTCAGGCAAAAACCCACAGAGCGGGGCGATCGCCGACCCCGCAGAGCGCAAGGATCAACCATGAAATTCGACAATCTGCGTGTGGCCCACAAGATGTGGAGCGTGATCCTGGGGCTGCTGGCGCTGATGCTGGTGGCAGCCATCTGGACGCAGTGGTACGGGCGACAGGTGACGGCCGACACCGAAAAGGCCGTCGAGAAATACGAGGCCGCCATCACCACCGCGGTGAGCTGGCGCGGGCTGGCCGAGGTGGCGGTCACCATGTCCATGGCCAGCTTCGTGACCACGGATGCAGCACTCAAGGCCGACTTCGACGCGCGCGTGGCGGCCCTTACGGCGCGCATCACGCCGGTGCAGGAAAAGATCGGCAAGAGCTCGGTGTCGGCCGAGGACAAGGCCGCCCTGGCCAATGTCGCCGCCACCCGCGCCGACATCCGTGGGCAGACCGACAAGCTCAAGGAGCTGACCGACGCGGGCGACGCGGCGGCCAAGCAGGACTACCTGGCCAAGGTCTACCGCCCGAAAGCAGTGGCCTACCTGGAGTCCATCGACAAGTTCGTCGCCGTGCAGGAGCGCCAGCGCGATGCGGCGGTGCAGGCGGCCCGCGACTCTCGCGCCAGCCTGGTGGTGATCGGCGCAGCCGCCGCCATTGCCGTGGTGGTGTTGGGCATGTTGATGGCAGCCCTGCTGGTGCGCTCCATCACGCGGCCGCTGGACCGGGCCGTGTTGCTGGCCGAAGCCATCTCTGCCGGTGACCTGACGCAGAGCATCCATGACGAGCGCAAGGACGAGCTGGGTGTGCTGACGCGGGCCTTGTCCGGAATGTCCACCCGGCTGAAGACCGTGGTGACCGAAGTGCGCCACGGCGTGGACTCGGTCTCCTCGGCCTCGGTGGAAATCGCCAACGGCAACCACGACCTGTCGGCACGCACCGAGCAGACCGCTTCCAACCTCGA
>NZ_JBWKYR010000020.1:0-89480 GCF_059423865.1 Acidovorax sp. GW458-11-26-14-TSB4
CGGGGTCGCCTTTCTTTGGGGTACCTTTCTTTGGCGACGCAAAGAAAGGTACCTCGGCCGCCGGGCCGAGACCCGGCCTCCACCCTCAATCAAGGCATGCAGTCAACGCCGCGCCGCCACCGGTCACACATCCCAGCGCCCGCACTCAATCAAGGCGTACGGTTCAAAAGAAGCACATCCCACCACACACGCACGCCACCCAACATCAGCTAACATCCCACCCGCGGTTGCAAGCCGCCCCCGGGCCCGCGGAAAGGGTAGAACCCACTTGCAAGAAGGCAGCGAACGCTGGACGGACCAGGAACGGATCCGCCCGCACTGCCTTCCAACCACACGCGCATCCACCACCTTTTGTGCAGCCGGATCTGCGGGCCATCGGCACCTGATGCACGGAGGTAATCTTCATGACGACCACGCCCTACGGCAAGCGCCTTCCCGCCCGGCCCGACATCGGCCACCTCAAGAAACAGGCCAAGGACCTCCTGGCCTCGTACCGCAGCAACGACACTGCCGCCTTCCACCGGTTCCGCACCGCCCTGCCCGCCGCAACCGGTAAGGACGACGCCACCCTCGCCGCCCAGGGCCTGCGCCTGCACGATGCCCAGTCGTGCATCGCGCGCGAGTACGGTTTTGCCTCCTGGGCCGAGCTGCAGGCCTTCGTCGCCGCGCGCCGCGCCGTGCTGGACGGCGACCCGGCCCAGGCCGTGCTGCACTGGCTGGGCCTGGTGTATGCGGGCGATATCTCCGGCGGCATGAACCGCGCCCGGCCCGCGGTGGCCATGCGCCTGCTGCAGGACAACCCGGCCCTGCTGGCCAAAGATGAACCCTACCTCGCCTGCGCCGTGGGCGACGAGGCCGTGCTGCGCCATGCCACCGAGCGCGACCCCGACTGGGTGCACCGCCCGGGCGGCCCGCTGCGGCTGCCGCCGCTGGTGGCCGTCACGCACTCGGGGCTGCTGCAGCTGCCGGCCTACCGCGAGCGGCTGCTAGGCTGCGCGCGCTACCTGCTGGCCGCCGGGGCCTCGCCCGACCAGGCGGTGGGCAACCGCTGGCCCCCGGCCTCGCTGCAGGCGCCCGACGAGGCGCACCCGCTCTCGGCCCTGTACGGCGCCGCCGGCTGCAACCACGACCCCGAACTCACGCAGCTGCTGCTCGATGCCGGCGCCCGCCCCGACGACAACGAATCGCTGTACCACTCGCTGGACAACCCCGCATGCACCCGGCTGCTGCTCGAGGCCGGCGCGCGCATCACCGGCACCAACGCCATGGTCCGCGTGCTCGACCTCGATGACCTCGCCACCCTGCAGCTGCTGCTGGCCCATGGCGGCGATGCCAACGAGCAGCCCGCCAGCGCGCCCAGCTCCGACTGGGGCTCGCTGCTGCTGTGGGCCATCCGCCGGCGCCGCTCGACCGCGCACATCGCGGCCCTGCTGGCCGCTGGCGCCCGGCCCGATGCGCGCATGCAGGACGGCACGCCCGCCCACACCATGGCCCTGCGCTACGGCCTGACCCAGGTGGCGCAGCTGCTGCAAAACGCCACCGCCCAAACGGATGGCCATCGCCATGCACCGCTGGCACCGGACGAAGCCTTCATCGCCGCCTGCGCACGCGGCGACGAGGCGGCAGCCCGCGCCCTGCAGGCCGCGCACCCCGGCATCCTCGGCACCCTGGCACCTGCCCAGCTGCGGCTGCTGCCCGAGCTGGCGGCCCAGGGCTGCAGCGAGGCGGTGCGCACCATGGTCAGGCTGGGCTGGCCCATCGAGGAGCGTGGCGGCGACTGGGACGCCTCGGCCCTGAACCAGGCCGTGTTCCGCGGCAACGCGGCGCTTGCCCGCTTTCTGCTCGAACAGGGCGCCGACTGGCGCGCCCTGCACGGCTTTGGCGACAATGCGAGCGGTACGCTCTCGTGGGCCTCGCTCAACGAGCCCACGCCGGGCGGCGACTGGGTCGGCTGCGCCCAGGCCCTGGTGGCGCATGGCATGCCCGGTGCACGGCCCGACCCCGAGGCCACGGAAGATGGCGCGGTGCTGCTGGGCGGGCGCCGCAGCAGGTTCTCCGAAGAGGTGGCGGACTGCCTTCTGGGTCTGTATGCCCCGCCGGGCTGACCACGGCCGGGACGAAGCCGGGCGAGCCGCCCCATTGTCAGCAGCTGTGCACCCTGTGTCAGGGTGCGACGGCCCCGCACGCATGTACCCCGGGGCATGCCCCGTGCCCGTTACCTGCGCTTGCAGCCTGCCTGCGCGGGCATGGCCTTGAACGGCCTCGTCCTACCGGGCCCGCGCCTGTGCCCCTACCGCGTTGCAGGCACGCCGGTTTCACCATGGAGGACAAGGTGGCGCCTTTCAATGCCACCGCCATTCTCTCCAAGGAGTCCCCCATGTCGACCACACCCGCCTTCCGTTCGCGCCGCACCCTCGCGGCCCCGCTGCTCGCCGTGTCGGTGATCGCGCTCGGCGCATCGCAGCTCGCCCAGGCCCAGGGCTTTGGCAGTGCCAGCCCGGCCACGCCCTCGGTCGTGACCATCGGCAATACGGCCACGCCCAGCACCACCACAACGCCCGCCACCGCCACCACGCCGAGCAGCAACAGCAGCATCGGCAACACCACCGTGCCTGGCAACATCCCCAGCGGCATTCCCAGCAGCGGCAATGTGGGCAACGCCAGCACCAGCACCTCCAACATCCCGGCCAGCGTGACCAGCAGCACGCCCTCGGTGAGCACCGGAAACATCCCCAGCGCCACCACCTCCACGGCAACCGCCACCCCACCCAGCAGCAACAGCAGCATCGGCAACACCAGCATCCCGGGCAATATTCCGAGCAGCATCCCGAGCAGCACCATCGGTACGCCGGCCACCAACAGCACCAGCACATCCGGCATCCCTGGCAGTGTGCCCGGCAGCACGGGTACCACCGCCACCGGCAATACCGCGACGACAGGCACGCCTACTGGCAGCACCGGCAACACCGGCACACCCGGCACCACCACCGGTGGCGTGACCGGCACCACGGCCACGGGGACGACCCCAGGGAACACGACGGGCAACACCGCCACCCCGGGCAATGCCACGGGCACGACCGGCACTGCGGGCACCGGCACCGCCCCGGGCATTGGCAGCACCGGCAACCCGGGCAGCGCCAGCGGCACGGCCCCCGGCACGAGCAGCGGGGTCGGCTCCAGCAACGGAGGCACAGGCCCCGGCAGCGTGAGCGGCGTCCCTTCCGGCTCAGGCTCGGGCGGCACCACCAGCGCCGGCGCGCCCGGCAGCCCCGCCGGTGCGGGCATCGGCGCCACAAGCGGCAGCCCCGGCGCTGGCATTGGCAGCAGCAGCGGTGCAGGCATTGGCAGCAGCAGCGGTGCAGGCGCAAGCCCTGGTGCCGGCGCCGGCGGCGCCGGGGTGGGTGCGGGTGTCGGAGCCGGAGCGTCCGGCACGGGGGCCGGTGTTGGCGCACCGGGTGCCGGTGCTGGCGTAGGCGCCGGGTCTGGATCAGGTGCTGGCGCTGGCGCTGGCGCTGGTGCAGCAGGTGCCGGCGCGGGTGCCTCTGGCGGCCCCGGTGCTGGTGCTGGTGCTGGTGCTGGTGCTGGTGCTGGTGCTGGTGCTGGTGCAGGTGCTGGTGCAGGTGCTGGTGCTGGTGCCGGTGCCGGTGCCGGTGCCGGTGCCGGTGCCGGTGCCGGTGCCGGTGCCGGTGCCGGTGCCGGTGCTGGTGCTGGTGCTGGTGCCGGTGCTGGTGCCGGTGCAGGTGCTCGCTGATCGCACTCTTCAGCGCGGCGGGCCAACGCCCGCCGGGCCCATGCACGCACCCGATGCAGACGGGGTGTGCCCTGCCCAGGCGCTCAACCTCGCTGCAGCGCAATGCGCAGGTGGTGCTCCCCCTCGGCCAACTGCACGCGCAGGGGCGCCGCGCCGCATACCATGGCAACCCCATCCAACTGCGCTGAGGCCACCACAGCCGCAGCCCCCTGCGGGCCCGTGGCAGTGACTTCGATGTTATAGATGGCGCCTGACAGAGTGATGCGCGCCTCGAAGCCCGGCCATTGGGCAGGCATGCACGGGTCGATCACCAGCACGTGGCCCTCGCGCCGTATGCCCAGAATGCTTTCCACCCCGGCCCTGTACATCCATCCCGCAGCCCCTGTGTACCAGGTCCAGCCGCCGCGTCCGGTGTGCGGGGCCACGGAGTAGACGTCAGCCGCCACCACATAGGGCTCCACCCGGTAGCGCGCAGTCTCGTCGGGCGTGCGCGCGTGGTTGATGGGGTTGACCAACGCAAACAGCCCGTGCGCCCTGGTGCCAGCTTGTGGCTCGTTGCGCAATTGGGCCAAGGCCATGATGGCCCACATGGCCGCATGGCTGTACTGCCCACCGTTCTCGCGCAAACCGGGCGGGTAGCCCTTGATGTAGCCCGGGTCGTGCGGCGTGGTGTTGAACGGCGGCGTGAACAGCAGGGCCAGGCCCTCGTGCGGCAGCACCAGCTTGTCGCCCAGTGAGGCCATGGCGATCAGCGCCCTTGCCGGGTCGGCCGCGCCCGAGAGCACCGCCCACGACTGGGCGATGGAATCGATGCGGCACTCCTGCCCCTCGTGCGTGCCCAGCCAGGTGCCATCGTCGAAAGTGGCGCGCCGGTACCAGGCGCCGTCCCAGGCCTCGCGCTCCAGGGCAGCGCGCACCGATTCGGCATGCATGCGCCAGCGCGCGGCGCAGTTGGGGTCGCGGGCATCCGCCAGCGGCGCCATCAGCGCCACCGTGCGCACCAGCAACCAGCCCAGCCACACGCTCTGGCCACGGCCCTCCTGGCCTACGCGGTTCATGCCGTCGTTCCAGTCGCCCGTTCCCATGAGCGGCAGGCCCAGGTCGCCGGTCAACTCCATGGCCTGGTCCAATGCCCGCGCGCAGTGCTCGAACAGGGTGGCCGATGCATCCGCTGCCATGGGCTGGAAGAAGGCGTCGTGCTCACCGGACTGCAGCGGTGGCCCGTCCAGGAATGGGATGGACTCGTCCAGCACCGTCTCGTCACCAGATACCTGCACATAGCTGGCGGCGGCAAACGCCAGCCACACCCGGTCGTCCGAGATGCGCGTACGCACGCCCTGACCCGTGTGCGGCAGCCACCAGTGCTGCACGTCGCCCTCGGCAAACTGCCGGCCTGCGGCGCGCAGCAGGTGCGCGCGCGTCTCCTCGGGGCGGGCAAAGGCCAGCGCCATGCCGTCCTGCAATTGGTCGCGAAAACCGTAGGCCCCGCTGGCCTGGTAGAAGGCCGAGCGGGCCCAGACGCGGCAAGCCTGCGTCTGGTACAGCAGCCAGCCGTTGAGCAGGATGTCCATGGCGCGGTCGGGCGTGCGCACCTGCACGGCGCCCAGCAGGCTGCGCCAATGCTGCGCCACCTCCTGCAGCACTCCGTCCACGTCGAGCAGGCGGTAGCGGGCCACCAGGGCCAGGCTTTCGGCGGCCGATCCACACTGCCCGATGAAGCCCGTCACCTGTCTGGTTTCTCCGGGCTGCAGAATGAGCGTGCACTGCAGCGCCGCGCAGGGGTCGCGCCCCGCACCACCGCCGCCAGAGAGCGTTGCGTTGCCCCGCAGCGCAGCAGGATTCGCCAGGCTGCCATGCCGCCCCAGAAACTCCGTGCGGTCGCTCGTCCAGGAGGTCTGTTGCCCGCCCAGGTCGGCAAAGGCCACGCGGCTGGCAAACGCCGTGCTCCAGGGGTTGCGTGCCAGCAGCACGCCGGTGTCCGCATCGCGCTCAGCCAGCACGAACGGGGCCGATGCCCCGCGCGAGGTGCCCAGCACCCATTCGGCATACAGCGTCACGGTGATCTGCCGCGCCTGCGCCGTGCGGTTGTGCAGGGTCAGGTGCGACACCTTGACCGGGTCGGCGATGGGCACGAACTGCAGCAGTTCGAGCGCGATGCCATGGGCCTCGTGCAGGAAACGGCTGTAGCCGTGCCCATGGCGTGCCGTGTAGGTTCCGTTGCCGCGCATGGGCTGCGCGGTCGGGCTCCACAGCTGGCCGCTGGCATCGTCGCGCACGAAGAAGGCCTCGCCCGCCGGGTCGCTCACCGGGTCATTGGACCAGGGCGTGAGCTGGTTCTCGCGGCTGTTGCCGGCCCAGGTGTAGCCGCTGCCGTCGGCCGACACGTGAAAGCCGAAGCCCTGGTTGGCGATGACGTTGATCCAGGGCGCGGGCGTGGTGGCCCCGCCGCGCAGGATGGTCACGTACTCCGTGCCATCCTTGTCGAAACCGCCCAGGCCGTTGAAGAACTCGAGCCCAGTGGTGTCCGGCGCCGGGGCCGGTTCGTGCTGCGGCTGCGGTGTCGGCACAGGTGCTGGCCTGGCCACCGGTTCGGGCACCTCCGCGGGCATCAGTGCCAGTTGCTGGGTGATGGGGCCGCGCCGCGCCACCAGCGCCACGCGGGCGATGGACTGCAGCAGCGCGCGCGAAGTCGCCTCCATGAGGTCGGCGCGCAGCGTGTGCACCACGCCGTGCGCCAGCGATTCGCCCAGCCGTGGCCGCGACTGGCTGCTGCGCACGGCGGTCTCGATGGCGATCTGCAGGTCCTGCACGTAGGACGACGCACGCTCGTTGATGACCACCAGGTCCACGCCGAGGCGCTTCATGCGCCAGTACTCGTGGGCCTGCAGCAGCTGGTGCAGCTGGGCGATGTCCTCGATGTCGTCGATGCGCAGCAGCACGATGGGCAGGTCGCCCGAGATGCCGTGCTGCCACAGTCCCGACTGCGGCCCTGCCCCGCGCGCGATGGCATCGGCCGGCGCGCGAAAGCGCGCATCGGCATACAGGATGGGCGCCGCCAGGCGCTGGAAGTCCGCCGCGGCATCGGCGCCGACGCCGATATGGCGCAGCTGCACCTGGGCCTGGGTCCAGGCCAGGGTGCGCGCGCGCTCGAAGGCGCTGCGGTCGTGGTGCTGGTCCACCAGGTCCAGCAGCGCCTCGCGCGTGGGCGCCACCAGGGTCCAGAAGGCCACGCGGGCCATCTGGCCGGGGGCGATGCGCACACGCTGGCGCAGCGCGAATACCGGGTCCAGCACGGTGCCCACGGTGTTGGACAGCGCACCGCCGCCATGCACCGCCAGCGCATTGCGCGCGGTGCGGCCCCGGGCCAGGAACAGGCCGCGGTCGGTCTCGTACTGCGCTGGGGCCGTCACCGTGCCCTCCACCACCGCGAAATGCGCAGCCCACACCCCCGCCTCACCCGGGCTACGCGCACGGCGCGTGGCCAGCAGCGCGCCAAACTCGGGCAGGTACTCGGTCTGCACGAACATCTTGGAGAAGGCCGGGTGCGCATTGTCGGCCGCAGGCGGCGCCAGCACCAGCTCGGCGTACGAGGTCAGGTCGATCTCGCGCGCACGCGGTCCGGTGTTGACCAGGGTGACCTGGCGCACCTCGCCATCGGCCTCGGCCGACACGATCACCTCGGTGGTGGTGGTCATGCTGCCGTCGTGGCGGGTGAAGGCCGCATGGTCCTCGGCAAACGCCACCTCGTAGCTGTCGGCCGCGCGGCCAGAGGGCTCCGCCGCCGCGGACCAGGTGCGGCCGCTGTGCGCATCGCGCAGGTAGACGTGCGAGCCCCAGTCCTCGCTGGTGGCGTCCTCGCGCCAGCGGGTCACCGCCAGGTCGCGCCAGCGGCTGTAGCCGGTGCCGGCCGCCGTGAGCATGACGGCATAGCGCCCGTTGGACAGCAGGTGCGTGGCCGGCGCGCCCGCACCCGGCGCCCCCATGCGCCGCACGGCATGCACGTCGTCGCGCACGTCGGCAGGGCCGGTCTGCGTCTCTTCGGCGCGCGGGTGGGCCACGGCCACCAGGCGCGGCATGCGCTCCTGCAGCAGCAGCTCGCAGGCCTGCACCATGGGCTCGCGGTGAAAGCGCTCGCGCATCTGCCCGCCATGCAGCGTGTTGGCAATGGCCACGATGGTCATGCCCTGGTGGTGCGCCATGTAGTTGCGAACGATGGCCACGGCCTGGCCCTCCGGCAGGCGGCTGCGGGTGAAGTCCAGCGCCTCGTAAAAGCCATGCTGCCCCAGGGCGCCGAGCTGCGCCAGCCGCGCGAAGTTGTGCCCCGCCGCGGTGGCATCCACCATGCACGCCAGGCCCGTGGCGTAGGGGGCGATCACCAGGTTCTCGGCCAGCCCGCGCTTGAGACCCAGGCCCGGCACGCCGAAGTTGGAGTACTGGTAAGTGAATTCCAGGTCGCGCGCGTTGTAGGCCGACTCGGAGATGCCCCACGGTAGGCCCTGCAGCGCGCCATAGGCCATCTGCCGCTGCACCACCAGGGTGTTGGTCTGCTCCAGCAGGCTGCCCGCCGGTGCGCGCATCACCAGGGATGGCATCAGGTACTCGAACATCGAGCCCGACCACGACACCAGCGCCGATCCCTTGCCCACGGGTATCGCCGTGCGCCCCAGGCGGAACCAGTGGCGCGTCTCCACGTCGCCCTTGGCGATGGCAAACAGGCTGGCCAGCCGCGCTTCGGACGCGAGCAGATCGTAGCAGTTGGCGTCGAGCCGGTTTTCCACCGCCGCGTAGCCGATGGACAGCAACTTGCGATCTGGGTCGAGCAGAAAGCCGAAATCCATGCCCAGCGCCAGCGCGCGTGCGGTGCCGGCCAGCGCTTGCCAGCGCGCGTCGAGCGTGGGCGCATCGGCAGCGGCCTGCAGGTCACGGCCCTGCTCGGCGATCCGTGCGCGCACGGCGCCGGCCCAGAACCACAGGGCATCACCTTCGCCGCTGCCCGCCGGCACCACGATGTCCTGCGCCTCCTTCAGCGCCTTGTCGGCCAGGCGCTGCAGTGCGGGCAGGCCCATCTCCACGGTGCCCCCCGCCACCGCGGTGTCGATTTCGGCCAGCATCGCCAGCAGGCGCCGGCCCTGCGCGCCCTGTGCCGCAGGCACGCCCTGCACCGCCTCGCGCGCCAGCGCCAGGGCATCGCCCAGGCCCTGCACCCAGGTGGCGGGCAGCGGCGCGTGCACCCATCCCTCGCAGGCATTGGCCAGCGCGATCAGGTGGCCGGCCAGGTTGCCGCTGTCCACCGACGACACATAGGCCGGCGCCAGCACCTGTGCCGTGCCGGTGTCGTACCAGTTGTAGAAATGGCCCCGGTGGCGTGCCAGTGCGCCCATGCTGGCCAGCGTGGCCTCCAGCCGCTCGGCGGTCTGCACGGCACCGGCCCAACCGAAGTCGCGCGCCGCCACGGCCGACAGCAGGTACAGCCCCATGTTGGTGGGCGAGGTGCGGCGCGCCACCACGGGTTTGGGGTCCTCCTGGAAGTTGTCGGGCGGCAGGTGGTGCTCGGCCGCCGTGACGAAGGTCTCGAAGAAGCGCCAGGTGCGCCGCGCGATGCGCCGCAGGGCCAGCGCGTTGTCCACCGCAGGCGCGCTTTGCGGCGCGGGCGCGGATCGGCGGCTTGATCGCCAGGCGAGGGCCGGTGCCGCCAGCCACAGCGCCAGCAGCGGCAGTACCAGGGGCCGCGATGCCGGTGCCAGCGCGGCGGTGCCGGCCGCCAGCACCGTGGCCAGCAGCAGGCCGCCGGCCATCAGCCGGTAAAAGCCCGCAGGCCCCGGGCGCGGTTTGGTGGCCGACTGCGCGGCGGTCTTCCACTCCAGCATCTGCCGGTGCGTGGCATACAGCCGCACCAGCGCCCGCACGATGGCGTCCACCGCGCGCCAGGCATGGTCGGGCAGCAGCGCGATGGCGGCCACGGTCTGCAGCACCGCCACGCGAAAATCAGACGCCAGCAGGCGCAGGTGGCTGGCCACGCGGATGCCGGGGCGGCTGGCCCACAGCTCGGCCATGCCCGGCAGAAAGGCCGGCACGCCCAGCGCCGCCAGCACCAGCAGCACGCCCCAGGGCGCCTGTGGCCAGGGCAACGCGCAGCACAGCACCAGCGTCAGCAGGCCGGCCGGGGCCAGCAGCGAGCGGCGCAGGTTGTCCAGCATCTTCCAGCGGCCCAGGGCGGGCAAGGCGACACCTTGGTGGCGCCGGCCCAGCACCCAGGGCAGCAGTTGCCAGTCGCCGCGCGTCCAGCGGTGCTGGCGCTGCACAGCCACGTCGTAGCGCGCAGGAAAGTCCTCGACCACCTCCACGTCCGACGCCAGCCCGGCCCGCGCCAGCACGCCCTCGAACAGGTCGTGGCTGAGCAGCGTGTTCTCGGGCACGCGCCCGGCCAGCGCAGCCTCGAAGGCATCCACGTCGTAGATGCCCTTGCCGGTGTACGAGCCCTCGCCGAACAGGTCCTGGTACACGTCCGACACCGCGGCAGCATACGGGTCCATGCCGCCCGGGCCCGAGGTCAGCCGCTGGTACAGCGAGCCTTCCAGCCCCATGGGCAGTGCTGGCGTCACGCGCGGCTGCAGGATGGCATGGCCGCCCACCACGCGCTGCTCGGCCGGGCTGAAGGTCGGCTGGTTCAGCGGATGGGCCATCTTGCCGATCAGGCGCATCGCGGCATCGCGCGGCAGTCGGGTGTCGGCGTCGAGCGTGATGACGTAACGCACGCCGGGCAGGATGTCGGGCTGCTCTCGCCCGCCCAGCGCCATGAAGCTGGTGTCCGTGGCGCCGCGCAGCAGGCGGTTGAGCTCGTGCAGCTTGCCGCGCTTGCGCTCCCAGCCCATGAAGCAGCCCTCGCCGGCATTGAAGCGGCGGTGCCGGTGCAGCAGGTAAAAGCGCTCGCCGCCCGGCGCCGGGCCGTGCCGCAGGTTCAACGCGGCGATTGCCTCCTGCGCCACGGCGATCAGGTGGGCGTCGCTGGCCACCACCTCGGTGGCCGCGTCCAGCCCGTCGGCCAGCAGCGCGAACGACAGGTCGCCCCCCGCGCCCGCCAGGTGGTGCACCTCCAGGCTCTCGATATGGGCGCGCAGGTCTGCCTCGCTGGTCAGCAGCGTAGGTACCACCACCAGGGTGCGCAGCCCGGCCGGCACACCATCGTCCAGCGCCAGGCCCGGCAGCCCCACCGCGCCGAAGCGCCGGCTGACGCGCCGGTTGACGAGCACGCTGGCCACCTCGGTGGCGGGCAGAAACCCGGCCAGCGCCAGCGCCACCAGCCAGCCCGGGTGCGTGCCGTGCGCGCCGGCCCACCACAGCGCCGCCCCCAGCAGCAGCACGGCCAGCCCCATGATGGCGGCAATGTAGCCGCGCACGCCCAGGCCCACCTGCCAGCGGTTCAAGCGAAAGCCCCAGGGCGGCTTGAAGCCGATGGCCTGCTCCAGCGCGGGCCGGCCCTCGGCCACCAGGTGGTAGCCGGGATCGGCGGCGCGCGCGGGAGTCTCCCCGGTACCCTGGGCGGCCGCGGCCGCCTGCGCACTGGCCAGGGCCTGCTCGGCAATCGCCAGCTCGGTCCAGTCGGAGCCGCGCGCCAGCTGCTCGATGGCGCTGCGGTAGAGGTTGCGCGTTGCAAAGTCCATGGCTGCGAAGCCGCTGCCTTCGCGCAGGCGCGCGTCCACCAGGCCCATGCCCTCGACCAGGTCGGCCCAGTCGATGTCGGACATCAGCCGCATGCTGGTGATCACGTTGCGCACGCTCACATTCGAGGCGCCCTGGCGCTGCTGCGCATGCTCGATCACCAGGCCCACGCTGGCGCCCTGCAGTTCAAGCCGCTCCTCCAGCCACTGCAGCGCAGGGGTGGTACGCGGGTCCTGGTCGCGCAGGCGCTTGGCCAATTGCGCGGCAAACAGCTCCGACAGCGGGCCATGGGCGCGCGTGCCGATGTCCCCCACCAGGGCCGAGTAGGCGCTGCCTGACGCGAGCAGGCGGTCGGCCAGCGCCTGCGCATCGGCGCGGTCGGCCCGGCCGGCCGTGATCTGGTCGGCCAGGCGGCGCAGATTCTCCACCAGCACGATGCGCAAGGTGATGGCCACCGCCCACAGCTCGCTGATCATCAGCGGCTGCACCTGCTGGTAGGCGGCGATGAAGCGGCGCAGCGCCAACGGGTCGAAGTGGCTGTCGGTGTGCGCGACAAAGGCCCAGGCAATGCCGAAGACGCGCGGGTAGCCGGCAAATGGCCCCTGCGCCAGCTTGGGCAGCTGGCGGTAGTAGCCCGGTGGCAGGTCGACGCGGATCTCGCGGATCTGCTCTTCCACCACGTGGTAGTTGTCCAGCAGCCAGTCGGCCGCGGGCACCACGCTGGACCCCGACGCCAATTCCGCGGCGCTGGCCCGGTAGGCGGCCAGCAGCTGGCTGGCATTGGCGCGCAGTCGCCGGTGCAGTGACGGTACCAGCGGCGGCCGCAGGCTCACCTGCTGGGCGGCGGCCAGGCTGCGCGCGTGCTGCTCCAGGCGCTCCATGCCGAACAGTTCCTCGCGCACGGGGGCGGTGCCATTCCACGGCGGCGCGGCAGCGCCCCGCACGGCATGGGAAAGGGAAGACAACAGGGCATCGACAACAAGCATGGGCGCCTTTCGGGGCACCCCGGGGCCGCGTTGTGCCTCGTGATCTGCCCGCTGCAGGAGAAAGGGCGGACGGGCCAGGCCGTCCGCGTCGAAGTAGAGAGGTGCCTGCGTGGGACGACGCTGGCAGGCCAGCGCGCGCGCGCGAGGCCGTGAACGCTGCACGCTGTGCTCAGGCGTGGCGCCTCAAGCAGCGGTACAGCTGGTGACCGGTGGTGGAGATCAGCCCTTCTTGCCTGCGCGCAGCGGCGGCGCGGCACCGGGCTTGGCGGGGGCCATGGGGTCTGCCACCGCTACCGGCTTCTGCTTGGGCTTCTTCGGTTCCTTGTTGCCGCGTTTCTGTTCTTTTCCTGCCATGAAAGGCTCCTTCGCTTGGAACACGCCCCGTGGATTGGCGGGCGCAATGGTCTCAGCCACCCGGCGCCAGGCGCGGATGGGGCGTTCAAGCACTCACCGGCACCCTCATGGAAGGCGCCAACAGATGCATGGAGGAAGGGAAAAGGTCTGCAGAACGCAGGCGTCCAGCGGCGGGACGTGATTTGAGCGGCAGTTCTTCGACACCACCAGGTGGGGGCGGTCAACGCAGTTGCAAGGTACCGGCAGCAACAAAAGGGAGCGAGCCTTGCGGTGGCCCTTCCTGCCGCCTTCCACGCAGCCAGGCGACCACGATGGCGTGGTAGGTGTGCCGCCAGCGGGCCTGCGACAGCGCGTGGTCGGCGTCCAGCAGCATGTGCCGCACCAGGCTGCGCGCGTTGCCGAAGGCCCAGGCATAGCTGTCGATCACCGGGCGCGGCACCACTTCGTCGTGTTCGGACTGCACCAGCAGCACATCACCCTTGAAGGCGGCGCAGGCAGCCAGTGCACGGTTGCCCTCGGGCGTGTGCACGGTATGGCGGTAGGCATCCACCTTGCGCCGGTCCAGGTCTTCCTTGGCGGTCAGCCAGTCTGCATCGGGGTAGATGGCGGGCGAGCGCAGCACCAGCCAGTCGAACGGGTACAGGCCTGCCAGCAAGGCTGCCATGTAGCCGCCATAGCTGAAACCCAGCACGCCCATGCCATCGGGCCGGGCCTGCGCATGCAGCACCTGGTAGTCGCGCAGGGCCTGGCGCAGGCTGTCCTCCCGGGTCACGGCGGCGCGCTCGGCTGCGGGCCAGTCCGCATCGGGCAGGTCGGCGCGGCGGCATGCCCAGCCGTCTGTGGCCAAGTCCTCGCCCAGCATGTCGTACTGGGCCCGGCCATCGTCGTCCCAGCCCGGCAGCACCAGCAAGGCAGGCCGCTGCAGCCCGGCTACCGCGGTGCTTGCAGGGGGCAGGAGGGTGGTGGTGTCCATGCCCGCATGGTGTGCGCGCATGCCCTGCCAGGCCTGTCAGCGGCGCGGCATTGTGCGTGTCGGACACCCCAGCCACCCGTGAGCCGCGTCCGCGCCGCCGCAAAAGCAGCGCAGAATGGCCCCGATGCATCCATCCTTCCCTCTGCGCTCCCTGGCAGCCACGCTCGCCATCCTGATCGCCGGCGCCCTGGCATCGCCGCTGCAGGCAGCCCCGCAAAGCCTGGCTGTGGGCTCCAAGCGCTTCACCGAGAGCTACATCCTGGGCGAGGTCATCACCCAGGCCGCGCGCCAGGGCGGCGCCGCTGCCGAGCACCGCCAGGGCCTGGGCAACACCGCCGTGGTGGTCGAGGCGCTCAAGACCGGCGCCATCGACATCTACCCCGAGTACCTGGGCACCGTGGAGCGCGAGATCCTCAAGCTGCCCACGGGCTCGCCCCAGGCCCTCATCGACCAGAAGCTGCGCGACCTGGGCCTGGCCATGGGCGTGCCGCTGGGCTTTGCCAACGGCTATGCGCTGGCCGCCAGCGCCGAGGTGGCGCGCCAGCATGGTCTCACCACCCTGGGCGACCTGCGCAAGACACCTGACCTGCGCATCGCCATCTCGCAGGAATTCTTGGGCCGCGAGGACGGCTGGCCCGGGCTTTCCAGGCGCTACCAGCTGCCGCAGCGCCCCACCTCCATCGACCATGGCCTGTCGTACCAGGCCCTCGCTTCGCAGCGCATCGACCTGACCGACATCTACACCACGGACGCGCGTATCGCCGACCTGGGCCTGGTCACGCTGCAGGACAACGAGAACTACTTCCCGCGCTACGACGCGGTGCTGCTCTACCGTGCCGACCTGCCCACGCGCGCGCCCGCGGCCTGGCAGCAGATCGCAGCGCTCGAAGGCCGCATCGACGTCACGCGCATGATCGCCATGAACGCCCAGGCCGAGCTGCAGGGCCAGGCGTTCCCGGCCATTGCGGCCGGCTTCCTGGCCGGCGCCAAGCCCGCATCGGCTCCCGCCGCCCAGGCCAGCACAGCCGCGCCGCAGGCCCGCCCTTCCCTGTCCAGCGCCATCTTCGGCGGCGATTTCTGGCGCCTCACGCGCGACCACCTGTGGCTGGTGGCCGTGTCCGTGGGCATCGCGGTGCTCATCGGCATACCGCTGGGCACCCTTGCGGCTGCGCGGGCCGTGCTGGGCCAGGGCATCCTGGGCATCGTCGGGCTGCTGCAGACCGTGCCTTCGCTGGCCCTGCTGGCCGCGCTGATACCGCTGCTGGGCCGCATCGGCACCGTGCCGGCCATGGTGGCGCTCAGCCTGTATGCCCTGCTGCCCATCGTGCGCAACACTGCCGTGGGCCTGCAGCAGGTGCCGCAGGGCACGCGCCAGGCTGCCGTGGCCCTGGGCATGACGCCCGCGCAGAGCTGGCGCCTGGTGCTGCTGCCGCTGGCCCTGCCGGTGATCGTGGCCGGCATCAAGACCGCCACGGTGATGACCGTGGGCACGGCCACCATTGCCGCCTTCATCGGCGCAGGCGGCTACGGCGAGCGCATCGCGCAGGGGCTGGCGCTCAACGACGGCACCACCTTGCTGGCAGGGGCGATTCCCTCGGCCGGTCTGGCGGTGCTCCTGCAAGTGGCGTTCGAGCTGGCCGAGCGGCTGCTGCGGCGCCAGGGCGCGGGGTAGGCGCGGTACGCCGCTTCGCCGCCCCTACTGATTGGGCTGCTGGTACAAGGGCCCGAAACTGGGCTTCATCGCCGTACCGTTCTTGCGTGCCAGCACCTCGGGCGCCATGTCCCTGGCAGCGTCATCCAGGGCTTTCATGATCTGCACGGCCTGCACCAGGGTCTTGGGGTCGCCCGTGCGTTCAGCGGTGCGAAAGAGAGCAAAGGCTTCGGGCAAGCCCTTTTGCTTCTCGAGCAGTTCGGCGTGGGCGGTGCGGCTGGCGTCGTAGCCGGTGCTGTCGGCCAGGCCTTCGATGATTTCCGCGACTTCGTTCTTCACCAGGGTCAGCATGATGAACTGCTGTTCGGGGTCGGTTGCTGCGCGGTATTGCGCGAGCAAAGGCTCGAGGGATTCAAGGATGCTGCTGGCCAGCGCTGACTGCGCGGCGGCCTTGCTGGCGTCATACTGTTTTTCCACGGTCTTTGGATTCTCGCCGGGCTGGGGGGCAGGCCGCGATCCGAGGGGCTCCAGGTGGAAGGCCTCCAGCGCATGGTCGAGGATGGGGCCACTCAGGCTTCCCGCGGCCTCGCCGAGCACGTCGGCAATGCCGGACACGTCCTTGGCATTTGCGAGCGCTGTCAGCCGCCGCTCCTCGGTGTGGTGCAAGGCAGCGGTGGATGAGCCGGCGCGCTGGTTTTCCAGCGCGTCGCCCAGAAAGAAGTTGCCCTTGCAGGTAAACAGGAGGTTGTTGAGATTTTTCGCAATGCCCAGGGCACGCTGCCCGGGGTCTTTTCCGGTGGGCACCTGGTCTATCACGGTGGCGAGTTCTTCCAGGGTGTCGTAATTTTCCTGATCGGTCGAAGCGGCGCGCAGCACGGCATGCACGGCGGACTGCATGGTTTCGTACGCCACCACGTGGCGCAGGTCCTGGGCCTGGCCATCGCCGTCCTTGCGCGAGATGGACTTGCCGTTGAGCGGGGTATCCCACTTGGGACGAGCCACCTTGTCGCACAGCGCCTCGGTGACGGGTCTGGCCTTGGAGGGCTCGCCACGGGAGCTGGCCAGGGATGCGTGCATCGCCCAGCGCAGCTCCGCATCCGCGTTCGCACTGCCGAACTCCCCCGACTTGTCCAGGGACGGGCGCTTGCGGCGCGGGCCTTCTGCAATGTCGCTGCCGGGGGTGTTGCTGTAACCGTCGCCCTCGTGGCTGCGCTTCATCCCTCTCTGGGCGGGCAAGCCATCATCGTCGTCCGGCAATTCGGGAAAGTCCTGGGGCAGGTGCATCACCATGCCCACATCCCCGCCCGACCCGCCCAGCCAGGGCTCGGCAAGGTCGCCCCCGGTCTGCGGCCCGGGCATGTTGTGCGGCAGATTGCCCAGCGTGAACAGGCCGGGCATGCCCTGCGGCGGCCCGCCCTGCGGGGGCCCCAGCGGCGCGATGAAGGGATGGTTGCCGATGGACGAGAAGGGGGTGGACATGGGCGATGCTTCCTCGAATGGCGTGGGTTCGTGGGTCCGTAGGCTCAGGCCCGCCAGTCCATGAACTGGCCGGGCAGCGCAGGCGCCTGCACCGCGGCGGCAGTGCCTGCGGTGGCGGCGGCCGCCCCGGTCTGTGGGCCAAGCAGCTGCTGCGTGAGCGGCGCGGCGCGCGCGGCCAGGTTGGTGACGATGTTGGCGAGCACGGTGCGATCCAGCCCGGCCAGGGGCGTGCGGTAGCACAGGTACAGGCTGCCGTCGCCGTTGGGATGGGCGGCCACGGCGGCGCCGTCGCCCGCTGCCAGGAACATGTTGTACTGCAGCGCGGCCATCAGCGCGGCATGGCGCGGGGCCGGGTCGTGCGGCAGCACGCCCAGGCCGGTGCTGAAGACGGCGTGGCGGCCATGCGCAGGCACGTCCACGACCACGCTGGCACCGGCCGCGCCAAGCACGCCCCGGCCATCGGGCGTGAGAGCGAACGCGGCATCGCCGACCAGGGCTCGCAACTCGGCCTCAATGTGTTGTTGCTCCGGCGTCAGGGATGTCATGCGGTTGGGCTCCAGGGTGGCGGATGGTGCGAGTGGCCAGCCCTGCCGGCGCGACCGAGCCGGCAAGCAGGCAGACGGAATTTGTACACCAGAAGGCCGCCAGCCCCTAAGACTGAATGGCAGCCATGGCACACGGGCCCGCACACGGCGCGGGGCGCGATGCCCGGCAAAAAATAGCCACCAGGGCCAGAACCTGCCGGACGCACGCAGCGCATGGCTGCGACTCCACGCGGACGCGCAGGGGCTGCGTGCCTCCCGCCGCCGGGAAAGAACACTGCTGCGCCGGCCCCCTGCTCGCGGGATCCGCCGGCTCGCCGGGCAGCGCGGCAGTGCAAAGCCCCATAGCGCCGTTGTATGGGGAAAACGTGCGGCGCAAAAACTGCCCGGGTATTGTTTTCTTGTTACATAAAATCTCATTTGCTTGCATGGGATCACGATGGCGGTCAGCACCAGCACACATGGCCTGCGACCCCACAGCACCGCTTTGTCCATTGAAGGTAAACGGTTGTTACAGAAGGTGATATACCGAGGTCAGCAGGTATGACCCTGGCGAACCAGCCGAGGGTGCGCAATTGCACAGCGCCTGCAATGCAATTTGCCGGTATTCGAAAGCTTTCTTTCAGGTGGAACGAATCCACAGGAGTTGCGCATGAAAACCGTTCGCCAGCCCAAACCCCCTTGCGATGCGGGCGTTCACGCAGCCCTGCATCCGCCCTCCCGCACCGACCCCACCCGTTCGTGAAACCTGCCACCGTGCCGCCGTGCCACCTTGGCATGCAGCCTGGCCACCTTGAAAAAACCTGAGGGAGAGACACCATGGACAAGATGAAAATCGCCACCCGGCTCACGCTCGCTTTCGCCGCGATGGTGCTGCTGCTGATTGCACTGGGCGCCATCAGCCTCTTGCGGTCGGCCCACCAAAGCGAAAAGCTGCACGACGTGGTCGACACACGCATACCGATCACCAAGTCGCTCGGTGTTCTGGCGGACAGTGTGAATACCCAGGCGATCCAGTTTCGCAACCTGGTCCTTTTCAGTTCAGAGCCTATCGCCAAGTCAGCCGTGGACCAGATCACCGCCGCGCGGGCGAACACGGGCGATCAATACAAGCTGCTGGATGCGCTGATCTCCTCGCCCAAGGGCGAGGAAATACTGGCGCGCATGCTCAAGGCCCGGGCCGAGTTCCTCAAGGCCGGTGATGAATTTCTCGCGCTGGCCCAGAAAGGCCAGAAGGATGAGGCGATCAAGCTGCTCGAAGAAAAGCTGCGCCCCGCCCAGCTCGACTACCAGAAGACGCTGCGCGAACAGGTGGAGTTCCAGGCCCAACTCACCACCGAAGCTGGCAAGGAGGCCGACTCGGCCGCATCGGCCCTGCAGCGCGACGTGATGATTGCCGGTGTGGCAGCCATCGCGGTGGCGATCTTTCTGGCGTTTGCGATCATCCGCTCCATCACCCGCCCCCTGGCCCAGGCCGTGCAGGCCGCCGACCGCGTTGCCGCAGGCGACCTCAGTGGCGACATCGTCGTGCAATCGCAGGACGAGACCGGGCAACTGCTCAGCGCCCTGCAGCGCATGCAGCAAAGCCTGGTGACCACCGTGAGCACCGTGCGCGGCAACGCCGAGAGCGTGGCCTCGGCCAGCGCGCAGATCGCCTCGGGCAACAACGACCTGTCGGCCCGCACCGAGCAGCAGGCCTCGGCACTGGAAGAAACCGCCGCCTCCATGGAAGAACTGGGCTCCACCGTACGCCAGAACGCCGACAACGCACGCCAGGCCAACCAGCTGGCCCTGAACGCCTCCACCGTGGCCGTGCAGGGCGGCGACGTGGTGGCCGAAGTGGTCGAGACCATGAAAGGCATCAACGCCAGCAGCAGCAAGATCGCCGACATCATCAGCGTCATCGACGGCATCGCCTTCCAGACCAACATCCTGGCCCTGAACGCAGCGGTGGAAGCGGCGCGCGCAGGAGAGCAAGGCCGGGGCTTTGCCGTGGTGGCCAGCGAAGTGCGCAGCCTGGCCGGGCGCAGCGCCGAAGCGGCCAAGGAAATCAAGGGCCTGATCACCGCCAGCGTGGAGCGGGTGGAGCAAGGCACGCAACTGGTGGACAAGGCAGGAGCCACCATGACCGAAGTGGTGGCGGCCATCCGGCGGGTGACCGACATCATGGGCGAGATCAGCGCGGCCAGCAGCGAGCAAAGCGCAGGCGTGGGCCAGGTGGGAGAAGCGGTCACGCAGATGGACCAGGCCACGCAGCAGAACGCGGCGCTGGTGGAAGAGATGGCGGCAGCGGCCAGCAGCCTGAACAGCCAGGCGGGCGAGCTGGTCAACGCGGTGGCGGTGTTCCGGCTGGCGGGCGACGGCAGCGGTGCAGGCAACTACCGCGCACCGGCGCCGGCACCGGCGGTGCGCAAGCCAATGGGCATGCCAGCGCCGGCTGCGCGCGCGGCGGTCACGTCCAAGCCTGCCACCAAGGCAGCTTCGGCCAGCCGGCTGGCGGCACCCAAGGGGCCCGCAGCGGCCAGCCCTACAGCCGCAGCACCCAAGGCGCCGGCCAAGGCAGGCGGGGGCGGGGATGAAGATTGGGAAAGCTTCTGAAAGCGCGGCCGGTCCCTTGCGGCCGGCCTGGACGCCGCCGGATCCCACTGCCTGCCCTACAAGAACCCGGACTTCAACCTCGCCATCTGCGCCCAGCCCCATGGACTGGGCGGAGCGCAGCCTGCCGCAGTGCTTTTCCACCGGCCAGCGGGTCGTGGCCGACCACACTGTCAATCTCCGCCACCGCGTCTACCCCGGCGGGCATGCCCTGGGCACCAACGACCACGGCACACCGCACCTGATGTACCGGGGCCCTGCGACCGATGGGCAACTGGTGGACCTGGGAACCTTGGCGGGCTGGGTGCAGGAAGCCAGGAAGTGAGCCAGGCGTGGGTGCTGCCGCCACGACTGGCGCGGCGGCAGGGGGCCGATCTCGGCGCGGGGCCGGTCCTGGCGCGCATCACGGTTGCTGCACAGCCTCTTCGATGGCCACGGCCTGGCCGAGCTTGCCCAGCTTGTCGTCGGTGGCCTTTTCCTCGGCCAGAGAAGCCTGCAGCAGCGGCAGGGCCGGCGTGTAGCCGAGCTTGGTGGCCAGCGCGATCAACGTGGCATAGCTGGCGATCTCGTAGTGCTCCACTTTCTGCGCCGCGCCGATGAGCGCCACGTCGAGCACCGGGCCCTTGTCGATCTCGTCGATCAGGTCCTTGCCCTCCTCCACCAGGCCCTCCATCGCAGCGCACTTGATGCGCTTGAGCTTGAGGTTCAGGATCTCCACGATCTCGTCGATGCGCTCGACCTGACCACGGGTCTCCTCCAGGTGGTCCATGAAGGCCTGGGCCAGCTGCTGGTCGGCGGCGGCGCGCGCCATGCGCGGGAGCGAGCGGGTCATCTGCTTTTCGGCGCTGTAGGTGTCCGACAGTTCGTGAAGGAAAAGATCTTCGACGGTTTTCACGGCCATGGCAATGCTCCTTGGTGGGTTGGTTTGAAAACGCCATGGTGATTGCGGATCCATTGCCGCTTCGTCAGACAACGCCGGATCGCCGCGCACGCATGCGCTGATGCCCGGGAGCCTGTGGGCCCGCAGCCGCCGCGAGGCTGGCAAACAAGCAGGCGCCGGGCGACCTTGCCGGGCCGAGGTGTTTGGCCACCTTGCGCGCAGGCATCCGCCGATGGCCCTATCCTTCGCGCCATGTTGTCGTCTTCATTCAACGCCGGCCACGCGCAGGTCTTCCAGCCCGGGCGGCTCACGCTCGGATTCATGACGCCGTGGGGCCACGCAGCCGGCGCCATGGCCGACCTGCCCGAGGCCCTGCGCCTGGGCACGCTGGCCGACGAACTGGGCTTTGCCGCCCTGTGGGCACGCGATGTACCGCTGATGGTGCCCCAGGGCAGCGACAACACCGCCAGCGCGCTCGACGACCCCTTTCTCTGGCTGGCCGCGCTGGCCGCCGCCACCCACCGCATCGCCATCGGCGCGGCGGCCATCGTGCTGCCGCTGCGGCATCCGCTGCATGTGGCCAAGGCGGCGCTGTCGCTCGACCGCCTGAGCAACGGCCGCTTCATCCTGGGCATGGGCTCGGGCGACCGGCCCGAAGAATTCGCCTCCTTCGGCGAATCCCTGGACACGCGCGGCGAGGCGTTCCGCGCACGCTGGCCACTGGTGCGTGCAGCCTTGTCGCCGGATGCGCAGGAGCGACAGGTGCTGCTCGATGCCACAGGCGGCTATGACCTGATGCTGCCACCCGCAGCACGCATCCCCATGGTCGTCGTGGGCTCGGCCCGGCAATCATTGCAATGGACCGCTGCCAACGCCGATGCCTGGGCCAGCTACCACCGTGAAGAGGCGCGCCAGCAGGGCCGCATCCACCTGTGGCAGCAGGCGCTGGGGCAGAAAGCCGGCGGCGAGCGCAAGCCCTTCATCCAGTCCGTGCAGCTCGACCTTTTGCCCGACCCGGCCGCACCCGCCACGCCCCTGGAACTGGGCCTGCGCACCGGGCGCGATGAACTGATCGCCTACCTCACGCGCATGCAGGCCATGGGCGTGGGGCATGTGCTGTTCAACCTGGCGCAGGGCAACGGCCGCGCGCCGGCCGAGGTGCTGCGCGAGATCGGCGAGCAGGTGCTGCCACGGCTGTAGCGACAAGGCGCCCCGGCGCTACGACCGCGGCAACTCGCGCACCTCCACCGTACCGCCGGCTTCGTACACCGGGTTGCCGGCCAGGAACTGGCGCGCATCGTCCAGGCTGGCCGCGCGCACGCGGATGAAACCGCCGATGTTCCGCGCGGCCGGCTCGCCGGGCTGTCCCTTGCGGCAGCGCTGGCCGGCGCCGATCTCGCTGCCGCCGTCGAACTGTCCGGTGCTGCGCAGCCAGCCGAGGTAGCGGCCCCACTGCTCCGGATCATTGGAGGCGGCGCGGTCGCTCGCGTCTTCGTGCATGAGCAGGATGTATTCGTTCATGGGCGGATGGTGGGCTGGGTCGGATGGAAGGTGGGCGGGCAAGCACGGGTCTGCCCGCGCCCCGGAGTTGTAACACCCCCCGCTGCTTGGCGCGACGATCGGTAGCTTCATGGGCTTGTCCCGAGGCACAACTCCCCTGCGCTGCGCTTGTGATGGTCTACCAGAGAACCGACCCCGGTGACCCCGAGGGCTCGGCCATCGCCGGGCGCATCGTGGACCGCAAGACCGGTGCGCTGGTGGGCGAAGGCAAGCTTTTTGCCACGCGGGGCACCATGATCGCCGCTGCCGCGGCACTGCCCGTGAGCACCAAGCCGCTGGTCGCCTTGGTGGGTGGCTCGCAGCAGCTCTTGCTGGACGGGTTCGCGCTGTGAGCCGCCAGACATTCGAGGCCTCGCGGGCGAGCGGCGCGCACGCCCGGCTGGCGCGCATGGCGGGCCAGTGGGAGGGCCGCTTTCGCCCCTGGTTCGAGCCCGGCACGCCGGCCGAGGATTCGGTGCAGCGCGGCAGCATCCGCGTGCTGCTGGGCGGGCGCATGCTGCTGCACGAGTACACGGGCCACTGCCGCGGCGAGCCCATGAGGGCGTGGCCCTCATCGCCCACCACCTGGACGAGCGCAGGTACGAATCGGCCTGGGCCGAGAGCTTTGGCACCGGCACCTCCATCATCTTCAGCACCGGCGACAGCGGCGACCCGCGCCTGTCGATGCTGGGAAGCTACAGCGAAGGCCCGGGCGGCACCCGCTGGGGCTGGCGCACGGTGATCGAGCAACTGGGCGACGACACGCTGGACCTGCGCATGTACAACATCGCCCTCGATGGCACCGAGGCCCTGGCCGTGGAGGTGAACTACCGCCGCGTGCCGGCTCGCCCCGAGGCGTGACAGCTCGCCCATTCCCCGGGACGCACGCCTTGAAACCCATGCACTATCTTTCTGCGGCCGGCATCCTCGTTACGCTGGGGCTGTACGTGGCCGGACAGCCGGAGGCCGCCGGCGTCGTACTGGTACTCGCCCTGGTGGTCGAGGTGATCGTCTCGGCCGTCACCGGAAAAAAAGGAAACGACTCCGAACACTGAGCCCGGGCAACGCACCGGCGGTCAGTTGATGGCGTGCGCTGTCCAGACGGGGTTGAGCAACCGCTCCAGCCGGGCGTGCGTGGCCTCGATGTTGCGCAGCACCTTGTCGAGAATGAAGTCGTTCATCAGGATCTTGGAGCCGTTGGGCGCCTCGATGGCCTTGCCCTGGGAGATGGGCACCAGCGATTCGCGGAACGCCTTGTCCTTGGCCAGCACGTTGTCGGGCGGCAGCTTGCGCGCGCGCAGCATCTCCAGCCGGCTTTGCAGGGCCTGTTCGTAGCCGGGGTCCACCACGGGCTTGCGCTGCCGGATGCTGGCTTTCTGGCTGAGCACCTGGGCACGCTCGAACTCCAGGGAATTCCTGAGCACCACGGCCAGGCGCGCCATCGATGCCTGCGTATCCGGCTGTCCCACGCCGCTGTCGAACCCGGACCAGAAGTCACGGTGGACCTTCTCCGTCAGCACCGCATCCTCCTGGTACATGGACTGCAGGACAGCCTGGCGCTGCGCATCCAGCTCGGCCGCCAGCACGGCCCGTGGCGCGGCAAGCCCCGCAAGGCACGCCACCAGCAAGGCGGCCTGGGCCAGGTATCCCCGCAGGGATGGGAAATGTCGTCGCGTCATCATCATCAAGGCAAGCCCCTCGGACGGGGTGGGAGGTGGAAGAAATGCGGCCTTGGGGCGCCCCAGGCTGCAGGCGTTGATGGATGGTAACGCCGCTGGCCAGCGGCCTGAGTTGGAGGTTCGTTGAAGAAAGAAATCTGCCGAAATCGCTGCCAGGCCAGGCGCAAAGCACAGCCATGCCGGGTGGCATGGCGAGCATTTGCTGGCGGCGCATGGGGGCAGTCCGTCGGGATATTTATTCACCGAATTTCGAACCCGGGATCCTCTGCGACAACGGCATCTTTGGGTGGCGTCATGATGAAGTCTCCACAAAAACACCATCGTCCGGTATGGACTGTGTCGGCGTGGGCACCTACAAGACAACTGGATGAATGCAGGCCCAATGGGTTCGATGGAACATCCTAACCCCGCATCTAGGTGAACCGGATGACCAAAGCCCCGTTGATCGCCATTCTCGTCGAAGATAGCCGAACCATACGCGATACGCTAGTCCCTGCATTGCGAGAATTGGGGCATACGCAAGTGGTGGCGTGGGCAACCACCTCCAAAGAGGCTGCGAATGCCCTGGCCGCATGGCACGGTCAATGGGAACTCATCATCGTCGATCTCTTTCTCGCCGCAGGCTCGGGGCTTGATGTGCTCAAGCAGGTACAAGCCAGGGAGCCAGGGCAGCATGCGATTGTCTTGAGCAACTACGCTACCGACGAGATGAGGCGCCAATGCACTGAGTTAGGTGCCGACGGCATTTTCGACAAGTCCACGGAGATCGACTTGTTTCTCGATCGCTGCATCTCCATCGGTGAAATGCGCTGAGGCGTGCTTGCTCGGAGACGGCATGAGCAACCGGATGCGGTGTATCGGCCGCTCTTCATAAAGGGAAATGGCAGCGACCGCAAGTGCAGGCAAGAGATCGGTCACCAGTCCGTTGGTCGACCACCCGCACCCCGCTGTTGCTGGCATATGTTGGTACCCGTCTGGGTCAATTGGAGCCGCCCCCCAAACCACTCCAGCCAAGAAAGTTCGACAAGGTCTTCAATTGCCGCCGTGTCGATCTCGTTGGCTCGCCGCTCCCGCAATAGGCCGGCGATGGCTGGAAGCGCAAGGCGGAGCGCATCCCGCCGTTCGAGTGAAAGTGGAGTGCCATTCACAGGGTGTCCCGCTTGGTCCGACAACTTACCTGGTCAAGCCGCGGTCAGCACGAGGCGCCAACGGACGCGCAATGCTGACCGTCAACGCCCTTCCATCGATTGCTTTGCTATTGAGGCCTTCAATTGCACAAGCAGCCTCTTGTGCCGTGTCCATGACAACGAACCCGAAACCTTTTGATCTATCTGTGTCTCGCTCCATGCAAACCTCTGCCGAAACGACATGCCCATATGCAGAGAAGTGCAGCTTGAGGTCTTCACCTCCTGTGCTGTATGCCAGATTGCCAACGTAAAGCTTGTTGTTCATCAGTTCTCTCGGTTGCGCCTGCGGCGGCGCAAAAAGGTCAAGGAAACCAGGGCCTGTTCACAGGCCCCAGTGTCCTGGGTTGGAAGTTCGTTGAAGAAAGAAATCTGCCGAAATCACTGCCAGGCTGGGCGCAACGCGCAGCCATCACAGCCATGCCGGGTGGCATGGCGGGCATTTGCAACGACGCATGGCGGCGATTGTCGGGAGACTTGTTCAACGAATTTCGACCTCGGGACAGACCCTAGCGTTGAGGACGCGCGAATGGCGGTTGGCCGCCACCGTTGCGAGGCTCCAGATGCCTGAATACGACGCGTCCCTTGTTGAGGTCGTAGGGCGACATTTCAATCGTCACCTTGTCGCCTGCCAGGACGCGAATTCGGTGCTTGCGCATCTTTCCTCCCGAATAGCAGATCAGCATGTGGCCGTTGGTCAGGGTCACGCGGAAGCGGGAGTCGGGGAGGACTTCATCCACCTTGCCCTGCATTTCGATCAAGTCTTCTTTGGCCACGTAGCTCCTTCGATGGGATGGGTTCGGACTGTCAAACCAACTCGTTGCGTTGCACAAAAAGCCGGCCCTGCGCCAGGGCATACACGCCGGCCCGTGCGGCGCTGTCAAACAATGGAATGAAGCGAAATACTCTGTCGTGCATCCCGCGACGGATGGACACCGACGCGAGGAACTGGCCGCAGTCAGTGGCTTTGGTAATGGGCGTGACCAGATAGTGGCCTACGTGGTGGATGTTGGGTGATTGCATGGTGGTCGAGAACGCGCGCGGCATCGGACACGCGCTGACGAGCGCCTGTGCCTGGTACCTGGACTAATGGAAAGACCTGAAAAGGTCGGTGACGATCCGGCGAGCTGAAGTACGCGGACCGACGAGGGAGCTCGCCGAAGAAGATGTGCGGCCAGCGGCGACAAGGGTCGGCGGCTGATGCCTGTACGGCAGTTGAAACCGTGCGGTGACAATCAAGGTAGAAGCAACGAGCAGAACCTCTACCAATGCATACAGTGTACGGCATTTAGGCGAACCCTGGGTTACCCAGGGTTCGATCCGTCTTTGGCGGTGTTCATGGAGGCAGCGTCCGACACTGCCGGGGTCCAGGCTTTCCCAGCATGCCCTGACCAGTCCGCGCCCATGACTCCATGGGCTGCCAAGGAGGCTCGATCTCCAGCCGGTCGCAGGCCGGCTTGTGCGGAATGTCGGCAAACGCCTGCGCGGGCGAGCTCATTGCGCAGCGCGCGCACCACCTCCTGGCCCACATGCTCTCGCCCCGGCCTCCTACAGCAGCCCACTGCGCCGCAGCCGATGCTATGCGCTTTGATTTTGGAGACCCCCATGCGCAAGATGATCCTGATGGCGATTGCCGGCTACCTGTGGAAGAAATACAAGGCCCACAACAGCAGCGCCCGCGCCAATGCCCCCGGTGCCACCGACAGCGCGCCTGTTGCAGCCAAGGCAGCGCCAACCGCACGGCCCTGAGCCCCGCCCCCCATCCCCTCACGCCCCGCCGACCCATGGACGCGCAGCACATCGAGCAGGCCATCCTGGCGCTGCTGGCCAAGCGGGCGCCGGGCAAGACCATCTGCCCCTCCGAAGTGGCACGGATGTTGGCGGCCGGCACTGGCCCGGCGCAGTGGCGGCTGCTGATGCCTGCCGTGCGCAACGCCGCCAACCGGCTGTCTGCGGCGGGGCGCTTGCAGGTCACCCAGCGCGGCAGCCCCGTTTGTGCGGCCAGTGCCGTGGGCCCAATACGTCTGGGCCATCCTGGTGTCCTGAGTTGCAAGTCCGTTGAAGAACGAAATCTGCCGAAATCGCTGCCAGGCCAGGCGCAAAGCACGGCCATGCCCGGTGGCATGGCGAGCATTTGCAACGACGCATGGCGGCGATTGCCGGGTGATTGATCCAACGAATTTAGAACTCGAGACGCTCAGGGGATAGCGCCGCTTCGCCCCGCCAAGCGTGGGCGCAAACAGGCGTACCGCCAAGCCTTGCAGCGCATTGCCGTGCAGCGGCCCGTCGCCACAATCCACGCATTTGACCGCCGCGACCAGCGCTGGTGCCGTGTAGGACATGCCCGCCCTCTCCCGACGAAATGGGCTGACTGCCTTTGGCAGGCCACGCATTCAAAATGCACACAAGGCGTTGATGCGTTGCCTTCCAGAGGGTTGCAACATTCATTTCGTGGCATCAAGGCCCCATAAGCCCACGCCCTTGCGGCGGGCCACCGAAAGGACCCATTTGCCAAAAGCTCACAGCCCCTCACCTTCTGCCACACCAGGCATTGCCTCGACCGGTATTGCCGGGCTCGACGACGTGCTGTCTGGAGGCCTGCCCACGCGCCACCTGTTCCTGGTCGAAGGCAGCCCGGGCACGGGCAAGACCACCCTGGCGTTGCAGTTCTTGCTGGAGGGCCGCGCCCAGGGCGAGCGGGGGCTGTACGTGACCTTGTCGGAAACCGCACAGGAGCTGGCCCAGGTCGCCCAGTCGCACGGTTGGTCTCTTGAAGGCATCGAAATCTTCGATCTGCTGAGCGATGAAGGCCTGAGCGAAGAGGCCGAGCAGACCATCCTCCACCCGTCCGAAGTCGAGCTGGGCGAAACCACCCGCGAAGTGATGCGCCTGGTGGACGAACTTCGGCCGGACCGTGTGGCCTTCGACAGCCTGTCGGAACTGCGCCTGCTGGCCCAGAGCCCGCTGCGGTACCGGCGGCAGATACTCGCTCTCAAACGCTTCTTTGCACAGATCGGTTGCACCGTGCTCATGCTTGACGACAAGACATCGGGCGAAGGTGATCAGCAGTTGCACAGCATTGCGCACGGTGTGATTCACCTGAACCAGAACTCCAACACCTACGGCCCCGACAAGCGGCAGCTGCGCGTGGTGAAGCTGCGAGGCATCAAGTTTCGCAGCGGCGACCACGACTTCAACCTCGACCGGGGCGGCCTGGAGGTGTTTCCCCGCCTGTCTGCAGGGGAGCACGGCGGCCGCTTCGACCATGCGCCGGTGTCCACGGGCATGCCGGCGTTCGACGAGATGCTGGGTGGGGGCCTTTCCCCAGGCAGCAACCTGCTGCTCGCCGGCCCTGCCGGCGTGGGCAAGACCACCACCGCCACCAGTTGCGCCGTGGCCGCCATGCGCCGGGGCGAGCGGGTGGCCTTCTACCTGTTCGACGAGGGCCTGCATTCGCTGCGCCAGCGCTCGCGTTGCCTGGGGCTCGATATCGACCCGTTCATCGCCAGTGGCCAGTTGCTGATCCGATCGTTCGACCCGGCTGAGGTCTCACCCGGCCAGTTCGCGCAGGCAGTGCGCGATGCAGTGGAAACCGACCGGGTGGGCATGGTGGTGCTGGACAGCCTGAACTCCTACATGCAGGCCATGCCGGGCGGCCAGTACCTGCTGCTGCAGATGCACGAGTTGCTGGCCTACCTGAACCTCAAGGGCGCGGTCACGCTCATCATCCTGTCGCTGCACGGCACCGTGGGAGAGATGAAGAGCGATATCGATCTGAGCTACCTGAGCGATGCCATGGTGCAGTACCGCTTCTTCGAAGCGCGTGGCGAGGTGCTCAAGGCCATCTCGGTCATCAAGAGCCGTACCATGGAGCACCAGACCTCCATTCGCGAGTTCCGCCTGGGCGCCCGCGGCATCGAGATCGGCAAGCCCCTGTCGGACTTCCACGGCATACTCGTGGGAGCCGCCCGGTACACCGGCCACCAGCCCCTGCTGGGCGATGGCGACACTGACCAACCGGGTTCTTGAGGGTGCCGTCAATGGAGAGCCGAGTTCTCATTCTGGCACCTTACGGGCGCGATGCAAAAGTCATCGAATCGGTGGTGTGCGGCGATGGCGTGCGCTGTGTGCTGTGCCCTGACGCACCCGCCTTGCTGGCCGAGCTGGAGGTGGCAGCGGCTGCCGCCATCCTCACCGAAGAAGTGCTGGCCGGGGGCCTGGGCGACCAGTTGCGCGACTACCTGGCCCGGCAACCCGCGTGGTCCGATTTTCCATTCGTGGTGCTGGCCACGCGCCAGGCCAGCCGGCGCTCGCAGCGGGCAAGGGCCTCGCTGCAGGAGCTGGGCAACTTGGTGATCCTGGAGCGCCCCGTCAACCCCGAGACCCTGGTGAGCGCGGTGCGCTCCGCAATGCGCGCGCGCAAGCGCCAATACACCACGCGGCAGCACCTGTCGGACATAGAGGCGGCCAAGCAAACCGTGGAGCGGCTCAACGCCGAGCTGGAAACCCGGATCGCCGCCCGCACCAACGACCTGGCCAGCGCCAACGACCGGCTCATGCGCGAGATCGCAGACCGCGAGCGCATCCAGTCCAAGGTGGTGCAGGGCCAGAAGCTGGAGGCCATCGGCCGGCTGACCGGTGGCATCGCGCACGACTTCAACAACCTGTTGCACGCCGTCAACCTGAACCTGCAGTTCATCATCCGGCTGGCCACGGAAAAGCGCCTGTCCGACTACGCGCGCCGGGCCAAGGCCTCGGTGGACCGCGGCGCCCGGCTGACCGCACAGCTTCTGTCCTTTGCGCGCGCCCAAAGCCTGCTGCCCCGGCTGCACGATGTGAACGCCATGGTGCTGAACCTGCAGGAGCTGATCGAGGTGTCGGTCGGAGCCAAGGTGCAGGTGCAGCTGGACCTGTGCGAGGACCCCACCTGGGCGCGGCTCGATGGGGCGCAGCTCGAAATGGCCCTGCTCAACATGGCCGTCAACTCGCGCGATGCCATGCCCGAAGGCGGCAAGCTGACCATCCGCACCCGCCTGGAGGAGACAGCCCGCGGCGGTCAGGTGGTGCAGATCAGCGTGCAGGACACGGGCTGCGGCATCCCCGAGGCACTGCAGGCCAAGGTGTTCGATCCCTTCTTCACCACCAAGCCCGATGGCGAAGGCACGGGGCTGGGGCTCAGCCAGGTCTATGGCTTCGCCCACCAGTCGGGCGGCAACGTGGAGATCCACAGCGCCGAGGGCCAGGGCACCACAGTGACCCTGCGCTTCGCACAAGCCCGGCATGTGCACGAAGGCGACGGAATCGACACGCAGGCCAGCCCGCCCGGCAGCTCCACCCCCGCAGCCCGCACCGAGGTGCTGGTGGTGGAAGACGACGATGCCGTGCGCCAGGGCATCGCCGAAGGGCTGCGGCTGCTCAGCTACAGCGTGCGCGAGGCCAGCGATGGAGAGAGCGGCCTGCGCGAACTGCGCCGCCGCATGCCCGACCTGCTGATGGCAGACTACCTCATGCCCGGCATGAACGGCGCCGAGTTCGTCGCCGCAGCTCGCCAGCTGTATCCCCAGATTCCCGTGCTCATGGCCACGGGCTATGCCGACATGGCCGAGGTGGAGCGCCTGGTGGGCGTGCAATCAGTGCTCAGGAAGCCCTTCGACCTGGAAACCCTGAGCACCGCCGTGGACGCCGAGCTGGCGCGTGCGCGGGGCTGACTGGGATTGGCCCGGCAGGCGGGTGGTGCTTCGAGGCGCACGCCATGCGCCCCGGTGCGCCGAGGCCTGCGCCATGCTTGCCAACGACCGTTGTGCCGTGCGTGCGACGCAATGGGGAGCCGTGCCGCCAGCGGCACTGCCGGGCATCCACGCACAGCCGATTCATCCGCTTCGGTGGGCTGGGGCCGCAAACTTGCCAATGGCGGCATGCAGCATCTGCGGCGTGCAGGGCTTGGGCAGCACGTCAAACCCCAGCTGCGAGATGCGGGCCAGTTGCTCTGCATAGCCCGTCATCAGCAGCACCCGCTGCGCAGGCCATTTTTCACGGATGAGCCGTGCCAGGCCCTCGCCGTTGAGCGTGCCGGGCATCATCACGTCCGACAGCACCAGATCGGGCTGCTGGCCTTCCTCCATCAGGCGGGCGGCCTTGTCGGCGCGATCCACCCGGGTGACATTGCAGCCCAGCGACTGCAACAGCGGCACCAGGGATTCGGCCACCTCGTCGTTGTCTTCCACCAACAGCAGGCGCATGCCCAGAGGCTTGAGCGGGGCGTCTGGGGCAGGCTCGTTCGCAGTGGCCTGGGCAGCGGTGCTGGGCAGGTACAGGCTGACCTGCGTGCCCTTGCCGACATCGCTGGAGATCTCTGCATACCCCCCCACTCCCTGGCAGAAACCATACACCTGGCTGAGGCCCAGGCCCGTACCCTCGCCCACGGGCTTGGTGGTGAAAAAAGGTTCAAAGACCTTGTCCAGATCGGCCTGCGCAATGCCACTGCCTGTGTCGGACACTTCGATCACCACCATCCTGGTGTCTTCCCGCTGCGGCCCCAGGGGCCGTGGCCCGGCATTGCGAACATGGATGGACAGCGCGCCGCCTGTGGGCATCGCGTCGCGCGCATTGATGCTCAGGTTGAGCAGCGCCAACTCCAGCTCGCTCATGTCCAGGAATACGGGCGCGGTGTCGGGCTGAACCTGCACATCCAGGCGCACACGGCTGCCCAGGACTGGAGCGATGAGATCACGGATGGCCGGGAGCTTGTCCTGCAGCCGCACGTACTCGGCCACCAGGGGCTGGCGCCGTGAGAAGGCGAGCAACTGGCGCGTGAGATTGGTGGCCGACTTGACAGCCCGGGCGCTGGACTCGATCTGCTGGAGGCCCGCCTGCGACACCGAGCGCTTGAGCAGGTGCAGGTTGTTGCTGATCACCATCAGGGCGTTGTTGAAGTCGTGCGCCACGCCACCGGTCAGCCGGCCCAGCGCCTCCAGCTTCTGTGCCTGGCGCAGCGCCTCCTCTGCCCGCTGGCGGCTTTCGGTTTCCCTCTCCAGGTCTTGCAAGGTGCTGTGTGCAGCGCGGGCGCTTCGCAGCGCCGCCCTGGCCGTGACAACCAGGGCGGCCACCGGCAGCGCCCCCATTGCGAACAGCAGCGCCAGCTGCTGTAACAACTCGCGCAGCGGCACGTTCAGGCGCATCGCGGTGGCCACGTACAAGGGATAGCCGCCAACCTTGCGGTAGGCGATGATGCGCTCCTGCTGGTCAATCGACGAGATGCCTTGAAGGCGCGCAAAGTCCTCGCCAGCCCGCACGCGCTGCATCACCGGCGCGTCGGGCTGCAGCTTGCCCGAGGGGGTGGCGCCCTGGGCCCACCGGGTGTACACCTCGCCATCCCCCCGGAACAGCGTGACCGCCAGGTTGGGCTCGTCGGCCACCAGGTCGCCATAGAATTCGTGGAAGTAGGACGTGAGCAAGGCCACGTTGATGACCCCGCCAAACTGGCCCGCGTCGTCCTCGAAGGGGACACTCACGTTCAACACCCGTTCGTTGGATGTTCGGGTCACGAGCGGCCTGGACAAATGGGGCCCCGTTCGCCCCTTCAGGTGGTGCTGAAAATACTCGCCGTCCGACAGATCGACCCGCGGGAAGGGGAACAGGCGGCTGCTGGCAATCGGCCGACCCTGGGCATCCAGGATGAGGATGGACTGGATCTGGGGCTGGTCCACACTGCGCTTGCGCAGCTCTTCATGCAGGAATGCCTCGATGCTGCGCAGGGCCTGAGGGTTCTTGCCGTTCACCAGGGAGAACGCCTTTTCCGCGACCGCTTCGGACGTGGCCATGACCTTGGAAGCATGCTCATGCGCCACGCGCAGGGAGCGCGACACGCGGGCATCGGTTTCATCCGTGGCACGCAGGAACCCGACGACCCCGAAGATGGCGTAGATCGCCAGGGGCACCGCCACGCTCAGGAAAGCCATCAGACGAAGCCAGCGTACCGATTCTGCGGCCTCCCTTGAACCAGGGCCGCCCGCTCCTTTTCTCATCCACATGGTTTCTTCCTAGCGAGCGATCCAATGAGAGTCACCACCAGTGGATGCTCCCGGCACCAGCAGACAGCCGCCATGCCAACAGGCCAGCGGCCGGCCCCATGCTCGCACAGGGCGCAGCACCATTTCATAACCAATCGGTATTGATAATAACCGCAAAGTCTCACCACCAGGAGAATGCTCCAGCGCAGCCAGACGGCCAGGCCAGCGCCAGCCAGCTCAGGCCCGCAGCCTTGGCAATGCATTGGCACGCCCAGGCAGCGTGCCACGCTGCCTGCGGGTGATCCGCATTGAACTCGCAGGCCTGGGCCCCGTCCAGCGCGGGCAGTTGGGGCCGCCGTGTCAGCGTCGGGCAAGCCCCTCGGACCAGTCAGTTGCCGAGCAAGCCCGTGGCCTGCATCGCCGCGCTGGCAAAGTTGGTGATGACCCGCAGCACGCGCAGGTCCTCGCGGTCGAACTGCTGGTGGTCATGGTGCACCACCCACACCGTGCCCACAGCCACGCTGCCCTTGAAGAAAGGCACCAGCAGCACCTCGCGCGCAGGCGCATGCATTTCCTTGATGTAAGGGAACGCCTTGATCGGCTCGCGCACCAGGATCGCCTCGCCGCGCGCCACCACCGCCCCGCAGGGGCTGAAATTGCGCGGCATGGTGCCGTTGACGTAGCGGCTGTACTCGCCGGCCGTGGCGATCCAGCGGAACACCGGCTCGGGCCCGCCCTGCTCCAGCGACACCCCCGCCGATGCCGCCCCGGTGAGCTCCATCGCCACATCCGCCAGCGCTTGCGCCATGTCGCGCGGGCGCGTCGCCAGCACCTCCACCAGCCGCGCCATGGCGACGCTCTCGGCCTCGTAATCGGCCGGAAAGCCCGGTCGCGTGGCCATCTGCCGGCTGACGTCGACCTCGCCCAGGATGTCGCTGGGGCAGGCGGGAAGGTTCTCGGCTTCATCCATGGGGGTTGCCGTGTTCAGGTTGGAATGCATCCATGCACTCTAGGCCCGAAGACCGCGACTTTTCAAGTCTCTTTTTGCCACCCCGAGATGCACAGGCGCATCCGGCAGGATGGCAGGCCCGTGCAGGCATGCGCCGGCTCACCCCGGCACCAACAGCATCTGCCCGCCCTGCGCCGGCCGGTAGGCAAAGCGGCCCGTCAGCACCACCTTGCCGCCCACGCGCGCAGTCCAGCTGTAGTCGCCCACGCGGGTGCCGGCGTTGCCGAAATCGCTGGGGTAGTGCACGGTGCCTGCGAGCTCGCCATCGCTCTGGGGCGCGGCCGTGGCCTTTGTGGTCTGGCCGCCGGGCATGGTCACGGTGAACTCCACCGGCGCCTGCCGGGTTGCCATCTTGTCGCTCACGCTCAGCGCGATGGCCGGGCGCGCGGAATACAGCACGCTCGCCGTCTGCGCCAGCGCGGGCGTACCGGCGGCCAACAGCACCGCCGTAGCAAGCGCCAGCCGGCGCGGGCAAAAATGAATAGGCTCCATCGAATGCTCCTTTTTTCCGGAATCGGTCAATCGCCGCATGCCACTGTGCGCAGATTGGGCACCGAGGCCGGCTCCCACGGCGCGCGGCCAATCGTGGTGCCGCCACCCCAGCCGTATTCGAAGCGCTCGCCAGCACCGGCGGTGGAACCGAAGGCGCTGATGCGGCCCTTGCCCACGTCGAAGCCCCAGGCCTGCTGCAGCCGCTCGATCTGGAGCCGGGTACCCGGCGGCAGCGTGCGCATCAGCTGCATGCCATGAAAGCCGTCGTTGACGGCATTGCGCGGGTGTGCGGCCAGCACCAGCGCCTTGGCATCGCGCACGGCGTACAGGCCGGCCTCCTGCACCAGCACCACCTGCGCCGGGGCGCGCAGGGGCAGGCAACCGCTGGCCGACAGCTCATGCGTGCCCTGGCAACCGGCCAGCGCGGCCATGCAGGGCAGCAGCGTCCACACCAGCCGGCGGGCGGCTGGCCAAGTGGGCGACGAATGGAGCGCAGCCGCTTTTGCCATGCGTGCACTGTGCCGCAGCCCGCACTCCGGCCGGGTAGGACAAGGCGCCTCCCGGGCTGTGTGCGATGACCGCACAGCCTGGCACAGCCTGCGGCGGCTGCGCCACGGGCCATCAGCGCATGCCGCAGCGGCGGATCAGCGCTTTGCGGGCACCGGCTGCAGATCCTTCATCAGCCCGGCGAGCAGCACGCCCGTGCGGGCCTGGCCTTCGCTGTTCATCCATGCCGAGAAGGCCGAGGCGGCGGCCTTGTTGGCGGCCACCTCCTTCTGGCCGATGGGGGACTCGTAGTGCTTGAGGATCTCGCGCAGGTCGCTGACCGACAGATCGGCGCCATAGCTGGCCACCCATTTCGCGGCCAGTTCCTTGCCCGAGAACATCTGCGCGCAGCGCTGCACGAACCGGTCGAACGCGGCCTTTTGCGCATCGCTCGCCTCACCACCGCTCTGGCCCACAATGTCGCCCAGCAGCTTGGCGCCATAGCCTTTCAAGGATTCGCGCTGGTCGGCCAGCTGCTGCTCGAACTGGGCCTGGACACCCTGCGCGATGGCGATCTTCTGCACCAGCTCCTGCCGGGTTTCCTGGGCAAAGGCCGTCGGCATGCCGGCACAGATCAGGGTGGCAACAGCGAAGTGGACAAGGCGATGGTGGTGCATGGTTCGTTCTCCGAGGGACATACGACAAACAAAAGGCGCCCGTGATCGGAGCCCAGCGAATGTATCCCGCCGACGCGGTCGTTTCGGTTCGAGCGCGCCCTCCCCCCCGAATGGGTGAGCTTGTTCCAGCCGGCACAGAGCCCACACCTGGTGAAGGAACATCAGTGCATGCCTGCGCTCCCCCCCGGCCACATCCGAGGGATTGCCATATGCGGCGACTGGCAGCAATGGCATGGGCGACGGCATTGGCAGGAATGGCCGCAACCATCCCTCTGCACTCCCGTGGAGCCTGCTGGTGTCCTGAGTTGGAAGTTCGTTGAAGAAAGAAATCTGCCGAAATCGCTGCCAGGCCAGGCGCAAAGCACAGCCATGCCCGGTGGCATGGCGCGCATTTGCAACGACGCATGGCGGCGATTGCCGGGAGATTTACTCAACGAATTTCGAACCCGGGACACCAGAGCCTGTTAACACTGATTTCGGGGATCGCGTTGCCCGACCTGGGGGCTGGATGCAAGGCGCCCTTGCCCAGCAAGTCAACAACGCAGCCATACAAGCGCCCTGCCACCTGAGCGCCCTACCGCACAGCCCCAGCATACCGCTGACCCCGAGGGTCATTGGCAGGCGATGGGTGACCCGGCATGGCCGGGTGGCCCCATGCCAGCACGTCGGCAATGCCGCCATGCTCGTCGTTGCGCACCTGCACGATCTGCCCCGAGCGCAGTGCGCGCAGCAGCTGCGGCGTGAGGTCGAAGCTGGCGGACAGGCCGGCGTCGTCCAGCGCAGGGATCTTGCCGCGCCGCTCCACACGGCGGCGCATCTGGTTGTAAAGCGCCCAGGCGGCCAGCACGCAGGCGTTCAGCCCGGCAATGGCGACGTAGCCGGCCAGTGTGTCGGCGGTGGCGATCACAGGCTCCAGGCGCGCGGCCAGGCCCGGCCCCTGGTAGCGCACCATCTCGAAGACGCCGCGGCCCACCAGGTAGAAGAAGCCGGCCCAGGCCAGCAGGGTGGCCAGCAGGTCGAACACGCGCATCAGGCGGCCCTGGCGGGTGCGGATCAGTGGGTTTTTCATGGGGTGGTGTTGCTCCTGGGGATGCCACGGTCGGGGCTGGTCCAGCGGGCGCGCGACTGGCGCGACTTGAGCATGACCAGCGGAAAGCTCACCAGCGTGGTGAAGAGGCTCAGCATCCAGTACACCACCGGGTACCAGATCATCCACAGCAGCGTGCTGCGGATGGTGGGCTCGTAGCGCCGCTCGATGGACACGCTGACTGCGAACTGCATGAGGCAGGTGACCGACAGCACCAGCCCGGTGAACGATGGCGGCATGATGGTGGGCACGTACAGGTGCTCGGGCATGTCGAAGAACCTGCCCAGCAGGTACAGGATGATGGTCAGCCCGAACATGAAGGCCCATGCGGTGGACATGCAGAACTCCAGCATCAAGAGCCACATGCGGCGGTTGCGCCAATGCCACATGCCGCGCAGGTTTTTCAGGAACACCTCGGCCCCGCCCTGCGACCAGCGCAGGCGCTGCTGCCACAGGCCGCGCAGTGTCTCGGGCATCAAAATCCAGCACAGCGCGCGCGGCTCGAAGAAGATCGACCAGTGGCGCTTTTGCAGTTTCCAGCTGATGTCGATGTCCTCGGTGATCATGTCCGGGCTCCAGTAGCCCACGTCATCGAGCGCGCGCCGGCGAAAGGCCGCCACCACGCCGGAGACGGTGAACACCTGGCCGTACACGCGCTGCGTGCGCTTGATGAGCCCGATGATGGACGAGAACTCCCCCACCTGGATGCGCCCCACCAGCGTGGAGCGCGTGCGGATGCGCGGATTGCCCGTGACGGCGCCCACGCGCGGGTTGTTGATCAGCGGCGCCACCAGGTAGGCCACCGCATCGCGGTCAAGCAGCGCATCGCCGTCGATGCACACCAGGTACTCGCTGCGCGCAGACGCCGCGCCCATGCGCAGGGCGATGGCCTTGCCCTGGTTCTGCGCCAGGTGCACCACGCGCAGGCGCGGGTGCTCGGCGGCCAGGGCATCGAGCACCTGGCCGGTGTGGTCGCTCGACCCGTCGTTGATGGCGATGACCTCGATGTTCGGGTAGCGCTGCGCCAGGGCGGCGCGCAGCGCATCGCCGGCGTTGTCGCCCTCGTTGTGGCAGGGCACGAGGATGGACACCAGCGGCTGGCCCGCCAGCTCGGGGGCCGGTACATCGGGGCCCCAGGCCCAGTGGCGCTCCCAGTGCATCCAGTAGTACAGGCCGCCCGCAATCCAGATGCCGGACATGAACAGCGGATAAAGGAACACGAAGTCCAGCACCGCATCGCTGGTGAAGGCCGCCTGCAGCGCAAGCGGGCCGGCAATGATGAACACCAGCACCGAGAGTGCGATGGCACGTTGAATGATCATGGCTGCAAGGCCCCACTGTTGGATAGCACGGGGCGCACTGCCGGGATGGCTGGGTGCCCGCTGATGAAGTTGTCGGGGTAGTAGCCAAAGCTGCGCGCACCGCGCACCTGCAGCCGGCGCATCCAGTGCGCCAGGCGCTCGCTGGCCACCGGCTGGCCGGTGCGCCAGTCCAAGGCCTGCAGCTCGAAGACGGTGCGCTCCACCGCGCCAGGGCGGCGGGTGATGGTGTCCACCACGCGGTCGAGCCAGGCGTCGGCTTCGCCCTCGGGCACCTGCTCCATCAGCGGCATGGCCATGGGGGCCGTCCAGTCGTAGGCGGCCAGAAAGTCGTCCAGGTTCTGCGCGAACCAGGCCTCGCTCTCGGGCGCCAGCATGGGCATGGCGAAGAGGTTGCGCGCCGTTTTCACCTGCGGGCCGCGGATGGCGCGCACGCGCTCGGCCAGGTGCAGGGTGAAGTCGGTCAATGCGCGCGTCTTGAAGCGCGTCCAGCGCTGGTGCATGGCCGGGTCGGCGCGCAGCTCGGCCACGCTGGCGGGCAGGCCGGCCTGGCGGTAGGCCGCCAGGGCGCCGGGGCTGGCGTCTTCGTAATCCGACAGCAGCGCATCGTCGTGGAACAGCACGCCGTCGAACCAGGCACTGCGCGCCAGGTCTTCGTAGATGTCGGTGATGCGCGCACGCGCCGTGGCGTCAAACGGCGACAGGCGGCGGTACTGGCCGGGCTCTGCAGTCCGACCCGGCGGCGCCAGCGCCTGCACGCGCGGCAGTGCCGGGTCGAGGTCGAAGGCCAGCACCGGCATCCACGCATACACCGCCACCCGGCTGCGCGTGCGCAGCTGCCAGGCCACGCGGTTGAACAGGTCGGCGCGCATGGGCAGCCAGCGGTTGGGAAAGTACACGCTGTGCACCGTGCCATCGCCCTGCACGTCCGCAAAGGCCTGCAGGAACACGGTGTTGACCCCCAGGTCCGAGATGCGCTGCACCAGGTGGTCGAAATTGCGCGTCTGCTGCGCCGGGTCGGCGTCGTACAGGTAATCGAGGTCCACATGCGCCACGCGCAGCACGCGCGGCTCCTGCGTGGCCACCACGGCGGCGGCGAACTGGTCCACCGAGGGGTCGCCCGTCACCAGCAGGCGCGGCGTGTTGAACAGTGTGCCGGTGTGGCCCAGGCCCTCGTCCAGCGTCACCGCCATCTGGTAGCCATGGCGCTGGACCACAGCCAGCGCCGTTCCACTGGCCGTGCCATATGGCCACACCCAGACCCGCGGGGTCTTGCCGGTGACCTGGCGGATGCGCGCGGTGATGGCGGCCACGTCGGCATCCACCAGCGCGGTGAAGGCCTCGTCGCCCTCGTAGCTTGCGCTGGTCGCGTCGTAGCGCCGCGCCGCCGCTGCGGGCTGCAGGTTGCCCTGGGGGTTGGCCAGCACGCCCTGGTGCAGGTCGTTGGTGTGCGCGCCCACCTCCACCAGGCCCGATGCGGCCATCTCGGCCACCTGGGCCCAGGTGGCAAAGCGCTCGCGCGGCGTGGGCTGGCCGCCAAAGTCCACCGTCTGCCCGGCGGGGGCATCCAGCCACGCGCCCACGGGCGCCAGCACGGCCGGCCAGCCGGTGGCCTGCAGCAGCGGGTACACCCGGTCGTAAAAGCTGCGGTAGCCGTCGTCAAAGGTCAGCAGCACGGCCTTGGGCGGCAGGGGCGTGCCGCCGTCGCGCGCGGCCAGGATCTGGTCGACCGACACGGGCTGGTAGCCGTTCTCGCGCAGCCAGCCGAAGTGCGCCACCAGGCGCTCGGTGCGCACCGCCAGGTAGCGGGCATCGACATCCGCGTCCTGCACGTCGTGGTACGCCACGGTGACGAAGCTGTTGGCCGGCCAGGGGCGCTCGGCATGGGGCAGTGCGCGGTCGCGCGGGTGCACGAAGGGCGGCGCCCCGCTGGCGCAGGCAGAGACCAGCGCCGCGATGGCCAGCAGGGACAAAAGCCGCAGAAACACGGGGATCATGGCAGCAGCACCTCAGAATTTGTAGAGCAGGTCGAACGCGGTGCGCACGATGCGCTCGTTCACCCCGTCGTAGGGGCGGCGGGTGACCGACACGGCCAACCCCAGCTCGAAGGTGTCGTTCATGCGCAGGCGCTGGCCATAGCCGACGGTGGCCACGTTGCCGGTGCCGTAGCCGCGCTGCGTGTACGCGCCCACGCCCAGCTGCAGGCGCTGGCGCCATTCGGTCTGGTAGTGGCGGTACAGCACATGCGACACATCCAGCGTGGGCAGCACGAACAGGTCGGCTTCGGGCGCGAAGTACGGCCCGCCGGGCTGGCTGTTGCGCGAGCCCGAGAGCTCCAGCACCGCATCGGCAACCACGCCGTAGCGCGTGAACAGGCGCTCGCGCCCCACCACGCCCACGGCCGTGCGGCGGTTGCCATCGGAGTAGTCGAGCGCGCCCAGCGACAGGTTCCACTCGCGCCGCTCGTTGGCGCGCCAGCGCAGGCCTGCCGAGGCGCTGTTGGCGGTGATGTCGCTGCGCAGCGCGCGCAGCGGCGTGTCGCGCGACAGGCGCTCGGCCGCGCCGCTCACCTGCCAGCGGTCGCTGAAATCGTGGCGCCCCTCCAGCCGCAGGCCCGTGCGCTGGCCGTGGCCAAACTCGTGGGTGGAGAGCTCGCCCTCCACCGTGTTGTCGCGCACCCGCCACTCGGCGCCGGCGCGCAGGCTGCGGTGCAGGCCGCGCCCTTCGGCAAAGTCGCCGCTGCCAAAGCCGTGGCCGGCAAACAGGCGCCAGTCGTCCGCCAGCGGTGCGCTGTAGCCCACGGTGTCGATGCCGTAGTCGCCGTTGCCGATGGTGGGGTTGGGGCTGGACGACAGGCCCCGGTAGCCCGAGATGCGCAGCTCGGGCATGCGGTAGACGCGGCGCAGGCGGTCCAGCCGCTGCACTTGGCGGTTTTCGGGGTAGCGCGCCATCACGTCGTCGGCCAGCGCATCGGCCTGTGCCCACTCCTGCAGGTCCAGCGCGGTAAAGCCCTGCTGCAGTTCAAGTCCAAGGGCGCGCGGCTCCATGGCCTCGACCAGTTTGAGCTCTTCTTCAGCGCGGCGCGGCCAGGCGCGACCCCGGTACACGCCCGCCAAAGCGATGCGTGCACCCAGGTGGCCGGGGGCCATGGCCACCATGCGCTCGAAGCGCAGTTGCGCCTCGGGCGTGTCGTCGGCAAAGCTGTGCGCCTGCGCGGCCATCATGGCGGCGCCTGGCCAGGCGCCCAGGCCTGAAGGGGTCGTTGCCAGCGCCTGCGCCGTGCTGTCGGCCAGGGCCACGGCCTTGTCCATGGCCTCGGTTTCCACCAGCGCATAGAACAGGCCGGAGGTGTCGATCACGCTGCCCGCCGGGGTGGCCGGGTCGGCCTGGCTGCGCGCCAGCAGCTCGCTGTAGAGCAGGCGCGCGGCCTCGGCCTGGCGCAGGTACAGGTAAGCGCCGGCGGCCCAGCGCAGGGCGTAGTCGGGCACGGGCACGCCTTCGCGCCGCAGGGCCTCGTACTCGGCCACGGCATCGGCCATGCGCGCGCGCACGGTGAGCGCGCCAATGCGGTCCACGCGCATGCGCTGCAGATCGCGCGCGGCGTCGGGGTCGGCGCGCCAGGTGGTCAGCGCGCGTTCGTAGTGCAGCAGCGCCCGGTCGGCCAGCGCAAAGCGCTCTCCCTCGCTGCGCGTGGGCGAAAAGGACAGCCGCACGAGCTCGGCGCCGATGTCGGCCTGCAGCCGGCGCTGCTGCGCGGTGTTCATGAGCGCGGGGCGCGCATCCACCAGTTGCTGCGCCTGCGTTGGCAGGCCGGCCGACTGCAGCGCATCGGCATAGGCCACCTGCACGGCGTTGTCGTCGGGGGCCAGCGAGCGGGCGCGGCTCACCTCGGTCAGCGCGGCATAGAAGCGGCGTGCGGCGGTGTGCACATAGGCCAGGGCCAGGCGGCGCTGCGCCACCATGGGCGCATCGGCCACCAGGGCCTGGGCCTGGGCCAGCGCCTGCTCGTCGCGCCCCGCGTCGGCCAGCACCTGCACCTGGCCAATGCGCAGCTGCGCATCGCCGGGCGCCAGGGCCAGCGCACGGGCATACACGGCCAGGGCGTCATCCCATTCGCGCAGGTTGCGGTGGGCGCGGGCCACAGTGCCCAGCGTGCTCACCGGCAGCGCGCGCTGCAGGCCATGCTGGCGGTATACCTGCACCACCTCGCCATCGAGCCCGGCCCAGCCGGCGATATCGATCCAGTCGGCCACGCGGCGCGCCCCGTCGGCTTCAGTGAGTGGCTGCGTGCGCAAAAAAGCAAGGGCGGGCGCGGTATCACCCTCCCGGGCGCGGCGCACCATGGTGTCGTAACTGTCGCTCAGCGGGGGAGATGCGTGCGCCAGCGCACAGACCATTGCGCCGGTGGCCAACGCGGCCTTGAATGCCCTTCCGGAAGCACCGGGCGCATGGCGGGCCGCGCCTAACACCGGGCTGCTTCAGGGGCGAAGTCTTGAAGGGACCGAGGGAGGCAGCAGCCATGCGCAGCTGCGGCAGGCCCACAGGCCCGCGCTGTGCATGGTGAAAGCAGGGAGATGAATAGCATCAGCCATGGTGGCCGATGGGGGGACGGGGCGCTGTAGCTGTGCGGGCCGCACCTGTGTCAGCGAAGAGGCCATGGCCGACCAGACTGCGCCAATCAGAGGCTATGGCGCCGGGGACGCCACCCTGTAGCAGTCCTTGCCGGCGCGCTTGGCCTCGTACAGGGCTTCATCGGCCAGGCGCATGAGCAGTTGCGGCTCGGTACCATGGTCCGGCGCATACGCCACGCCGATGCTGGCGCGGATGCGGGCTTCGCCCCCGGCCAGCGCAATGGGCTGCCTGAGCCGCTCCAGCACCCGGTTCAGCACGGTCTCCACCTGGCCCCGGTCTTGCACGTTGGTAAGCGCAATGGCGAATTCATCGCCCCCCAGGCGCGTCACGGTGTCCTGGCTGCGCACACAGGCCAGCAAGCGCCTGGCGGTCTCCACCAGCACCTGGTCGCCCGCGGCGTGCCCCAGCGCGTCGTTCACGGCCTTGAAGCCGTCGAGGTCGATGTAGCACACAGCCACCAGGCTCGATGCCCCGCCCAGTTGCTCGAGCGCCGCGCGCAGGCGCTCGGCAAACTGCGTGCGATTGGCCAGGCCGGTCAGTGCGTCGTGCAGGGCCAATTGCGCCAACTGGTCCTCCCGCCCCTTCATGGCGGTGATGTCGACAAACATCCACAGCGATTCGTCGCCCGAGACGGGCGTCCCGCTCAGATCGATCCAGACCGGGCTGCCGTCCTTGCGCCGCATCTTGAGCTGGGTGCGGTAGCGGCGGTTGTCGCGAAGGTGCTCATACCCTTGCGCCCCGACCCGCTCGTAGGACTCGTCGTCCAGATAGAGCAGGCGCGAAGGCTCGCCATCCAGTTCATCGGGGCCGTAGCCAAAGATCGCCTTGAACGCCTTGTTCGACCAGACCGTGGTGCGGCTCTTGGTGCGCACCATGCCAATGAGCTCGTTGTCCAGCATCAGCTGCTGTTGCTGGAGCAGGCCGGCGATGCGCCGTTCGGCCAGCACATGGCGCTGGCGCTGGACATACAGGCCGAACGATGCCCCCACCATCGACACGCCGGCCAGCAGCAGCAGCGCGGCGATGATCTGCACATCGCGCCGCCAGGGCGCCAGGAAGTCGCTCGGGGCCAGCCCCGCCAGAACCGTCAGCTCGAACCCGGGAACCCGGTGGTAGGCGGTCACCCGCTCGATGCCGTCGAGCGCCGTGGGGGTGCGGTACCAGCCTTGTGCAGGGTTGCGCGCCAGGGCATCCCTGAGCTCGCTGGACACGCTGGCGGAGCCGATGTTCCTGTCGCTGATGGGCTCGTCGGGCACGAAGCGCGCAATCAGCCGCTGGTCCTTGGAGCGCAGCGAAATGGCGCCCGACTTGCCCAGCTTCAACCGGCTGAAGCTGCGCGCGAAATGCGCGCTGGAGAGGGCGGCGTACGCCACGCCGCCAAAGCTCCCATCCCGGTTTTCGATGCGCCTTGCCAGCACGATCCCCCACTGCCTGGTGATCCGGCCCTGCAGGGGCTCGGAAACGGCCAGGCCATCGGTGAGGCGTGCGGCTTCGAAATAGCCACGGTCGGCAATGCTCACCGGCGCGGCGCCCTGGGCCAGCCCCGCGCGCACCATGCCATCGGGTCCGGCAATGCGAATGGCGTCCACCTCGGGCAAAAGCTTTTCCTGGTGGCGCAGCACCTTGTCGATGGCCAGGGGTCCGGCCTCATCGGCCAACCCGGCCCGGTAAGCGGACGTGGCGCTCGACAGCGCGTTGTCGACCAGCCTGAGTTCACCGGCGATTTCCGCAGCCAGGCCTGCGGCCATGTTCTGCGCGACCTCGGCGGCACGGGCCTCGTCGGCATGCAGGCTGGTCTTGAGCCCGACCCACCCCGCCACGAACAGCAGCCCGATGATGGCAAGGTTGCCACACACCAGGTGAATCGCAAAACGCCTCAGCTTGGCGTCAGAAAGGTCGATGGAATGCGGCAAGGAAATTCAGCAAGGGGGAAGGTGCGGCCATCCCATTATCGACGCAGCGCCACGCGGCAGCCCCCGTGGAAAACACCCTCCTCCTTGCAAACATGCACGGCTCCCCCCGCCTTGCCGATGGCGGCATGCAGCATCTGCGGCGTGCAGGGCTTGGGCAGCACGTCAAAGCCCAGTTGCGAGATGCGGGCCAGCTGCTCGGCATACCCGGTCATCATCACCACCCGCTGCGCAGGCCACTTCTAGCGGAGGTGCCTGGCCAGGACCTCGCCGTTGAGCGCACCGGGCATCATCACGTCGGTCAGCACCAGGTCGGGCCGCTCGCCTTCATCGAGCAGGTAGATGGCCTTGTCGGCCCGGTCCACCCGGGTGACGGTGCACCCCAGCGACTGCAGCAGGGGCACCAGCGACTCGGCCACCTCGTCGTTGTCCTCCACCACCAGCAGGCTCCTGCCCAGGGGCTTGAAGGTGGTGTTTGCGGCGGCCTCGTCCCCGGTTGCGCGGGGGGCCGTGCTGGGCAGGTACAGGCTGATGCGCGTGCCCTTGCCCAGCTCGCTGGAGATGTGCGCGCAGCCGCCCACGCCCTGGCAAAAGCCATACGCCTGGCTCAGGCCCAGGCCCGTGCCCTGGCCCACCAGCTTGGTGGTGAAGAAGGGCTCGAACGCCTTGTCCAGGTCGTCCGGCGCAATGCCGCTGCCGGTGTCGGACACTTCGACGACGACCATCTCGGCTTCCCGGTCCTGCGCCCCGCCCTGCTGGCGCCCGGCCCTCCGGGCCGACTGGCGTGGCGCCGCCCCCCGAATGGGTGACGCGCTCCCGCCCGCGCATGCCCAAAGGCCGCGCTACCATCCCCGGCAGAGACATCCCAAGCGCTGCACGCATGCAGCGACAGCAGCCCTCAGACGAAGACGAAGACGAAGACGAGGACGAGGACGAGGACATGACCTTGATAGACACCAGCCAGTTCCCCCGCGTGACCTTCCGGCCCTTTGCCGGCCCCTCGGACTACGAGGCCATGGTGGCATGCGCCAACGCCAGTTTCGCCGCCGATGACACCGGCTTTTTCCGCACCGTGCCCGAGGTGGCCCGCGACTACGCATCGTTCACCAGCTGCGTGCCCGAACGCGACGTGTGGATCGCCGATGCCGGCACCGAGATCGCGGGCTACGTGCGCTCCTGGCCATGGGCGCAGGCAGACGGTCTGCAGCTGTACGCCCAGTTCGCCGTGGTCGCGCCGCACTGGCGCCGCCAGGGCATCGGCAGAAGGCTGCACGCCTGGCTGGAACAGCGCCAGCGCACCCAGGCCGCAGCTGAGCACCCGCTGGCGGCACGGCATGCGCACCACGCCTTCGTCACCCAGGGCGAGACCGCGCGCGCAGCCCTGCTGGAAAAAGCCGGCTACACGCCCGAGCGCTATTTCTTCACCATGGTGCGCCCCACGCTCGACCAGGTAGCCGACTTTCCCCTGCCCGAAGGGCTGGAGCTGCGGCCGGTGCAACCCGACCACTACCGCGCCATCTGGGACGCACATTGCCGGGCCTTCCAGAGCCATTGGGGATATTGCCCGCCCGAAGAGGCGGACTACCTGCAGTGGCTCAAGAGCCCGGTGTTCCAGCCCCATCTGTGGCAAGTCGCCTGGGACGTGCAGACCCACCAGGTGGCCGGACAGGTGCGCACCTACATCGACCCCACCTGGAACCAGGGCAACGGCCGCCAGCGCGGCTGGACCGAGTTCATCAGCGTGGGCGAACCCTGGCGCCGCCGCGGCCTGGCCCGCGCGCTGATCTCGCACAGCCTGCGCGCCCAGGCCGCCGCCGGCATGGCCGAGTCGGGCCTGGGCGTGGACAGCCAGAACGGCAGCGGTGCCAACCGCGTGTACGAGGACTGCGGCTTTGTGGTGGACCGGCGCAACTGCGTGTACCGCAAGCCGCTGGTGCCGGGGCCGGACAGGGTCGCTGCCGGCTGAGCAAGGGGCCAGGCGCTGCCATGGCCGCCATCGGCAGCGCACCGCGCCTGGCATCCCATCCCGCCAAGGCGGCTGCGCGACCCCTGGGAGATCGTAAACAGGTTCTGAGGCAAAGTGGTACCCTGCTCCTGCAGCCCGCCCCCTGAAGATCCACCGTTTGACCGAGCCCCCATGAAAACCATCGACGAAATGCTGAGCCTGGATCTGCTCACGCACGAGCAGCACACCGAGATCAGCGCGTGGATCGCGCGTTCCTCCACGCCCGACGAGATCCTGCAGATGCCCGCCGCGCTGTGGCGCGCCGTGGAGAAGGCCAGCCAGGTGATGGGCATCGATGCCGACCTGCTGCGCCCGCCGGCGCTGGACGCGGGCGGCATGGTCACGGGGTAGCGGAGCCGCGCCCGTGCAGCAGCGCTTGAGTTTTGCCTGCACGCAGTGCGGCCGGTGCTGCCAGAACCACCGGGTGCCGCTGACCGTGCACGAAGCCATGGCCTGGCTGCTCCGCGGCGGCGATGTGCACCTGCTGTGCGACGCGGTGGTATGGCCTGCCGAGCCGCCCGCGGACGATGCCTTCGCGGCCTACAAGCGGCAGCGCAGCTTTGCCGCCGCCAGCGCGGCCATGGCGGTGCGGGTGGGCGTCATCCTGGCCGCATCGTTCCCCGGCCGTTGCCCGAACCTGATGGACGACAACCGCTGCGGCATCTATGCCGAGCGGCCGCTGGTCTGCCGCATCTACCCGGCCTCGATCAACCCCTTCGAGCCCCTGGGCGCCGAATCCAAGGCCTGCCCGCCCGAGGCCTGGGATGCGCGCGGCCCGGCCTTTGTGCGCGCGGGCCAGTTGGTGGACCATGCCACCCAGCCCCTGATCGACCAGGCCCGCCACCTGGCCGTGCAGGAGATGCCCGCCAAGCAGCGCCTGTGCGATGCCCTGGGCATACGCGTGGCGGCCATGGCCAACGAAGGCTTTGTGGTGCACAAGCCGCCGCGCGCTGCGTTGCTGGCGGCGCTGGAGGAGTCGAGCGCCGCCATGGCCTGCGCCACCGCAATGGCCCCGGCGCAGGATCCGCCCGGCGACTGGCGCCTGCTGAGCCCACGCGCCACCACGCTGGAGATCCTGGCCGAGATCCACGCCGATGCGCTGGACGCCAGCCAGGCCGGCCGGCTGGGCGTGGAGTACCTGGACCTGCAACCACAGCCCGCCAGCGCCGCTGGTTGATCGATCGACCACCAACCCTGAGGTGGGCTTGCCTGCCGGCCTGTTGGCATTCTGGCTCTGGCGCCACCCAGAGGAATGGGCCGCGCTGGGCGCCAGCCGCCTGCAGCGCTGGTGGGCCCTGCCCAAGGCACGGCCCTTCATCGTCTGGATCGGCCTGCCCGGCCTGTGCCTGCGGGTCATCCAGTCCTACCTGCACATCCTGCTGGACGAGCGCACCGCCTCCAACGATAGGCGCGTGTACGAGCAGTTGGCCCTGCTGCCCGCGCCCCTCAACGCACAAGACCTTGGCGCACGGCCTGCGGGACGCCAGCCTGCTGGCCACGCTGACAAGCACCCAGGCCCTGCCCCTGCGCTCGCATGCTGACATCGATGCGCTGCAGGCCCCACCCTGGCGGCCTACCCCACGCTTGCGGCAATATCGCCGAGATACTGCAGGGCCGTGGTGCTGCCGCTGCCGGGCATCCGGCAGGTGCGGCTGCATGCCACAGCCCCGTCACCGGCCACCGGCCGCAAGAGGTCGAAGCGCAACGCATCGGGCGCTGGGAGCGCTTGCGGGGCTACGGATGGCACTTCCTCAAGGTCACCGAGTACAGCAGCCTGGACCTGTCGCGCCGCTTCTGGCAGAGCGCGACTGGCTTGCACCGCGTGGCAGTCGGTTCAGCGGCCTGGCCTTTACCCTCCGACATACGCCGCCAATTCCTCCGGAGCCCCCTTCGGAAACGCCTGCTTCAGATGATCCAGAAACGCCGACACCCGCGCGCTGAGCAGCCGGCGTGACGGGTACAGCGCCCACAGCTCGATGGCCGGGCCGGGCACGTCGCCCCAGTGCACCAGGGTGCCGGCCGCGATATCGTGGCCGACCAGCGAGATGGGCAGGCGGGCCACGCCCACGCCGCGGCGCACGGCGTCGCGCACCATGATGAGCGAGGCCAGGCTGAGCACGGGGTCGGTGGCCAGGGTCTGGGGTGCGGCGGGCTTGCCCTTGGCCTTGGCAGGCGCCGTGATCTCCCATGCGTTGCCTTGCTGCGCCGTGCCCGCGCCGCGCACCACGGCCGGCACGGCAGTGGTGCTGCCCTTGCGTGGCCGCGCCAGGCCGGGCGGGGCCACCACCACCAAGCGGTCGCGCAGCAGCACGCGGCCGATCAGGCTGGCGTCGGGCGGCGGGTTGACGCGGATCACCAGGTCGTAGCCCTCCTCCACCATGTCCACGCTGCGGTCCTCGGTGGTCACCGTGAGCCGCACGGCGGGGTGGCGCAACGCAAAGTCGGCAGCCAGCCGGCCCATGGCAGTCTGCGAGAACAGCAGCGGCGCGCTGATGCGCAGGCGCCCGCGCGGTTGCCCGCCGCCCGAGGCGATGGCAGCGGCAGCCTCGTCGATCTCGGTGAGCAGCGTGCCGGTGCGCTCGTGCAGCGCGCGGCCCTCTTCGGTGAGCTTGACGGCGCGCGCACCGCGCTCCAGCAGACGCAGGGAGAGGGCGGCCTCCAGCTCGGCCACGCGGCGCGACAGCGTGGCCTTGGGCCGCCCCGATTCGCGCGCGGCGCGGCCAAAGCCGCCGTGGCGGGCGACGAGGTTGAAGTCGGCAAGGGCGTGCAGGTCCATGGCGCAGTGTTCCGCTGGTGAGACAGTGCGTCCAACTATAACGGCTATCGGATCACGGATGGGATCCCTAAAGTTCGGGCTGTCAACCACCCAACCCGGAGAAATTTCCATGACCATCGCCTCTTCCCAAGCCTCTTCTTCCCCCGCCATCCTCGTCACTGGTGCCACCGGCACCGTGGGCCGCCAGGTCGTGCAGCAACTGGCCCGGCGCGGCGCCAACGTCCGTGCCCTGGTGCGCGACCTGGCCAAGGCCGGCGACCTGCCCGCTGGCGTGACGGCCGTGCAGGGCGACCTGCTCGACGTGGATTCGCTGCGCGCCGCGTTCCAGGGCGTGGACACCTTGTTCCTGCTCAACGCCGTGGTGCCCGACGAGTTCACGCAGGCCCTGGTGGCGCTGAACCTGGCACGCGAAGCGGGCATCACACGCATCGTCTACCTCTCGGTCATCCATGCCGACCGCTATGTCAACGTGCCGCACTTCGCGGGCAAGTACGGCGTGGAGCGCATGATCGAGCAGATGGGGTTTGGCGCCACCATCCTGCGCCCGGCCTACTTCATGGGCAACGACTGGACCATCAAGGACGTGGTGCTGGCCCACGGCGTGTACCCCATGCCCATCGGCGCCAAGGGCCTGGCCATGGTGGACACGGCCGACATCGCCGAGGTGGCCGCCATCGAGCTGCTGCGCCGCGCCCAGGCCGCAGGCCCGCTGCCCACCACGCGCATCAACCTGGTGGGCCCCGACACCCTGACCGGCGCCGGCGTGGCCGCCCTCTGGGCCGAGGTGCTGGGCCGCCCCATCGTGCACGGCGGCGACGACACCGCCGCCTTCGAGGCCAACCTGCGCCACTTCATGCCCGGCTGGATGGCCTACGACATGCGCCTGATGGCCGAGCGTTTTCTCACCGACGGCATGGTGCCCGAGGCGGGCGATGTGGAGCGCCTGACCACGCTGCTGGGCCGGCCGCTGCGCAGCTACCGTGAGTTTGCAACCGAGGTCGCCGTCGCTGCATCGGCGCAGGCCTGAGCCCCACCCCATTCCACCCCATTCCATTCACCCAGGAGAACACCATGATCTATTCCACCGCCACCGTTCCCGTCAACCCCGCCGGCGAGGCACCGCTCACCCGCGACCAGGCCTGGGCCGGCCTCGTCCTCAAAGCACGTGACGCGCGCCAATTCCTGCCGCCCGGCCTGTGCACCCGCTGCGACGTGGTCTACGACGGCGCCGATCACATCGTGCGCGAGGCCACCATCGGCGGCGCCGAGCTGCGCGAGATCATCGCGTTCGAGCCCGGCCACAAGGTGAGCTTTTTCCAGGCCACCGGTCCGCGCGAGGGCGTGATCGTCAACGAGCTGTTTGAAGACGAGGCTGGCGCCCTGCAACTGCGCTTTTACTGCTACACCGGCCTGCGCGGCAAGGCGCCCGGCGGCCCCGAGGAGCAGTCCGAGCAGGCCTTCATGGACAGCGACAAGGGCTACAAGACCGCCCTGCTGTCCACCCTGAAGCGCACGCGGGAGCTGGTGGCGCAAGGGCTGCTCTGAACGCGTGGGCACCCGGGCAAAGGGGATCGCAGGGCCTGGTGGTTCACGCCCACCTGCTCCGTGAGCGCCATCGACGCCACTTGCGGCACCGCCCAGGCACGGGGCAAATGGCCAAACAGGCCGCACCGCGCGTACAGTGCCGGGCCTGCCTCACTGTTCGTCTTCGGGGCGCAGCGGAGTGTGCGACCAGGGTAGGTATGCCAGTAGCGCCAGAGCTTCGCTGTCGAACTCCTGGCGATAGTGGTGTTGGTGGGGAAACGACATGTCTGTATCGCCCCGCGCAAAGCCCAGTGCGTCAAGCACCGCTGCGTACCCGTCCAGTGGCCCATAGGCGAACAGCTGGTTGTGCCGATCCCAGACCACGGTGGCCCGCTGCGCGGCCGAATGGGCCCACAGGTCGAACCGCGCATCCGATGACAGGTAGGTGCCGAACCGGTGCATGAAATCCTCGAACTGCGCTCTGGACAAGGGCGGGCTCTGGTAGCGTCCCGCATCGCCTTCGCCCCGCGGTGTGTGCAGCACGTACAGCAGGAAGTACGGGGGCTCCAGGCTGACGACAAGGTGCGCAAAAGGCGCAGGGTCACCGCCGGGGACGCCCGCCAGAAGGCGCTCGCCGGGTTGCCCCTCCATCGGCGCCAGGCAGTAGGTGGCGCTGTGGGAATGGGGGATCCAATGGCCATCGATCGGACGGGACAATTTGTGCATGGCGGGATTGATGGACGGAGGAAGAATGCAGTTGGCGCAGGCGGGTATGTGCTGGTCAAGTACGATACTGCCAGGAACAATGCTCGGCCGCTCTGCCGTGGTACCTATTCAGCCAAAGCGCACCCAGGTTCGAAGCACCATGCGACGACAAAGTTCTGGCAACCCACTGGCCGGGCAGGACAGCAGCAGTCGCTTTTCGTGCAAGCCTGTAGAGGTTTCAGGTGTCGATACCATGGCACCAATCCACGACCGATGAGCCAGACTGCCTTGCCCGCTTCCAGTTTCCTTGCACGCCTGAACCCTCTGCGCGGAGCGCATTGGCTGCTGTCGCTGGCCATCGTCGCCAGTGCGGTGGCAATGGTATCGTCCGGCCAGTGCAGGCAAGGCATCGATCCCTGGGGGCCAGCATGGCTGATGTGCGTGGTCTGCATCGTCATCTGGACCAACCACTTGCAAGTTGCCCCGGTTCGGTCACTTCGAGCGTTTGCGCTGGTACTGGGGCGCTCCGCATGGGAGTTGGTCAAACTCATTGCGGTCTTCTGTGTGGCTTTCATTCCGGCGGCATTGGTGCTTCCGACATACCAGTGCTACACCGACCGGTCCAAGGTAGCGGAGATTTTGGTAGCCACATCATTGCAACGGGAAGCAATCGCCGCGCACATCCTTCAACGCGGGAGAGTGGAAGGCGCAGGGGCGGGACTGGAGTTTTCTCCATCCGGTCGCGCAAAGATGGGGGCCATACGAGACGATGGCAGCATCGTGGTCCTGTCCGACGATCCGCCATCGGCGCTGTTTTTGACGCCATCCATCCAGGCGACCGAGGTGAAATGGGTCTGCCAAGGTGTGCCCCACAAGGCGATGCCGCTGTCCTGCCGGCTTCCTGCTCCATAAACCTGCCAGCACGCCCGACAACGAAGGCATCCCCGCATTGACCGGTATCCATTCATGCACTCATGAAATCCTACTGCTCGCCCTTCGAGGCGGCCATCCAGCAGGTGTTGGCTGCATGTCCAGCGAGCGCACGCACCATTGACCGCAAGAACCCCAAGCGTGAGCAAACCCCGCGCGGCAACTATCGACGAAATGCAGCGCCTTGACCTGCTCACCCCCGCCCGCAGAGAGCCTCAGATGCCCGCCGCTGGGCGGCGAGCGGCTACCGGTCCTTGCGCGGGATCGCGATCGGCTTGCCGCCCTGGCCCTGCTACTTGTCGCCGCCCACGGGGTTCTCGCCAAAGGCCACCTTCTCGCTGCGCATCTCGTTCACGAGCAGGATGAAGAAGGGCTTGAGCGGCAGGAAGTCGAAGTCCTTGTCCACCACCAGGAAGCGCGGAATCACCTTGCCGGCCAACCCTTGGCACTGCTGCTGCCATCCTGCACCTGGCGAAAGCGCCGGGCCCCTGGCTCGGCCTGCAGGGTTCTGAACTGGCGCGCCGGGAGGTCGGCACAGGCCACCACGAAGTCGGTTTGCGCCTAGACGCGCGCCCAGGTGGCACCCTCGCTCGGGATGTTGGTGGAATTGGCGCTGGCCGTCTCCAGCACACTGCCAGTGGGGCTGGGCGGTGTGGGTGGGCCCATGATGGACAGGTGCAGCTCCAGTTGGTAAGAGGTTTCGCTGCCCAGGTTCTTCACCAGCCGTCCAGCTCACGCCGCGAGCCCGGTACCGCCTTGAAATCGATGAACTTCAGGTTGGAGAACGGGTTGGGCGGCGTCGGCTTGTCCGGCAGGACAATGGGCGCCACCTTGGGCGTCTGGGCCTTCTCCCAGATGAAGATGTTGTCGTACTCATTGGACTCGGGGACGGCCAGCTACACGTCGGCCTTGAAGCGGAACCCATGCTTGGCGCCAAAATCGTCCTTGGCCATGCCCTTGGGCAGCTGTATGGAAAAGCTCTTCATGTAGACAACGCCATCGCGGTGGGCGTCCGGCCCGTCGACCTGGAAGGGGGCGAGCATGTGCAGCGTGCCCGTCGAGGCATCCTGGCCCTTGAACACCTCGAACGCGCCCCAGGCAGCAGCAAGGCCAAAACTGTCTCCGTCTGTTAAACCAGGTAAGCCGCTGCCGACCGGAGCCACCATGCGGCCGCTGCACAATAAGCCCCATGCCCAGGCGCCCGCACCACAACGTCTATGTCGTCGAACTGTCGATGGCCGTGCTGCGCGAGCGCAAGTTCCTGCGCTGCAACCCCAGCTACATCGAGGGCAAGCCTTGCGTGTACGTGGGGATGACAGGGCTGGACCCGGACGTGCGTTTCGACAAGCACAAGGCCGGCATCCAGGCCAACCGCTTCGTCATGCTGTACGGCCTGCGCCTGCTGCCCGATCTGTACGAGGGCTTCAACCCCATGCGCTACGACGATGCGGTGGAGCGCGAGATCGAGATCGGCATCGACCTGCGTTCCGCAGGCTTCGGTGTCTGGCAGGCGTGAACGCCGGGCCTGCGCTCCCGGCGGTACAGCTCAAGGCGCCGGGTTGAAAGCGCCTGCGCCCGTGTCCACCGGCGCTGGGCGCGCAGATGCTGCGGTGCGGGCAACGCTGCCGTCGGTGGACACCTGGGACGCCTGCTCCTGCACCACCGACACCGTGCCCGTGTACGAGCCGCCCCAGCCTTTGACGTTGTAGATGAACACGTAGTAGTTGCCCGCCCTGTCCACCCGTGTGGACACGGGCAGGCCGGTGCTGCAGTCCTGCTTGCGGCTCAGCTCGTCAAGCACGCAGATGCCGATGTCGGAACTGGCCTGGGTCAGGCTGAGCCGGCTGCCCGCCTGCAGTTGCACCACACCCTTGTAGTAATGGCGGATGTTGCTCTCGAACGAGGTGGAGATCCGCGAGCCGTTGGTGAGCTGCTGCATGGGCTTGTTGTTGCCGTTGAACAGCTCGAGGTCGAACGTCAGGTTGCCCGCATTGCGCGGGCTGATGCGCACCGTGTGCACGCCCGCCCGGGTGATGCGCCGTGCGGCGGAGATGACGCCGACGCCGGGCTCGCCGTCGTAGGTGACCATGACCTTGCCGTCGGGGTCGATCATCTCGTAGCGCCAGTCTGCCGACTGGCGGGTGATGCCCAGCGATATCACATGGCCGGGCTGCAGCATGGCGGTGGCGACGAACGGAGCCGCAGCGGTGGCGGTGAACGAGCGGGACGAGTTGTTGCCCGTGTAGCTGGTGCCGTTGGCCGTGTAGCTGATGGTGGCGGGCTGCGCCTCCACGCTGGTGAAGTTCTGGTCGCGGAAGACCACGCCCGCACCCGCATTGGCCTGGGCGCCGATCAACCCGAAGCTCGCATCCGCCGGGCGGAACTGGTAGCGCAGGGACACCTCGTCCGCCGCGGTGAGCCCCAGGCCCTGGATGCGAGCGCCATCGAGCCGGAAGGTGGTTTCGTCTTCCCAGGTGATGCCGGTCATGGAGAAATACGGCGTGTATTGCGCGTGCGCCGCCATGCAGGCGGTGGCCGCTAGAGCGATGGCTGCAGTCTTGCGAAGCGAGGATGCCAGGTTCACGAAAAATACCTTTCTCTGAAGTGGTGGATGGACTGAAGGGCTGACCTGCACAGGGCGTGGCGGCGGGGTGCCCCGCGCGGCGTATGCGCCGAATGCATTGCCGGTGGTTGCAGTAGTCCTTGCGGTGGCAAGCGGTGAAAAAGGGAACGCCAGGCAACGGCCTTGCAGGCAGCACAGCCCAGGGGGCTGGCAGGCTGTTCCCTGGCCTCTTGCACCCGCGACCTTACCCCAATGCAACGGCCCGTTTTGCTTTCGAAACATAGAGTTACCGCACCTTTGAACCACGCCCTCAATCCTCGTTGCGGCACTGGTTTTGTCAACCCGCCGCCGGGAGGGTTGACACCGCTCGGATTGACGCCGGTCAAGCAGACATTGACCTTCGTCAAGGCGGTCCGCGATGGGGTTCCAGACAATGGCCTGCATCGACCAGAGGAGACGACAGACATGCGCCTGAACCTGCCCACCACGGGCTGCGAATATGCCTTCCCCAAAGGCCAGACCCTCGTGTCCACCACCGACACCCAGGGGCGCATCACCCACTGCAACGCGGCTTTCGTGGCGGTCAGCGGCTACGCGCGCGACGAGCTGGTGGGCCAGCCGCACAACATGATCCGCCACCCTGATATGCCCGAGGAGGCGTTCCGCGACATGTGGGCCACCATCGCCTCGGGCCGGCCCTGGTCGGCCCCGGTGAAGAACCGGCGCAAGGACGGCGACCACTACTGGGTGATGGCCAACGCCACGCCGCTGCTGCAGGACGGGCGGCCCGTGGGCTACATGTCGGTGCGCACCGAGGCCACGCGCGCGCAGATCGCCGCGGCCGAGCAGCTGTATGCCACGATGCGTGAAGAGAAGCAGGCCGGGCGGCGTGTGCACAGGCTGAGTGCGGGCCGCGTGCTGCGACACACGCTGGTGGGGCGCGCGGCGCATGGGCTGGCCACGCTGGGCCTGTCGGCCCGGCTGGCGCTGGTGCTGCTTTCGTTGTTGCTGGCATCGCTGGTGGCCGGCGGGCTGCTGCCCGGCGCCGCCGGGTGGGCGCTGCAGTTGGCCCTGTTCGGCGCCGCCTGGTGGTACCTGGCGCGGCGGCTGGTGCAGCCCATCGCGGGCCTGACGCAGGTCGCCAACCGGGTTGCGGCCGGCGACCTGACGGCGATGGTGCGCCGCAGCCGCAACGATGAACTGGGCGATCTGGAGCAGGCGCTGGGCCAACTGTCGTTCAACCTCTTCGCCATCGTGCGCGATGCGCGCGACGAGAGCGACGCCATGCGCCTGGGCGCGCAGGAGATCGCGCAGGGCAACCTCGACCTGTCGGCACGCACCGAGTCGCAGGCATCGAGCCTTGAGCAGACAGCCGCCGCGATGGAGCAGATCACCGGCACCGTGCGCCAGAGCGCCGACGCAGCCCGCCAGGCCACGGCCCTGGCAGGCCAGGCCAACGCATCCGCCACGCGCAGCCGCGAGGCGGTGGACAGCGTGGGCCAGACCATGCGCGACATCGAGGGCGACTCCACGCGCATCGGCGAGATCACCCAAGTGATCGACTCCATCGCCTTCCAGACCAACATCCTCGCGCTCAACGCCGCCGTGGAGGCCGCGCGCGCCGGCGAACAGGGCCGGGGCTTTGCAGTGGTGGCCGGCGAGGTGCGAGCCCTGGCCCAGCGCAGCGCAGGTGCGGCGCGCGAGATCAAGGGCCTGATCGACCAGTCGGCCCAGCGCGTGGCGCAAGGCCAGCAGCGCACCCAGGCCGCCCGCGCCACCATGGCCGAGGTGGTCGAGGGCGTGCGCCGCGTGAGCGCCATCGTCGGCGAGATCAGCCATGCCAGCCAGGAACAGCTTGCCGGCATCTCCGAGGTCAACACCGCCGTGGGCCAGCTCGACACCATCACCCAGGACAACGCGGCCCTGGTGGAAGAGGTGGCGGCAGCGGCGCAGGGGCTGGTGCGCACGGCGGGGGCGGTGACGGAGGCGGTGCAGGTGTTTCGGTTGAAGGCGGGGGGGCCAACCCCGGCACCTGCGCGGGCGGCAGCGCCGGCGCCAGGCCTGCGGCATGCCCGGCCGGCGCAGCAGCAACCAGAGCGCAGACAGGTCAGGTGCTGACGGCCATGTGATTCCGCGCTGGGCGCTCGACCCCTGGTACTCGGCAAGGCCATGACCAAGTCTTGCAGAGGACCTTTGCAGCGTGCAACACGTGCCTGGTGGTGGTATGAATGTTCACTTTTCCGCGATGTTCACGTGGCACGAACATTGACGAAAAGTGAACACGTGCGGCGGGATTGAAAGGTGCTTTTCATCGGACGCTGAATGCCCACGGCAGGGACCATGGTTGCCGCGTGCAGGCGTCAGGATGGGCGCCCAAAAGACCTGGTCTTGCGCTCTTGCATTCGGCAACTCGACCGGAAAACCAACCGGAAATTCCTCCTCGAAAGCATGGATAAGGATCGCTATATCCAGTTGATTAATAAAGAAATTATTATTACCATAGCCGTCTATTTCAACCGGCAACCATGTCCATCAAGCCCACCCCGGTTGTAGCCTACGACCAGCCGCATCAATTCGAGCCACTGCTGCCCACCCAGGACCTTGCCGAACTGGGTGAAGCTACGCGACGGATCTTCGAAAAATCCGCCGCACTCAAAGCCGCAGCCAGCCCGGAGGCCAGGGCCGCCTTGCGTGAAATCGTGCGCTCGATGAACTCCTACTACTCCAACCGCATCGAAGGCCAGGCCACCCACCCAGCGAATATCGAGCGTGCACTGCGGCACGACTTCTCGGATACGCCCGACGTTGCAAGGCGCCAGCGCGTGGCGCTTGCACACATTGAAGCCGAGCGCGATCTGGAAACAGATGTGACCTCCGAAGCGGCGGCACTGGGCAGCGCCTTCCTGCGCCAGGCGCACCGGAGCCTGTACAGCCGGCTTCCCCCCGAGGACCGCCGCACCGAGGACGGACGACAGATCGAGCCTGGTGCGCTGCGGATGCATGACGTCGCCGTGGGCCGCCATCAACCGCCTGCCTGGCAGTCGGTGCCCCGCTTTCTGACCCGGATGGACGAGGTGTATGGCCGGTTGCACGGAGTGGACGCGGTCATTTTCACCATTGCAGCAGCCCACCACCGCATGGCTTGGACACACCCCTTCGAAGATGGAAACGGCAGGGCGGTACGCCTGCAGACGCACTGCGCCCTGCTCCCCATCAACGGCGGACTGTGGTCGGCCAATCGTGGGCTCGCACGCCAGCGAGAACGCTACTACCAGATGCTCGACGCGGCAGACAGCGCCCGGCAAGGCGACCTCGATGGGCGCGGCAACCTCAGCCAGAAAATGCTGTGGGAATGGTGCCGCTATTTCGCCGAGCTCTGCGAGGACCAGGTGAACTTCATGGGCGCCATGCTCGACCTGCCCCAACTCAAGGACCGCCTGCGCGCTTACGTCATGGTTGAAGGTGCCACCAAGGGAATCACGGAGTACCGCGAGGAGGCCATTTTGCCGCTGCAGACCGTTGCGGTCAGCGGGGCCCTGTCGCGCGGGGATTTCATCCGCATGACCGGCCTGGGCGAGCGCACCGGCCGAAAGGTCGTATCGCGCTTCCTCAGCGACGGCCTGCTCAGGAGCGATAGCCACCGTGGGGAGTTGAGCATTGCGTTTCCGATGTCCGCCCTGCACATCTTGCTACCGAACCTCTATCCAGAGGCTTCGAGCGTTGTACTGGACTAGAGGGTCCCGAGATGCTGTTTCGACGGGCTCTTGCCCAGGAACAGCGACACGGTCGCTTTCTCGGATTCAAAGTTCGCAGCTTTTTGTAAGGGCGGAGGCCGGGATGTGCGCCCGGCGGCGCAGTAACTTTCTCTTGGGCCGCCAAGAGAAAGTCACCAAAGAGAAGGCGGCCCCCAGTCTGCGTCCCTCCGCTTCGCTGCGGGCAACCTGCGATGCTCGGATCTGGGGTGGTGCCGCAGAACTCGCTGCGTTCTTCGAACTCCGCTCAAACAGCTGCGGCAAGCTAGACGACGAAGCGTGTGTGTCCTTCGGCACACACGCCCACCCCAGCTCCTGCGCTCCTCGGCGCAGCCAGCAGGGGTTGGGAGCGGGGTCAGGTACGGCTGCTGCTTCGCAGCTACGCCAGGGGTCGGTTACGCGCTGCGCGCTGCCGACGTTTGGGCGTGATCGCTCTGCCCAGGCCAAGCGCAGCGAGGCAGACCGGGCCGAGCGAAGCAATGGCCCGTGTTGGTATCCACCCCTTTCTGACCGTGCCGAGAAGCGCAGGGCCTGGGGTGAGCGCGTGCCGAAGGACACGCACATCGTCATCTGGCTCGCCGAAGCTGTTTGACCGGAGCTGCCTCGCAGAGGCAGCGCAGGGAGTTCTTCGGCGTCACCCCAGGACCGAGCATCACAGGCTGCCTCCTCGCCCCAGGCGAGGGGGACACGGACAGCGGGGTCGCCTTTCTTTGGGGTACCTTTCTTTGGCGACGCAAAGAAAGGTACCTCGGCCGCCGGGCCGAGACCCGGCTCCCGACCGCAGCACGGGCACGCTGCAACCACGACTACGACCACCACGATCACCATCCATCATGCGGTGTGCGGTGTGCGGTGTGCGGTGCCGATGGTTGCTGCGTGCCTTGGCTGAGGGCGGGAGCCGGGCGCACATCCCGGCTCCCGCCCTTGGCAGGCATTCCGACCACCTACCAGAGACATGCCATCAAAACAGCGCCGGTTTGCCAAGCCGCCATGCAAAGGCCATGAAAACGCGCCCCATCAATACCCCCCTCTCCTACCCCCATACCCAACAGTGCTCCCGGCCAACGTCGCCCCCCGCGGCTCCACCACCGCAAACCGCAGCATCATCACCCCATACCGCGTGGCGCTTTGCAGGTCGTCCTTGAGCTTCACCACCAGCCCCCCCTTGCGGTGGTACAGCCGCCATTCCTCCAACCAGTCGCCACAGGTCGCAAAGACCTTGAATCGCCCGGTCTGCATGCGCGTGAGCAGCTCGCTAATGCCCGCCTCCAGCCCATTGCTGCCATCCTCGAACGTGGCACGCTCGGGCAGCAGGTTCACGCCCAGGGCACGGTACTGCCCGGCCAGTTGCTCGCCGCTGCCCTTGTCGTGCTGCAGCCCGTCGTGCGGCCAGGCAACGGGCATCCAGCGGCCGCGCGCGGCGACCAGCGGGGCCTGCATGGCCACGCTGGTCTCGCGCACGCGAAAGGTGTCGTACACGTAGACGGTGTCGGTGTCGCGGTCCCACGCCAGCCAGGCGGCCGCGGCCGGGTGGTCCCAGCCGAAGTCCAGGCCCACGATGCGCGGCCAGTGCGGGGGCAGCGCGAACGGGGCGACCACAATGGACTCCTCTGCCACCGGAAACACCCGGCCGCTGCCCAGCACGGGCACGCCGTTCATGCGCGCCTCGCGCTCGTGCAGGGGAAAGCTCTCGGCCAGCTCCTGCTTGGTCTTCTCGTCAAGGTGGGGCACGTCGTTCCAGCCGGCCTGGATGATGGCTTTGCTCATGGGATGGGTTCTCCAACGAAAGGACGGAGCGGCGCTTCGAGAAAGAAGCACGAGGCACCAAAATATTCATAGATGTGCATAAAGACCGCATTTGACTGATATCTACGAATGCCAAAGCAGAACGCACATCCCTCCGGGCAACTTGCAGCCGTGCTGCAGGAGATTGAGCGCCTGGGCCAGCACAAACATTGCCATCGCGCGCAAGCGCCGGGGAGAGACGCAGGGCCAATGGGAAGACAGACTGGGGGCATCGCAGCCCACCATGGCCCGCATCGAGCGCGGCGATCCCTCGGTGGCCATGGCCTCGTACGCGATGTGCATGTGGCTCATCAACCAGGCGCACGGGCTGGCGGACCTGGTGGCCCCACTGCAGGACCACACGGCACTGGAGCACGAGGTGATCAGGGTGCGGCAGAAGGGCAAGCGGCCATCTGCACCGAATCAGGCCCCCGTGCCACGGGCGGTGGCTGGCGGGCGGCAACGCATCGCCAAGCCGGCAGCAAAAAAGACGGTGGGCCCCGTCGCCGCCAACCAGCACTGCCATGGACTCGGCCAGCCATCCACCAGCGCATCTGTGAATCAGTGAACAAGGGAAACGCCACAGCCCGAGGCCTGGCCGCGCTGCTGCGAACACCCGGAACCCGGCGCCAGCGCTAGTACGCCAGGGCGCTCGAAGCGGCTCCTGCCTCACCCATAAGCGCTGGTCAGCCAATGCAAAATCAACCGACTTGCTCGTTGAACCCTTCTTTGAGCCAGCCTTCAAGTATCTCTTGTGGTTTGGGCGCCGCGTACTCCTTGGCCTTGCCACGGCTGATGAAAAGCGCCAGCTCCTTACGGCCCTGCTCTTCACGCCCGGCAAAGGCATGGCGCACGGCTGCGGCGATATGCAACTGAACCTGAGTGAAGACCCTGCCGGGGCCGTGTGGTCATCGCGATGACCTGCTCGAAGACTTGTGCAGGCTTTGTCGCCACCGGCCAGAAAGCCTGGGCCTGTTCGACAGCTGAGTGGATCTTGTCGGGAATGCAGGCCAACAGCCCGTCCACGCCCCAGATGCAAGGCAGGGTTTTGCGCAGCGCCCTGGCCATCGACGTGAGCGTCAAACAAGGCTGACTTGTCCGTGCGATGCCATTTGGGCTTGCCGCCCGACAAGTGCGGCACCGTGTCGAACGATTAACCCCAGCGCGGTGACAGCCCGCTGCCGAGCTGCCCATACCCACAGATGCGGCGAATGGGCGCCGCACTGCCGTTCGCCCACACCAGCGGGCGCACGTTGATGAAACCCTGAGGCCCGAGCGCCGCGTCCACCAAGGGGCCGATGTGGGCGTGGCATTCGGCAATGGTGAGCAATTGGAATTCACGCATGGGCATGATCTACTGTCTCAGCACACGCCCGGCGCAGCCGTCATGCCACGCCTGTGGGGCCACCGGCTTCCACCACCACCACCACTCCCTTCGTCAAGAAATCCAGCACCACCTCCGTCGCCCCCTCCAGCGGCGTGAAGGTGATCGCGATCAAGCCCTGCGTGGTCGCGGTGCGCGTCAGGCACTCGTTGTACACCGCCACCGGCGGCTCCTCGTCCAGCCACACCCAGTGGCGCGCGGTGCCCTCGAAGGCCTTGCGGCCCTGGTCGTAGGATTTGAAGCCGATGACCGATTCGCCGCCGCTCTGGTGGCGCACGCACAGGTAGTCGAGCGCGCCGTTGGCGCCCGCGCGGGGGCGGGCCTTGGCGATGTCGTCGGCCGGAATCATCCCGGTGCCAGGCTGGCCCGGAGGCCCGTACAGCTCCAATTGCACGATGTCGCGCGTGGTCTCCAGGCTTTTACCCGCGGCCCAGGCCTGGATGGGCCCGGCAAAGCGCCGGCCCTCCCACCAGTGCGGGTAGCGGCCGGTGAGGTGCAGGGCGGTTTCGTATGCGCCGCCAATGGTCTTGCCCACGCGGTTGCCGGCCATGAAGCAGCGCTCGCGGTGCGTGGCGCCGGCCTTGAAGAAGGCCAGGTGCCGCGCATACAGCGCGCGGCGCAGGGGGCCTTCGTCCTGAAAGAAGCGGCGCATGCGCCAGCCGGCGAGCTTGTCGCGCAGCAGGGCTTCGAGGGCCTCGATCTCTTCGTTGGAGGCCTGGGCCAAGGCCTCGGGAAGGTGCGGCAGGCGGGGCAAATCAGGTGGCACCACTGTGTGGTTTCTCCTTGATCACCCTGATCTGCTCCAGTGCCGCCAGCATGCCCTCGGCCCGGTCGGCGGGCATCTGGGCCAGGGCCTTGCGCAGCGGGTCGGGCGCGTCGTCGGCCTTCTTGGCGAACATGCCTAGGTGCGTGCCCAGCAGGTCCAGGGCCTTGAGCTTTTCGGGCGACTTGAACTTCTTGCCCAGCTCCAGTTGGCCGCCGGGGCCGATCTCCACCACCTCGATGGAGGCGATGGCGGCAGCGGTGGCGCAGTCGAGCTCCTGCACGCGCTTCAAGCTGCCGTCGCCGTTGAAGATCCTGCGGATATCGAAGAAGGCGATGCTGGCCAGCTCGCGCACCACCATGGCCGGCGTCACGCCGTCCTCGGGCACGCTGGCGCTGCCGCCATCTTGCGCCGCATCCTGGCCTGGCACGGGGGCTGCGGCAGTGGCTGCAGCAGCCGAAGGCACGGCCAGCAGGCGCGGCGCGGTGGGGCGGCCGCTCATGCCGCAGCCGCCCCACGCACCAGGCGCTCCATCGCGGCAATCACGCGCAGACGGTCTGCGTCGTGCAGGCATTCGCCGCGCAGCCAGTCGGCCGGGAAGAGCACGTTCACCGCGCCCAGCGCCGCATAGGGCACCTGCTCGCGCGCGGCCTTGATGAGGGCCGTGGCGCTGCCCAGCGGGTGCAGGTCGCCGCGCAGGTAGACCAAGCCCGATGCGGACACACCGGCGTGCAGGGGCGCGTTGCCCGGGGCCTGCAGTTCGATGAGGTGCAGGTCTTCTTCGCTGTGGTGTTCAACATCCATGGGCAAATCTCCTGGTGGTCTATCAGGCGGGCATGGCCAGTGCCCGGCGCGCATCCATCTCCGAAACGCGCACATCGCCCCCCACGCGCCGCTGCAGGATGCTGTAGCGCTGCACCTGGCGCCGCCCACGCGCGCTCGATGCGGGGCCGGGCGCGGACTGCACGGCACCGGCCTCGCGCAGCTTGGCTAGGCAGCTGCTGATCTCGGGGTGCGATGTCTTGGGCAGGTCCAGCGCGGCGCCGATCTCGCCCAGCGTGAGCGGCTCGCCGACCCGGCTGTGCAACAGCTTTTCCACGCGCGACTTGAGGCAGCCGGCACGGATGCTGGTGAAGGTGCGCGTGGGCATGGTCAGGGCCTGGGCGCAGGGCAAGGGTGCGGATGGAAGGTGTGGCATGGAGATCGGCTCGCAGTCGGCAGGGGCAACGAGAAGAGATGGGCGGTCACGACCCGCCGGGGGTGGGGGTGGAACTCAGCGGCCAGGCGTCGCGGAGGGCTCTTGCATCAGCGGCGTGGCCATCAGCCTGTCGCGCCAGCTCTTGATGCGCTCGGCTGCAGTCAGCGAATAGCTCACCGACGGCAGTGGCGTACTCAGCGACAGCGGCGAGGGCAGCGCCATCGGCAATGCGGCGGGCGGCATGGGCGGCTTGCTCGCGCAGGCCGTCAGACAGAGCGCGAGCGCGGGCAGCATCGCGCTGCAAGGCGGCTTCACGGGTGCGTGCAACATTGAGGGCTCCTTGGTATCGAATCGCGGTGGCGCGCTCGGCCGCCCATGCGGCCTGGCTGGCGCGTGCGCGCTCGCTGGCATGGCTGGCCTGCAGGGTGGTGATCTGGCCGCCCAAGCGCCAGCCCTGCACCTGCCAGGCGGCGGTGGCGGCCAGGGCGGCGCCGAGCACGGCGGCAGCGGTGTGGGTGATGAGCAGCGGTGCCATCAGCTCTCCCCTTCCACATAGGCCACGGGCACATTGCCGAAGAAGCGCCAGAACGAGAGGACCGGGACACCATCGCGCCGGACGACGATGTTCAGATCGGCCATGTCCGCCAGCGACAACTCGCCGCGCAGCAGCGCCACAGGCTCGTTCGCGATGGTGTGGCAGCGGTTGAAGCACTGCTCGGCAGGTACCCAGCCCGCCACGCTGCTGTAGCCCAGCACGGTGGCGCCCGATGTAGCCGTGTAGGTCACCGGTTGCGGCGTGGGCGGCATGGTCAGCAGCACCATGCCCATCACGATGTCCACCACCGCAGTCATGGCCGTGCCTCCAGCCCCTGCAGGCACGCCGCCGTCTCTGCCGCACGCCGGTTGGCCAGCCCCGGCACAAAGCGCATCTCGGGCTTGCCATCAGGCAGCATGCGGCCGGTGCGCACATAGCTCCACACCGGCTTGCCACTGTCCGACACACCCAGCCGCCGGCAACCCAGCGCCCAGTCGCCCGCGTTCCAGGCCACCATGGCCTGGCTCGCACAGGTGTTGCCCACGCCGTTGTTCCAGGCATGGCTGGTGGCCATGTCGAACACGCTCTGCGGCGGCAGCCGCGTGAAGCACCGGGACAGGCGCAGCTGCAGCGCCTCGATGGCAGCGCTCTCTTCCTGCGCGCAGCGCGCAGGCGTCCAGCGCTGGCCCACGACCACCGGCGTGCTCGTCACATGCCGCGTGATGCCCTTGCACACCGTGGGCAGGCCGCCGGCCAGTTTGTCCGCATAGACCAGGCCGGGGTCGCGCTGATCGGGCTCCCACTGGCCGAGGAAGGTGAGCACCGCGGCGCTGGCCAGGGCGAGGGAGCCGACCAGGTGGGGGAAGTAGCGCATGCGGTCCGGGTAGTTGGCGCTGCTCATTCGTCAGCCCCTTGCTCGCCCAGATCGCTCTCTTCGCCCAGACCCCGGCGCAGGCGCGCCATGCGCAGCGCATGTTCACTTGCCTGGCGGCGGTTGGCCTCGCGCTTGTAGTACCAGGTGACGGCCAGGCCCGCCACGGCCACGATGGCACCCACCAGGCCCAGGAACTCGTTGGAGGTGATCCAGCCAAAGCTGGTGAGCCCCGCACCGGCCGCAATGGTCTTGCCGCCCGTAGCGCCCAGGGCGTCGATGGTTTCGTTTCTCATGGGTGCTATTCCTTGCAGTCGTCATCGCCCAGGCCTCGCCGCCTGGTGGGCGGGAGGCGGGCGAAAAAAAAGCCGCTGGTGCGGCTTGGTCGTCGTTGGGCAGGTTGTGCTCGTGCCCATGGATGAGTGCGTGGTAGCGATGGCATAGCCTCAACCCCAAAACAGCAGCTTCATCACGAGCGCGTTCAGCAGGCCGGCGGTCCTGCCTTCACCGCGCGCCCGGGTAGCTGCGCGCTGACAGCGTTCTACACACACCGCCCAGCGCGCCACCACGCCGTGGAAATCAATGCTTTGCGCAACTGGTCCACTGCGATGAGAACCCGCGCACCATGAATGCGTAGCGCCGAAAAGTCATGGGACCTCGCCCTCCGCCGGCCTCACCAGGCCCAGTTGGGCGCGCACGGTGGCGACAAAGGCTGACCAGGCCTGCATCACCGCGGCCAGTTCATCGGCATCCAATGCCGCACGCACCTGCTCCTTGCGCAGCAGGCGTTGCGCGCGGATCAGTTCCTGCGTACCACGCCACTGCGCAGCCTGGGTCAGTATGTCGCTGGCCGCCTGGGCTGCAGACCAGCCCTTTGCGTTGGCCCAGCTTTGCACCATCCCGGGAACGGGCTCCAACACATGGCCGCTGTCGGCAAAGGCCTGGGCCTGGCCCTCTGCGGCTTGGTATTCGGCCTGGCGGTTGCCAAGAACAGCGGAGTAGATGCGGTCTACTGCCGCGTCGATGGCAGCAATGGCGCTTGCCTGCGCCACAGGCAATGGATTCAGAACCGGGGCTGGTGTGGCATAACCCTCTCCATCCCACAGATCCCCAATTCGCGAATCGCCTGCGGGTACCCAACCCTGGCTTGCCGCGAATTCACCGCTGGCCTCCGCGTGGTTGGTTACCACACCCGAATCAATGATTGAAAAGCGTGCCATTTAGATACCCCCCCAAATGCGGCATTCACCGCGTGCCCCTGCCCCTGACTGCGTGCCCGTTCTGGTAGAGCCTCCTCCTCCGCCCGGTGCCACTCCGGCGGCGGCATTGCCAGAGACACTTCCCGCACCACCAGCGCCGCCAAAAATGGATGGGTGCCCTGTGCCTGCGGTGGTGGCCGTGGCAGCGCCACCGCCAGCACCACCGAAGATGGTCATGGGCTCAGACGCATACAGACTGGATCCATCGCTGGTGACAGCCTGCCCGTTTGCGCCACCATACACCGTCGTGCCCCGGACACCACTATTGAGCCCAAAGGCCGCACCACCGTACGCGCTCGAAACAGGTCTGTAGATGGTCTGGGTATTCCCGTCGTAGTCGCTCGTCATAACGCCAGGCAGCCCAGGCAGGCCTGCACTGATGTGCCCCCCAGTACCGCCCGCACTTTGGGCACCGCCGCCGCCGCCGCCCGTCAAATACCCTGCGGCAGCGTTATAGGAGCCAGGCCCCCCGCCATACGCATAGGCAAAGCTTCCGAAGCTTGAAGTACCGCCCACATTTCCGTTGGTACTTGCCGTGGTGACGGCAGCACCGCCCGCGCCGATGGTTACAGCCACAGTGTCCGGCAAACTGGCGGCAGCAATTTGAAAAGGAAAGCAGGCACCGCCGCCGGAGCCTGAAACAGCTGACCCTGTGCTGGCGTTTCCTTTCGCCCCCGAAGCGCCACCGCCCCACAGCAGCCCCGAATGGTGCCGATAACCTGGTGGCTTCTTCCACGACTCAGAGGCAGTAAGCGTCTTGCTGTACCCGTTGACGACGATCGACCGCAGCGAAACGCCATCGCATTGGATCAAGCGCAGCTCACCTGGGTACATGACATAGCTGGCCAACCCGTCAATTGTTTCTGCGCCATTGGGCACAAGGGTCACATCGCCCGATCCCGAGTTCCCCAGGTAGCACCACCAGCCAATATCCAGCGCTGCCGCTGCAGCAAAAGTTTGGCTAAAGGTTCCGCTGGTGATGTCCACCCACGTCCCTTTGTCCGGAGCAGACAGAGCCGTTCCGCTGCTGCGCGGAGACCTCACCAAAGCGGCAGGCCCTGCAGCGGCAACAATGCCCAGGCTCAGAGTCCAGTCAGTGTAGGTACCCGAACCATTCTTGGCGGTCACGTTGCCCATAACGGCGCCCGTAGTGGCATTGTGCGCAGTGATGATGCCGCTCATCTGCACCAGAGGAGCCGACGTGCGTGCGATGACGAATGGTTGGCCAACGGAGAACAGCTTCCCGGATTGGATGACGAAACTCTGCGGACCAAGCCCAACCGTAAGGCTTGTGCTGCTGGTCGCATTTGTGCCAGGCGCGTTGAGCGCACTGGCAGCGGATGCAGCAGCCGCACCCGCGCTGCCCAAGGCGTTACCCGCCTGTGCCATGGCAGTGCTCGCCGCAGCAACGGCTTCGTCTGCATTGCCCTTCACATTGGCAGCCACCGCGGCCACTTCCGTCGCCAGCGTCTGCTGCGCCACGCTCCACGGGTAAGCGCGTGCATTGAACGTGCTGCGATCATTCGGGTCCGGTGGGCTGGGCAGCGCGGTGATGTTCGGAGGATTGGTTGGCATCAGATGAGCCCTTTCACGTTGATGTTGATGGAGGCGTGCCCGAAGCTGTCGTAGCCCACGGGCGAGGAGGAAGCAATGCCGAAGACGTTCAGGCCCTCGTAGCCCCTGGAGGGCGTGGCGAAGAAGGCCACAGGCCGGTCGAGCACGCGCTGCAGCGTCTTGAGCGCCGCGTCTGCGTGCTCGCGCGGCATGACCACGCTGGCGTTCAGGTTGGTGGCGCTGTGGCGCTTGACGATGCTGGTGGTGCCGTCGTCGTTGGTCTTGATGTAGCTGTAGGTCACCGGCTCGGCCGATGCGCCGTACTGGGTGCCGCCCCATTGCGCTTCATCGCTGATGAGGGGGGTGTAGTCGCCCACCACGATCATCCCGATGCCCACCGGCTGGCCCGCAGCGGCCGTGAGGGTCAGCGTGAGCTCGGCCGCAGGGCGGATCGGGATGCCGGTGAACACCAGCTTGCCCACCGGTCGCGCGGTGGTGAAGAGGTATTCGTACCAACCCAGCGGGTCGTCCACCAGAAAGCCCGAGCGCGCGTAGATCACCGCCCCGCCCGGCGCATCGCGCACCGTCACGCTGTATTGCGCGCCCGTCAGCCCATACAGCGCCAGGCTGTTGAAGTACCCCGGCTTGAGCACATAGGTCAGGCTGCCGGTAGCGGTCGCCTGCGTGCTGGTGTAGATGTCGAACGGCGCCATGCGGTCCGTGGGGCCGATGTCCACCCAGCGCGTGCCATCGCTCTCGGGCGTCGGCGTCGCCGCACTGGTGTGCACGGCTGCGCACTTGTATTTGCGGTGCGTTGCCGTGCGGATGCGGATATCGCCCACCGCATAGGCCACGCCGGAGGCCCAGGCCGTCTCGCCCGCCGAGGGCTCGGCAATGGTGGTGCCGGCACCGATCATGGTGTCGGTGATGGTGATGTTGTCGATGATGTTCATGTTTAAACGTTCTCCACAAGCATGGGGGCCTCGGGCCGCCCGTTGACGGCATCGGCGGTGCGCATGGCAGCACGCTGCAGCGCATCGTTCTGCCGCCGCACTTCGATCAGTTCTGCACGCACGCCTTCCATTGCGGCCAGCATGTCTTTGCTGTTGCCCCAGCCACGGCCGGCGGCAAAGGGGTTGTAGGCAGCGGGAATCACCGCCTCGCCTTGCTGCAGCAGGGCAAAGCCGGTGCGCGGCACCCTGCGCGTGCCGCGGTGGAACACGGGCCAGTTCATTTCGCGCGCAAAGTCTTCCAGGCTGCCAGGTTCCGTGCCGAGGATGACCCCCGCCTGCGCAAGGGTGAAACCACTCCCTTTGATGACGTTGTAGATGTCACGCGGATTGGCCCCCGCTTCGAGGGCGTTGCTGGCCGCCTGCCGGATGTCGTCGCGCTGGAACAGCGTGCCCGCAGCGTTGCGCCCAACGCCCAGCTCCTTGTCATAGGCGGCCAGGCCGGACCCACCCAGCGTCGTAGCGGAGCGCGCGCCATTCATGGCCGTGCCCAGGGCACTGATGGCACCCTCCACACTCTGCACGCTCAGGTCGATGCCGTTGAGCACATCGATCTGCTTGCGCTGCTCTGCCAGTTGCTCATCAAGATACTCGAGCTCGTCCTTCGCCTTGTCCAACTGGTCGCCACTGATGTCCTGCAGACCCTTGAGCTCATTGGCCAGCACCAGGCGCTGGTAGTCGGACTCGGCCTGCGTGGCAAACATCTGCTGGCCCAGCGCACCGGTGGCATCGCTGACTGCCTTGGAGAATTTCTCACTGTCCGGCAGGTACCCCGTGCTCTGCGCAACGGCCAGGGCATTGCTGATGAAGGCACGGCCCTCATCCCCCTGGAACTGCACCGCACTCTCCACCTCGCCAAACAGTGTCTTCGCCGCGTCACGGGCGGTCTCGAACACCGACGTGAGTTCGGTGATGGCCTCGTCCAGCACCTTGCGCTGCGCATCCACCGCGCGCTCCAGCGCAGCAAAGGCCGTGTCCACATCGGCGTTCTTCAGGTCCGCCAAGGCACCAGCGGCACGCACCACGGCCAGGCGTGCCTCGTCCGGCACGCCGGCCGTGTTGTAGATGTCCATCGCAGCGCTACCAATCTGGGCCCTGCTCAAGCCCATCAACTGCTCGGAGCTGACCTTGATCCCCACGGCATTCAGATCGGCCGTGACCTGGTCGTACTGCGACTGCCGGCGCTGCGCAGGGCTCAGGTACTTGTCGACAACGCCGGGCAACTCGTCTGCAATGGTCTTTTGCAGCTTGATGGCCTGCACGTTGTCGAACAGCGCGCGGTTGCTCTCGTCCAATGCGTCGCGCTGGCGGGTCAGCGCCTGGGTTGCATCGTCGGTCAGTGAATTAAGCTCGTCCTGCAAGCCATTACGCTCGTTTTGCACGTCGATCGCGCGGCGGGTAGCTGCGTTGGCGTCGTACTGGGTTGCCAACTGCTGCAAGCGCCCTTCGTCCAGCTTGTTCCCATGCTCATCGACGAAGCCATCCAGGTACTGCTGGCGCTCCAGCGCCTTGGCGTCGCCTTCCTTGCCTTGGGCACGCAGCAAATCGACCGACAGTGACTTGGCGTCATTGAGTAATGCCTCCTTGGCACCATTGAACTTCTGCGTCAGCTCGTCCACAGCGTTGGAGAGGTTCTCGACCGCTGGTGCCGCTTGTGCAGAGACCTGGTACAACGACGCGATGAAGTTGGCGACGTCCATTACATCGGCATACAGCGCGGGGTTAGTAGACGTTGAATTGACAGCGTTCTTGACGTCCTCTCCGGTCGCATCGAGAAGCTGCTCCGCAGAGATATTGATACCCAGCTTTTCCAACCGACGCGAGCCGCTGCGAGCGATGTAATCACGGCGCTCTTCGTCGCTGTAGTAGTTCTGGAGAAAGGCGTTGGTGCTTGCCGTGAACCGCTCCAGCCCACCAAAAGCTTCAATGAAATCGGCCGCAAAATCCGCCAGTGCCAAACTCCCCTGTTGAATACCAAAGCCCAGGGCGTCGGCAGCCTCATTCAATGTGTGAAAGTTGGTAGCCAGTCGCTCGAGTGTTTCGTAGGCAGTCTCGCCGGCCAGCGCGTACTGGCTGGAGAAATACACCATGCGGGTGGTGGTCTCCTCCGCCGACGTGTAGGAATACTCCTTTTCACCCGTGCTGTTTTCGTGTGCTGTGACATTGGTTCGCGTTTCCGTTACCGGCTTCCATTCGCCCAGCAACTCCTTGGCCATCGCGACTCCGGCCTTGCCATACGCGGCCGCGATTTTTTCCTGTACTTCCTCGGGTTTGAGATCCTTGAAATTGAGGTCTTGCTGATCCAGCGTGTAGGCAAAAGTCTTGAGGCTGTCGCCGGCAAGCCCCACAGTGTTGGCCATGTCGACTACGTTTTTGCGGTAGGCCTCATAGCCGCTTTGAATGGCACGGTCTTGCTTGCCCACCGTTGCAAGAAGGTCGGCATGGTCATTTTGCAAATTCGCAAGAACTGTCTGGTAAATCTGCAAGCTCTGCAGATTGGCCAGCTCACCCAATGCCTCTTGCTCCTTGATTTTCTTCTTGTACTGCTCGATGGTTTCCAGCGGGTTGTGCGTGCTGAATTCCGGACCGCTAGCCAGCGTCCCTCCCTCGCGCCACTCTTCCCAAGGCTGCAATTTGGACCCATTGCCCAACGTCCCTTTCAAGCCCGAACCAATCATGCGCTCCGAGCGCATACCGCCCAGAATGTTGATGACCGCCAGCGCCACCGCCATGTACGCCGCAGCCGGCCCCATGGCAGACATCATGCTGCTCAAACCGCCACGGGCCCCGCCAGCACCGCTGGCAAATATGCCCGTGCCGGTGTAAGCGCTGTAACCCGTCTGCGCTAGGCTGGCCACACTTCCAATGGTGCCCAACGCACCGCCGCCCCCGCCGCCCAATTGACCAGGCGCACCGCCACCCATCCCGAACAACCCACCCAACGCTTGCATGCCGTAGTTGACACCCGCGTTGATGAACATCTTCAGTGGCTGCTTGATCAGCGAATCCTGCAGCTGTTTGCGCAGTTGCTCACCGCCCTTCTCGCCGCCTTCGAAGATGGCCGTGACCAGCGAATCGCTGACGCCACTGGTGAGGTTGTTCGACCACTGCTCAAAATCCTTTTGCGCCTTCTTCTCGCTATCGCGCGCCTTGGCATTGCGGTCGTTGGCATTGATGCGGTCAGCCTCTCGAGTCAGCGCATCGGTCTCCTTGGTGGCCTGCTCGTACGCAGGAGAACCCTCGGTCAGTCCTGTGGGGCCGTCTCGCTTGGCTGTCAAGCGCTCGATGTTCACGCGCTTGATGGCTTCCGCCAACGTGATGTTCTGTGCGGCGGCCATGCTGGCGGCCTTTTCCTCCAATTCCATGGCCGCAATGCGGCCTTCAATGGCCTTCACCGTTTGCACGCCAAGCTGCTTTTCGGACTCCATATACGCTTCAACACTGGCGTAGTCCTTGTTTCGGACATCAGCTGCGTTCTGGCGTTGCTGAGTCAGCGCCTTAAGCTCGTCGGCTTCCTTCGCGATCATGAAGGGCTGCTTCGCCAGCAGTTCAGCCTGCTTCTTTTCGAGCTGCTCCATGCTTAGCGTGCTCTCGCGGTACTGCTTGTTCAGCAGTTCCCACTCTTGAGCAAACTCCGGCAACAAACCGGCACGCTCGACCGCCAGCTTTGCTTGGTCCTCCGTATCTTTTTGGGCTTGCGGCTTGGCATTGGCGCGAACGCCGACACTGACGTTGCCCCTCTTCGCCATCTCAGCCAATCTCTCATTGACACCCGCGATACGATCACGCAAGGTATTGGCTTCTACGCTGGTGCCTTTGTTCTGCTCTTCCAACGCCTTGAGGGCATCTTGCGCCTGCTTCGCAACACCTTTTAGCCTCTCCATCGCGGAAGCTTGGGTCTCAAAAGACTGAGTTGCCTCCAACGCAGCTTTTGCCTGCTGATCAGCCGCCTCCTCTTCTGGATATCTGACCTTCCCGGATGCCGTACGGCTGCCGCCGCTTTGAGGAGGCATGGGAGTAACGAAATTGAAGAGAGGACCGATACCCGGGAGAGACCTCACCCATGGGGGAGGTTTCATCTGCGCCATAACGTCGATCAGCTCGGCAACTTTCCCGACGAGCCATACCAGCCCGCTCTTTGCCGCCTGGATACCTTGGGAATTACCCAAAGCCTTAGTGAACCGATCCCAGGCATTGCTCAAGTCGTCTGTAGCTTTGCCGAGCGGCGTCATCGCCTCACTCGCAAGTCCTTTCGTGGCCTGCCTGAGTGAGTACAGCAGAGCCGCCTGCGCGCCTGCTTTGTCGCCCATTTCGACCATGTTCTCAATGTTGAGCAGTTGCGCTGCGCTGAGCGTCCCAAGGGAATCTTCCAAAGATCTTGCGCCCTTCGCAGGGTCTGCGAAGGCTTCTGCCAGCTTGCTTGCAGCGGCGGGCAAGTCAGTACCTGTCGCCGCAGCAAAATCCGCGACGGACGAGCCCAGGCTTTTGAAAAGCTCACTGCCAATCTCAGGCACCTTGGCGAATTCTGAGATGACCGCTACAGCCGAATCCCTGCTAACGCCCGGGAGTGCGTTCAGTACTTCTACAAGCGCATCGATGTCTTTCACGGCCGCAAGTGAGTCGCGCCCCGTTCCCTTCAACTGCGCAGACAACGACAACAGTGCAGCATCCTTGCCATCCAGCGAGTGAACAGCAACTCCCAGCGCAGCGATAGCAGCCGCCACAATCACATAGGGTCCAGCAGCTCGTAAAACCGCTGCGCCCACATCGTCGATTTTCTTGCCAGTCCCTTCAAGCTTCTTAGCTGCTTCGCTAGTGCCGTTCAAAGTGTCTCTGACAAGCGTTGCAGCGCCGTCAAAGTCCCCCAGAATTCCGACGATCTGATTGGTTGTCTCTAGGAAATTGAAGCCAGCTTCACCTCCGGACTTCAGCCCCGTAGACAGGCCGCTTAACTGCCCAGGCAGGCTCTGCATAGCGCTCGACAAGTCCGAAACCGCCTGCTGTACCCCTCTAAAAACTGCTAGCTGCCCCGCCACAGCCTGCTCGATCTGCTGGGCAACAGACACCATGGCCGCGCCCTGAGCCAGGTACTGCGCATTCGCTTGAACTGCGTCGACGGTTTGATCAATGGCCATACTCAACCTCTCATGGATATGGCCCGCCAAGCGCAAGCCCAAAAAACAAAAGCCACCCGAAGGTGGCTTGCACAAACAAAAAAGAACCCGGCCTGGCGGCCCATCGGACTGCCTCAGTCCCTGCTATTCATCTCTTCCAACGCCGCCCGCTCGATCACCTGCACATCCGCAAAGATCGCATCGCGCTCTGCATCGGTCTTGCCCCTATGCAAGCGGTCCAGCGTTGCAAACACGGCCGGGTAGTCCAGCCCCGTGGCCCCGCCCATCCCCACCCGCCACTGGGTGCTAACGGAACAAAACAGCAGGCAGGCGTCCACGTGCTCGGGCCAGACTTCCACGGTCTGCTCGGGGAAGTCGCTCAGCCGCATGCCCCACACGGCCAGCTCGGATTCGTCGGGCGGCTTGTGGTACGGCGCGCGCCCGATGGCCTTCAGTTTCCCAGGCGCAGGCCTTCGCGGGTTTCGTTGTAGGCCTTGAACACGGCCTCTGCTGCGCCGGGGTAGCTGTCGCACATGTCGACCAGGGCGTCCACGCCCAGGGGTTCTTCCAGGTCCCAGCCGGTGACGATCTGCACGATGAGTTCGGCGCTGTGTTTGGCGCGCAGGCTGGCGATGTCGCTTTCCTTCACCGGCTTGATCAGCGCGGTGATGGCCGCTTCCTTGGCGTCGGCGTCGGACGGCACCGACTCGGCGGGGTCGTTGGCAGCCACAGCGGCTACCGACTTCTTGCCGGCGGGCTTCTTCGCGACGACAGCGGCAGCCGCGGGCTTGTTCGCCTGCTCGGCGGCATAGGCCTGCTCGGCTTCCTGGCGCGCGGCGTCGAACAGGGCTTGCACAGTCTCGCCGATGGCTTCGGCGTGCTGCTCGCGCATCTTGGCCCACACGGTGGAAGGCAGGTGGAGGGCGTCGAAGTTCACTTCGTCGAGCCCATGCGGCGTGGGCACCTCCACCTTGAGTGCGAAGGACTTGGGGGTGGACTTGCCGATAACGAGTTTGGCCATGGTGATGTTTCTTTCGAGGGAGTACGACACAAATAGGAAAAGCCCGTGCCCGGCCCTGCCGCCCCCTCGAAGGAGCGAACAAGGCCGGGTCGGTGCATGGGGTGTGACTGCACGGCCAGGCCAAGGATGGCTGGCGGTGCAGATCAGGGAGCGAGCTGCCCGGCGCAGGCGCCGGGAACAACCGCTCAGTAGCGCGTGGGGCGGCCTTGCAGCGAGATGGTGGCGCGCACCTGCATCACGCTGCCCTTGGTCAGCGTAGGCGTTTCGTTGAAGGACACGAAGCCGTTGTACAGCAGCACGGCGCCGTTGGGCAGGGTGACCTTCAGCGCGCGGATGGCGCGGGCTTCGCCGGCGGCCTTCAGGGCCTGGTAGCCGGGCAGCGAGGGGTCGTCGCCGATGCCGATCTGGATCGACTGGGCGCTGGTCACCGTGGGCAACTGGCGTTCGTAGTCTTCTTCCAGGAAGGAGAAGTTGGCGAACTGCTGGTCACCGCCGCTGGTGGTGAACTCCAGGATCTGCGGGATCTGCGTCCAGGCCGTGATCTCGCGCAGGCTGCCCACGCCGGTGCCGGCCGCAAAGCGGTTGGTGTCGGTCGTGTCGATGCCGGTCACGTCCAGCGCGTTGGTGGCCACGTTGGAGGCCTTGAACACGCGGTCGCTGATCTTCTGCCAGCCCGACTTGAGCTCGTAGAAGGCACCGTTGAGCAGGCCGTGCGCGGCCGAGGTGATGACGCCGGGGTTGGCGTTGGTGATGGCGGTCACGGTCTTGACCGAGCCGTAGGTGGTTGCAATGGCGATGGTTGCGCCGTCGGGCAGGGATACAGCCATGGAATGGGCCTTTCAGTGGAGATGTCGAAGTGACAACAGACAAACAAAAAAGCCGCACCAATCAACGACAGTGCGGCGGAAGTTCTGCGTGGCATGGGGCAGGCGTTTCCGCCCGGAAGAACCTGGAGGAGCGGCCTGCCGCGGGGCAGAGTGAACGGTGAAAAAGGGCTCAGGGCTGCGGCGGCAACTGCGCTTGCTTGTGCAGCCACTGCTCCCAGGCCGTGATCGCGCCCTTGGCCAGGCGGATCAGGGTTTCATGCAGTGCTTTGGTGGCAGGGCTCATAGGGCACCTCGAAGGATGAATGGATGTCCTTTTGCGCACGCCGCAACACGCGCGCAGCGCGGGTGCGCCATGCACAGGGCAGTGTGGAAAAAGAGGGAGAACGAAACCAACGCTGCGGCCCCGAAAAGCAGAGCCGCAAAAGCAAAAATCCCGCAGGGCAAACCATGCGGGATTCACAAAATTCAAGACGACAAACCACCCCAACCATCTACCGCAGTCGCTACAGGCGAAGAGCCAGGCTGTGGCTGCGGGCAATCAACAGAGGGGCGACGGGCGAGAGGGTCAGCACCCTCTGCAATCGTCTGATGCAATTCTAACCGCGATGCATGGAAACATGCAAGCGTTTTTTCATCGACTGGTTTCTGCGGCCCACGCAATCGTCCAGCATGTTGAGCGTGCGCCGGCCGTCCTGCCCCAAGGGCTCGCGCGCCTTGCGGCTGCCGCCGCAGGCCTTGCACACGCGCCCCAGCATGGGCGTGCCGGGTACCAGTGCGGCCCCGCGGCCCAGGCAGGCGCGGCAGGTGGGGTCAAGCCAGTAGCACACGCTGGTGCGCGCAAGGGTGCGTGCATCGGCCAGGTGCTTGGCTGTGGCCCAGCGCTCCACGGCCTCCAGCACCTGCGCCAGCGAGCGCAGGCGCGCGAGCAGGTGCACGGCATCGGCGTCCGGGTGGTTGCGGCGCTGGTGCGCCACGCTGTCCCATTCGCCGCGCAGGCGCATGAGTGCGCCGCCCAGCATGCCGGGCGACCAGCCCGCGGCAATCAGCACATCGGCATCGCCGCGGCGTTCGGGGTCCACCTTGAGGTTGGAGGACGAGGTGCCCGCGCGGGTGTAGGCCTCTTCCACGGTACGGTAGGGACTGTTGGTAGGTTCGGTGGTCATCAGCATGGTCATCCCTCGCATGGGTTGAAATGGGTGGAGCTGCGCTGCTCGCCCGCCAGCACGCCACAGCGCACCGCGTTGTCCTGCAGCGCCCGAAGGCGCCGGTACTCGGCCAGCACCACTGCATGGCCTGCGGCAGCGCCTGCCGCACCGAACACGGCGGCCAGCTCGCCCTGGTAGGCATCGGTGTGCGCGCCGTCCTTCAGCGAGCGCCAGAACTGCGGGCCCTGCGCCAAAGCGCGCACCTTGCAGCCGTGGCAGTGGGCGCGGAACAAGGGGCTGTGCGCGCGGGCCTGTGCGGCCTGGCACGCGGGGCAAGGTCCGCCCGCACCGTCGCCATCGCTGCGCAGCAGCGCGCAGACCAAGGGCATTGGGCCGGGGCGCCTGGCCATCGGCAGCACGGCGGCGCTCATGCCCAGCCCTCCTCGACCATGGCAATCAGACGCTTGAGGGTGGCACGGTCCATGGCCGGCAGAATGAGCTGCAGCACCGCCTCGAATGCGGCCGCGTAGAAGCGCTCGAAGGTCTGCTGGTCCATCGCCTCGTAGCGGATCGACCGCACCACGGGAACCGTGTTGCCGGTGCGCGGGTCGATGGCATCGTCGCAGTAGCCCGCAGCCAGCTTCACGGCGATGAGGGCCTGCTCTGGCGTGCCATAGGTCTCGCTGTTCTCCGCCACCACCTGCAACAGCGCGAACAGGCGCCGGTGCTGCGGGCCATTGCGCGGGCGGCTCCATTCCATGCGCAGGCAGGTGCCAGGCTTCATGACTTCGAGCTTGCGCGCAAAGCGGCTCCAGGCGTCGTGGTCGGCCGGCGTCGTGCCGCGCAGGCCTTCGGCGGATTTGATGAGCATGGCTTTCATGGGTGACAGGTCCTCTCTGCGGTGGTGCTGTGGTAGCTGGTGGTGTTCGTGGCGGAATGCAGGGGCAAACCCTGCCGGTAGGCGGGCCGGCGTGCGCCGGTCGCGGCACGCAATGCGCCGGGCCGTGGGGGTGCTGCCGTCGCAGCCAACGGGTCTGCCGATGCCAGTGCGCGCAATGCGGCGCGGTCTGCACGGTCTGCGCGGTCTGCACGGTCTGCACGGTCTGCACGGTCGATAGCGGGCGTGGCCTGCGGCGCGCGCACGGCAATGGGCTGCGCGTTGCGCGGCGCGGGCGACGACGGGGGTTGCGTTGCGGCGCGCGGTGCAACCAATGGCACCGCGTCCGCCGCGCTGTGCGCCGTCTGCTTGTCCGCACGCGGCGCAACAGCCTCGTTGCCGACGCGGGGCGCCGCCGCCAGGGCCTGCAGCGAATGAAAGCGCACCGCCGTCTTGCCCGCCGCGCTGCCGCCCTCGTACACCAGCAGCGCGCGCTCGGCATTCCCAATGAATGCAATGCGCGGCGGCGGCAGGCCGACCTTGGCGTACTCGCTGTCCGGGCTGCGGTCGCCACCCAGGCAGCGCGGGTAATCGAAGCTGCCGCGCCCGGTATAGGCGCGGTGGCTTTCGCAGAAGCGGTGCTGCAGGTAGCCCAGCTCCTTGAGGTCGGTGCGGCACACCTTGGGCCAGCCGCCCAGGTCCTGCACGGCGGCATGGATGGCGGGGTCGTCAAAGACCACATCGGTGTACGCGCCCACGCTGCCCATGGCCTCCAGCGTCTTGCCCCAGGCCAGGGCCGCGCGGTCGGCCGCCGTGCCGGCGAGGATGCGCACCACATCGGCCACACGCGGCGCAAAGCGTCCGTGCTCGGGGTCGGTAGCATGGCTCTGCATGGCCTGGCGGATCTGCGCCAGATCGAACGCCTGGCACGCACCCCACCACAGGTCCAGCACAAAGCGGCTGGCGTCCTGCCGGTAGTAGGCGAGCACGTCGGTGATCAGCTGCGCGAAGGGTGCGCGTTCAGATGCTTGCATGGTGCAAAGGCTCCTGTACGTGGTGGGGTTGCGGGTGGTGGGGGTGGTACGGTGGTGGTGGGGGCGCGGGCACCGCGTCGGGCTCCTGCAGCGCCCAGGCATGGCCCACACTGCGGTTGCGCTGCTCCAGCGCCTCTTGCCGGTTGCCCTGCAGGGGCGGCTGGCCTGGCGCACCGGCACGCCGCACGGCCGGGCCGCGCTGGCCGGCCGCGCGCATGCACACGGCCTTGAGGTACTCGGCCGGGTCCGCCGGGCGGGCCACACAGGCAGCGCGCACGGCCTCGGCCACGGTGTCGTTGCCATGGTCCTTGCACAGCCGGCCGATGAAGCTGCCGCACTGCGCACGCGGCATGCCCGCCTGCGCCAGCAGCGATTTGCCCACCGACCACAGCTCATCCCGCGTCAGGCCGTCGGCGCTGGCTTCGGAGTGCGCGTTGCCATCCGCATCGTCGATGCCCCGGTGTGCGGGCGCCACGCCCACGGCAGCGCCCTGCCCCCGGCCCGCTGCGGCGCCCGCCGTTGCGCCAGCAACGGCACTGCCTTCACCAAAAAGATCCTCTCCGTCTCTGTCTCCATCTCGCTCTCGGCTCCGTTCCTTTCGGTTCCCTTTAAGGCCGGTTTCCGGTGGAACAGCGGCGCAGGGCCGGGCGCTCTCCGGCGGAAAATCCTCACCCGCGGGGGCCATGCCATGGGGGTAGTCCCCGGTCTTCCACAGCGCCTGCGGCGGCACGCCCAGAGCCGGCTTGCCCTCCTTGGCGCGCTTGGCGTTTTCCTTGCGCAGGCGGTCGCAGTACCTCTCGTAGGCGTACTTCTCCTTGGCGGCAAAGGCGGCAATCGCCTTCTCGGCCACCACCGGGTGGTACAGGCGCCCGTCCGCGCACTTCACAAAGCCGTGCAGCGCGGCGGCGCGCACCTTCTTCCACTCTTTGAGCACACGGCCATAGCCGGCCAGGTTGGCCAGCTCCACGTCGTCATCGGGCAGCGAGGCCGCAGGCACCTGGTGCCATGCCGCACACCACAGCAAAATGCCCGCGCGAAACGCCTCCCCTTCGGCCGCCGCCGCAAATTTCGAATCGCGCAGCCGCCGCACATCCAGCTCCATGTACGCGAAGTCGCTCAGGTCGCAGCCGGGCAAGGTCATGGGCGCGGGCAGGCCTGTGCTGCCCTTGGGGGCAGTGTTGCTGCTGGTGCTGCTGCTCACGCGGCCTCCTGCCCCAGGCATGCGGCATAGGCCTCGTTGAACTGCGCCCACAGCACTGTGCCCGGCTCGTGGTGGTTGGCCTCGGCCAGCGGAATGTGCTGCGCAGCCGCCGATTGCGCCGCGGCGCGCAATACATCGGGCGTCAGGCGCTGCAGGGTGTTGCCAATCAGCGTGCCCATCACTGCTGCCTCCAGTCGCGCGCAATGCGGCGGCTCTTGTCCAGGCTGGCCTGCGCCTGGGCACGGCTCTCGATGCTGATCGCGCCCTGCACACGCGGGGCAAGTCCCACGGTGCGCAGGCCCCGGCAGTTGAACAGCAGCACCGCGCCCGCAGGCCGTGCGGCAACGCTGCCGCTGCAGGGCTCCACGTCGACACGGGGCGCACCGGCATCGTTGGCTGCCACGGCACTGCGTGGCCGCACCGACTCGAAGGCATTCGCCCCCGCGGGCTGTGGAAAGAAAGTGGGTCGCATGGTTCGCTCATCTCCTCATAAGGCGTGCGGGCGCCTGCACTCACGGGGGAGCGCACGGGCCCATTGAAGAAAAACACCCGGTGCTGCACACAGGCGTACGTGCATGCATGCAGCACCGGGCAAAGTCCATGGCGCCTGCTGCGTCAGCGCCATGGCAGGAGAAATCAACCGGTCAGGGCTTAAGTGGCGCTTGCGGCCACCTTCGCCCCGTCAACACCGCCCAGGACCAGGATCCACCGGGCCCGCTGCTGCGCCCCGGGATCGGGGCAACATGCCCGCAAAGTCCACCGCCCCCTGCGTGAACGCATGCAGCTCGCGCATGCGGCTTCTGGGAACGGCCCGGCGCCAGTGCGTGATGGCACTCGGCGTCAGCCCGAAGTGCTCTGCCACTTCTTTGTTACGGCCGGGTTCGGCATCCAGCCAATCCGTGAATCTCATGGCAGCAAGTTTAGTTTTATCTAAACAATTAGTCAAGCACAAGCTAAAACAACTTGCCAAAAATTTAGCTACAGCTAAACTTCGCAGCCATGAGCAACGACAGCACCCGCCGCGCGGAATTCACCGCCTACTTCGAGAAGCACTTCGGCACCGACCGCCAGCGCTTCATGGACCAGTTCGGCGTGAGCAAGGGCCGCATGACCCAGTACCTGGACGAGGAAGAGGCCTTCGGCGAGCGCGCCGCCCTCAACCTCGAAAAGCGCGCCAACCTGCCCCTGGGCACCATGTTCCCTTCGCTGCTGCGCGCCGGCAGCGAGGCCGCACGCAGCCTGGCGCCTGAAGGCGTGCCCGTCGTGGGCACCGCGCAACTGGGCGACGACGGCTACTTCTGCGAACTGCAGTACCCCGTGGGCCACGGCGACGGCCGCATCAACTGGCCAACGCGCGACCCCAACGCGTACGCCCTGCGCTGCCGCGGCGAAAGCATGAAGCCCCGCATCCGCCACGGCGAGTTCGTCGTCATCGAGCCCAACCACGGCTTCATGCCGGGCGACGAGGTGCTGGTGCGCGAGCGCAGCGGCAAGGTCATGGTCAAGCAGCTGGCCTATGTGCGCGATGGCATGGTGCACCTCGACTCGGTGAACGAGGCGCATCCGCGGATCAGTATTCCGGAGGATGAGGTGGAGGTGATTCAGTATGTGGCGGGGATAGCGAAATCGGCGTTGTGGTCGAATGATTGATGCCCGCTGGCGGCTTGCCGGCGGGAGCCGCCGTGCGCGGTCGGCGTGGCTTTTTTAACAGCATGCCTCTGCTGAGTGCGGGAGCCGGGATGTGCGCCCGGCGGCGCAGTAACTTTCTCTTGGGCCGCCAAGAGAAAGTCACCAAAGAGAAGGCGGCCCCGCTGCCCGTGTCCCCCTCGCCGGTGGCGAGGGGGCAGCCTGCGATGCTCGAAGCTGGGGTGCGCCTCGCAACTCACTGCGTTCCCCCTGCGGGCGAACTCCGTTCAGACATCTGCGGCGAGCCAGATGACGAAGCGTGTGTGTCCTTCGGCACACACGCCACCCCAGCTTCTGCGCTTCTCGGCACGGTCAGAAGGGGGTGGGAACGGGCCCCACACGGGCCATTGCTTCGCTCGGCCTGTGGTCCTTCGCTGCGCTCGGCTCGCCAGAGTGATCGCGCCCGTTTCGTCGGCAGCGCGCAGCGCGAACCGACACCCGGCGCAGCTGCGAAGCAGCAGCTGGGTTTGTCCCCGCGCCCCAACCCTTCTGGCTGCGCCGAGGAGCGCAGGAGCTGGGGTGGGTGCATGTGCCGAAGGACACATGCACTTCGTGCTCTGGCTTGCCGATGCTGTTTGACCGGAGCTCCCTCGCAGAGGGAGCGCACGGAGTTCATCGGCACCACCCCAGTTCCGAGCACCGCAGGTTGCCCGTAGCGAAGCGAAGGGACGCAGACTGGGGGTCGCCTTTTCTTTGGTGACTTTCTTTTGGCAATGGGATGGACGCCCCACCCTTAACGGCATCAAAGTGCCAAAGTGGAAGTGTTTGCATCAACCACCCAAACCGAGAGGAGCGTCCGCCATGAAGATTACGACAGTCGGCATTGATCTGGCAAAGAATGTTTTCCAGGTGCATGCAGTCAACGAGGTTGGCAAGAAGGTGTTTAACAAGCAACTGCGGCGCGAGCAGATGGCCGAGGTCTTCGCGCAGTTGCCTCCCTGCCTGGTGGGCATGGAGGCTTGCGGCAGCGCCCACCACTGGGCGCGCAAACTAACCAGCTTTGGCCACACCGTTCGCCTGATGGCCCCCCAATTCGTCAAGCCCTACGTCAAGTCCAACAAGAACGATATGGCCGATGCTGAAGCCATCTGCGAGGCGGTGGCTCGACCGAACATGCGCTTTGTGCCGATCAAGGATGTCGAGCAACAGTCCGTGATCACGCTGCATCGTGTGCGGCAGGGGTTCGTGAAGGACCGCACTGCATGCTCCAACCGTATTCGCGGGCTAATGGCCGAGTTCGGCCTGGTCATCCCCAGGGCATCGCCAACGTTGCCAAGCGGGTGCCCGAGCTGATCGAGGATGCAAGCAATGAGTTGACCGGTATGTTCCGGCAGATGATCGACCGCCTGCTGCAGCATATGTTGGCCCTGGACAGGCAGGTCGATGAGACTGAAGCGCTGATCAAGGCCTGGCACCGCCAGAGCAAGGCCAGCCGCAAGCTGGAGGCCATTCCAGGGATCGGTCCGATCACCGCCTCTGCGCTGGTCGCCAGCATCGGGGATGCCAATAACTTCGACAACGCCAGGCAATTGGCAGCGTGGCTGGGTCTGGTACCCCGTCAGCATTCCAGTGGCGGCAAGAACAACCTGCTGGGCATCAGCAAGCGAGGCGATGCGTATCTGAGAACCTTGCTCATCCACGGCGCCCGATCGGTGATCTACGCGCGCCAGAAGTCACCCGAGAAAGCCGGGTGGCTGGACCAGCTTCTTGAGCGAAAGAAACTTAACGTCACAGCCGTGGCGCTGGCAAACAAGAATGCTCGGATCGTTTGGGCACTGCTGACCAAGGGCCGAGCGTTCCAGCTGGAATACCAACGTGCCCAAGTGCTCGCCTAATCGATAAGGCTCAGCGCAATTTACTACAACAAGAACAGGAGATGTAGTCCACCGATTGCTCAAGCAATCATGCAGTGATGGCAAGACAGGTAAGACCGTGGTTGGCAAAGCCCGCTTTGCTTCTCGCACACCCAGTAGTGCACTTTGGCTATGGGGCCCCAACCAGCAAATCCCATCAGGGACAGCAGCCTAAAAGGCTGCACAAAAGTCCGGATGTACGGGAGCAATCTTTTCCTTCTGACCCGTCACGAATTGGCTTGCCAGCAAAGGGGCGTCCATGTACGAAGCAAAAGAAAGTTACTGCGCCGCCGGGCGCACATCCCGGCTCCCGCCTTCAGCACAAGCACACAGCAACCACTACCTCATTTCTCACGCTCCGCAGCCGCCGTACCCACCAACCATTCCTTCAAAGCCCGCGCCGCCGGCCGCAACGCCACCCCCCGCCGCTGCACCAGGTAATACCCCTTTCCCACCGCCAACCGCATGGCAGGAAACGGCTCCACCAACCACCCCTCCCGCAACTCCACCTCGGTCAGGATCGCACTGCTCAGCACCACCCCCTGCCCATGCCGCGCCGTCTCCAGCGCCAGCATGCTCTGGTCGAAATGCTGGCCCGCAATCGCATCCACCTGCGCCCCCGACAACTGGCTGAAGCGCTGCAGCCAGGGCTTCCAGTACGGCAGCAAGGTCGTGTGCAGCAGCGTGGCGCGGGCCAGGTCGTCGGGGGTCTTGATGCGCAGCCTGCGCAGGTAGTCCGGGGCGCAGTACAGGCGCGCCTCGTCGGGGTACAGCAAGGTGCTGCGCAGCGCCGCATCCTTGCCGTCGAAATAGCGAATGGCCAGATCCACCGGCTCGCGCTCGAAATCGCTGAGCGCCGTGGTCGCCCCCAGGTGCAGCGACACGTCGGGCCGGTGCTGCAAGAACGCCGCCATGCGCGGTGCGAACCACTTGGCCGCCAGCGTGGGCGGCATCGACAGCCATACCGCTTTGCGCTGCTGCTGTGCCTGCTGCAGCTGCTGCGCACGCAGTTACTCGCTGGCCTGCGCAATGCGCGCCAGCGCCGGTCCCACGCTGCCCCAGTAGGCCAGCGCCTGCGCGGTCGGCTGCACCTGGCGCACCGAGCGCACGAACAGCGGCGTGCCCAGCCATTCCTCCAGGTTCTTGATCTGCTGGCCCACGGCACCGGGGGTCACGTGCAGCTCCTGCGCGGCCAGGCGGAAGCTGGCGTGTTTCATCGCCGCGTCAAAAGCAAGCAGCGCCTTGATGGGGACGGGGGTGGTGGAGGATGGCGATGGCACGAAGAAGAAAACGCAGCAACGGCGCTGGAGACAAGGGTGCAATCAGCGGCGCTCAGGCAGCCGCCATGAAGCCCAGGTCCACCGGATACGCGCCCCCGCCAAAATGGCCGATGTTGGGCAGTATGGCCGGCAGCTCCGTCGCAGACACGCCGAACCACTTGCCCAGCGTGGCCCCGAACTGGTCCACCGAGGTGCTGGGCAACAGCCGCCCCTGCCCGATGTGCCACTGGTCCTGTGGCGCACCGGTGTCGCCCACGCTCACTGGCGGCGGGGTGCCGTAGAAGGCCTTGCCGCGCACGCCGCCGCCCACCACCAGGTGGTGGCTGCCCCAGCCGTGGTCGGTGCCATCGCCATTGCTGGTCAGCGTGCGGCCGAAGTCCGACGCGGTGAAGGTCGTCACCTTGTCGGCAATGCCCAGTTCCACCGTGGCGCGGTAGAAGGCGGTGATGGCCTCGCTCACCTGCGCCAACTGGGCGGGTTGGCGCCCCACCATGTCGTCGTGCAGATCGAACCCGCCCAGCGAAGCCATGAACACCTGGCGCTTGAGGCCCAGGGCATTGCGCGCGCCGATCAGGCGCGCCACCATGCGCAGCTGCGCCGCCAGCGGGTTGTTCGCGGGGAACGGCGTGTTCAGCGCCACGCCGCCCAGTGCGCCGCTGACCTGCCCCTCGGCCGCGATGCCACGGCGCATCACGGCGTTGTACTCGTTCTCCAGCATGTGCGATCGCGTCTGCTGGATGTGCTCGGTGAAGGCCGCGCGCATGGCGGGCTCGTAAAAGAACGGCTGGGCGCCGCGCGTGGCCTTGATCGCCACCGGCCCCGCCGTGCTGCATTGGTACTGCATGGCATTGCGCCCGGCCAGGAACACGGTGTTGCCCGTCACCGAGATGCAGGTGAACAGCGCATTGCCGTTGGACGACAGCGCCAGGTCGCCGATGTTGCCGCCCCAGCCGCGCGTTGAGCCCTCGGCCCCTTGCGACTGCCACACCGACTGCTGGTCGTTGTGCGAGAACAGCTTGGGCGGCAGCGGCACCGTGTTGCCCGCGTACTGCTGGCGCGTGGTCGGCGTGACCAGCGGTCCCACGTTGAGCTGCACCGCCGCCTGGCCGGCATTGAACAGCCCGGCCAGCCCGCCCATCGACGGGTGCAGCGCATACTCGGCCCCGCCGGCCAGCGGCACCGTGGGCTGCAGGCGCGTGGCCTCCAGCCGGGCGCGCGCAATGGCGATGCTGCCCGCCGCCGTGCCCGCACCGGCCATGCGGATGCGTTCGTACGCCTGGTGGCGTGCGGCGTCGTATGTCACCACGGTGTTGGCATAGTCGTTGCCGCCAAACAGGAAGACGCACACCAGCGCCTTGTAGTCATTGGCCGTGAAGGCTGCGGCCTCACCCATGGCGGCCAGGTTCAACCCCAGAGGCGCCGCGGCGCCCATCAGCGCCATCTGGCCGGAGCGGCGCAGAAAGGCGCGGCGCGTGTGCTGCTCGTGTTGCATCAAAAACATGGGGGCCTCACTTACTCACTTCTTGACCAGGTATTCGGCCGAGGACATCACAAACAGGATGGCCCGCGCCACGTGGATGCGCTTGAACCCCTCGTCCGCGCTGGCGCTGATGCGGTCGATGCGCAGCGCATTGGCAATGAAGTCCTGCGTGGCCTGCGACAGCTGCCCCGCCGCGAGCAGCAGGTTCAGCCGCCGCACCAGCGCCGCCGTATCGCCCACCAGGGCAAACTCGGCGCTGTAGTCGGGCACGATGTCGGGAACATACGTCACCCCCTGGCCGTCGCGCGGAAAGCCGATCTCCGTAGGATTGCCGATCCACAGGCCCGAATACAGAATGCCCTGCAGAAAGTTGATGTAGCCGCTGACCGAGCTTTCGCTGACCAGCTGGAACTCCGGCACCGTCGCGCCGATGGCGGCCATCTCGGTCGAGGGCGGCACATAGCCCGGGCGGTAGAAGTTGAACACCGAGGGCGCATTCAGCGGTATCTGCTGCAGATCGGACTCGGGGTCCCAGTTGCCCACCTCGTACTTCCAGGTGTTGGCCAGCGAGCGCGCCTTGAACGCCCGGCCCCAGTTGACGACCCGCAGCATGGGCTCGCGCAGCTTGCCGAAACTCCGCGAGTTGAGCCCCGCCGGCCCGCGCGCCGCGTCGTCGAGCAAGATGGCGCGCAGCACGGCCTTCAGGTCACCTCGCACACCCGCACCATTGTTGTCGAACACAGCGGCCACGCGCGCCACGTAGGCCGGCTCGGGGTTGCTGGTGACCAGGCGCTGGATCATCTGGCGCGCGAAGAACGGGCCCACGTTGCGGTGGTTGAACAGCACGTCGAGCGCCATGCGCAGCGCCTCGGGGCCCGGCGTGCCGCCAGGGATGCTGGTGCCCAGAAAGCGCTTTTCCAGCGTGGAATGCCTGCTCGCGTCAAAGCGCATCGGCCGCTGCAGGTACTCGGGCCGCAGCAGCGTGCCGCCCGGCGGCACCGGGTTCTGCAGCGGCGCCAGGCCACTCGCGTCGATGTCGTAGCCCGTGAACACGCGCGCCAGGTTGGTCACATCGGCCGGGCCATAGGTCTCGATGGGCTGGCCGTTGGCGCCAAGGCGCGGCGTGCCGTCGGGGTTGAGCTCGTGCAGGCCGATGGTGAACAGCTGCATCACCTCGCGCGCATAGTTCTCGTCGGGCACGCGGCCCGTGGCCGGGTCTTCCTTCTGGTTGCCGCGCGTGTTCAAAAAGGCGCCCATCGCCGGGTGCAGGGTCACAGCCTCCAGCAGCGCGCGGAAGTTGCCCAAGCCCAGCCGCGCCAGCGTGTCCCAGTAATGCGCACCCGCAAAGCCCGGCCAGTTCAGGCTGCCGCCAATGCTGGCCACCGAGATCACGAACACCTCCGACAGCGCCAGCGCCCAGCGCTGGCGCACCATGTCGGTGGCGCTGAACAGGTCGTGCCACACCGCGTACTGCGCCAGGCTGTTGTTGAAGAAAAAGGCCCGGTCATTGGCCACCGCATAGCCCTGGGCCACCAGCCAGTCCCACTTGCTCTGTCCCATGGGCATGGCCAGTTGCGCGTCCAGCCAGCCCGCGTAGCCCTGGCTGCGCACGGCGGCAATGTCCGCGTCGCTTGCGCCAAATGCCGCCTGGTGCAGAAAGCGCGCCGCCGCCTCGTCGCTGGCCACACTGCCACTGCCGCCGCTGCCCGCAAGCACCGCATCGGCAAAATCCGCCACCCGCCCCAGCGCCGCCACCTTGCCGCCCGTGGCCGGCCCCAGCGCCAGCACCTCGCCATTGAGCACGCCAAGGTACAGGCCCGTGCCCGCATAGAAGCGGTAGCTCAGCGCATCGGCCCTCAGGGTGGATGCGTGCGGCGAGAAGAACTGCGGAAACTGCCGCTCTGCCCAGTCCAGGAACTCATCGGCCGTGGGCATGCGCGTGGCGGCCGAGCGGCTGGCGCTCGAGCCCGTGCCGCCCAGCAGTTGCGGCTGTGCCACCTCGGCCCGGCCCTGCACCAGGGCCTCGGGCGGATCGTCGCCTCCGCCGCAGGCGGCGAGCAGCGCTGCGGCGGCCAGCGCGGCAGACAGGGCCGGCGCGCCACCGGCCGGGCCGGTGCCTTCCTCCACGTTGTGCTGGTTGTCGATGCGGCTGCTTTGGCCGAGTGCAATTTCTTCGTCTGTCGTGGACTGCATGGATGGTGCCCCTGTTGCTCCCTGTTCCAAGTGTCGCGTGGGCGATTTGCGGTGGTCAAGCTGTTTTGATGCCGTGGGGGAATCTGTGGTGTGCTTTGGTCATGGTTGCTCTGTGTCTTTGCCGAGGGCGGGGGCCGGGATGTGCACCTGGCGGTGTGGGCTGAGACCACTGCATGCCTATGCCAAAGGCGGAGGCCGGGTCTCGGCCCGGCGGCCGAGGTACCTTTCTTTGCGTCGCCAAAGAAACGTACCCCAAAGAAAG
>NZ_JBWKYR010000021.1:0-80056 GCF_059423865.1 Acidovorax sp. GW458-11-26-14-TSB4
CCTTCTCTTTGGTGACTTTCTCTTGGCGGCCCAAGAGAAAGTTACTGCGCCGCCGGGCGCACATCCCGGCTCCCGCCCTCAACCCACAGCAGAAGCCACCATAAGCCAGACTATCAGCCCAAACCACCAACAGCCATGTACTGCTCCCGCCAAGGCTCAAACGGCAAGGTATCCGCCGCCTCAATGGCCTTCTGCGCAGCCACGGAGTCATGCGCCATCTGCTCATACCGCGCCTGCTGCACATCGCTCCAGGGCAAGGCCAGCAAGGTGGCCTGCGCCTTGGCCGACTGCTGGAAGGCAAAGCGCTCGAAACTGCTCTCATGGTCCTGCACCATGCTGGCCAGCACCCGCGCCGAGGGTGTGCGCTCCGGCGCGTCCATCAGCGCACGCGCATCGCGCAGGGCATCACTGTAGTCCGTGGTGCCATGCGTGGCATCCAGCGCGGCAGCCAGTGGCACGCACTCGGCCAGCACCTCGGCGCCCCAGGTGGTCAGCGCCACATCCTTGCCATTGCGCTGCAGCTGCAGGCCCGGCTCGCGGCCGCGCTCGGCCGTGAGGTGCTGGTTCTGCTTGAGCTCAGCGATCTCTTCAGGCGTATCGGGCGGGCTGTCGGACAGCAGGCAGTGCAGCAGGAACACGTCCAGCAGGCGCATGGTCTGCGCCGTGATGCCCACGGTGACGAACGGGTCCAGGTCCATCAGCCGCACCTCGACATACTCCACCCCGCGCTCGCGCAGCGCATGCAGCGGCCGCTCGCCGGTCTTCACCGTGCGCTTGGGGCGGATGGTGCCGTAGAACTCGTTCTCGATCTGCAGCAGGCTGGTACCGAGCTGGTTGTAGTCGCCGCCGGGGTTGCGCACGCCCACGGTCTCGTACGCCGGGTAGGGCCGGGTCAATGCTTCGTGCAGCGAGTTGGCGTACCCCTGGAGGCCGTTGTAGCTCACGGCCAGCGTGGCCTGGGCGTCGCTCTGGTAACCGAGGCGGCCCATGCGCAGCGAGGTGGCGTGCGGCAGGTACATGGCCTGGCCCTTGTCGCCCAGGGCCTGCAGGCGGTGCTCGCGCCCCTGCACGAAGCAAGGGCACAGCGCGGGCGAGGCGCCGAACAGGTACAGCAGCACGAAGGCGTGGCGGCGGAAGTTGCGGATCAGCGCAAAGTAGTCATCGCTGCCCACGCCGGGCAGCGACCAGTTGTAGTGGATGCCCGAGATGGTCTGCATGCGCCGGCCATAGCGGTGGCCCAGGCCCATGCGGTAGACGCTCTTGGCACGGCCGATGTTGGAGCTGCCATAGCGGCCGATGGGAATCGTCTCGTCCGTGGGCAGGCCGCAGGGCATGCTCGACGCCCACATCAACTCGCCGCCCTGGGCCTGCAGCGCGCGGTGCACGAACTGGTGCACCTCGGCCAACTCGTGCAGGCATTCGTCCACGCCCTTGTGGGCGCCGGTGATCAGCTCCAGCTGCGATTCGCTGTAGTCGGTGGTGATCAGCGGGTGCGTGAGCGCCGAGCCCAATGCCGCCGGGTGCGGCGTGAGCGCCAGCCCCCCGCTGGGCAGCACGCGCAATCCCTCCTTCTCGATGCCGCGGCGGATGCCTGCCAGTGCATCTGCGGGGTAGGCGGCCAGTCGTTCCTGCAAAGTTCTCATATCTTTATTACCGATCTCGTATCGGGGCGGAACTTAGCACGCCGCGGGATTGCGCGTGTGGATCTGGCTTAAACCCTGGCCGCCATGGCCTTGCTCACCTCGTTGGTCCCCTGGGCTGCACCGCTTTGTGGTACTTGTTCGCCCGCCCGTTCGGTCACTTCCGAGAGGCGTGCGGCCAGTTGCTCGGGGGTCTCGGGCCCCATGCCTAGGTGAATACCCTGGGTCAGCGTGATGTGCGCCGCCTCGAAGGTGCCCGCACCCGCGCACAGGATGGTGCGCGTGGGCGCGCTTTCGTGCGCCAGCACCAGCATGGCGGGCACCACGGCCTCGGGCTTCAGGGCGTCGAGCACCTCCTGGGGCATCAGGCCTTCGGTCATGCGCGTAGCGGCCGTGGGCGCCAGGGCGTTCACGTGGATGTTGTACTTGGCGCCCTCGATGGACAGGGTCTGCATCAGGCCCACCTGCGCGAGCTTGGCCGCGCCGTAGTTGGACTGGCCGAAGTTGCCGTACAGGCCCGTGGACGAGGTGGTCATCACGATGCGCCCGTACTGCTGGGCCACCATGTGCGGCCACACGGCCTTGCAGCAGTGCGCGGCGCCCATGAGGTGCACGTCCACCACCAGGCGGAAGTCGTCCATCTCCATCTTGGAGAACGACTTGTCGCGCAGGATGCCGGCGTTGTTCACCAGGATGTCCACCCGGCCCCAGGCGTCGACGGCCTGCTGCACCATGGCCTGCACGGCCGCGTAGTCGGTGACCGATGCGCCATTGGCAATCGCCTCGCCACCGGCCGCGATGATCTCGTCCACCACGGCCTGGGCCGCGCCCACCGAGCCGCCCTTGCCGTCCACGGCGCCGCCCAGGCATTGACCAGCACCTTGGCGCCGCGCGCCGCCAGTGCCAGTGCATGCTGGCGGCCCAGGCCGCCGCCGGCGCCCGTGACGATGGCCACGCGGCCCTTGAAATCGATACCCATGGTGCATGTTCTCCTGTGGTTGTTGGCTGCGCAGCGACTGTACGCGACATCCCCCCGCAACCCCGTACCGTGCGTGACTGCCTGGTAGCACAATCGCCCCTGGCGGGCATGCATGCGCCCCCGTTTTTTTCCCGAAGGATGATTCCCATGAAAGCAACCTGGAACGGCGTGACCATCGCCGAAAGCGACGACACCGTGGTGGTCGAAGGCAACCACTATTTCCCCGAAGCCTCGCTCAAGCGCGAGTACGTGACCTTCAGCAACCACAAGACCATGTGCGCCTGGAAGGGCCAGGCCAGCTACCTCTCGCTGCTGGTCAACGGCGAAATGAACACCGACGCGGCCTGGTTCTACGCCGACCCCAAGCCCGAGGCCGAGGAAATCCGTGGCCGTGTGGCGTTCTGGAAGGGCGTCAAGGTCGAGGCCTGACCCTGCGGCACCCAGGCCGCAGTTATCCCTGCCCACATTGGACAATCATGTGGATAAGTTTTGGCAAGTCGTGTATGGCGCCTCCAAGTGCTTGATTTGCAAGGACTATCCCTGCATCGCCTGATTTTTGGGCAGCCACCGGGAGCACCGGCATACGGGTTATCCCTGGGCACACTGGACAACTGCGGGGACAACTCGGGACAACTGCTGTATGGCCAACGCAAGCCATTGATTTGAAAGAACAATCCTTGCGCCGCCCGTTTTTTGGGCAGTCCCGGAAAACACGCGGAACCCGGTTATCCCTGCCAGCCCTGGACAATCATGTGGATAAGTTTTGGCAACTTCTGTATGGCCACGCCAAGTGCTTGATTCACAAGGGCAAGCCCCGCATTGCCTGTTTTTCAGGCAAATGGCGGGGGTTATCCCACCCGGCACTGGACAATCATGGGGATAAGTCGGGACAAGTGCTGTACAGGCAGGCCAAGTGCTTGATTTGTAAGGACTATCCCTGCATTGCCGAAAAACAAGGCAGTTTTGGCAAAGCCCCTCCAAGCCTGGATTTGCTTTCAATTTGATAGCATCCGCCATCCCTTTTGTCCACAACCATGACCGCACCCGCCCTCCCCTGCAGCCCCGCCTCCGAGCGCAACCAGGCCCCCATCCTGGCCGTGTTGCGCGGCCTGCTGCCCGACACCGGTGCCGCGCTGGAGATTGCCAGCGGCACGGGGCAGCATGCGGCCTTCTTCAGCGCCGCCCTGCCCGGCTGGAGCTGGCAACCCACGGACCTGAAGGACGAGCTGTTCTTCGCGATCGCCGGCTGGGCCTTGCAGGCCGGTGCCGCCAAAGTGCTGCCCGCCGTGCGCCTGGACGTGCGCTCCAGCGTCTGGCCCGATGGCGGCGCGCCCTTCGCCCAGCCCTTCGACCTGATCTACTGCGCCAACATGCTGCACATCGCACCCTGGGCCTGCTGCGCCGGGCTGATGCAGGGCGCGGCGCGCCACCTGGCGCCTGGTGGCCGGCTGGTCACCTACGGGCCCTACATCGAAGACGGTGTGCCCACCTCGCCGGGCAACCGGGGCTTTGACGCCACCCTGCGCGCGCAGGACCCTGGCTGGGGCATCCGCCACCGCGCCGATGTGGAACGCGAAGCCGCAGCCGCCGGCCTGCACCTGGCCGCGCGCCACGCCATGCCGGCCAACAACCTTCTCCTGGTGTGGCAACGCACCGCCGACACCCGCGATACCGCATGAACCAGCCCGCCATCCCCTTCTTCACCGCCCGCATCGAGCCCGATGGCGCCCAGTGCGACGCCTGGCCCGAGCAGCCGCTGCTCGTCTCCATGGAACAGGGCGGCATCGACTGGCCCAGCTCCTGCCGCAACGGCACCTGCCGCACCTGCATCGGCCAGTTGGTGGAGGGGCGTGTGCGCTACGAGATCGAATGGCCAGGCCTCTCGCCCGAAGAGAAGGCCGAGGGCTGCGTGCTGCCCTGCGTGGCCTACCCAGAATCCGACGTGGTGATCCAGGGCAGCATGATCTGACCTGGCGCAAGGCCATCCGCATGCACTCGACTGCCGGGTGCATTAAAATCGGCGCCTTCCGGGGCAATAAGCCCCGTCGACGTGCGGCTACGCCGCATCGCATGTTCTTTGGGCGGTTTCTTGGGGGTGCACATTGCGCTGCAGCCTCCAGCCACGGGAACCTGCGCTGCACCCGCCTGCCAGCCGTCCCCACAGAAAGCCCTAGCCCTCCATGAACACCCCCCTCACCCCCGTGCCGATCTCGCCCGTCGAGGACATCGTGGCCGAGATGCGCGCCGGCCGCATCGTCATCCTGGTCGATGAAGAAGACCGCGAGAACGAAGGCGACCTGGTGCTGGCCGCCGACCATGTCACGCCTGAGGCCATCAACTTCATGGCCCGCTTCGGCCGCGGCCTGATCTGCCTGACCCTGAGCCGCGAGCGCTGCGAGCGCCTGCGCCTGCCGCCCATGGTCACGCGCAACGGCACCAAGCATTCCACCGCGTTCACCGTCTCCATCGAGGCGGCCGAGGGCGTGACCACCGGCATCTCCGCCGCCGACCGCGCGCGCACCGTGCAGGCCGCCGTGGCACCCGAGGCGCGCGCCGAAGACCTGGTGCAGCCTGGCCACATCTTCCCGCTGCAGGCGGTGGACGGCGGCGTGCTCATGCGTGCCGGCCACACCGAAGCCGGCTGCGACCTGGCCGTGATGGCCGGCTGCAGCCCCGCCTCCGTGATCTGCGAGATCATGAAGGACGATGGCACCATGGCCCGCCTGCCCGACCTACAGCTGTTCGCGGCCGAGCACGGCCTGAAGATCGGCACCATCGCCGACCTGATCGAGTACCGCAGCCGCAACGAAACCCTGGTCGAAAAGGTGGGCACGCGCACCCTGCAGACCGCCGCGGGAGAGTTCACCGTGCACGCCTTTCGCGACAAGCCCAGCCAGGCGGTGCACCTGGCGCTGGTCAAGGGCCAGTGGGGAACCGACGACGTGGTGCCCGTGCGTGTGCACGAACCGCTGTCGGTGTTCGACGCGCTCGAAGTCAACCGCTCCATGCACTCCTGGGGCCTCGATTCGAGCCTGCAATACCTGGCCACCCAGGGCAAGGGCGTGGCCGTGCTGCTCAATTGCGGCGAAACGGCCGAGCAACTGCTCGAACAGTTCGAGGGCACGGCACGCGCCGCCCAGGCGCCCGAGCGTGGCCGCATGGACCTGCGCACCTACGGCGTGGGCGCGCAAATCCTGCGCGAGTGCGGCGTGCACAAGATGCAACTCATGGGCCAGCCCCGCCGCATGCCCAGCATGGCCGGCTACGGCCTCGAAATCACCGGCTTCATCCCCAAAGAGTAAAAGAACAGGATCACCACTATGTTTGGCGCAGAAAAAGGAACAGCAGACAGGCTGGACGGCAAGAAGCTGCACATCGGCATCGTCCAGGCCCGCTTCAACGAAAGCATCACCAACAGCCTGGCCGCGGCCTGCCGTGCCGAGCTGCTGGCCCTGGGCGTGCAGGAAAAGCACATCAAGCACGTGCTGGTGCCCGGCGCGCTCGAAGTGCCCGTGGCCCTGCAGGCGATGTGCGAGGCCGACGAGTACGACGCGCTGATCGCCCTGGGCTGCATCATCCGCGGCGAGACCTACCACTTCGAGCTGGTGGCCAACGAATCGGGCGCGGGCGTCACGCGCCTGTCGCTCGACTACCAGATCCCGATCGCCAACGCCATCATCACCACCGAGAACATGGAACAAGCCATCGCCCGCCAGACCGACAAGGGCACGGACGCGGCCCGTGTGGCTGTGGAAATGGCCAACCTGCTGGAAGACCTGTCATGAGCGAAAACGACTACGGCAACGACGACAGCGGCGCCAGCGCCAGCAGCAGCCACCCGGCCAAGCGCCCGCCCAAGCAGTCGCGCACCGGCCTCAAGAGCACCGGCGTGCGCAAGGCGGCTTCCAAGTCGGCGCGCAGCCGCGCGCGCGAATTCGCGCTGCAGGCGCTGTACCAGCACCTGGTGGGCGGCAACGCGCCCGAGGCGATTGACGCCTTCACGCGCGACCTGGCGGGCTTTCACAAGGCCGACTCGGTGCACTACGACGCGCTGCTGCACGGCAGCATCCAGATGGCCGCCGACATGGACGCGCTGATCACGCCCCTGCTGGACCGCAAGATGGCCGAGATCTCGCCCATCGAGCACGCCGTGATGTGGATCGGCGTGTACGAGTTCCAGCACTGCCTGGACGTGCCCTGGCGCGTGGTGCTCAACGAGTGCATCGAACTGGCCAAGGAATTCGGCGGCACCGATGGCCACAAGTACGTGAACGCCGTGCTCAATGGCCTGGCACCGCGCCTGCGCGCCGCCGAAGTCGCCGCCGACAAGGCCTCGGGCGCCAGCGCAGCAGCAGCAACGCCTGCGGACGACGGCGCCCAGGCCTGAGCGGCCAGCCACCTACGTACCTACCCGCTGCGGGCCCCACCGCAGCGCGGCCTTATACCCCGCCACGCCGCAGCACTGCAGGCAAGGCACGACCCACCGGACCACCATGAAGTTCTCCTCGCGCGCCGAGCGCATCGAACCGTTTTACGTGATGGAGGTGGCAAAGGCCGCCCAGGCCCTGGCGCGCGAGGTGGCGGGCACCAGCGAGCCGATGATCTTCTTGAACATCGGCGAGCCCGACTTCACCGCCCCGCCCCTGGTGCAGGAGGCCGCCGCCCGCGCCGTGCGCGACGGCGCCACGCAGTACACCAACGCCCTGGGCCTGGAGCCCCTGCGCGAGCGCATCAGCGCCTGGTATGCACAGCGCTTCGGCGTCGATGTGCCGGCACGGCGCATCGTGGTCACGGCGGGCGCATCGGCCGCGCTGCAGCTGGCCTGCCTGGCACTGATTGAATCGGGCGACGAGATCCTCATGCCCGACCCGAGCTACCCCTGCAACCGCCACTTCGTGAGCGCGGCAGAAGGCAAGGCCATGCTGCTGCCAACGACAGCGGCCGAACGCTACCAACTGAGCGCCGAAAAGGTGCGCGCCGCCTGGACCGACAAGACCCGCGGCGTGCTGCTGGCCTCGCCGTCCAACCCCACGGGTACCTCCATCGCGCCCGGCGAGCTGCGCCGCATCCACGAGGTCGTGCGCGCGCACGACGGCATCACGCTGATCGACGAGATCTACCTGGGCCTGTCGTACGAGGAAGAGTTCGGCCACACGGCGCTGGCCATCGACGAGAACATCGTCAGCATCAACAGCTTCAGCAAGTACTTCAACATGACCGGCTGGCGGCTGGGGTGGATGGTGGTGCCCGAGGCCATGGTGCCTGTGGTCGAGCGTCTGGCGCAGAATTTGTTCATCTGCGCGAGCACGGTTTCGCAGCATGCGGCGCTGGCCTGCTTCGAGGCCGAGAGCATTGCGGAGTACGAGCGGCGGCGGGCGGAGTTCAAGGCACGCCGGGATTTCTTTATTCCTGCGCTGCAGTCCATGGGGCTGTCGGTACCCGTGATGCCCGATGGCGCGTTCTATGCGTGGGCCGATTGCACCGAGGCTGCTTCTCGGCTGGGTGTGAATGGCAGTTGGGATTTTGCGTTTGAGGTGATGAAGCGCGCGCATGTGGCGATTACGCCGGGGCGGGATTTCGGGACTGCGGAGACGGAGAGGTTTGTGCGGTTCTCCACGGCAAATTCGATGGCGCAATTGGAGGAGTCTGTTGCTCGGTTGCGTCGTTTGTTGGGGTGATCTGGGTAGTGGTTGCTTCGGTTCTTTGCTTGAAGGCGGAGGCCGGGTCTCGGTCCGGCTCCCGCCCTCTGCCAAGGCACACGGCATCCACACGCGCCGGCGCACCAACCACGAGGCCAGCACATGCCCTTTGAATTCCCAATCAGGGTCTATTTGGAGACTCTGAAACGAGCGTGGTGACGGTATGGACAGCGCACCTGCGCGCTGGTAGCCCATGGACAATCGATGACCTATGACAAACCTGCAAGACCAATCAGCGAAGATTTTCGAAATAGAACTGAAGGTCCGGGACTACGAATGCGACATGGACCACGTAGTGAACAATGCGGTCTATCTGAACTACCTGGAACATGCCCGCCACGAGTTGCTGGAATCGAAGGGGCTGAAGTTCGGGGAACTGTCCCAACGCGGAATCAGCCTCGTCGTCACGCGAATTGAGATCGACTACAAAGGCTCATTGGTCAGCGGCGACAGATTTGTAGTGCGCACTGCGCTGCAGCGCAGCGGGCGAATCCGGTTTCTCTTCAACCAAAGCATCTACCGCATTGCAGACAATCGCCCCATGCTGAATGCGGTGGTGACCGGCACAGCGTTGAACGCGCGCGGTCGCCCGGAATTTCCAGCCGAACTCGAACGCGCCTTTGACTGAGCTTGTGCTCGGTTGAATCCCCGTTGAAAACCGTTGGCACCTGGCCCGGCGAGCCCTCCCAAGAACCTGTTCCAGTGTGATGCCTCAGAAGTGGGCATCAGATGATGGAACTGGCCGCCCGCGCCACGGATGCCAGGACGGTGCCCGGCGCTTTTGTGCCACACAAAGGGAGTGGGATCCTGATTGGAAGTTCGTTGAAGAAAGAAATCTGCCGAAATGGCTGCCAGGCTAGGCGCAAAGCACAGCCATGCCGGGTGGCATGGCGCGCATTTGTAACGACGCATGGCGGCGATTGTCGGGAGATTTATTCAACGAATATCCAACTCGGGACACTAGGTGAGCCGGTCCATGCGCCATGCTGCAGGGGTGGCGCCCGTGATCTTGCGGAAGGTACGGCCAAAGTGGACCGCGTCCGCAAAACCAGTGGCTTCGGCAATGTCCTCCAGGCAGCCATTGGTGTTCAACAACAGGTCCCGCGCCCGCTCGACGCGGGCCTGCAACTGCCACTGGTACGGCGCCAGCCCCGTCGACGCCTTGAACGCGCGGCTGAAGTGCGACTGCGACAGGCCCGCCAGCTTTGCGAGTGTCTCCAGTTCCACCCTCGCCGGCATCTTCGCCTCCAGGTAGCTCATCGCATCCCTGAGCTGGATCGCCGAAAGCCCGGCCTCGCTCCCTTTGGACTCCTTGGGTCGTTCGAACAGCCTTGCCGCAATCGCGGCCGTCAGCGAGTCACCGTACAGCTGGGCGGTGGGGTCGGAGTCGTTGATCGCATCGGTCAGCAGCTTGATCAATGTCCACAGCCGGTCATCAAAAAGGCGGAGCCGAGGAACGTCGGCCTGTCCCAGCGATTCAGAAATGCCCAGACGCGCCTGGAGCCGGTCCAGGTCAAAGCTGATCGCCGTGCACTTGACATAGCGGGTATCCGCAGAGTGGCCCCACAGCTCCTGTTGCGCCGGCGCGAAATACATGTGCCGGGGCTTGTAGCCCACCGGATTGGGGATATTGGCAGCCGCCCTGGTCTCGGCGTGGTCCCGTCCGACCTCTTCGAGCAGAGCGCCGAGTCGGGTGGACTCCTCGTGGCCCTGCATGGGAAACAAAACCCTGCCCGTGCAGGTGAACTCATTCAGATCGACGGTCACGCCGTTCCAGCAACGGCTGGAGGTCGTCAGCATGGCCATGTTCTCTGGAAGTTCAAATTCGTCTGGCATACGGGATGAGAGGGCGTGTGACACGCCCTCAAGGCGCATCTCGTTTCTAGGGTTTGGCGCTCAGACCGCTCCGCAGAGCAAATCAATTCCAAGCGTATCTTCACATCCTTGCTTGTGCTACGGTAGACCTAAATTTGCGAAGCTGTGTCGCAAAAACAGGAACGCCAAATGGACATCGATGAATTGCGAACTTTCGTGGAAGTTGCCGATGCGGGAGGCATCACTGCGGCCGCCACGCGTCTTGGCGTTGCCAAGTCCATCGTCAGCCGCCGGCTCATCCGGCTTGAGGCGCAGTTGGGCGTTCAGTTGCTCGCCCGCACCACAAGAGGTGCATCCCTCACGGAGGCGGGTGCGACGTTTCGCGACTATGCGGCCCGAGTGTGCGCCGAGATAGAAATTGCCAGAGAGACGATCCTTCCCGCCGGGGAACTGCGCGGCCGCTTGCGCGTGGCGGCACCGCTGTCCTTCGGCCCGACCCACTTCGCGCCGGTACTCGCCGAGATGGCGAGCCGGCATCCACAGCTCCATATCCAGACCTGCTACAGCGACCGCTTCGTCGACCTGGTCGCCGAAGGCTACGACTGCGCCATTCGCGTCGGCCATCTCCCGAACTCCAATCTGGTGGCCCAATGTGTAGGACCGGTTAACGGAAGCCTGGTGGCAAGTCCAGCCTATATCCAAGCGCACGGCGCGCCTCAAACACTCGACGAACTCCTGGACCACGAAGCGCTGATGCAGGGCACGGAAAACTGGCAACTGATGAATGAAGACCAAGTGGTATCCGTTCGGCCCCAGGGCCGCTTCAAGGCAGACAACGGCATTGCGCTCCTCGCCGCAGCAGTGGCGGGGATAGGCATCGGTTACCTGCCTTTTGGACTCACGCGCCCCCACCTGGCTAGCGGGGCATTGGTGACGATCATGCCGCGGCATCCAACCCGGCCGGCAGGCGCTTACGTGGTGCGCCCGCCAGGCCAGCATCCTGCGCGCAAGATCCGGGTGCTGACAGAAATGCTGAAGGACTACTTCAGCAAGTTTCCCGACTTCGGCCATGGCATGCCTCCCCCTTGAGCAGGCCCTAACAGGCCTGGCAATCAAGCCCCCTCGGAAGGCACCCGCTCTGTTCAAAGCCAGTGCGTGTTCCGGTTCGTACGCCGGTATGTAGTGTCCCGAGTTGGAAATTCGTTGAATAAATCTCCCGACAATCGCCGCCATGCGTCGTTACAAATGCGCGCCATGCCACTCGGCATGGCTGTGCTTTGCGCCTAGCCTGCAGCGATTTCGGCAGAATTCTTTCTTCAACGAACTTCCAACCCAGGACACCAGGTCCTGGGCAGAGTATCTGCCTCTCGTGCAATCCCGACGACGCGGGTGGCTGCTGCCCTGTCGTTGGTGCTGACCAGGATGGCGCATGCGTCCTTGCTCCGGCCGCATGAAGAAGGCTCAGAAGACTTCCATCTGCGCAGAAGACCTTGAACCCATGGGGGCGTGGGCCTCCCTGGTGTAGAACCACCGTTCAAAGCACTGTCCGAAAGTGCTTCACTCAGTCCGAAAGCGTGGGGTCGGGTCGCCCGGGGCCTGGGGCCATGCGCAATTCCGACTGGACTTGCGAGTATCAGTCAGTGACCCAGCTGGGCCGTGGGCGGACACTTTTCACAGTCGATAGGCGAGCGGAGAGATCGGATCCGGCATCTCCCGACAAGCAGCTGGTCACGCGCTTGCGGGCGCCGGCCACGAGGCCCTTGCCAACGACTGCCAACGCTCAACTCCACCACCCACCATGAACAGACTCAGACGCATCCTTCTCGCAGCCGCCACCGCCAGTTGCGGCCTGGCGCTCCAGACTTTCGCCAATGCAACCCCCGTCAAAACCAACGCAAACCCCATGACCTCAAACCAATACATCACTGCCAACGACGGTACCCAGCTCTACGTCAAGGACTGGGGCCCCAAGAACGGGAAAGTGGTCGTCTTCAGCCACGGCTGGCCTCTGAACTCGGACAGCTGGGAATCGCAGATGCAATTCCTGGCGGAGAACGGCTACCGGGTGATTGCCCACGACCGCCGGGGCCATGGTCGCTCAGGCCAGCCCTGGGAGGGCAACACCATCGACCAGTATGCCGACGACCTGGACGCCGTTCTGCGCAAATTCGACGTGAAGGGTGTCGTACTGGTCGGCTTCTCCACGGGTGGCGGCGAAGTCGCGCGCTACGTCGGGCGCCACGGCACCGCACGGGTAGCCAAGGCCGCACTGGTCAGCGCCATTACGCCCATCATGGGCAAGACGGGCACGAACCCCGATGGCGTGCCCACGGAAGTCTTTGACAGCCTGCGCAAGGGATCACTGGACAACCGCTCCCAGTTGTACAAGGACATCGCGAGCGGTCCCTTCTTCGGATTCAACCGTCCCGGCGCAAAGCCTTCCGCCGGCTTGATCGACAGCTTCTGGGCACAGGGCATGCAAGCCGGCAGCAAAGCCACGTTTGACTGCATCAACGCGTTCTTCTACTCCGACTTCCGGGAGGATCTGAAGAAGTTCAACATCCCGACACTGGTCGTTCACGGCACGGACGACCAGATCGTGCCGATCGAGACGACGGGGCGTGCGGTAGCCAAGCTGGTTCCCGGTGCGCAACTGATTGAGTATGCGGGCGGTCCGCACGGCATCACCGATACGCACAAAGACCAGTTGAACAAGGACCTGCTGGCCTTCGTGAAGAAATAAGACGAAAGCCCGTGATGCACAGCATCCGGGCTTTCACATTTTTCATCCAGCACAACGATTCAAGCCGATGGCCGGGGGACCAGAACCATGAAGGCAGCGGTGTACGACAAGGCAGGCCCCCCCGGTGTCCTGAAATACGTGGAACTACCCGATCCTGCAGTCAAGTCGGATGGCGTGCTGATCTCCGTGGAAGCCATATCCATCGAGGGTGGCGACCTCATCAACCGCCGCCTCAACACGCCGCCCCATCCATCGTGGACGCTGGGATTTGCCGCGGCGGGCGTCATCCAGGCGGTTGGATCGTGCATTGAGAATCGAAAGATCGGTGACAGGGTTGCGGCCTTCGACATGCATGGCTCGCACGCGGAACTGTGGGCTGTTCCGGCCACCCGGACATGGCTCATACCTGACGGCGTCGCAACCCGGGACGCTGCCGTTTCAACCATTGCGTTCGGCACGGCGAACCACTGCCTGTTTGCCAGAGCCGGCGTGCAGCGCGGCGAAACGGTCTTGATCCAGGCGGCTGCGGGTGGGCTGGGCGTCGCTGCCGTGCAGCTCGCGGCACTTGCGGGCGCGCATGTGCTCGCAGTGGCGAGCGGAGCCGCACGATGCAGAAAGCTGCAAGCGCTGGGAGCCTATCACGCCATCGATAGGGCGACCTGCGATGTGGTCGGCGAGGTCAAACGCATCACCGGCAACCGTGGAGTCGATGTGGCGCTGGACCCCATCGGAACCACATTGCACGATTCCATCGCTGCGCTGGCCCCTGAAGGGCGCCTGGTCTTTGTCGGAAATGCGGGCGGCGGGGCCATGGATGTGGATCTCTGGGCGCCCATGCAATCCAACCAGGCACTTTTCGGCGTGTTCATGGGTACGCTGTTCGAGAAACCCACGGTCTGGTCCATGGTGGACAGGATGTTCAAAGCGCTCGCCGCCAAACGCATCCAGGCTGTGATCGACAGAACGTTCCCGCTCTCCCAGGCGGCGTTTGCCCACGAATATGCAGAGCGGGAAAAGCCCTTCGGCCGCGTGGTCCTGAGGCCCTGATACGGATTCGCCTTCAACCGTATGACGTCGTTGGTCCGCCTTGCCGTGCTGCAGCGACGACGCCCATCCAGCCTCGCAGGCGCGCCGCCGGACCAGCGGGCCGCACCACCAGGTGAGCAATTCGAACTGTCATCCGCAGGATCGGACAGTGACGGGTCCAGGCGGCCTCGGCAACATGGATGTCGCGCACTTTCTCAACGGTGCGGCCGTGTATTTCCTCAACCCCAAGGCGCGCAAGCGTCCAATACGCCAAGGAGCTTTTCCATGTCCAAGACTGGCCTCAACGCACTGCTTCGTCCCGAAGACAGCATCGTCGTGCTGATCGACCACCAGCCGTACCAGTTCACGAACCTGAACAGCCACGATCCCTCGACGATCGTCAACAACGTCGTCGGCCTGGCCAAAGGCGCCAAGGTCTTCAATGTGCCGTGCATCCTCACCACGGTGATCGAGGAACGCGGCGGCTACCTGATCAAGCAGCTGCAGGACGTCTACCCCGACCAGAAGCCCATCAACCGTACCTTCATCAACACCTGGCAAGACCCGAAGGTAACGGACATCGTGAAAAAGAGCGGCCGCAAGCAGCTCATCCTCGCAGCACTCTGGACCGAAATCTGCCTTGCCATGCCGGCCATCCAGGCACTGGGCGAAGGGTTCGAGGTATTCGTCGTGACCGATGCATCGGGCGGCGTCTCGGCCGAATCGCACGACATGGCGGTGCGTCGCCTGGTCCAGGCTGGCGCTGTTCCCATCACGTGGATGGCCGTCATCAGCGAATGGCAGCGTGACTGGGCCCGCGAGGACACCGCGGTTCCTCTCACAAGCGTCGTGGCGGAACACGGTGGCGGCAGCGGCATCGCCTATGCCTGGGAAGTGCAGCTGCTCGAGTCTGCAGCCAAGGCGGCAAAGGCCGGCAAGTAAGACCTCCATGGTGGTGGCGGGTCTGCGCCCATCCCGTTCTTCGGTTCGCCGGACTGCTGCTTTGCGCAGCGAGGTCCCGTAGCGGGCAAGGGGCAGGCGGCGCGGCTTGCCCATCTGATCTGGCCCATCGATGTGAACAGTCGCGGCCGCATGCCGGGCCGCGCCGCAGCGGTTTGAAAGGAGAAAAAACATGAACCCAGTCAAAGACCTGCCAATTGCTGCCGACGAAAGCGTTCGCCGCGTCGCCTTCAGGACGGTCGGCAATACACACGGTCCGGTCACTCGTTTGATGAGCCCCTCGGACCTGGGCCATATGCTCAAGCCCTACGTGTTCCTCGACCTTTTCGACATCGACCTTCACAACCCGCGGACGGGCTTCTCCATCCACCCGCACTCGGGGCTGGCAACGATCACCGTCATCACCGAGGGGGACCTGCGATTCGATGACCCGACCGACGGAAGTGGCCACATCGGCTTCGGCGGATTCGAGTGGATGCGCGCGGGCAACGGTGTGTGGCATGGCAAAGAGCTCTCCGGCGGGACGACTCCGAGGGCCAAGGGATTTCAGCTCTGGATTGCGTTGCGCTCCGACCTTGAACACGAGTCCGTGGACAGCCAGTACGTTGAAGCCAGGCGCGTCCCGACCACCGGACCCGCGCACGTGATTCTGGGCAGCTATGAAGGCGCCCGCAGCCCGGCACGCGCACCACTGGGTGTGACTTACCTGCTGGTGAGGCTTGCCGCCGGCACCCAGTGGACGTTCACGCCACCGTCGACGGAGCCGATCGCCTGGCTGGCGGTCTCCAGCGGTGCCCTGGCCGGAGAGACTCCAGCCGATGCTGGCGAGATGCTCATCTTCGAGGAGGGGCTTCAGCCCATCGGCTTGAAGGCCAGCCCCGATGCCGACGCGATCTTCGTGATCGGATCCGCCACACCACACCCCCATGATCTGCACCTGGGAAGCTACTCCGTCCACACCTCTGCAGACTCGCTGGCCAAGAGCGAGGCCAACATCGAGCGCTTGCGGCTGCTCCTGGTAGCCGCCGGCGACCGGCGCACCGCCGGTGGCTCGATCCCGGTCTTCAAGGAATGAGCCACCTGGTGCGCGCAGCGCGCGGCCTTGATCCCTGATTGCCTGCACAGGGGCCACTCCCGGGACGGACTCCCCCGAGCTGCGGGTATCGCCATCAGCACACCGCCTTCGTTGGGGCGCATGGACGCCACCGGACCTGAACCAGACCAAACCACGGAACCTGCGCATGCGCCGAGCTGCCCGCCTCCTGCTTCCACTGCTGCGATATGCCTGCACTGTAGCCGCCATGGTGCTGGCAGGCTGCTCGACCCTGCCGGACGAAGGCCCCCGGACCTACACCACGGCCCTTGCAGCCCCCGGTGCAGCCGTGGCACCGCTGGACCACCTGGCCCAGGCGTCCATGGACGGTGCAGAGCCGGGCCACAGCGGATTTCGCATGCTGCTCGGGCCGGCCGGCCTGGAGGTGCGCCTCGCCCTGATGCGCCGGGCCCAGCGGTCCCTGGACCTGCAGTACTACCACCTGCACGATGACGTGACTGGGCGGCTGGTGCTGCGCGAGCTGCGCGATGCTGCGCAGCGCGGGGTGCGTGTGCGGTTGCTGCTCGATGACCTGTACACCGATGGGCTCGAACCCCTGCTGCACGGCCTGGGTGCCCATCCCAATGTGGAGGTGCGTCTCTTCAACCCTTTCCCCACGCGCGGCAGCGTGGGCCAGCGGTTTGCGGCGGCCCTGCTGGATTTTGCGCGGCTCAACCGGCGCATGCACAACAAGATGTTCGTGGCCGATGGCGCCATGGCGATTGCCGGCGGCAGGAATCTGGGCGACGAGTATTTCCTGCGCAGCTCGCAATTCAATTTCTTTGACTACGACGTGCTCATTGCCGGCCCTGTCGTCCCCCAGATGGCCAGCCTCTTCGACGAATACTGGAACGCGATGCAGGTGCGCACCCTGGGCTCGGTGCAGCCCCCGGCGCAGCCGCCTGACGTGCTGCGCCAGGCCTTCGCCGCGCGGGTGGACGGAGCGGACACACCGTCCCCGCCCCCCATCTCGGGCATCGACCGGCAAGGACGCCCCGCCCCGAACGAGGAATTCGCCGCTGGCCGGGTGGGCATGGTGTATGGCCAGGCCCAGGCCTTCGCGGACTCGCCCGCCAAGGCCTGGGGCGACATGGAGGTTGCGCAGCTGCGCACCGGTGCGCTGCTGGACAACAACCGCCATCTTCTGAGGACGGAATTCCAGAACGCGCGCCATGACATCGCCATCGCGTCGCCCTACCTGGTTCCCGGCGCACAGGCGCTGGCGGGTGCACGCGCCAACATCGCGCGGGGCGTGAAGATCAGCCTGCTGACCAACTCCCTGGCCGCTACGGACGAGCCGGTGGTGCACACCGGCTACCGGCGCTACCGTGACAACATGCTGCGCGCCGGCCTGGAGATTTTCGAGCTGCATCCAACGCTGGGGCAACAACTGCTCTTGCCCGGCGAGATGCAAGGCACGCCGTTGCGCCTGCACAGCAAGGCCACCATCATCGACCGCGAGCGCCTGTTCATCGGCTCGGCCAACTTCGACCCACGCTCGGACGCGCTGAACACCGAGTTCGGCATCTTCATACGCAGCCCCGCGCTGGCCACCGAGGCGCATGGCCTGCTGCAGCTTCTCCAGCAAAGGGCGTCCTACCAGGTCCGGCTCAAGAAGGACAGGCAGCGCGATCTGGAGTGGACGCGCACGGATGCGCAGGAACGCACCGAGGTGCTGGAACACGAGCCGGGCGCCGACCCGTGGACACGGTTGAAACTCTATATCCAGTCGATCTTCATTCCAGAATCGCTTCTGTAGACAGCGCCCTTGAACTGCCCGGGGCGCCAGGCCATCGCGCCGCGGTCTGCAGGCTGCGCTGCAAGGCGCCGTGTTCGCGCCGATGCCCCTGGCATCGATCTCTTGACGGGTCCATCGCACATCCCCGACCGAGGCACCCTGGCTGGCGCATGCCGGTGATCGCGCCGACGGGGGCTTGCAGCAATTTCAGACGGGCAACCGCAAATTCGGTCAGTGCCTTGGAAAGCCGCGTCGCGCATAGTTTGCATGCGCCTGGCGAGTCCAGCGTGGTGCAGGGCAAGCCGGCGTATGGCCTGCGGATTGTGCTGCTTGCCCCGGGGTACCCCGCATGCAGCAGCGCGGACATCCTGAACGCGCTGGTGCGCATGGCAGCAAGCGAGCAAGACCGGGCAAGCCCTGCCCCAACCTTTTCCCAACCTTTCAACACCCAGAGAAAGCAAGCCATGACAATCCACTCCACCCTTCTCGGCGCAGCAGCACTCGTGCTGGCATTGGGCACGTCTTCGATCAACGCACAGACCGAGTCGCGCGACCAGGTGAAGTCCGAAACCAAGGCCGCCAATGCCGCAGGGGCCATCCCCCGCGGCGAAAGCACCAACCAGCAGCCCAAGCTCGACTCCGCCAAGACGCGCGCGGACCGCAAGGCCGAAACCGCTGCGGCCCAGCAGCGCGGCGACATCGCGCGCGGCGGCGAGGCACACCCGGTCGATGGCAAGGTCAAGCCCACCACCGATGGCCGCAACCGCGCGGACGTGAAGGCCGAGACCAAGACGGCCGTCAAGGCGGGGCAGATCACTTCTGGCGAGAAGAACTGACCCGGCTTGCAGTCCATGCAACGTGCTGCCCGCATGGACTGCCTGACCTGCGGGGAGGCCGCGCCAACCATGGGCACCGGTGTCCGCCCCGCCGCCCCTTGCCTCTTTCCATGGAACGCAAGACGCATGCTGCACACCCTGACCGGCCTCTTGTGCAGCATGGCAGAAAGCATCCAGCGCGCAGGGGCCGCGAAGGCCCTGAAGTCCTTGACCCGGTGCTGACCAGCACTGCAGCCACGCCAGCGGAATAGCCAGCCCTCGGCCCATGGCGGCGCCTGCCTTTCGACGACATGGCGCCCCCCACCTTCCCGCACCCTGCGCAGCCGCCTTTCCGTGGCGCTATCATTTTGCGCAAGGCGCTGCCTGGAAGGGAACAAAACCAGCGGCATGCTGGTCCCACAGCCAGCCAGGCCACATACGCCCCGCCAGGCTCGGCGATGAACTCATTGTTACCGCCAGGCTGCCGGAGGCAGGCCGCGCATCGTTGACAATACTTCAGCAAGCGCTCCTGAAACCAGAGCAGCGAATGACCGACAATTCGCCCGCACTGCCCAGTGAAGGCACCATCCGCATCGACAGGTTGGACGCCCACCCCCTGCGGCCCGCGAGAATACCGAGCCCTTTCTGCACCAACTCTCATCACCGTCATCCTCAACCACATGAATTCGCAAAACATGTCCATCCTTAGCCTGGTGCTGCAGGCCAGCTGGGTGGTGCAACTCGTCATGCTGCTGCTGCTGGTCGTCTCGGTCGCCAGCTGGGCCGCCATTTTCCGCAAGCTCTTTGCGCTCAAGCGCATCAAGGCGCTCAACGAGGACTTCGAGCGCGACTTCTGGTCCGGCACCAGCCTCAACGACCTGTTCGCCAGCGCCGCGCAGAACGCCAAGAACGCCGGCCCCATGGAGCGCATCTTCGCCAGCGGCATGCGCGAGTACCAGAAACTGCGCGAGCGCCGCATCACCGACCCCGGCACGCTGCTCGACGGCGCGCGCCGCGCCATGCGCGCCAGCTTCCAGCGCGAGATGGACGTGGTCGAGTCCAGTCTGTCGTTCCTGGCCACGGTGGGCTCGGTGTCGCCTTACGTGGGCCTGTTCGGCACGGTGTGGGGCATCATGCACGCCTTCACCGGCTTTGCCGGCATGGAGCAGGTGACCCTGGCCACCGTGGCCCCGGGCATTGCCGAAGCGCTGGTGGCCACCGCCATCGGCCTGTTCGCCGCCATCCCGGCCGTGATCGCCTACAACCGCTTTGCCCGCGACATCGACCGCGTGGCCACGCACCAGGAGACCTTCATTGAAGAGTTCTCCAACATCCTGCAGCGCAACCTGGGTGTGCAGCACCACGCTGCGTCGTCGGCGTCCGGCCACTGAGCACGAGAAGGGAGCCCCACCATGCCCGCCATGGCATCCCGCGGCCGAGGCCGCCGCACCATCAACGAGATCAACATGGTCCCGTTCATCGACGTGATGCTGGTGCTGCTCATCATCTTCATGGTGACAGCACCCATGCTCACCCCTGGCATGGTCGACGTCCCCAAGGTCGGCAAAAGCAAGAACTTGCCCAAGGTCGTCGCCCAGGTCGTCGTGAACAAGGACGGCTCGCTGCAGCTCAAGACCCCCGAGGCCACGCGCACCATGAGCCAGCGTGAAATCGGTGACGCAGCACAGCGCTGGCAGAAAGACCAGACCAAGGAGACAGCAGTGGTCATCACCGCCGACAAGGGCGTGCAGTACGAAAGCGTGGTCAAGGCCATGGACGCACTGCAGAAGGCCGGCGTCCAGCGCGTGGGACTCTCGGTCAAGCAGGGCGGCTAGCCAGGACAACGCTTTGGGGGCCTGGCACGTTGTGTGTATGCGCCCGAGCCGGCGCAGCCCCACTGGCTGACACGCCCACCCCTTCCACGGAACCGACGAACAAGAAAAGCGCTCCACCCCTTCCATGCACGCCCACGACGATCGCGACCAGTTTGCGCCCCCTGCCCCACCCGCCCGCCTGCGCGCCATCTCGCTGGCGGTGCTGGTGCACCTGGCGCTGATCGGTGCACTCACCTGGGGCGTGAACTGGAAGTCCAGCACCGACCAGCCCGCCGTGGAAGCAGAGCTCTGGTCCGCCGTGCCGCAACAGGCCGCACCGCCCGAGGTGACGCCGCCCACACCGCCCACGCCCCCGGCACCGCCGCCCCCCGAACCCCGGCCCGTGCCCGCGCCGCCCCCTCCACCGCCCCCGCCCCGCACGCAGGACCCGGACGAGCGCGAGGCCGAGATCGCCATCGAGCGCGAGAAAAAGCGCCTGGAGCAGGAGAAAAAGGCCCGCGCCGAGAAGCTCGAGCGCGAAAAGCGCGAGCGTGAGCGCAAGGAAGAAGAGCGCGAAGAGCGCCTCGAAAAGGAAAAGAAGGAAAAGCTCGCCGAACAGAAGAAGGCCGAGCAGGAAAAGCAAAAGAAGCTGGCCGAGGAAAAACGCAAGGCCGAAGACGCCAAGGAGGCGCGCGAGGCCAAGGAAGCCAAGGAGAAGGAAGCCGCCGCCAAGAAGCAGCGCGCCGAAGCCGAGGCCAGGCAACTGGCCGCCCAGCGCGAGGCCAACCTGCGCCGCATGCAGGGGCTGGCGGGTTCCGAGGGCAACGAAAAGTCCACCGGCAATGACGTCCGCAACGCCGGCCCTTCGGGCAGCTATGGCGGCAAGGTGGCCGCCAAGGTCAAGCCCAACATCGTCTACCCCGACGCCGTCTCGGGCAACCCGCGCGCCGAAGTCGAGGTGCGCCTGGCGCCCGACGGCACCATCGTCGGCAAACGCCTGGTGCAGTCCAGCGGCAACAAGGCCTGGGACGACGCCGTGCTGCGCGCCCTGGAAAAGACCGAGACCCTGCCGCGCGACGTGGACGGGCGCGTGCCGCCTTCGCTGACCATCGGGTTCCGGCCGCAGGACTGACCGGCGCACCTGCACATTGAACCCATGGCACTACAGCGCCCCCCCCTGCCCACTCCTTGCGTACATCTTTGCAGGCTGGGTCGCCTGCTGCGGCATCTCGGTGGCCCAGGACATCCAGTCGCCAGCAGATCCAGCCGGAATACCTACGGCAACCGGCGAGGCCCACAACGGACCGCCGCAGTACCCCGTGCTGTCCAAGCGAATGGGTGAGCAGGGCCGTGTCGAAGTGAAGGTATTGATCGACACCCAGGGAACGCCCTTGAAGGCAGAAGTCGCCCGCTCCAGCGGCTTTTCCCGACTCGATGCATCCGCGGTGGATGCCGCCATGCGCTGGCGCTACCAGCCGGGCCGCCGCAATGGCATAGCGGAGCCGATGTGGATGCTTATCCCCATCAATTTCATCCTGGAAGGCGTCAAGTCCGTCCCATCCCAGTAACGCGGCGGCCTGTTCACGGTGACTGTCCAGGGGGCAGCCAAGAACCGCCCAGGCGCAAGCCCTGACGCCCAACAAAAAACCCGGTGGCCACCATGGCAGCCACCGGGTTCTTGCATCGCTTCTCAGCGGGGCCGCCCTCCCGTGGGCCCGCCCCTCGCTCTCTCTTATGTAACTACCTGAGAGCGGAGAACAAAACTCAGCGAAGCGGTTCTGGCCAGGCGATGCGTCGCAGGCAGTACGGGTAGTACGACAAGACGCAGCAACGACGCCGGAAGAGTTTTGTTAGCCGCTCTTATCGGTCGCGCCGCTCCATGCGGCGGTTCAGGTTCAGGGCGCCCAGGGTGCAGGCCACGCCCGACAGCAGGTACACCGTCACGGCCAGCAGGCCGAACTGGGCCGACAGGCCCAGGGCCACCAGGGGGGCGAAGGCAGCGCCGATGATCCAGGCCAGGTCGGCCGACAGGGCGGCGCCCGTGTAGCGGTACTTGGGCGAGAAGTTGGCCGTCACCGTGCCCGATGCCTGGCCGTACGAAAGGCCCAGCAGCACAAAGCCCAGCAGCAGGAACATGGTGCTGCCGACTTCGCCCGAATTGAGCAGCACCGGCGCCATGAAGCTGAACACGCCGATCAACACCGCCATGCCGCCCAGCAGCTTGCGCCGGCCCAGGTGGTCCGACAGCCAGCCCGAGACCATGATGGCCCCGGCCGCCAGGAAGGCGCCGACGATCTGCACGCCCAGGATCTGGGTCACGGGCTGGTCGGTATACAGCGTGATCCACGACAGCGGGAACACGGTGACCAGGTGGAACAGCGCAAAGCTGGCCAGTGCCGCAAAGGCGCCCAAAAGCACGTTGCTGCCTTCGTCGCGCATCACGTTGTGCACGGGCACGGGCTGCAGCTCGCGGTCCTGCAGCAGCTCGGTGTAGGACTGGCCGACCACCAGGCGCAGGCGTGCGAACAGGGCCACCACATTCACGGCAAAGGCCACGAAGAAGGGGTAGCGCCAGCCCCAGGCCAGGAACTCCTGCACGGTGAGGTTGGCATACAGGTAGGCGAACAGGCCGGCCGCCAGCACAAAGCCCACGGGCGCGCCCAACTGGCCGATCATGGCGTACCAGCCGCGGCGGTGCTTGGGTACCGACATCGCCAGCAGCGACGGCAGGCCATCCCACGAGCCGCCCAGCGCCAGCCCCTGGCCGATGCGCAGCAGCAGCAGCACGACGATGGCACTGGTGCCGATGCTCTGGTAGCCCGGCAGGAAGGCCATGCCCACGGTACACGCGCCCAGCAGGAACAGCGAGATCGTCAGCTTGGTGCCCCGCCCCCAGCGCCGCTGGATGGCCATGGAGATGGCCGTGCCCACGGGGCGCACCACGAAAGCCACGGCCAGCAGCGCAAAGGCCGCCAGCGTGCCGTCCAGGCGCGTCATGAAGGGGAACAGGAACGACGGGAACACCAGCACGCAGGCGATCCCGAAAACGAAGAAGTCGAAGTACTCGGAAGACCGGCCGATGATCACGCCGACGGCGATCTCACTGGGGGTCACGTCCTCATGCGTGTCTGCATGCGAGAGGGAAGCGGAGTTCTCTTCATATCCCATCGAGGGGAAGGTGGCAGATGCGGTACTGCTCATGAACAGGGGCTCCTTTTGTTGTGTAACTGATACACCCACGTTTTACACCCAGGCGAAGCCCCCGACAAGTGCGGTTTCACCCAGAGCCATGCAGGACAAACCCTTGACCTGGATTCACGGTATTGACCGGGAGCACCAAACAGGAGCAAAAACTTGACCTTGGACAAAATGTCCAATGGACAAATTCGCACGCTCTATTACATTGAGCGCCAAATTGTCATTCGCGTTTACCCCTAAGAACCGGCAGGGAATCTTTTTGTAACCACAAAGAGACACCGAGCAGGCACCGAACGCAACTTTGGGTCCTTTCATATGCCAAATCCTCCCCGACTTCGCGGGTCTGCATGGCTGCCTGTGGTGGCGCTCACGGCGCTGGCCGCCAGCCTCACCGGATGCAGCAAGGCTGTCGTCCTCAACCCCGCAGGCGATATTGCCTCGCAACAGGGCCACATGGTCATCCAGGCCACCTTGCTGATGCTGATCATCATCGTGCCGGTGATCGCCCTCACCCTGTGGTTCGCCTGGAAGTACCGCCAGAACAACACCGCCAACACGGAAGAGGACTACGACCCCGACTGGCACCACTCCACCACGCTGGAGCTGGTGATCTGGACGGTGCCGCTGCTCATCATCATCGCGCTGGGCGCGCTGACCTGGATCGGCACCCACAAGCTCGACCCCTACCGCCCGCTGGACCGCATCTCGGCCACCAAGCCGCTCGAAGCCCAGGCCACCCCCATGGTGGTGCAGGTCGTGGCCATGGACTGGAAGTGGCTGTTCTTCTACCCCGAGCAGGGCATTGCCACGGTCAATGAGCTGGCCGCCCCGGTGGACCGCCCCATCCTGTTCAAGCTCACGGCCACCTCCACGATGAACGCCTTCTACGTGGCTGATCTGGCCGGCATGATCTACGCCATGCCCGGCATGCAGACCGAGCTGAACGCCGTGATCAACAAGCCCGGCGTGTACCCCGGCATCGCCTCGCACTACAGCGGCTCGGGCTTCTCGGGCATGACCTTCAAGTTCCACGGCCTGAGCACCGGCGACTTCGACCAGTGGGTGGCCAAGGCCAAGACCGAAGGCAAGGCGCTGGACAAAGCGACCTACCTGAACCTCGTCAAGCCCAGCGAGCGCGACCCCGTGCAGCGCTTTGCCAGCGTGGAAGACGGCCTGTACGACAAGGTGCTCAACCGCTGCGTCGAAGACGGCAAGATGTGCATGCACCACATGATGTCCATCGACGAGCGCGGTGGCGAGGCCTACATGAAGGCCATGGGCCTGAACCTGCCCCAGGACGTGTGCACCGTGGACAACGCCGGCCAGGTCGTGGCCGCGCTCGAAGCGCGCCACGCCACGGTCTACGACCGCACCCTTTCCCGCCAATGATCCGCGCCTAAGAGACTGACACCATGTCCACCTCACCCGTTGTAACCGAACCGCATTGGGCCCTGGGCCGAATCACCTGGGACTCCATACCCATGGCGCACGAGCCCATCGTGCTGGTCACCTTCATTGGCGTCGTGCTGGGCGGCCTGGCCGTGCTGGCCGCCATCACCAAGTTCCGCCTGTGGGGCACCCTGTGGCGCGACTGGATCTGCAGCATCGACCACAAGAAGATCGGCATCATGTACATGATCCTGGGCGTGGTCATGCTGCTGCGCGGCTTTGCCGACGCGCTCATGATGCGCCTGCAGCAGGCCATGGCCTTTGGCGACAACATGGGCTACCTGCCGCCGCACCACTATGACCAGATCTTCACCGCCCACGGCGTGATCATGATCTTTTTCGTGGCCATGCCGCTGGTCACGGGCCTCATGAACTACCTCGTGCCGCTGCAGATCGGCGCGCGCGACGTGTCGTTCCCGTTCCTCAACAACTTCAGCTTCTGGATGACCACCGCCGGTGCCGTGCTGGTGATGGTGTCGCTGTTCCTGGGCGAGTTCTCCACCGCCGGCTGGCTGGCGCTGTCGAACCTGGGGGCGCAGAACCCCGGGGTGGGGCTGGACTACTACATCTGGGCACTGCAGATCGCGGGGGTGGGCACCACGCTCTCGGGCATCAACCTGATCGTGACCATCATCAAGATGCGCGCACCCGGCATGGCCCTGATGAAGATGCCCATCTTCACCTGGACGGCCCTGTGCACCAACGCGCTGATCGTCGCCTCGTTCCCCGTACTCACCGCAGCCTTGGTGCTGATGTCGCTGGACCGCTATGCCGGCACCAACTTCTTCACCAACGACCTGGGCGGCAACGCCATGCTGTACGTGAACCTGATCTGGATCTGGGGCCACCCTGAGGTCTACATCCTGATCCTGCCCTGCTTCGGCATCTTCTCCGAAGTGGTGGCCACGTTCTGCAAGAAGCGCCTGTTCGGCTACACCTCCATGGTGTACGCCACGGTCGTGATCACCATCCTGTCGTACCTGGTGTGGCTGCACCACTTCTTCACCATGGGCTCCGGCGCCAGCGTGAACACCTTCTTCGGCATCACCACGATGATCATCTCGATCCCCACGGGCGCGAAGATCTTCAACTGGCTGTTCACCATGTACAAGGGCCGCATCCGCTTCGAGCTGCCCATGATGTGGACCGTTGCCTTCATGGTCACCTTCGCCATCGGCGGCATGACCGGCGTGCTGCTGGCCGTGCCACCGGCCGACTTCGTGCTGCACAACAGCCTGTTCCTGATCGCCCACTTCCACAACGTGATCATCGGCGGCGTGCTGTTCGGCCTGTTCGCCGGCATCAACTACTGGTACCCCAAGGCCTTCGGCTACAAGCTCGACCGTTTCTGGGGCCTGTGCTCGTTCTGGCTGTGGGTGGTGGGCTTCTACGTCGCCTTCATGCCGCTGTATGTGCTGGGCCTGATGGGCGTCACGCGCCGTGCCAACCACTTCGAAGACCCCTCGCTGCAGATCTGGTTCGTCATCGCCGCCATTGGCGCCGGCCTGATCGCCCTGGGCATCGGCTGCCTGCTGATCCAGATCGTGGTGAGCTACCTCAAGCGCGAACAGCTGCGCGACCACACCGGCGACCCATGGGACGCCCGCACGCTGGAGTGGGCCACCTCCTCGCCCCCGCCGGACTACAACTTCGCCTTCACCCCCAAGGTGTATGAGATCGACGCCTGGTGGGACATGAAGAAGCACGCCTATGCGCGCCCCCTGACTGGCTTCCAGCCCATCCACATGCCGGCCAACACCGGCTCGGGCGTGATCATCTCGGCGCTGTCGCTGGTGCTGGGCTTTGCCCTCATCTGGCACATGTGGCCGCTGGCCATCCTGTCCTTCGCGGGCGTGGTGCTGGTGTCCATCATCCACACGTTCAACTACAAGCGTGACTTCTACATCCCCGCCGCGCAAGTGACGGAGACCGAGAACCTGCGTACCCAACAACTGCGCGCCGCCCATGTCTGATATCACCTACAACCAAGCCGCCGCCCCCATCACGGCGGGCGGCCCCACGGGCGCCACGCTGCCGCGCCGTGAATACCACCTGGCGCACGAGCCCCATCCCGAGAACGGCACCGCGCTGGGCTTCTGGCTCTACCTGATGAGCGACTGCCTCATCTTCGCCGCGCTGTTCGCCACTTACGGCGTGCTGGGCCGCAGCTACGCCGCCGGCCCCACCGGCGCGCAGCTGTTCGACCTGACGCTGGTGGCCATCAACACGGCCTTCCTGCTGCTGTCGTCGATCACCTTCGGCTTCGCGATGATCAAGAAGCAGCAGAACAACGTGAACGGCACGCTCTTGTGGCTGGCCATCACCGGCGTGTTCGGCCTGTGCTTTCTGGGGCTGGAGCTGTACGAGTTTTACCACCTGATCCACCAGGGCGCGGGCCCCCAGCGCAGCGCCTTCCTGTCGGCATTCTTCACGCTGGTCGGCACCCACGGTCTGCACGTCACCTTCGGCCTGATCTGGCTGGTGGTGCTGATGATCCAGATCAGCAAGCACGGCCTGATCCATGAGAACAAGCGCCGCCTGATGTGCCTGTCGATGTTCTGGCACTTTTTGGACGTCGTCTGGATCGGCGTCTTCACCTTCGTGTACCTGATGGGAGTTCTGTAATGGGCGCCGCACAACACACTGCACACGCCGGCCACGATGACCACGGCCATGGCCATGACGACCACCATGGCGACGTGGGCCCGCACAGCTCGTTCTCGGGCTACATGGTCGGCTTCGTGCTGTCCATCATCCTCACCGCCATCCCGTTCTGGCTGGTCATGGCCAAGGTGATCGCCGACCGCAACACCGCCGTGCTGGTGCTCGGCGCCTTCGCGGTGGTGCAGATCCTCGTGCACATGGTCTGCTTCCTGCACATGAACGGCAAGGTCGAGGGCGGCTGGACGCTGCTGTCCACCATCTTCACCGTGGTCTTCGTGGCCATTGCCATCAGCGGTACGCTGTGGGTCATGTTCCACATGAACGCCAACATGATGCCGGGCCACCCCACGCCCACCCCGCCCACCCAGACGGAGAGCGGCGCAGCAGCGGGCCACCACACCCCTTGATGGGTGCAGCGCCCCGACGCTCCACGACGACGCGGGGCGGGGCGCACACCAACCCTTGCGAAGCGGCCGCCCACAGCGGCCGCAGCCGTTTTGGGGCCGTGCAATCGACTGAACAAAGGAACCACCGATGACCGCAACCCAGGCAGCCCCTGCAGCCCCCCGGCACTGGCGCCGCGCCATGCTGCTGGTGCTGGGCATCGCCCTCTTCCTGGGCTTTGTGGCCCTGGGCACCTGGCAGGTGCAGCGGCGGGTGTGGAAGCTCGATCTCATCGAACGCGTGGACCAGCGCGTGCACGCCGCCCCCGTGGCCCTGCCCCCGGCCACCGAGTGGCCCGGCATCACGGCCGAGAAGCACGAGTACCTGCCCGTCACCGCCAGCGGCCAGTGGCTGCCCGGCAAGACCGTGCTCACCCAGGCCGTCACGGCCCTGGGCTCGGGCTTCTGGGTGGTGAGCGCGCTGCAGCAGGCCGACGGCACGCAGGTGCTGGTGAACCGCGGCTTCATCCCGCAGGACCAGCGCGCCGAATGGGCCGGCAAGACCGACAACATCGGCCCCGCCACCGTGCAGGGCCTGGTGCGCATGAGCGAGCCCAAAGGCGGCTTCCTGCGCAGCAACGACCCCGCGGGAGAACGCTGGTTCTCGCGCGACGTGGCGGCCATCGCCCAGGCACTGCAGCTGCCCCGCGCGGCGCCCTTCTTCATCGACGCCGGCCTGCCCCAGCGCGGCGTGGCCAACCCCACGGCGGAAGCGGTGGAAGTGGCCGGCACCGCCGCCGCCACGGCGGGCACCACCTGGCCGCGCGCGGGGCTCACCACCATCCGCTTTGCCAACAGCCATGCGGTGTATGCCCTCACCTGGTACGGCCTGGCGCTGATGGTGCTGGGCGCGGGCTGGTTCGTGGTGCGCCATGAACAACGCCGAAGCAGCAGCGCGGCCCGGTAGGTAGACTCCGTTCGTCCTACCCGCCCGATATGCCCCTCCATCGCCTCGTCAAAAGCGCCGAGTTGTTGCGCAACCCGCGCGCTGCCGATGCCGCTGCCGGCATCAAGAACCTGCAGCAGCTCATCCAGCTGCGCTGGATGGCCGTCATCGGCCAGGTCTTCACCATCGAGGTGGCGCACCACAGCCTGCGCCTGACCATCCCCCTGCACCAGATGCTGATGGTGGTGGGCTGCCTGGCCGTGTTCAACGTGGTCAGCCTGCTGCGCCTGCGCACAGGCGTGCAGGTGCGCAATGTGGAGCTGTTTCTGGCCCTGCTGGTGGACGTGGCCGTGCTCACCACCCAGCTGTATTTGAGCGGCGGCACCAGCAACCCCTTTGTGTTTTTGTACCTGCTGCAGATCGCGCTGGGCGCCATTCTGCTGCGCGGGGCCTATATCTGGAGCATGGTGGCCATCAACACCGCGTGCTTTGCCCTGCTGGCCAACTACCACCTGCCGCTGGAGCTGCCGCAGGATTTGCACCAGGGCCTGTCGAGCCTGTACGTCATTGGCCTCTTGGTGTGCTTTGTGCTCAACGCCATTCTGGTGGTGGTGTTCATCACCCGCATCAACCTGAACCTGCGCGAGCGCGACGCCCGCCTGGCCGCCGCGCGCAGGCGCCGGGTGGAAGAAGAGCACATCGTGCGCATGGGCCTGCTCGCATCGGGCGCCGCGCACGAGCTGGGCACGCCGCTGTCCACCCTGGCCGTGATCCTGGGCGACTGGGCCCACGACGAAGAGTTGATGGGCGACGAGGTGCTGCGCGAAGACATCGCGGAAATGCGCACCCAGGTGCAGCGCTGCAAGAGCATCGTGAGCGGCATCTTGCTGTCGGCCGGCGAGGCGCGCGGCGAAGAGTCCGAGCAGACCACCGTGTGCAGGTTTGTCGATGCCCTGGCCGAAGAGTGGCGCACCACGCGCACCATGCCTGCGTTTTCGTACCGCAACGACTTTGGCGAAGACACGCCCATGGTGTCGGACACCACGTTGAAACAGATGGCTTTCAATGTGCTGGACAATGCACGCGATGCCTCGCCCCAGTGGGTGGAACTGGTCATCACCCGCGACGATGCCGCCGAGGCGCCTGCGCTGTGCATCACCGTCAACGACGCAGGCCCCGGCTTTGCGCCCGGCATGCTGGACCACCTGGGCGAGCCCTACCAGTCCACCAAGCAGCGCCCCGGCAGCGGCCTGGGCCTGTACCTGGTGATGAACGTGGCGCGCACCCTGGGCGGCAGCGTCACGGCCCGCAACCGCACGGGCGACGGCGAAGGCAGCGGCGCACAGGTCAGCATCCGCCTGCCCCTGGCGGCGATTGCGATGCCGCGCGGGCACCGGCCTGCGTGATGGCTGCGAATTGCGTTGGATGGACAACAAAACGAACTAGCAACTTTTGTAGCCAGACAAAATCGAATTCGTACTAGTACAAAACCCGGACCCGAGCGCCATGGACGAAACCACCACAAGCAGCAGCAGCCCCGCAGCAGACGCGTCCCCCAAGGACGCGAAAGAGAACAAGCGCCAGCTGCTCATCGTGGAAGACGACGAGGCCTTTGCCCGCACCCTGGCCCGCTCGTTCGAGCGCCGCGGCTACCGCGTGCTCCAGGCCGCCAGCCTGCCCGAGGTGGAAGTCCTGCTCAGCCAGCACACCCCCGGCTACGCCGTGGTCGATTTGAAGCTCAAGGGCGACGCATCCGGCCTGGCCTGCGTGCAAAAGCTGCACGCCGCCAGCGAAGCCATGCTCATCGTCGTGCTCACCGGCTTCGCCAGCATCGCCACCGCGGTGGAGGCCGTGAAGCTCGGCGCCTGCCACTACCTGGCCAAGCCGTCGAACACCGACGACATCGAGGCCGCGTTTGGCTTGAAAGCCGGCGACACCGAGGTGGACGTGACCAACCGCTCCAGCTCGCTCAAGACGCTGGAGTGGGAGCGGATCCACGAAGTGCTGGCGGAGACGGGGTTCAATATCTCCGAGACGGCACGCCGCCTGGGCATGCACCGCCGCACCCTGGCGCGCAAGTTGGAGAAGCAGCAGGTCAGCTGAGGCAACAGCAGCCTCGGCCACCCCCGGTCACAGCGCGCGCCCATCCAGGAACACCGTGCCCAGCCGCCCCCGGTGCACAGGCAGCGCCATGGTCTGCGGCCACTTTGCGGGCGGGTGCTGGATCCGAAGCTGTACAACCGTGCCCTGGACCTAGCCGACCACCGGACATTGAAGGCGGGCGTCCACCATCAGGCTGGTCTTGTTCACCAAGCGGTTGGACAACACCGTGCACTGCACGCTGCCCACGGCCTGCGCGCCGTGGTTGCGCTCCGCATAGGTCAGGACACCCCAGGCCCCGCCGCCGAAGGCGCCCACGCACACCAGGGACAGCACCAGGTAAAAAGCGGCCGGATGCCTGAGCATGAACCCGGCGATCAGCGCTTGGGTGCCCTAGGCATGTTCCTGCAACAGATCCCGCTCGAGCTCCGTCCGCCCGTGCCATGACCCACGTACCAAAAAAAACGCCCACCGGTACGGGTGGGCGTTGTCTTGGTATGTACCGGCTACTGCATGTCGTAGACCCGCTTGTAGCGATAGCTGTTGAGCATTTCACCGAGGCTCTCGGCGGTGGTCGCACCCACTCCATAGCCGATGAAAAAGGCGGTGCCTGACAAGTGGCGCATGTCCTGGTTCGCAAACAGGGTGGAGGACGTGTGTTGCAGGCGGTCTGCCCAGGCCAGCGGGTTCAGGGGATCGAGGCGCTCGAAGACGGGCGCCGAGTAGGTGTACATGGTGCCGTCGGGCGTGATGGCCACAAGGTAGGGATGCCCCTGGGCGCCGAGGTGCTCGGGCTTGATCTGTATGTGCGCGGACAGCGTCAGGCGCGTCAGGGTGCCCGTGGCCACCATGGTGCCCAGCCGCGGTGCAGCCGCGCCTTCGAACACCACGGGCAGCGGCGACAGTTGGTCCTGCCCCACCGGCCCCACACCCAGTTGCCCTACGCGATTGCGACCCCAGGCCAGGAGCGTGCCGTCGGTGGTGAGTGCCAGGGAGTGCTCGGCGGATGCCGCGACCTGTGCGTACCCGCCTCCAAGGAGCTGCGGGCTGACGCTCTCCGTGCGGGTGGCATTGCCCAACGCGCCCCAGTTGTTGTAGATGCCCCAGGCCCAGACCGTGCCATCGGCCTTCAGTGCCAGCGTGTGGCCGCTGCCTTTGGCGACCTGGCGGTAACCGCCGCCCACCAGTGCGGGGGCATCGATCCCGCCCCATTGCCAGAGGGTTCCATCCTCCTTCACGCCTGCGGCCGAGTAGGGGCCCAAGGCCAGTTGCACAAAGCCACGGTCGACCGGGCCGGCGCTGCCGTAGCCGTTCATCCAGTTGCCCATGGTGATCATGGCAAAGGGGTCCCAGGGCACAAAAAGAAACTGTATGGCGCCGTCTCCCAGCATGAACAACACGTTGTAGCGGCTGTTGAGCATCTGCAGGTAGCCGGGTGGCAGCCGGTCCAGCATGTCGTCGCCACCGGCACTGGCTTTGATGAGGTTCTTCATATGCCCCCAGTACCAGACAGCGCCATCCGCCTTGCTGGCGGTATCCGAGGTCATCAACTGCGCAAAGCCACTGCCCACCTGCACCGGCCGGGTTGCGTTCAGGACCTGGTTTTTCAGCTGCACCGCCCCCCACATCCACAACGTGCCATCGGTCTTGAGGGCCACCATGTAGGTACCGCCCACCGCCACCTTCGCGAAACCGGTGCCGACGACCTGCACGGGTCGGTCGGCATTCACCATGGAGCCATTGCCCAACTGCCCGCTCTGGTTGTCGCCCCAGGCCCAGAGCGTTCCGTCGCTGAGCACGGCTGCGGAGTTTTGAGCGCCCGTGGCCATATGCACCACCGTGGCGGCGTGCACGCTGCTGCCCACGCCCACCGCCAGGGCGAGCAGCAGCCAGAATTTGAGGGCCAGAGGCGCCAGGCCGCGGGACACGGTGGTCCGCAAGCGATGTCTTGCAAAAGTCGAAAGAAATCTCATGAGAAAACCCATCCTTGGAAGTGTTGGTGAAACCCGCCGAAGCCCAAATGGGCCTTTTCACAAAGGCCGTGCGCAACACCCTGAAAGCGGACATTGCATTGAGATCTACCTACCGACTATTGAATGTCGTAGACCCGTTTGTATCGATAGCTGTTGAGCATTTCACCGAGGCTCTCGGCGGTGGTCGCACCCAGTCCATAGCCGACGAAAAAGGCGGTGCCAGACAGGTGGGTCAGGTCCTGGTTCGCAAACAGGAGGGAGGATGTGCTTTGCAGGTGGTCGGCCCAGGCCAGCGGGTTGGCGGGATTGAGGCGGTCGAAAGCGGGCACCGTGTAGGTGTACATGGTGCCGTCGGGCGTGATCGCCACAAGGTAGGGGTTCCCCTTCGCGCCACTGGCGAGGTGCTCGGGTTTGATCTGTACGTGCGCAGACAGCGTCAGGCGGGTCAAGGTCCCTGTGGCCACCATGGCGCCAAGTCCCGGTGCATCGGCGCCTGCGAACACTACGGGTTGCGGCGACAGTTGCTTTTGTCCAACCGGCCCCACACCCAGTTGCCCTGCGTTGTTGTTGCCCCAGGCCAGGAGCGTGCCGTCGGTGGTGAGTGCCAGGGAGTGCCCGCCGGCTGCTGCCACCTGTGAATACCCGGCTCCAAGGGACTGAGGGGTTTCGCTGCCCGTGAGGGTGGCATTGCCCAGTTGACCCCATACGTTGTCGCCCCAGGCCCAGGCCGTGCCATCGGCCTTCAGCGCCAGCGTGTGGACGGCACCCTTGGCGACCTGGCGATAGCCGCCGTCCACCAGCACAGGGACTTCGCTGTCTTTCCACTGCCACAGGGTTCCATCCTCCTTCACGCCTGCGGCCGAGCGGGAGCCCAAGGCCACCTGCACAAAACCACGGTCCACCGGGCCGGCGCTGCCGTAGCCGCCCTTCCATCCAGGGTACATGTCCGAGGGGTTCAAGTGGACATGAAGAGACTGTATGGCGCCGTCTCCGAGCACGAACAACACGTTCTTGGCGGTATCGTTGACCATCTGCAGGTAGCCGGGCGGCAGCCGGTCTAGCGTGTCGCCACCGGCACTCGCGTCGAAAAGTCTTCTCGCATGGCCCCAGTACCAGATGGAGCCGTCCGTCTTGCGGGCGGTGTCTGAGTTCATCAGATGCGCAAAGCCGCTGCCGACTTGCACCGGCCTGGTTTCGTTCAGGGTCTGGTTTCTCAGCTGCACCGAGCCCCACATCCACAATGTGCCATCGGTCTTGAGGCCCACCATGTACGGTCTGCCCACGGCAATCTGGGCGAAGCTGCTGCCGATCTGCACGGGTCTGTCCGCACTCACCGTGGAGCCATTGCCCAACTGCCCGCTCTCGTTGTCGCCCCAAGTCCACAACGTTCCGTCGCTAAGCACCGCTGCGGAATTGGTATAGCTCGTGGCCATATGCACCACCGTCGCGGCGTGCACGCTGCTGCCCACGCCCACCGCCAGGGCGAGCAGCAGCCAGAATTTGAGGGCCAGAGGCGCCAGGCCGCGGGACACGGTGGTCCGCAAGCGATGTCTTGCAAAAGTCGAAAGAAATCTCATGAGAAAACCCATCCTTGGAAGTGTTGGTGAGACCCGCCTAAGCCCAAATGGGCCTTTTCAGAAAGGCCGTGCGCAACACCCTGAAAGCGGACATTGCATTGAGATCTACTTACCGACTATTGAAGGTCGTAGACCCGCTTGTATCGATAGCTGTTGAGCATTTCACCGAGGCTCTCGGCGGTGGTCGCACCCAGTCCATAGCCGATGAAAAAGGCGGTGCCCGACAGGTGGGTCATGTCCTGGTTCACAAACAGGAGCGAGGATGTGTTTTGCAGGCGGTCGGCCCAAGCCAGCGGGTTGGCGGGATTGAGGCGGTCGAAAGCGGGCACCGAGTAGGTGTACATGGTGCCGTCAGGCGTGATCGCCACGAGGTAAGGGTGCCCCTTGGCGCCGCTGGCAAGGTGTTCGGGTTTGATCTCCACGTACGCGGTCAGCGTCAGGCGGGTCATGGTCCCTACGGCCACCATGGTGCCCAGCCCGGATGCACCCGCGCCCTCGAACACCACGCGCACCGGCGACGATTGCGTGATTCCCACCGGCCCCACGCCCAATTGCCCAAGGTCGTTGCGACCCCAGGCCAGAAGCGTGCCGTCGGTAGTGAGTGCCAGGGAGTGGTGGGCAGATGCCGCCACCTGTGCATACCCGGCTCCAAGGGGCTGCAGGGTTTGGGTATCCGTGAAGGTGGCATTGCCCAACTGGCCTTGTGTATTGGAGCCCCAGGCCCAGGCCGTGCCATCGGCCTTCAGCGCCAAGGTGTGGAGGAAACCTTTGGCGACCTGGCGATAGCCGCCGCCCACCAGCGCGGGGGCATTGCTAGAGCTCCATTGCCAGAGGGTTCCGTCACCTTTCACGCCTGCAGCTGAGTAGTTGCCCAAGGCCACTTGCACAAACCCACTGTCCACCGGGCCGGCGCTGCCATAGCCGTACTTCCAGAGGACCCAGTTGTTCACGTCCCATTCTCCCAAGGGCACAAAACCAAACTGTATGGCGCCGCCGCCTAGCACGAACAGCACGTTGTTGCGGCTATTGACCAATTGCAGGTAGCCGGGTGTCAGCTGGTCCAGCATGTCGCCACCGGCACTTGCCTTGACGAGTTTTTTCACATGACCCCAGTACCAGACAGAGCCATCCGCCTTGCTGGCGGTGTCCGAGGTCATCAGCTGCGCAAAGCCACTGCCCACCTGCACCGGCCGGGTCTCGTTCAGGGTCTGGTTTCTCAGCTGTACTGAGCCCCACATCCACAAGCTGCCATCGGTCTTGAGGGCCACCATGTAGGTATCGCCCACGGCAACCTGGGCAAAACCGCTGCCGATCTGCACGGGTTTGTCTGCACCCACCGTGGAGCCATTGCCCAACTGCCCGTTCTGGTTGCCGCCCCAGGTCCACAGCGTCCCGTCGCTGAGCACGGCTGCGGAGTTTTGAGGGCCCGTGGCCATGTGCACCACCGTGGCGGCGTGAACGCTGCCCAGGCCAACCACCAGGGCGAGCATCAGCCAGAATTTGAAGGCTACAGGCGCCAGGTGGCGGGAGACTATGAATCGCAAGCGATGCGGTGCAAAGGACGAAAAGAATCTCATATGAAAGCCCATCTTTGAAATATTAGTGGAATCTGCCGAAGCCAAAACGAGCTTCTCCAGAAGATCCGTGCGCAACGATTGAACGATGGGCACGCCCCGGTGACAGCCTCCCCTCCCTGAAATCTGGCGAATGTTTTTTACGATCAGCAGAGGCGCCTCTCAAGCGCCATCGTATTGCGCAGGCCCTCGAAAAGCGGTGACTCGCATCACAGCCGTCAGGAAAACAAATCGTCACAAAATCAGAGGAGGGAGGCCATCTTTTCAGCAGCGTGCTTGCCTCGGTAATCCAGACGCAGGCTCGCTTCACAGACCCATGATCCGCGATCAATATGGTATGAGATGACCAATGCATTTTTCAGGTCAGTTCTGACCCGATTACCAAGTGATGGAACTGCGCTAACGAAACGCCCACCGACACGGGTGGGCGTTGTCTTGGGATCTATATACCGGCTATTGAATGTCGTAGACCCGCTTGTAGCGATGGCTGTTCAGCATTTTTTACCCCGGCTCTCGGCGGTGCTTCGAAGGCCCTTCGGGTTGCCCGGAATGGGTGTGAACAGGCCCTGCTGGCCAGAAAACACACGCCTACGCGCGATCGCAAGCGCCGTTCAATCCAATGCCTGGCACGGGCAATACAGATACATGGCGAGCAGCTTGGTTGCCTACCGCGCAGGCACCCCACCCTGCCACTGCCCCCAGTTCCGCACGATGTGGTCCACCACCCGCGTGCCCACCAGCGCCACGTTCTCCACCGTCTCCGCAAAGCCCCCCGCCGTTTCGCCCGGCGCAGGGTCCAGGTGCTGCAGCGTGGTTTCCTTGGGGTTGCCCTGGTCAAAATTGACCGCCCCACGCAGGCTCATCAGGCGGTCGGTGCCGTGGGTGCGCTTGACCACCAGGGCAATGGCGGCGGCCTCCATTTCGGTGATCACGTAGTCGTCCGCCCCGTAGAGCTTGGCGATGTACTGCGCCTGGCGGGACATGCCGGGGCCGTGGAAGAAGGTGTCGCCGGTCATGTGGGTGCCGCTGGTGACGGCGGGGCTGCGACGGGCCGCTGTGTCGGGGTAGCGCAGGCGGTAGGTACGGGCGCTGTCCGAATCCTTGAGGGGCACGTCCACCGTGAGGTTCATGGCCCAGTCCACCAGCAGCGGGTTGAGCTGAAAGCGGCGGTATTCCTCATAGCCCTTGCGCGGCATGAAGGTGGGCGCGCCGGGGGTGTTTTCTTCAGGCGCCCAGCGGTGGCCCAGGTCGTAGTCGACCAGCCAGGTGCCCCAGCTCACGTCGCCAATGGTGCCGCGCTGCGGCGGCGTGCCGGCCACGCCGGAGATCACGTAGTAGGCCTGCGCAAAGTCGAACTTCGGGTTGAGCAGAATGGCCTGCATGGACGACGACGAGTTGACCTTGCCCATGCCCAGCACGGCGCCGCACACGCCGTCGGCGTTGCAGTACACGGGGCCCAGGGCTCCGGGCACGGTGATGGGGGTGGCGTCTTTCCAGTAGCGCTCGTACCAGTGCTGGAACTCACCCGCGCGGTCGCCGGTGTTCTTGCCGATCTCGAACATGGCGGCCACGAAGACCTTGACGCGGATGGGTGCGGTGCTGGTGGTGGTCGTTGCCGAGGGTGCCGTGGAGCAGCCGGCTATGGACACTGCTGCGGCCAGGGCCAGCAGCAGCCTGCGCGCGGGTTGGAAGGAGTGGAGGAAAGAGAGCATCGAAGGCACCTTGGCTAGGAAGAGTACGAACACGGCCATGCATTGCCTGGCACAGGCCAGCAGCATCGCAAGATGCACGCCATTTTGCGCTTGGTGGAGGGATCGCTACACAAATGCAATGCATTGAGGGCCAACCCTAATGCACATGAATTAATTCAAGTGCATTATTCACCCAATGACGCCAGCACTTGTCTCGCCTGCCGACGACTCATCGTCGCTCGCCCCCTCCCCCGCCGACCCGCAAGCCACCCGCACCCGCCTGATCGAAGAGGCCATGCGGCTCATGGCCCGCGAGGGCATGAATGCGGTGTCGCTGCGCCGCATCGTGATCGCGGCGGGGGCGCAGAACCCTTCGGCGCTGCACTACCACTTTGGTGGGCGCGATGAGTTGATCGAAGCGATCACCAACTTCTTGCAGCAGTGGCTGGAGCCGCGGGCCTGCGCGCGGCTGGAGGCGCTGGCCGACCAGCCGGGTTACACCGTGCGCGATGTGGTGGAGGCCGCCTTTGGCCCGGTGATCGCCATGCTGAGCGAGCCCGCGCTGGGGCGCGATGCGGTCAACTTCATCGGCCGGCTGGGGTGGGACTATGGCGAGAAGGGGCAGGAGATCTCGGCCGCCCTGCACCGCCGCACGCTGGAGCTGACGCTGGCGCGGCTGCAAACGTTGATGCCTGGTGTGGGGCGCGAGACGATTCAGTTTCGCCTGCTGCTGACCATGAACGCGGTGTACTACGGCATCTCGTACCGCAGCTACATGCGGCGCTCGCCGTTCGGAGCGATGGAGTTGGCGGCCAAGGGCGATGAAGAGCGCCAGCAAGCTGAGTTTCTGGACTACCTCGTAGCGGGGTTGAGCGGCCCTTAGCCCCCTGAACAACCTGTGACGAATCACGCGTGTGCATTGCCTGGGCAATGCACCTGCAGCGCCAGCCTGCGCCCATTTTTCCTTTTTCACCCAACAACCACTGTGGAGACAACGATGACGAAGACAAGCCAGAAACACAACAGCACCACCCGCATGCCCCTGCGCCGCACCCTGCTCAGCCTGGGTCTGGCCGCAGCCCTCACCGCCTGCGGCGGTGGCGGGCAGGCGCTGGTGGATGGCGGTACCGGCACGGGCGAGTTCACCATCAGCACGCACGAGCTGGCCAGCCGCGCCAAGGCGGCGCGCACGCCGGGCACGGCAGGCGTCACGGTGGCGGCGGGCAGCAAGCTGGCCACACAGTTCGGCGCGGCGGGGCCGGACCTGAACCGGGTGCGCTACACACGCTATGGGCTGGCGGCCAATGCGGGCAAGCCGGTGGATGCGGTGCTGGTGGCTATGCCTGGCACGCTGGCGGCGTCGCACAGCTACCTGATCCTGGCCGAGAACCTGGTGCGCCGCATGTGGGCCGACCACCAGGCGGTGGTGGAGGTGTGGGGGGTGGACCGCCGCTCCGTGGCGCTGCAGGACATGGAGGGCCTGCAGACAGCAGAGCGCGAGCGCGATGCGGCGCTGGGCCTGAACTTCTTGTATGGCGGCGAACTGGGGCTGCCGCTGCCAGCCAAGCTGGCGCGGCGCGCGGTGTTCCATGAAAGCCGCGAGATCCCATTTTTGGCGGACTGGACGCCGCAGGTGCATTCGCTGGACCTGGACGCGGTGGTGAGCGCGGCGCACACGGTGGCGCGCGATGGCAATGTGTTTTTGGGCGGGCATTCGGCGGGCACGGGCTTTGTGGCGCGCTATGCGGCCACGGACTTCAACCTCACCGGCACGGGGCCGGCGCAGCCGGGCTACGCCAAGCTCAAGGGGCTGGTGCTGTTCGAGGGGCCGGGCGGTGCGCTGGCAACGAGCGCACCCACGGCGGCGCAGCTTGATGCGGTGGTGCGCGCGGCCGATGGCGGGCTGTATGCGGCTGTGGCGGCGGGGACCGAGCCGGGCTTTGTGTCGCGCCCGGGCCTTACGCCGCGCGTGAGCGCATCGACCGAGATCGCGGGCATGCAGATGGCCTTCGAGGGCACCATCAACGGCACGCAGGCGCTGCTGCAGGCGGACCAAGGGGGCGTGGCGGGCAACAACGTCTACAACCGGGTGGCGGACTTCACCAAGCGCGATTTCCCCGTGACGGCGGGCGCGGCCATCGGCACCTTCATGGACGATGACAACCTGCAGCGCACGGTGTTCTATTCCGTATCGATGGGCGCCCTGGGCCCGGCGCGGGCCGACGGCCTGCGCACCTGGCTGGACAATACCGACCCGCTGCCCGCCAGCGCGTTGCGCGACTTCGGCCCGCAGCCGGCCACGCTGGTGGCCAACCCGCCCGCCTGGGGCAAGGAGGTGGAGCCCACCAACCTCAAGCGCATGTCGCGTGCGCTGTACCTGGGCAACACCACCTACAGCGACTGGTACTACCCCAGCTCGGGCCTGCTGCTGGGCAATGCCGAGGGCAGCGGCGGCGCCAACCTGGGGCTCGATACCAGCGCCCTGTCGCTGCCCGTGGCCCAGGGCGGGCGCGGCCGGGCCGACATCGTGAACCAGACGCAGGCACGCAAGATCAACATCCCCGTCATCGCGTTTGGCGGCACCAATGGCCTCACGCCCGTGGCCGGCATCTGGCGCGGCTTTGCCGAGGCGATTGCGCCCTGCGCCGCGCCCAGTTGCAAGGCCGGCGTGGCGCGCACCCCCGCAGGCCAGGCCACGCTGGTGGCCAACCGCCAGTACGGCGGGGTGGACGGCGGCTTCGAGGTGCACATGAGCGAGGGCTATTCGCACGTGGACATCGTGACGGCCGATGACGATGCGACGAACAACGTGATCCGGCCGCTCGCGGCATTCCTGCAGCGCAACGCGAGCGCGGGGGGTGGCAAGTGATGCGCAGCAGTGGCCTTGCCGCCGCAGCGCTGCTGGCCCTGGGCGCCGCGGCCCATGCGGCAGAGCCCGCCCCGCTGGACTGCCTGGGCCCGGTGCAGCACGAATCGCCCGCACCCGGCTCGGCCGAATGGAAGCAGCGCGATGCCGACAACATGGCCTGCGCACGCCAGCGCATCGACGATTTTGCGCAGCAACCCGCCTCGCTGTTCACCCCGGGCAAGACACCCGCGCTCGACGCCTACCGCAACCCGGCCAGCCATGCCGACAAGCGCTTTCGGTACACCGAGGCGAGCACACCAACTTCCGCATCGGGCAAGCCGATTGCGGTGGAGATCTACCGCCCCTGCGCCGCAGGCACCTGCACCGGCCTGCCGGCGGGGCTCAAGACTTTCGAGCCGCCCTACCCTGCGGTGGTGATCGTGCACGGGGGCTACAGCTCCAAACGGCTGCACCGCTCGGCCGCGCAGGTGCTGGCCGAGGCGGGGTACATGACGATTGCGCTGGAGACCACCGCGCCCATGGGCACGCACGGGCCCGATGCGCAGAGTGTGGTGGACTGGGTGTTTGCCACGCCCAAGGCGCCGGTAGCAGGCGCCAACTTCTTCCCGCACTGGGAGCAGCTCGACACGCGCATGGTGGGCATTGCCGGCCACTCGCAGGGCGGCAGCACGGCCAGCCTGATCGGCCAGGCGGACAAACGCATCCGCGCCATCGTGGCCTGGGACAACCTCACCGCGCTGAAGACCGGCTGGGTGGACAAGATCGGCATGGACCCACCGGCCGACCTGGCCCTGCGCACGCCCGCGCTGGGCATTGGGGCGGACTATTACTTCAAGGTGAGCCCCACCACCGAAGCGCCCGAGCCCGCCAAGGCCAACACCCAGGGCGGCCGGGGCCGGGGCGCAGAGCCCCACCCCAAGGACCTGGGCTACCAGGAGCTGAAAGCCGCCGGCGTGGACACCATGCTGGTGGTGCTGCGCGCAGGCACGCACCTGGACTTTTCGCTTTTCGGCGGGCAGGCCAGCCGCTATGGCGAGAGTGTCATCAACTACTACACGCTGGCCTGGTTCGACCGCTACCTGAAGGGCGCGCACGACCCGGCGCTGGCAGCCGATGCGTTCAAGCGGCTCACGGCCCCAACCTTCGACGACTCTGCCGACAGGCACAACATCAGCCAGGGGCTGTACGACAAGGTGGCCGCGGGGGATTCGGTACTGAAGGGCAACCGCCCCTACCTGGTGGGCGGCACGCCTGTGCGTGACCGGCTGTCGTTCTACTTCGCGTCGCGCTGCGCGATCACCAAGCCAGGCAGCACGGCGCGGGTGGGGTCGGAGGACATGCGGGCGGCGGGCTGCCGGTGAGCCGAGTGCAGCGGGTGGCCGCCATCACGCATGAAAAGCGAATCGCAAGAACTTTGGCGTGTGGGCGAAGTCCACCACCTGCCGTGAGGCACCTCGCTGCCCGCCCCGGCAGGCACCATCGTTCAACCACTCACATCACCATGCACCCATCCAAACTGCTCGCCATCGCCGCGCTCGCCATCACCCTCGGGTTGCCGGCATTCGCCCAGACGCCCGTCAGCCCGACCACAGACCAGGCGGCGCAGCTCGCCAGCAGCGACCCCAAGATCGCTGCCAACAAGCGCCTGGTGTATGACTTCTGGCGTGAGGTCTTTGAGTCGGGCCAGGTGGCATCGGTAGAGAAGTACGTGGCCGAGGGCTACATTCAGCACAACCCCAATGTGCCCAACGGCCGGGCTGCGCTGGTCGGCTTCATTGCAAGCCGGCATGCAAGCCCCAAGCCGGTGGAAGACCGCATCAAGGCGCCCCTGGTATCGATCACGGCCGAGCGCGATCTGGTGACGCTCAGCTTCGTGCGCGAGTACCCCGATCCGAAGGACGCATCGAAGAAGTACACCACCACCTGGTTCGACATGTTCCGCATCGAGAACGGCAAGATCGTGGAGCACTGGGATTCGGCCCTGCGGCAGTAAGGCGAAGCCGGCGCATGGCATGTGCGGGTGGGTGTTGCCCGCTGAATTGATGGGTGCAGCAAACGCCTGCACGGCCCAGGTCAGTGACAATGGCACCCCTTTCTCCCGGACATGCCTGTGCACAATTCGCCCACCCCGCCAAAGCCGCCCGCACGCAGCTGGTCCCACGCCCGGATCACGGCCACCGCCGAGCAGCGGCGCGTGCTGGACTCCACGGCGCCGGCAATCATCATCAGCGCGCTGGCGGGCACAGGCAAGACGACCACGCTGTGCATGAAGGCCTGCAACCTGCTGGCCAGCCTGCAGGGCCAGCGCGAAGCGGCGGCGCCGCCACGCATCCTGGTGCTGGCGTATTCGCGCGCCGGGGTCACGGCGATACGCGACCGCATGCTGCAGCTGCATGGCGCCGTGCCGCGCAGCATGGAGGTGCTGACCATGGAGCAGCTGTGCGAGGCCGTGCTCAAGGAACAGGGCGACCCGGTGGAGCGGCTCGACGACCCGGTGCGCCGGCGCTTTCTGATCCTGCAGGCACAGCAGGCGCTGCGGCTGGAGCTGGAGCGCAATGACGGCAGCGGTGGCAGTGGCGGTGAGGGCATCGACGACGCCCTGCTGGGGCAGAACGTGGACATCGATGCCTTCCTGGCCTTCGAGGCGCTGGCCAAGAAAAAACTGCTGGAGCGCGAGGTGGAAGATTCGGGCCTGGACCTGCGCGCGTTTTGCGAAGACCGCGACCTGGATTACGGCCTGTGCCGCCTGTACGGGCAGTACGAGCGCATGCGCGTGGGCATGAACCACGAGCCGCGCTTTTATGCCGAGGGCGACTGCACCTTCGAGCTGTGCCGCCAGCTCTCTGCGCTGGACTGGGACCAGCCCTTCGAGTGGCTGCAGGGGCGCTACAGCGCCGTGCTGTTCGACGAGCTGCACGACCTGAACGAGGGCGCGCTGACGGTGCTGCGCAAGCTGGTGCAGGGCGGCAATGGCTTCTTCGTGGGCGCGGGGGATTTCAACCAGCACATCCACGAGGGCTCGTTTTCGGTGTTCGGCGGCGGCATGGAGCGGGTGCGCGAGTGCCTGCCGGCCGACACCGAGGTGCTGCAGATCAACACCACGCGCCGCTTTGGCGCGGAGATCTGCGCGGCGCTGAACCCCTTGTTCGGCGTGGAGTTCGCGCCGGTGCCGGACAGCTCCGACGCCTTTGCCCACCTGGCCTATGACAGCGATGAGCAGTGCGCGCAGCAACTGGTGGACCTGCACACCCAGATCGTGGACGGCTGGGGCGCACTGCAGGGCGAGAAAGGCCAGCACGCCTCGCTGAACGTGGTGCTGCGCAACCCGCAGGACAGCATCCTGCTCGAATGGGTGTTCGGCCACGAGGGCGTGCACTACGGCTGCCAGGGCATGGCCCCTTTCTACCTGCGCCGCGAGGTGGCGCTGACCCTGGTGCTGATGTGGGCCCTGCTGGGCGACGACGGTGAGCGGCACCTGACGCCCGGCATCGTGGGCGCGGCGGTGGAGGGCCTGCTGCACTACGGCCGCCGCGCCCCGCGCAACGACACGGTGGACCCGGATGTGCTGGCCCAGGGCCAGTTCGACAGCGCGGCCTGGGCCGGCCTGCCCGGCGCCGACGAGGGCAGCAAGCTGGCGGCCACGCTGCACGGCAGCACCCTGCGAATGCGCCGCTACATCGCGCACGGCACGATGAACCCGACCGCCCCCGAGCTGGCCGATGCCTGCGCGAAGACCTTGGCGCTGGAACCTGCCGCGCGGGCGGCGGTGCTGGCCGATGCCGGTGCGTTCTGTAGCCACCCGCTGGTGCGCAGCATCTTTGTGGATGCGCCCATCAACGGCCAGGAGCGCAGCGCCTGCATGGCCAGCCTGGAGGCCCTGGCCCGCCTGGCGCACGGCCTGCCGGTGGCCGAGCTGCTGGGCCGCCTGACGCTGCTGGCGACAGCCAGCATTGCCATGCACCAGTCCAGGGAGCCCATCAGCCTGCGCCTGCTGAGCGTGGAAGCCTGCAAGGGCCGCGAGTTCACGTTTGTGGCCGTACCCTTCGTGGAGCGCGGGCGCTTTCCCGGCCCCGCGTCGCACCAGCAGGCTTATCGCGAGCGCAACATGCTCTACGTGGCCACCACGCGGGCGCGGGCGGCGCTGTGGGTGCTGGAGAGTGCGGCCAAGCCGGTGTGGCCGGGGCCTGTGTAGCTGTGCGTATTTCGGTCACTGCTGGACAGTTCGGGGCGAATTCAGTTGAACGCCGGGAACGGCGTGAACTGGACACACAGATCGGCTCTCGTGGACATTCCCAGGTCGTTGACGATGAGCATCTGGTCAGCTTCGCTGATTCGCCTTCTTGGGTAATACAGGGCAGGAGCGCGACCATCTAGTGTCCTGAGTTGGAAGTTCGTTGAAGAAAGAAATCTGCCGAAATTGCTGCAGGCTAGGCGCAAAGAACGCCATGCCGGGTGGCATGGCGAGCATTTGTAACGACGCATGGTGGCGATTGTCGGGAGATTTATTCAACGAATTTCGAACTCGGGACACTAGGGGACGACCTGGCACTGCCGTGGCTCGACCAAATGATGTCCCCGGTCCGATCGATTTGTACGTAGTGCAATTTCTGCCGTTGCATATTTGGAATGTATCGTCTGCCCGCCAGATCGGCACATAGCTATTCACATATTGAGAGACAAAATTTCTTGCGTCCGCTGGGTTGATATTGTCCGAACAATTCCGGCAGAGATATTTCCCCCAGTAGGCAGCACTAGCGGCAATTGCGATCAACGCGACTGCCAAAATTAAATACTTCTTTGACTTTATCCATTTTTCCTCCCGATAGAACCGATTATTGATTTGGACTCGCTCTTGCCGCTCTGAATCTGAGCTGCTGTGAGTCCAATTTCTGCATTTTTGAGGTAGCCGCTGTCCAGCAGTCGTTTGCGACTCTCCTCATCCCTGCCCATCGCGTAATGCCACGCAACTTTGTACGCATATGACTTTGCCGGGTCATAAACATCGCTGAACGGCTCGTCGGCCCGCTCAGGTGAAGGTGGCCTACCGTAAAGAGAAGCCAGCGTGGCCAAGGCTGCTGTTTGCCCGTTCTTGGCAGCTAGCTCAAGAAAGCCAATCGCCTCCCTCTGCCATGCTTGAACAAGGGGGTTACGCAAAGTCTGGGTGCCTTCAGCTCCCCAGTGTCCATCTGGGCCGAGACTGACAAAGTCAAACATGGCGTTGACATCCCCAGCCTGCGCGCGTTCACGGACAATGTTCAGGCGGATTACATAGTCGGCAGAGGACAACCTCACGCATTTCTTCTCGTGAACCTCGATGACTTTGGCAATTGCTTCCATCTGTGGCGTGACGCCACCCGTACTTTTCAAATTCTGAAGAACCTTATCGAGTCCCTGGCCGGTTGAACAAAAGCTCAGTCCCGCCAAGACCTCGTCCTGCAAATCCTTGGATTGAGGCTGCTTCGCGTACTCTTCGAGTATTTGCCATACCGGCCGCGTAGGTTCAATCCCAGTCGGAAATCCTAAGCTGGTTTCCGATTGGACGGCGGCAGCCTCCGGCGGAGCTACAGCTACCTCAGAAGCTTGCGCGATTGTTGGCGCGACGCGCTGAGTATCTGAAGTTAGGTCTCGCGTTGGTGGGAGGGGTTCTTTTCCACCTGTCCAAAGCCAATATCCTCCCAAGGCCATAGCAATAGCGCCTGCCCCCCAAATAGCCATTTTTATTTGTGTCATGCCTGTACCTTACTGGAACAAGATACGGCCACGCAACAACGACGCCAGGAGAGGTTTGCCAGTCGCCGTCACCGCGACGTGAAGCCGTGCCAGGCCAGCGCATCCGCCACCATGTAGACCCCCAGCGCCAGCAGCCCCACCATCAGGCAGCGCCGGAACCACACGGCCGACATGCGCTGGCGGATGCGGGTACCCAGGGCCATGCCCAGCAGCGCAGGCAGCAGCATCCAGGCCGAAAGCACGAGGGCGGACGCAGGATAGCTGGCATTGAGCGCCAGGCCGCCCGCCAGCGCGATGGTGGAGACGGTGAAGCAGATGCCCATGGCCTGCACCAGCGCATCCTTGTGCAGGCCCAGGGTCTGCAGGTAGGGCACGGCGGGCACGACGAAGACGCCGGTGGCGGCGGTGAGCCCGCCGGTGACAAAGCCCACCAGGGGCGACAGCCAGCGCTCCACCTGGGGCGTGACCGCCGGCAGGCGTGCGCCCAGCAGGCCCCAGCCGCCGTAGGCGATGAGCGCCACGCCCAGCAGCGCACGAGACCAGGCACCCGCCGGCGCGCCGATGGCCCAGGCCCCGAGCCAGGTGCCCGCGCAGATGCCCAGTTGCATGCCCGAGAGGCGGCGCAGCAGCGGCATCAGCGTGCCCCAAGGCCGCAGCTGCCAGATGTTGGTGATGAGCGAGGGCACGATGAGCAGGGCCGCGGCCTCGGCGGGCGCCATCATCAGCGCCAGCAGGGCCATGGACACGGTGGGCAGGCCCAGGCCCACGATGCCCTTGATGCCGCCTGCCAGCAAGAAGACAGCGGCAGCGCCGAGCAGCCAGCCCCAGGCGGCGCCGCCGAACAGCAGGCCTGCCGTCATGCCTGTGGCCCCGCGTACCGCACAGCAGGTGCATGACAATGTGAAAAGCGTACTGGATGCATGGCGGGCGTCTCCGTCGGTGGCCCGCTCGGTGCGGCGGGTGGTGCACGCCATTCTTGGCAATGCAGGCCCTGCTGAAAATGCGGAATGCGCCCCACTCAGCCTCAGGCTGGGCCGAAGGCAGGCACCAGCGTTTGTGGTACGTTGCGCTCCATGCGCTTTGACCTGACCGATCTGCGGCTGTTCGTGAACGTGCACGAGGCCGGCACCATCACCGGTGGGGCCGAGCGCAGCCACATGGCGCTGGCCTCGGCCAGCGAGCGCATCCGCGGCATGGAGGACGCGCTGGGCGTGCCCCTGCTGCTGCGCGCGCAGCGCGGCGTGCAGCCCACGCCGGCCGGCCACACCCTGCTGCACCACGCGCGGCTGGTGCTGCAGCAGATGGAGCAGCTGCGTGGCGACCTGGGCGAGTACGGCGCAGGCCTGGCGGGCCATGTGCGCGTGCTTTGCAACAGCTCGGCGCTGAGCGAGTACCTGCCGCAGGCGATCGCGGGCTTTCTGGCGCGGCACCCGCGCATTTCGGTGGACGTGGAGGAACGCTCCAGCCAGGAGGTGGCCGACGCGGTGCGCGCCGGCCTGTGCGACATGGGACTGGTGTCCGACGCGGTGGACCTCGAAGGCCTGGCCACGCGGGTGCTGCGGCCCGACCCGCTGGTGCTGGTGGTGCCGCAGGGGCACGAGCTGGCGGCGCGCCGCAGCGTGGCGCTGGCCGAGGTGGCGCACCTGGACTTCATCGGCCTGGCCGAAGGCAGCGCGCTGCAGGCGCTGGTGGTGCGTCAGGCGCAGCGCCAAGGGCAGCGGCTGCGCTACCGGGTGCGGCTGCGCCAGTTTGAGGCGGTGTGCCAGCTGGTGGGCCTGGGGGTGGGCGTGGGCATCATCCCGCACGCGGCGGCAGTGCGCCATGCGCGCGCCCAGCGCGTGAAGGCCGTGCCCCTGTCCGATGCCTGGGCGGACCGCCGGCTGGTGCTGTGCCTGCGCAAGCTGGATGATCTGCCGCAACATGCGCAACAACTGGTACAACACCTGGAACAAGGCCCCGCTCCCACATGACCCAAGCCACCGACCTGGAAACCACCTACCGCGCCTACATCGCCTGCCTGAACGCGCAGGACTGGGAGCGCCTGGGCGGCTATGTGCATGCCGAGGCCACGCACAATGCGCGGCCCCTGGGGCTGGCCGGCTACCGGGCCATGCTGGAGCAGGACTACCGCGACATCCCCGACCTGCATTTCCACGTCGCCCTGCTGGTGGCCGATGCGACCCACGTAGCGGCGCGCCTGCAGTTCGACTGCACGCCCGCAGGTGAGTTTTCGGGCCTGCCGGTGAACGGGCAGCGCGTGCAGTTCACCGAAAACGTGTTCTACACCTTCCGGGATGGCAAGATCGCCGAAGTGTGGTCCGTGATCGACAAGACAGCGATCGAATCGCAACTGTGATGCAGAACAACAAGCAAGCACCATGAGCTATGACCTTCGTATCTGGGAGCAGCCGGCCGGTCGGGCCGCTCCTGCGTCGTTTGAAGACACCCTTCGCATCTGGTTCGAGATGGAGCTGGAGGCACGGCCCGGGCCGCACCCGAAGTTCACGGCACTGGCGGCGCAGATGGCGGCCTACAAGGGGTGTGGCGAGGCGCCCTGGGCCAGCGACCCGGTGGCCGATGCGAAGGGCTGCACCAAGGCCGTGTGGACCTTCCCGTTGCCCGAAGCCAACCGCATCCAGCTGCTGCGCGTGGTGGCCAAGCTGGCCAATGCGCTGGGCCTGACCGTACTGGACGACCAGCAGGGCCTGGCCCTGGTGCCGCCCGACCGCGTGCTGCCGCCCGAGCGGTCCGGCTTCTGGCTGGAGACGGCGCAGGCCGTGGAAGAACCCGCCCGCGAGGCGGCAGCCCCGCTGTCCCTGGCGCTGCAGGCCTCGCGCGACGAGATGCGCGCTGCGCTCAACGCCCTGCTGCTGCAGCACGGCTTCATTGCACCCCGGCTGGCGCTGGGCCTGCCGTACTACCGCGCGCAGGCAGAGGCCACGTATTTCCGGGCCACCCCGGCCGGGGGCCAGAGCGTCACGCTGCTGAGCACGACGGTCAACAACGCACCCTGCCTGGCCGTCGACATCAATGTCTTCAGCGAAGAGATCGCCAGCATCCAGCGCGCCATCTTTCCGGAGCAGGACGAGATGTTCTTCCGGCGCCAGATGAGCTTCTGGGTCGGCATCTTCCAGGGGGTCTATGCCTATGTGCCCGTGCGCACCCAGGCCGAACTGCAGCGCATGGTGAACGAGGTGCAGGACCCGATAGGCCCGATCCTGGAGATGACCCGCACGGCCCCGGACCTGCAGGCCGTGATGTCGGGAACGCCCGCTTTCCCATTGCCTGCGGCCAAGAATCCCCAGGCCCCCAAGAGCCTGGCGGAGCATGTGCACCAGAGCGCCGGCTACGCAGCGCTGATCAGCGCCTGGCTGTATGGCGGCAAGCAGTTCCAGGCGGTGGCGCAGTACAAGCGTGCGAGCGACGAACGCACAGCGGCAGCCGCCATGAAAGCCACCGCGGTCCAGCGGGTGGACCGGGTGCTGGACTACCTGCAAAAGAACGTGCAGCGCAAGGCGTAGGCCTTGCGCAGGCACGGCCTCAGCGCGTGGCCCGCTCCAGCAGCCACTGCTCGGCCTCGGCCTGCTTCTTGAAGCGTGCCCAGTCGAGGGCGGTCTTGCCGTGCGCGTCCTTGCGCGCCAGGTCCACGCCGCGCGCCGCGAACCACTTCAGCGCCTCGACCCTACCCCGGCTGGCAGCCAGCATGGTGGGCGTTTCACCGCGGCTGGCGGGTGCGGGCTCGTCGATCAACTGATCGCGCGCCGCCAGCCACTCCAGGCATTCGATGCAGCCGCTTTGCGCGGCCATGTGCATGGGACCCCAGTCCCAGCGGTTGCGCGCCGACAGGCCGGCCCCGGCCTGCACCAGGCGCTGGGCTGCGGCCAGGTGGCCACCGTAGAAGGCGCGCAGCAGGGCGGTGTCGCCGCGCTCGCTGTCCTTTTGGGTCTGGCGCAGGTCGGGCTGGGCACCAGCGGCCAGCAAAGCCTCGATGTGCTCCATCTGGCCGCGGTGGGCGGCCAGCATGAGCACGCTGGAGCCGTTGGGCGCCAGCAGGTTGGGGTTGGCCCCGGCGGCCAGCGCGGCGCGCAGGGCCGGGGCGTCGCCAGCGTTCTGTGCATCGAGCAGGCGGCCGTCCACGGCAGCGTATGAGACCGACGGCATGGCATTCGTGGGGGCTGCCGCAAGCCTGTCAGGCTTCGGCGCCCAGAGCACCCAGGCCAGCGCGGCAGCCAGCACCACCGCGCCCCAGCCCGGGCGCGAGTGCGCCGAGCGCGCAGGCCGCGCGGCGCCGGGGCTGAAGCGGCCCCGGCGGTGGCCCCAGGCCTGGGCGACCGACTGGCCCAGCGCCATCGCCCCGGCATCGCCGGCAATGCCGGGAGTCAGGCGCGCCAGCCCACCATCGGCGACGCGGGCGTACACCGCGTAGTAGCGTGTTTCGCTGCCGCCGCTGCCGGTGGAGTACAGCAGCTTGTGCACCAGCGCCTGGGTGGCCTGGCCCGGCAGGGCCCGCGTGCGCGACCATACCCAGGAACGGCAGCGCACGCGGATGCCTTCGTCGCGCACGGCCAGCTCCCAGCGGCGCGTGGCGGCATGCAGCGCAAAGGCCAGCAGCGCCCACCAGGCTATGCCGGCAAAGAACCAGGACCGCGGCAGCACCAGGCCCTGGGCGCCCCAGCGGTCGTTGATGGCGCCCTCCACCACCAGGCCGGCCAGCACGAGGGCGGCCGCCCAGCGCCAACCCGTCTGGCTGAAGCGGTAGTGCCAGCCATCGGCGGCTTCCTGGAGCGTGACCGAGGCGGGCAGGACCACCGGGGTGTCCGGGCCGTCTTCCGCATCCTGCGCGTTCTGGCCTGCAGCATGGGCGGCCGGTATGGGGGTTTCCCGCTTCCAATCGGCGCGCCGGTCGAAGCGGTCCGGCGCTTCACTGCCCGCAGCGCCAAAGCCCTGCGGCGCGGCCTGCACGGGCAGGTCGTAGGTCAGTTCCACCGAGCCGCCGGGGCCGTGCAGCAGCTCCAGCCGCCAGTCCACGCGCTCGCCCGAGCGCTGGGCGCCATGCGGCGGCGCATCGGCCGGCAGATCGAAGCGCGCGACCAGCCGCAGCCCGCCATCGGCGGTGCGCTGCATGCGCGCCGCTTCGGTGAAGGACTCCACGCAGCGCTCGGGCGAGCCGGAGCTCGATTCGTCCACCCGGTACTGGGCCAGGCGCAGCTGCGGGCGGTTCTCTTGCTGGTGGGCGGCGGCGCGCTCGGGCAGCAGCAGCGTGAGCTCCACCGGGTGGCCTGCGCGCGGCCGGGCCGGCAGCGCCGTGAGCGCCGCGCCCGCATAGCGCCAGGCCTGGCGCGTCTGGTGCAGGGACAGGCCGATCAGCCCCAGCCCCACCATGACGAAGATGGAGATGAAGGCCTTGGCGTACCAGGGGGCGCTGCCGCTGGTCCACAGCATGGCGGCCATGGGGAAGGCGATGCCGCACCAGAAGACGGTGAAGAACCAGGTGGCGCCCGCCGACTTGCTGGCCGCGCCCTTTTGCAGGGGCTCGGGCGCAGCGCCCAGTTCTGCCTCCTCCTTCCTGCCTCCGCCCAGCAGGATATGCACGAAGAACCAGCCCGCCACCAGGCCCACGCCCGTGAAGACCAGGGCAAAGGGCACGCGGAACACCTGCAGCGCCCAGCGGATGGAAGGGTCGATAAGGGCCTGCGCGGGCGCCTGTGGGTTGACCATGATGGTGATGGCTTGCCCCCGGGACTGGGCACTTTGCAGCAGACCGTGCCAGTGCTGGTGCCAGTCGCCGATGTTGTCGGCGCCGGCCTCGGGGTCGAGCCCCACCCGGGTGCCCTCGTACTGCCGGCCCGCGAATTCGTAGCGGTAGCGGGCATGCACCCGGTAGGTGGTGCCGTCGCTGGACGTGTGGTGCTTGAGCTCGGTTCCCAGCACCTGGGCCGCCACCGGCTGCCAGCTGCGCACCTCCAGCGCCGCCCGGAGCGTCTGCGCCAGGGGCTGGATCCCTGCGAAGTAGCCGCCCAGGCCAAAGGCCGCTGCGAAGAGCCCGCTGAACAGCAGCATCCCCAGGCGCTTGCCCAGGGTGTCTATCTTCTCGGGGTTGTTCTCTCTTGCCATGGATGTCCCTCCATTTCTTTTGTTGTTGTTATGGGCGAAGAATGCAGGCCGACCATGACAATTGCATGACAAACCAGTGGCGAATGTGTTGCAAATGCGTGGCAGCTCAATGGTGCGGCAGCGCCTGCAGGTAGGCGCAGAACATGTCGGCCATGGCGTCGGCATAGGCGGTCATCTCGGCCTCGGTGCGCGGGCTGGCGGAGAAGCGGCTGCCCAGCGCGGCCATGGTTTCGGTGACCATGTCGCCCGCCAGGGCGCGCTGCGCGGCGGGCACCTCGGGCAGCAGCTCCTGCATGAAGGCCTCGATGATGCCGTCGGCATTGGCACGCATGGCCTGCGCCTCGGGTGCGTCGCGGTACAGCGGGGCGGCGTCGTGCAGGGCGCTGCGCATGCCGGCCTCCTCGCACTCCGAGCGGATGAAGGCGTGCACCAGCGTGCGCACGCGCGCCAGCGGGGGCCGGCTGGCATCGCTGAGGATGCTGCGCAGCATGTCCTGCGTCTGCTGCCACTCATCGGCCTGCAGGCGGAACAGGATGGCCGCCTTGTTGGGGAAGTACTGGTAGACCGAACCCACGCTGACGCCGGCCTTCTCGGCCACGCGGGCCGTGGTGAAGCGCGCCGCCCCTTCCTTGGCCAGAACCTGAACAGCAGCCTGCAGGATGGCGGCCACCAGCCCGGCCGAGCGGGCCTGCTGGGGCTGCTTTCTCGAGGAGATCTGGGGATGGCGGGGTTCGGTCATGGGGGTCCAAAAGGGCAGCAGCGAATGCGACTGGTGAATGCGACGAATTCATCGCATACTCAAAACGCGACGAATTGATCGCATTCTAAGGGGGTGCCTACCAGGCGCTTCCATCCAGGACAATTCCATGAACACACTGCACACCCTTCCCCTGGCTCCCCTGCTGGAGCGTCTTTTCCAGCAGGCCGATGCGGCCACCAGCCCGGCCCTGGCCGGCATCTCGCGCGAAGAGCGCGAACGCCTGATGCACAGCAAGACCGAGTACCTCGATTTCTACAGCCGCATCAAAGACCTGTGGCTGCCGGTGTCGCGCAGCACCGGCACCCTGCTCTACCTGCTGGCACGCAGTACGGGCGCGCACCACGTCGTCGAGTTCGGCACCTCGTTCGGCATCTCCACCCTGCACCTGGCCGCGGCGCTGCGCGACAACGGCGGCGGGCACCTGATCACCAGCGAGTTCGAACCGGGCAAGGTGGCCCGGGCGCGCGAACACTTGGCCCAGGGCGGCCTGGACGACCTGGTCGAGGTGCGCGAGGGCGATGCCCTGCACACCCTGGCCAGCGGCCTGCCCGATGCCATCGACCTGCTGCTGCTCGACGGTGCCAAGGCGCTGTACGCCGACGTGCTGGCGCTGGTGGAGAAGCGCCTGCGCCCGGGCGCGCTGATCGTGGCCGACAACGCCGACTTCAGCCCCGACTACCTGGCGCGCGTGCGGGCGCCGGGCAGCGGCTACCTGAGCGTGCCTTTCGGCGGCGATGTGGAAGTGTCGATGCGGCTGGGCTGATCGGGCACGAAAAAAGCGGCTCCGGGGAGCCGCTTTTTCGTGAGGGGATCGATCAACGATCCCCTGGGGTGCCTCTATCAGGCAGTGACGCCGTCTGCCACGTCCTTGAACTCGGCGATCTTGTCGAAGTTCAGGTATTGGTAGATCTTGTCGCCGTTCTGGTTGATGACGCCGATGTCGGCCAGGTACTCTTCCTTGGTGGGGATGCGGCCCAGCTTGGAGCAGATGGCCGACAGTTCCGCCGAGCCCAGGTAGACGTTGGTGTTCTTGCCCAGGCGGTTGGGGAAGTTGCGGGTGCTGGTGGACATCACCGTGGCGCCTTCCTTCACCTGGGCCTGGTTGCCCATGCACAGCGAGCAGCCGGGCATTTCCATGCGCGCGCCGGCCGCGCCGAACACGCCGTAGTGGCCTTCTTCGGTGAGCTGGTGCGCGTCCATCTTCGTGGGCGGGGCCATCCACAGCTTGACGGGGATGTCCTTCTTGCCTTCGAGCAGCTTGGAGGCTGCGCGGAAGTGGCCGATGTTGGTCATGCACGAACCGATGAACACTTCGTCGATCGCGGCACCGGCCACGTCCGACAGCGTCTTGGCGTCATCGGGGTCGTTGGGGCAGCAGACGATGGGTTCGGTGATCTCGGCCAGGTCGATCTCGATGATGGCGGCGTAGTCGGCGTTCTCATCGGGGGCCAGAAGCTGGGGGTTGGCCAGCCAGGCTTCCATGGCCTTGATGCGGCGGCCGATGGTGCGTGCATCGGCGTAGCCCTGGGCGATCATGTTCTTGAGCAGCACGATGTTCGAGTTGATGTACTCGATCACGGGTTCCTTGTTCAGGCGCACCGTGCAGCCGGCGGCAGAGCGCTCGGCCGACGCGTCGGACAGCTCGAACGCTTGCTCGACCTTCATGTCCGGCAGGCCTTCGATTTCCAGGATGCGGCCGGAGAAGATGTTCTTCTTGCCCTGCTTGGCCACGGTGAGGTGGCCGGCCTTGATGGCGTACAGCGGGATCGCGTGCACCAGGTCGCGCAGCGTGACGCCGGGCTGCATCTTGCCCTTGAAGCGCACCAGCACCGATTCAGGCATATCGAGGGGCATCACACCCGTGGCGGCGGCAAACGCCACCAGGCCGGAGCCGGCGGGGAAGCTGATGCCGATGGGGAAGCGGGTGTGCGAGTCGCCGCCGGTACCGACGGTGTCGGGCAGCAGCATGCGGTTGAGCCAGCTGTGGATGATGCCGTCGCCGGGCTTGAGGGAGATGCCGCCGCGCGTGCTGATGAAGTCGGGCAGCTCGTGGTGCATCTTCACGTCCACGGGCTTGGGGTAGGCAGCCGTGTGGCAGAAGGACTGCATCACCAGGTCGGAGCTGAAGCCCAGGCAGGCCAGGTCCTTCAGTTCGTCGCGCGTCATGGGGCCGGTGGTGTCCTGCGAGCCGACCGAGGTCATGCGCGGTTCGCAGTACGTGCCGGGCACCACGCCCTGGCCTTCGGGCAGGCCGCAGGCGCGGCCGACCATCTTCTGCGCCAGCGTGAAGCCCTTGCCGGTGGCGGCAGGCACTTGCGGCAGGCGGAACAGCGTGGACGGCGCCAGGCCCAGGGCCTCGCGCGCCTTGGCCGTGAGGCCGCGGCCGATGATCAGCGGAATGCGGCCGCCGGCGCGCACTTCGTCGAACAGCACTTCGCTCTTGACTTCGAATTCGGCGATGACCTGGCCGTCCTTGAGGGCCTTGCCGGCGTAGGGCAGCAGCTCGATCTCGTCGCCCATGTTCATCTGGCTCACGTCGAGTTCGATGGGCAGCGCGCCCGCGTCTTCCATGGTGTTGTAGAAGATGGGAGCGATCTTGCTGCCCAGGCAGACGCCGCCGAAGCGCTTGTTGGGCACGAAGGGAATGTCTTCACCCGTGAACCACAGCACGCTGTTGGTGGCCGACTTGCGGCTGGAGCCGGTGCCGACCACGTCGCCGACGTAGGCCACCAGGTTGCCCTTGGCACGCAGGTCTTCGATGAACTTCACCGGGCCGCGCTTGCCGTCTTCTTCCGGCGTGATGCCGTCGCGCTTGTTCTTGAGCATGGCCAGGGCATGCAGCGGGATGTCGGGGCGGCTCCAGGCGTCGGGTGCGGGCGACAGATCGTCGGTGTTGGTTTCGCCGGTGACCTTGAGCACGGTGAGCTTGATGCTCTGGGGCACTTCGGGGCGGCTGGTGAACCACTCGGCATCGGCCCAGCTTTGCAGCACGGCCTTGGCGAAGGTGTTGCCCTTGTCGGCCTTTTCCTTGACGTCGTGGAACTGGTCGAACATCAGCAGCGTCTTCTTGAGCGCTTCGGCGGCGACGGAGGCCACGGCCGCGTCGTCCAGCAGGTCGATCAGGGGGGTGAGGTTGTAGCCGCCCAGCATGGTGCCCAGCAACTGCGTGGCCTTTTCGCGGCCGATCAGCGTGCACACTTCGGTACCGTGGGCCACGGCGGCCAGGTAGCTGGCCTTGACCTTGGCGGCGTCGTCCACACCGGCGGGCACGCGATTGGTGATCAGGTCCACCAGCGTCTCACCTTCACCGGCGGGCGGGTTCTTGAGCAGCTCGATCAGCTCGCCGGTCTGCTTGGCCGTCAGGGGCAGCGGTGGGATGCCCAGCGCGGCGCGCTCGGCCACATGGTCACGGTAGGCTTTCAACATCATTTCTCTCCGGTTGCGTTCTAAAGTGGGGTGGTTGCGCCGCGGCTGCAAGGGCCGGCGGCGCGGGGTACCGTGTCTCGTCGGCTCTCGTTATTTGGTGGCCGTGGCCGTGCCGGTGGCGCCAGCCGCAGGCAGCGGGTCGAACACGCTCTGGGGCGGTGCCTTCTTGGCGGCTTCGGCCACCAGGGTCTGCTCGGCGCTCATGCACTCATCGGCCAGGCGCTGGCCCAGCTTCTGGTTCATCAGCATGGACTTGTTGGCGATCTGCAGCCACACGGCGCCGGCCTTCTGGTCTTCCAGGCGCACGGCGCCGGTGCTGGTGACCACGGGGGTCATGTGGTACTTGAAGCCCTTGCCTTCGATGTGAAAGCGCCCGGGGATGGCGGCGTCGGCCGTCACGTTGACGAAGGCGCCCAGCTCGCAGGCGATGCGGCCGGTGTGCACCTTCTGGGCAACGGCCTGCTCTTCGGGGCTCAGCGCCGCGTCGGCGGCGATGAGGCCGGACGCCACCTGGTTTGCGGCGGTGTTCAGCTGCTGGCGGCTGCTGGTGGGCTCTGCCTTGGCGGTCTTCTTGGACGGAGCCTTGTCCTTGGCCTCGGCGGTCTTGGCCGCTGGCTTGGCGGCCGGCTTCGCAGCGGCCTCCTTCTTCGGTGCGGCTTCCTTCTTGGCGGCGGGGGCGCTCTTCTTGGCGGGCTCTGCAGCGGCCTGCGCCAGGGCAAGGCCAGGGGCCACCAGCATCAGGGCGGAGGTGAGAATCAGAGATTTCATGGGAAAGGTCCTGGAAAGGTTTCAGGCGTGGGGGGAAGCAAACCAGTGGGCCACGTCGGGCGGCAGGGCGCGCCCAGTCTGGTGGGCGCGTTCGAGCACCTGCCAGTAGTAGCGGTAGCTGGCGCGGTCGTGCAGGGTGCCATCGTGGCTGATGGGCGCCCAGTCGGCCTGCGCTGCAGCGGCAATGATGCGGGCGGACAGCTCGATCTCGTCCTGCTGCGGCGCAAAGGCCTGCAGGATGGGGCGGATCTGGCCGGGGTGGATGCTCCACATGCGGGTGTAGCCCAGCTCCTGCGAAGCGCGGGTGGCGGCGGCCTGCATGGCAGCGGTGTCGGAAAACTCGGTCACCACGCAGTGCGAGGGCACCTTGCCGTGGGCATGGCAGGCGGCTGCGATCTCGAGCTTGGCGCGCACCACCAGCGGGTGCTCGAACTGGCCGCGCGAGCCCATGGCCGACGAAGGGATGGCCCCGCCGTGCGCGGAGACAAAATCCATGAGCCCGAAGCTGATGCTCTGCACGCGCGGGTGCGCGGCGATCTCGAAGGCGCGGTGCACGGCGGCGGGCGATTCGATCAGCACGTGCAGCGGCAGGTGGCCGGCCGAGGCGGCGAGCAGCGCCTTTTCGGCCTGCAGCACGTCGTCCACCGACTCGACCTTGGGCACCATGATGTGGGTGAGCCGGTGGCCAGCCTCGCCCGCAATGGTGGCGATGTCGTTGGCAAAGGCGGCGTGGTCCACGGTGTGCACCCGGGCGGCCACGCGCGCGCCTTCGGCGGCGCCCAGTGCCAGCGATGCGACCAGGGCGGCATGCTCGCGCTCCTGGCCCACGGGGGCGCCGTCTTCACAGTCCAGGGTGACGTCGAACACGCAGTGGCCGAACTCGGCCGTCAACTCGGCCTGCAGCTGCAGGCTTTTCCTCATGCGCGCTTCCACGCCGCTGTAGTGGTCGCACACGGGCAGGCGCAGGGCGGCGGCCTGGGCGCCCAACAGAACGCTGGCAGGGTGTGCGGGTGCGACCACGGTGCTCATGATGGGCGGCACTGGGCGACGATGAACATGCGCGGAAAGGCCAGCAGGCGGTTGCCGTCGCTGCGCTCGGGGTAGGCGCCTGCGATGCGGCGTTCGTACTCGGCCAGGAAGCTGGCGCGCAGGTCGGCGCCCAGCGGGTCGAGGAAAGGGCGCAGGCCGGTGCTGCGCAGCCAGTCGACGATGGAGCCAGCCGTGGGCATGACGTGCTGGTAGACGGTGTGCCACACGTCCACGTGGGCGGCATCCTTGGCCAGCATGTCGTAGTAGCCGGCGATGGTGGCCAGCTCGGTGCGCACGGCATCGGCGTCGCCGATGGGCCCGCGCCAGGGCTCTTCGCCGGCCACGGCGCGCATCAGGCGGTGCGAGGGTTCCTGCCGGTTGTCGGGCATCTGGATGGCCAGCACGCCGCCGGGGGTGAGCAGGCTGAACAGCCGGGGAACCAGGGTTTCGTGCCCCGCCACCCATTGCAGGGCGGCGTTGGCGTAAATCAGGTCGGGCGCCACAGCGGGCACCCAGGTGGCGATGTCGCCCAATTCAAAGGCCGTGCCGGGCAGGCGCTCGCGCGCGCTGGCCAGCATGGCCTCCGAAGTGTCGATGCCGGTGACCTGCGCCCGTGGAAAGCGCTGCACCAGCAGCTCGGTGGAATTGCCCGGCCCGCAGCCCAGGTCCACCACATGGGCGGCCCGGGCCAGCGGAACACGCGCCAGCAGCTCGGCGGCCGGGCGCGTGCGCTCGTCCTCGAAGCGGCGGTAGAGCGCGGGGTTCCAGTCGGCCATGGAAGGACTTGTCTGTCTGCGGACCGATTACAGCAGGTGCTTGACGCCGTCTTGCTCGCCTTGCAGCTCGGCCAGGGTCTTGTCGATGCGCTCTTGCGAGAAGGCGTCGATTTCCAGGCCTTCGACGATCTTGTACTCGCCGTTTTCGCAGGTGACAGGGAAGCCGAACATGGTGTCCTTGGGGATGCCGTACTGGCCGTCCGACGGGATACCCATGGTGACCCACTTGCCGTTGGTGCCCAGGGCCCAGTCACGCATGTGGTCGATGGCGGCGTTGGCGGCCGAGGCAGCCGAGGACAGGCCGCGTGCTTCGATGATGGCGGCGCCGCGCTTGCCCACGGTGGGCAGGAAGGTGTTGGCGTTCCATTCCTGGTCGTTGATCATCTTGGCGACGCTTTCGCCGTTGATGGTGGCGAAACGGTAATCGGCATACATCGTGGGCGAGTGGTTGCCCCAGACGGTCAGCTTCTCGATGTCGGCCACGGCCTTGCCGGTCTTGGCAGCGATCTGGCTGGCAGCGCGGTTGTGGTCCAGGCGCAGCATGGCGGTGAAGTTCTTGCGTGGCAGGTCAGGCGCCGACTTCATGGCGATGTAGGCGTTGGTGTTGGCAGGGTTGCCGACGACCAGCACCTTCACGTTGCGTGAAGCCACGGCGTTCAGGGCCTTGCCCTGGGCCGTGAAGATGGCGCCGTTGACGGCCAGCAGCTCGGCACGTTCCATGCCGGGGCCGCGGGGGCGCGAACCGACCAGCAGGGCGTAGTCGGCGTCCTTGAAGGCGGTCATCGGGTCGCTGTGGGCTTCCATGCCGACCAGCAGGGGGAATGCGCAGTCGTCGAGCTCCATCATCACGCCCTTGAGCGCCTTCTGGGGGCCTTCGACAGGCACTTCGAGCAGTTGCAGAATGACCGGTTGGTCCTTGCCCAGCATTTCGCCGGAGGCGATGCGGAACAGCAGTGCGTAACCGATTTGACCAGCGGCGCCGGTGACGGCAACGCGAACGGGCTTCTTGCTCATGGTGAGAACTCCAGGGAAGGTAAGGGAATCAGGGGTGTGTGCAACGCAAGCACCAGCGCCTGTTACCAGCAGCCCGTGCCCCGCAAAACAGCCTTGGAGTGTACCGCCGATTCAATACCCCGGTCAATTTGTCTTATGTCTTATATAAGATATGATCGGGACCCTGAAAAAGAGACTGGGAAAGGTGTGTGCCTGCCCGTTCGCAGCACCCGCACCGAGCCCCCACCGCGCCCCGACAAAGCCCACCAACCGACCGCCATGTCCTCGATCCCGCTCAACGCCGACACCCCTGCGCAGCCTGCGGCCGGCGCGGGCTCTGCCACGCCGGCGTTCAGCCCGCTGTACCAACAGATCAAGGGCCTGATCCTGCAGAGCCTGCAGCAGGGCGAGTGGAAGCCGGGCGAGGCCATCCCCAGCGAGATGGAGCTGGCCGCGCGCTTTCGCGTGAGCCAGGGCACGGTGCGCAAGGCCATCGACGAGCTGGCCGCCGAGAATTTGGTGATGCGCCGCCAGGGCAAGGGCACCTTCGTGGCCACGCATGCCGAGCAGCATGTGCAGTACCGCTTTCTGAAGCTCATGCCCGACACCGGCGACGCCCGCGGCGAAGGCCGCGCCCAGCGCGAGGTGATCGACTGCAAGCGCGTGCGCGCCACCGCCGACGTGGCGCGCGCCCTGGCCCTGCGCAGCGCCGACCCGGTGATCCAGGCGCGGCGCGTGCTGTCCTTCGTGGGCGTGCCCACCATCCTCGAAGACATCTGGCTGCCGGGCCAGGCTTTCAAGGGGCTGACGGCAGAACAGCTGGCCAGCTACGAAGGCCCTACTTACGCCATGTTCGAAATCGACTTCGGCGTACGCATGGTGCGCGCCGAAGAGAAAATACGCGCCGTGCTGCCTGATGCCGAACAGGCCGCGGTGCTGAAGGTGGCACCGGGCACGCCGCTGCTCAGCGTGGAGCGCATCGCTTACACCTACAACGACGTTCCCATGGAGTTACGGCGCGGGCTGTACCTCACGGACACCCACCACTACCGTAATGAACTGAGCTGACACTACCCTGGCAACTGAGCGGAAATGTCGGCATTAGGGGCCACTTGAAACCGCGTGTGTTGCGTTGCAATAGAATTTTGCGTTCTTTGCATGTCCAAATTACAAAGCAGTTACATCCACGAAAGCACAAAACATGACCGAACTCGCCAAAAAACGGCCTGAATTCCGCAACATCAATGCCTTCAAGGACCTGACCACCTACCGCATGCCGCCAGCTGCGTGGGTCTCGATCCTGCACCGCGCCAGCGGGCTGATCATGTTCCTGCTGTTGCCTTTCATCATCTGGATGTTCGACACCTCGGTGTCGTCCGAAATCTCGTTCGCCCGCTTCACGGCGGCATTCAACATCGGCATCGGCTTCGTGCCCGGCTGGTTCGTCAAGCTCGCGGCCCTGGCCCTGATCTGGTCGTACCTGCACCACTTCACGGCCGGCCTGCGCCACCTGTGGATGGACGTGAGCCACAGCGCCGTGAACAAGCAGTTCGGCAAGACCTCGGCCCTGTCGGTGCTGGCCATCAGCATCCCGCTGACCCTGGTGCTGGGCGCCAAGCTGTTCGGCCTGTACTGATCGATCGATTACCACATCATAAAAAAAGCGGTGACCGCAGCCATCCCGCAGCCAACACCGCCGCACTAGAGGAAAGTACCCATGTCCGTCAATTACGGTTCCAAGCGCGTCGTCGTCGGCGCCCACTACGGCCTGCGCGACTGGCTCAGCCAGCGCGTCACCGCCATCCTGATGGCGCTGTTCACGCTGGCCCTGCTGGCCCAGGTGATCTTCAACAAGGGCCCCATGGGCTATGACAAGTGGGCCGGCATCTTCTCGGCCCAGTGGATGAAGGTGCTGACCTTCTCCGTGATCATTTCGCTGGCATGGCACGCCTGGGTGGGCGTGCGCGAAGTCCTGATGGACTACATCAAGCCCGTGGGCCTGCGCCTGGCGCTGCAGGTTTTCACCATCGTCTGGCTCGTCGGCTGCGCCGGCTGGGGCATCCAGGTTCTGTGGCGTCTCTGATACCGATCCCCCGCGACTGAAGGCAAACAACAAATGAGCTACTCCAAAGCTAACATCACCAAGCGCAAGTTCGACGTCGTCATCGTCGGTGCCGGCGGCTCCGGCATGCGCGCCTCGCTGGAACTGTCCCGCGCCGGCCTGAACGTGGCCTGCCTGTCCAAGGTCTTCCCCACCCGCTCGCACACGGTGGCGGCGCAGGGCGGCGTGTCCGCCTCGCTGGGCAACATGAGCGAGGACAACTGGCACTACCACTTCTACGACACCATCAAAGGCTCGGACTGGCTGGGCGACCAGGATGCCATCGAGTTCATGTGCCGCGAGGCACCCAACGTGGTGATCGAGCTCGAACACTTCGGCATGCCGTTCGACCGCAACCCCGACGGCACCATCTACCAGCGCCCCTTCGGCGGCCACACCGCCAACTACGGCGAGAAGCCCGTGCAGCGCGCCTGCGCCGCGGCCGACCGCACCGGCCACGCCATGCTGCACACGCTGTACCAGCAGAACGTGAAGTCCAAGACCAACTTCTTCGTGGAATGGATGGCGCTGGACCTGATCCGCAACGAGGCAGGCGACGTGGTCGGCGTGACCGCACTCGAGCTGGAAACCGGCGACCTGTACGAGCTGCAGGCCAAGGCCGTGCTGCTGGCCACCGGTGGCGCGGGCCGCATCTTCGCGGCATCGACCAACGCCTTCATCAACACCGGCGACGGCCTGGGCATGGCGGCACGTGCCGGCATCCCGCTGCAGGACATGGAGTTCTGGCAGTTCCACCCCACCGGCGTGGCCGGCGCGGGCGTGCTGCTGACCGAAGGCTGCCGCGGCGAAGGCGCCATCTTGCTCAACAGCAATGGCGAGCGCTTCATGGAGCGCTACGCGCCCACCCTGAAGGACCTGGCACCGCGCGACTTCGTGTCGCGCTCGATGGACCAGGAAATCAAGGAAGGCCGTGGCTGCGGTCCGAACAAGGACTACATCCTGATGAAGCTGGACCACCTGGGCGCGGACACCATCCGCAAGCGCCTGCCATCGGTGGAAGAGATCGGCCACAACTTCGCCAACGTGGACATCACCAAGGAACCGATCCCCGTGGTGCCCACCATCCACTACCAGATGGGTGGCATCCCCACCAACATCAACGGCCAGGTCGTGGTGCACGACGGCCAGCAGAACCACATCGTCAACGGCCTCTATGCCGTGGGCGAATGCTCGTGCGTGTCGGTACACGGCGCCAACCGCCTGGGCACCAACTCGCTGCTGGACCTCTTGGTCTTCGGCAAGTCGGCCGGAAAGCACATCGTGAACTTCGTCAAGGGTTCGGGCGAACACCAGCCCATGCCTGCCGACGGCGCGGACCGCACCCTGGCCCGCCTGAACCAGCTGCAGGACTCGACCGAAGGCATCTACGCCCAGGACGTGGCCAACGACATCCGCTCGAGCATGCAGCAGCACGCCGGCGTGTTCCGCACGCAGGCCAGCATGGACGAAGGCACGGTCAAGATCAACGCCATCCGTGAACGCGTGAGCGGCGTGACGCTGAAGGACAAGTCCAAGGTCTGGAACACGGCCCGCATGGAAGCTCTGGAAGTCGACAACCTGATCGAAGTGGCCCAGGCCACGATGACCTCGGCCGCGGCCCGCAAGGAATGCCGTGGCGCGCACACGGTGTACGACTACGAGCACCCTGCCGACCACGCCGAGTTCCCGTTGGGCCGCAACGACAAGGAGTGGATGAAGCACACCCTGTGGCACAGCGCGAACAACAGCCTGACCTACAAGCCTGTGAACCTCAAGCCCCTGACGGTGGACAGCGTGCCTCCCAAGGTCCGTACGTTCTGAAGATCCAGCAGCCTCACGAAAGAACAACATGAAGCGCACCTTTCAAATCTACCGCTACGACCCGGACAAGGACGCCAAGCCCTACATGCAGACCATCGAGATCGAGCTCGATGGCCACGAGCGCATGCTGCTGGACGCCCTGGTCAAGCTCAAGGAGCAAGACCCCAGCCTGTCGTTCCGCCGTTCGTGCCGCGAAGGCGTGTGCGGCTCGGACGCCATGAACATCAACGGCAAGAACGGCCTGGCGTGCCTGACGAACATGAACACCCTCAAGGGCACCATTGTTCTGAAGCCCCTGCCCGGCCTGCCGGTGATCCGCGACCTGATCGTGGACATGACGCAGTTCTTCAAGCAGTACAACTCGATCAAGCCCTACCTCATCACCGAGGACCTGGCCCCCGAGAAGGAACGCCTGCAGAGCCCCGAAGAGCGCGAAGAGCTCAACGGCCTGTACGAGTGCATTCTGTGCGCCAGCTGCTCCACGAGCTGCCCCAGCTTCTGGTGGAACCCCGACAAGTTCGTGGGCCCCGCCGGCCTGCTGCAGGCCTACCGCTTCATCGCCGACAGCCGCGACGAAGCCACGGGTGCGCGCCTGGACAACCTGGAAGATCCGTACCGCCTGTTCCGTTGCCACACCATCATGAACTGCGTGGACGTGTGCCCCAAGGGCCTGAACCCCACGATGGCCATCGGCAAGATCAAGGAACTGATGGTGCGCCGCACTGTCTGACGGAATCCGGAAAGCACCCAGGCCATGTCCGACACCTCGACCCCCGTCCTGCCGCAGGCCAACGACCTGCTGGACGACCGCGAGAGATCCAAGCTGCACTGGCGCTCCCGGCGCGGCCTGCTGGAGAACGATCTCTACATCGAAAATTTCTTCGCGCGGTTCGGGTCGGGCCTGACCTGGCGCCAGGGCCACGGCATGAACGAGCTGATGAACCTGGCGGACAACGACCTTTTGGACCTGCTGCTCGCGCGCCGCGAGCCCGAAGGTCCGCTCGATACAGAAGAAGTGCGTGAAGTACTCGGCATGCTGCGGCTCAGTGGTGGCGCAGCGAGGCCCCGGGCCTGACCTGGAGACAGGGCCCCCTACCACCGGAATTCCGGCAAACCTACCCAAGGAAAGTAACAATGAAGCTAGCTGACAACAAAGCCACCCTGTCGTTCAGTAACGGCAGCCCCAGCGTGGACCTGCCGGTCTACCAGGGCAGCATTGGCCCGGATGTCATCGACATCCGCAAGCTGTATGCGCAAACGGGCATGTTCACCTATGACCCGGGCTTCCTGTCGACGGCAGCGACCCAGTCGGCCATCACCTACATCGATGGCGACAAGGGCGAACTGCTGTACCGCGGCTACCCCATTGAGCAGTTGGCGCAGAACTGCGACTTCCTGGAAACCTGCCACCTGCTGCTGTACGGTGACCTGCCCAACGAAGCCCAGAAGACCGACTTCACCAGCCGCGTGACCAACCACACCATGGTCAACGAGCAGATGCAGTTCTTCCTGCGTGGCTTCCGCCGTGACGCGCACCCCATGGCGGTGCTGACCGGCCTGGTGGGCGCCCTGTCGGCCTTCTACCACGACAGCACGGACATCAACAACCCGCAGCACCGCGAGATCGCTGCCATCCGCCTGATCGCCAAGATGCCCACCCTGGTGGCCATGGCGTACAAGTACGGTGTGGGCCAGCCCTACATGTACCCGCAGAACAACCTGAGCTACGCAGGCAACTTCCTGCGCATGATGTTCGGCACACCCTGCGAAGAGTACAAGGTCAACCCCGTGCTGGAACGCGCGCTGGATCGCATCTTCATCCTGCACGCAGACCACGAGCAGAACGCATCGACCTCGACCGTGCGCCTGTGCGGCTCGTCGGGCACCAACCCGTTCGCAGCCATCGCCGCCGGCGTGGCCTGCCTGTGGGGCCCTGCCCACGGCGGCGCCAACGAAGCAGCCCTGAACATGCTGTACGACATCCAGGCCCAAGGCGGCGTGGAAAAGATCGGCGAGTTCATCAAGCAGGTCAAGGACAAGAACTCCGGCGTCAAGCTCATGGGCTTTGGCCACCGCGTGTACAAGAACTACGACCCCCGTGCCAAGCTCATGCAGGAAACCTGCAACGAAGTGCTGGCCGAACTGGGCCTGGAAAACGACCCGCTGTTCAAGCTGGCCAAGGAACTGGAAAAGATCGCCCTGGAAGACGACTACTTCGTGCAGCGCAAGCTCTACCCGAACGTGGACTTCTACTCCGGCATCGTGCAGCGCGCCATCGGCATCCCGGTGAACCTGTTCACCGGCATCTTCAGCCTGGCCCGCACCGTGGGCTGGATCGCCCAGCTGAACGAAATGATCGGCGACCCCGAGTACAAGATCGGCCGCCCACGCCAGCTGTTCACTGGCTCCGTGCGCCGTGATGTGCCGCCGCTGAACAAGCGTTGAGCGTTTGGTTGCGGGAAGGAGGCTTCGGTCTTCTTGACACAGACAGGAAAGCCCGCTTCAGCGGGCTTTTTTTATGAGCAATAGCTCGTAAGCCAGGAACACTTGTACCCTTGAGCGACAGAAATAGTAGCCTGCGGATACGTAAGCAAGTACGTCTCGTCATCGAAATACTCTCGCAGAGCTTGCACCAAAACCCGCGCCAACCGGTTGGAAAGCCCCATTTATCAGTAGGGCATGTTGTCAGTTACCTCTGCACCTCGCATGCGGCAAACCCCAACGACATGCCGAGCAATATCGGGAACGTGATAATCCACTACCACTTCCGCGACCTCCTTTGCGGGACGGCCATTCGCCGTAGCGGGATATGCGTCAATCCGCTTAAAAATGTCAAAGTTGCGCGGATGGGCCCATGGTGTGGTATTGCCCGAGTTCATATGACACAGCCACATGCGATCTCGATGAGCTTGCACGAGTGAATCTGTATTCACAGTGAGAACGTCGTGTTCCTGCTCACTGTAAGCACCCAACAGCGTGAGCAATCGCGCCTCCGTAGCCCAGAAGAAAGTTTTTCCATTTATGAACTCGTACCACTGCTGCGGCGTAATACCATCCAAAAGGCAGCTTTTCAAACGAGCGTCACTCATAGGCTTCTGATCCCTTAGCACTAGGCCCGCCCCGTCCTGCAGAGCAATACCGACACTGACTGACCGTCGGCGACTCTCTAGCTGCAATCGTTCATTCGCGTTGACCACCGACCGATCCAAGCTGGCCGTGGTCGATAAAAGTCCACGCTCGCGGATGCCAGGCCAACTGCCTCTTTCCGCCATGTGATAGAGCACCGGATACCTTGTCACAAAGTCTTGTTGTTGCATGATTGCGCTGCTCAGGAGGATAGTGCCGTCCAGTTTCTTCGATCAATAATGGTGCGGATATCCCCATCGGTATCAGAGCCACGTGGAAAACGCGTATTGATCAGAGAAACCGGGGCTTGAGCCACTCGCTCAAGCTCCTCCACAAATTTAATCGTTTCCGGTGCCAATTGCTCGAACCTACGCGCATCGCTGTTTGCAGCTCTGTGATAGTCTGCGAAAGCTAAAACAATATCAGTCGGGGCATTGAGTGCACAAGCTTGGCGGAACTGCTCCCACTCAAACCAGCCAACCCGCCGGTTGCGACGAGTCGTTGATGTTTTCTCGTTTTTTTCCAATTCTTCTGGGTTCAATCCCACTTCGTTTGCAATATCACGAAAAGTTGTCGGATGCTTCAAGTATCCCGAGGTGGCGCCCTGATTTCCATCAGGGTCGCCAACCCGTATGGGCGTAGGCCGCACAACCATCAAAATCCTGCGTACGCGGCCGGGCGATATGCCTGCCTCTGCAAGACAGCCGGCGACATTCGTGTCGCGGGAGGTTACATGAGGGTAACGGCCGTGAAAGATGCTAAGACCGCTGCCCTGCGTACCTTCCAAGAAGATTGACTGGCGCTTTCGGTAGGCGATCTCAAGCTGACGCATTGTCGATCCACGATAGGGCTCTTTTTCACCAACGTAGGGAGCAAGCTCCGGGATGTCTTTCGCCTGCCGGACAGTTGGCAAGCCGCGATCATTGATCCGGCGAGCAGCAGCAGCACCACTACCACTGGCAGTCGACGCGATTGCATCCTTGACTCGTTTCTCGGCGTCCTTGTCAGACTGTTCGATAATCATTGCATGCGGGTCGATGAACAGTCGCTCTGGTGTTATCCCACAATCCGCAATCTCCTGCAGTAGGCCCGGAACGAAAATTGTCATACCCGGGCCGAGCAGCAATTTAGCGCTTACATCCATTGAGCCTGACGGCAAGTGGTGGTACGTGTATTGTTTTTTCGGTCCCAGCACTGTGTGACCCGCGTTGGGCCCCCCCACACGCACGAGCACGTCGTACTCCTTGGCAAGGTATGCCACCACATGACCCTTCCCTTCGCTACCATATTGCCCCCCGACCAGCACATCTACGCAGCGCACATCTGGCGCTGACACAAGACCCAAACTGGCTGCAACCCGCGCGATAGTATCGCGACTGTCGTTTCTCGTAGTGTTGACACGAAGGTCCGCGTCGTTCTTGAAGCCCTCGATGTCTTCCTCACTCTTGATGAGATCAGCCTCTACATATTCCGGCACAGCATCTTGGCCCGGCCGTTCTCCAAAGCGCTTGCGCAACTCCCTGGTCTGTCCAAACAAATGGATATGCACGCAAGGCAAGGTGTGGTCACTTCGGAAATGATCTAGTTGCTTACGGGTTCGCACACTATCTATCACGATCCGAACTGAGGTGCCCATGGACTCAACCCTCTCGCGGACCGCTTGATACAACCAGGCGTCGCTCGTTTCGCTGTCTAGGATATCACCCAGTTCCTGCAGTGATTTACGGTCCGACGCCAATCCTCGTCGTGCCGCCTCCTCTTTCAGGTAGCCGCTGCTGCTAAAACGGTGATATTCGAACTCAGACTCTAAAATTCGAGCGAGCCCGCTTTTTCCCGCACCAAGATGCCCACTAATCAACACTACTTGATCCATGCCGTAGTCCTAGGTGGTTCGAACAATTTCTGTAGCGATGCTTCCCGCCGACTGATCGCCCGAGTTGTATACGAGGTCTGCGATAGAGCCTAGAGAGCGGGAGGCGATTTCATTGGGGTGGCTCACCAACGCTGAATAGCTTGCACCTGCGTCGCGCTCGTCCCCCAAGGACTGGCGCTGCAGGTATCGCTCGCGCAGGATCTCCTCCGAGGCCGTGACATGCACGTGCAACACGTGAGCGAAGGCACGGCGAAAATGCGCTACTTGTTGCGGCTTCCGCACCGCATCCAAAAGCCATCCCCGCACCCCGTCCACCTCATTCACTTGCTCAAGCGCTACACTCACCGGCCACAGGAAGTCGGTCTGCACATCTAGTGCGTCACCCAATTCCTGAAGAACTACTCGCCCCTCGGGCAATCCCTTCACTCGAGCAATATCGGCGAGATAGCGACTAGTGCTGACCTTGAAAAATCCATGCGTAGCGGTCAACGCACTGGCGATGGAAGTCTTTCCAGCCCCGGCGGCGCCGCTGAGCAAAAGTAACCGAGCGCTTGAGTTGACGACTGGTGTCATGCATCGAAATGTAAGACCTGAAATCAGATTTCTTCAAGAGAAGAATTGCCATCCGAACTCAAATTCTGCATTTCCAACTCCGAAAGCCAGCGCGCGATTGCTTTTTCAGGCCCTTCCCAGCCTTGAGGCTTCAGCAGCTTGCCGTTGGAATCGAGGTGTACTTGACCATCTGGCCAACGCTTTGCCAAGTTGCTTGCGTAGACCAAAGTCATCGGAACTCCAGGCCTCACGCCCATTTCAACGAGCGTTCCTAAGACGTGGCTCAAGATGTCCATCAATGCATCAATTTGATCAACAGTCTCCGTAGCGGAGAGCAGCTCGTCGATCTCTGAACGCATCCAACTAGCGCGGGCGAGGACTCTAGTCTGCTCAAGCAACTGAGGTTGATTTTTTGAAGGGATTCCTAAATCTAGATGCATATGCCGGATTCGGGCATGCGCTTCGTCTAGCCCAGCAAACGCGTTTTCAAAATGCAAGTTCATACAGCACCTCTTTGTCCTACCAGTCACTAACAAGGCTGACTGGACTGAAACGATTTTTCCCGAAAAGATCATCCCTCCGCCTAGTAGCAGACTCGTACGTTGGGGAGCCCCATCAGCTGCGAGCTCGCATACATAACCAAAACGGCTCGCGAGCCACTACCGAAGAGTAGGCTCCAAAAGGCCTAAAATTTTCTATAGTTGACGTCTACTCGATCGCGGTTGAGCACAGTGAACGCGGAGGTGAGATAGAGCTAGGTTAAAACGGGACATCGTCACCAAACGGATCAACCACTCCTGGAACTGCCCCGTCCGGCAGCGGCAGGCCACTTACGACGTACAAGTTTAGGATGTCATCCCGATCCATGAAAAGGATTTGGCTTCGCTTGGTCTGATCCAGCTTCCCACCAAGCCAATTCCTGGCTGCCTTGGTAATCTCGCCACCCGCAACAATGAACGCGTGGTCGACCAGCACTCTTTTGCTCGTTTCGGCATCAAAGATCTCATGCCCGAGCATCATGAGGACTTGGTTGTATATCTCAGCGATGTTTGCGTTCGATCCTTGCGTCATACCGGAAGAATCGAGCTTCCCTTTCTTGGCCTGCAGCCCGAAATATAGGACGTGCTGTGTAGGCAGCACGAACCGCATCCATACATCCTTGCCATATTCCAGCGCTTTGTCCCTATGACCTGCTGACGAGATGCGGTGATAGCCGAGTTGGCGAAACAATGGCAATAGCACATTGTTAATCAGGTCGTCCTCTGAACAAAGGTTGAGATAGCTGCTGAGTTGCTCGCGGCGCTTTGCCTCGTTTGGAGTGAATGGCCGGTGTGGGTTTGTCGTGAGCGACGTGACAGTCTTCGTTCCGATGTGGCGGGCATAGAGCTGTTCGTCGTCCCCGAAGTACGCTTCGTATCCCTCTCGGTTCAGAGGTTTGTTCAACTCTGCCAACGCAAGCAAGCGCTGGGGGTCTCCCTCCACGGCATCTGACTTGTGCATCAGAACTCGCAGCAAGTTCATAAAACGCTCAGGTAGAGTATTTGGAGCAGACTGGATCTCCTCAAGCAATTCCGCCAGTCGTTCTGCGGCCCATATCGGCCGCGTCGTCCCGTCATGCGCAAAATCCAGATCGCACTCTTCAAAGAATTGAGTTATGCGATAGCTGGACCGGTAGGGGAAGTAGCTGGTGTCGCCTACGACACACTCGCCAAGAGCTCGCAGATTGCGGTTTTTGAACTTCATGACCAGCAATGGTACTGCGTACGTGATCCTACCCAACCTGTCACGCTCACTGTCACCAATTTTCGCTAGAGGGTGAATTCGATATTAATAGTCAATGTACAACTGTTTCTACCCTGCCTATGCTCTATCGGGATCATTCGCCAATCTCAAAAAGCGCGCTTTTGGGAGCGCGAGCGGAAGATTGGCCTTCGTGATCAGCTTGTTGGATATTTTCACCGCCTCCCCGGCCCCCCAAACCTCTCCCGATACGCCTGAGGCGTAACCCCAGGTGCCGCACAAACAACTGCCGCAGTGCTTGCTCCGACCCCATGCCCACGCGCGCAGCCACCGTCTTGAGCGGCAGTGTGGCTCCACCCTGCTGCTGCGATGACGACTCCAGCAACCTCCGCGCCGCATCCACAAACGCCGACGGCGTCTGCCCCGTCTCCTGCACAAACACGCGGCGAAAATGCCGCTCCCTCATGGCGGCGCGGGCGGCCAGCGCGGCCAGGGGCATGGGTGCGGCCAGGTTCTGCAGCACCCAGCTTGGCACGGCCTGGATGTCGCGGTGGGTGACTCCCTGGCTGGCCAGTTGCACGCTGAACTGCGATTGGCCGCCGGGGCGCTTGAGGTACATGACCAAATCGCGCGCCACCGCCAGCGCGAGGGCATGGCCGAAATCTTCCTTCACCAAGGCCAGGTTGATGACCGGCGATAACGCCGGCCGGCCGGGCCGTCGCGCACGTAGATGGGGCGGCGGAGACCGTAGCGCACCTGTTGCGCCTTGCGTTTTTTGACGCCCGCCCGCAGGCTGCGCCGCCTGCGAAAGCAGGGCTTCACGCTCGCAAAAAAACCCTCTTGAAACTCTTTTGGCCGGCTCTATTTTTCCTTCCGAGCCGGCCAGGACGGTGTCCGTCCTGCCGGTGTGTTCATCAACCTACCCCTTGGAGGACCTACCATGTATGCATCGCTGTTGAATCATCCAGGCAGCCTGTTCGGTCATTTCGAGCGGCTGCGCCGTGAACTGGACGACGTGTTCGGCGCTGCCAGCCTGCCGAGCGCCATCCGATCCGTTGCCTCGGGCACCTTGCCGGCCCTGAACGTGGGGCGCACGCCGTCGAGCGTGGAGGTATACGCCTTCGTGCCCGGCCTTGATCCGTCGAAGATCGACGTGGACCTGGACCGGGGCATTTTGCGCATCTCGGGCGAGCGGGCCAGCACCATTCCGCAGAACGACTCCAGCGTGCAAGTCTATGCGCGCGAGCGGCGCAACGGCGCGTTCTCGCGCACCGTTTCGCTGCCGGACGACATCGACCCCGAAAAGGTAAGCGCGAGCTACCGGGACGGCGTGCTGCAGGTGAGCATCGCCCGCAAGGAAGCGCCCCAGCCCACGCGCATCGCCATCCACTGAAGGCCGACGGAACCCACAGACCATCGAGGAGAACCCATCATGACGCAGCAACAGCAACAACAAGTCGCCACCACCACCGGCGCTGCCGCCGCCAACACCCGTGGCAACAGCGCGGTGGAGCAGGATCTGCAGCATTCGGTGCTGCCGGCCGTGGACGTGTTCGAGAACCCGCATGGCATCACCTTGCTGGCCGACATGCCCGGCGTGCCGCGTGAGCACCTGGACATCAAGGTGGAGGGCGAATCGCTCTTGATCGAGGGCACGGTGCAGACCCGCATGCCGGAGGGCCTGGAGGCGGTGCATGCCGAGGTGCGCATACCGCGCTACCGCCGCAGCTTTGTGCTGAGCCGCGAGCTGGATACCAACGGCATTCAGGCGCAGCTCAAGGATGGCGTGCTGTCACTGCACATTCCGAAAAAGGCCCATGCGCAGGCGCGCAAGATTCCCGTGGCGATCCACTGAGCTGCGGGGGCACACAACACCACCATTGCCGGAGAATGAACATGAACCCTATGGCAGCAAAACCCAAGCAGGGTGTGGGCTCCCTGTGGAGCGCAATGTCCAGCGGCTGGCGTGGCCTGTTGGCCCGGGCCCGGCAGGCATGGGACCAGCACAGGGCCCCGTTGCGGGCGCCAGCAGGCCGAGCAGCCGATGATGAAGCCGGCCCGTTGCGCAACCCGGTGTCACGCATCAAGGGCTGGGCCTTCATGTCCGCTGCGGTGCTGGAGGATGAGCGCGCCGTGATCGTGCGGATCGATGCCCCGGGCATGCAGCGCGAGGATTTCAGCATCGAGGTGCAGGAGCGCGCGCTGAAGGTGCGGGGCGTGCGGCGCTCGCAGTTCCACCAGGCCCGCGCTGGTGGGTGGCAGGTGTCGCAGTGGGCTTACGGCTCGTTCTGCCGCTACCTGGCACTGCCCGCGCGCGTGCAGGCCGCGCAGGGCGTGGCGGTGTACCGCGACGGGGTGTTGCGCATCGAGATACCGAAAGCCGAGCGCGACGCGGTGAAGCACATTCCAGTGCAGTCGGCCTGATTGCGCGGCCAGCCGCCACAGCCCGGCGGGAGCAGCAGCGGCGCCAGCAGGCCCGCCGGCTCCCAAAGGGTTGCGGGGCGGGCCGTCTCACTCGACGCGCCGATGACATGGTTCTTGAAATCACCATGGCAGCCCTTATCTCCACGGGCATCATAAAAATTCTGGAGCACATGCCATGCCTATCGAGTTCCTTCGTGAAATTGCCGATGCCGAGTTGCCGCTCGGTGTATCGGACGAGGGCCGGATCGACAAGCTCAGGGTGTTGGCGGCGGCAGGGATGGTCACGGCTTCGTTGCCGCCCGCGGGCACGGGCGGGCCGGCCCAGGTGCTGACCGTGACCGGCCTGGGCCGCGCCACGCTCAAGGTGCGCGAGCTGCGCCAGCAGGAGCCCCTGCTGATGCATTCCGCCTGAGGCCCACGGGGCGCGGCCCGGGCCGTGCCCCGCCCTAGTCCCCCTCGGGGTTGCCGATATTCAGCGGCGCCCCGGCCCCCCAAACCGCTCGCGGTACGCCTGCGGCGTGATCCCCAGGTGCCGCACAAACAACTGCCGCAGCGCCTGCTCCGACCCCATGCCCACGCGCGCGGCGACGGTCTTGAGGGGCAGTGCTGTCCCGCCCTGCTGCTGCGATGACGACTCCAGCAAGCGCCGCGCCCCCTCCAGCCGCGCAGCATCCACAAACGCCGACGGCGTCTGGCCCGTCTCCTGCACAAACACCCGGCGAAAGTGGCGCTCGCTCATGGCCGCACGCGCGGCCAACGCGGCCAGGGGCATGGGCTCTTGCAAATTCTCCAGCACCCAGCTTTGCACGGCCTGGATGTCGCGGTGGGTGACGCCCTGGCTGGCCAGTTGCACGCTGAACTGGGATTGGCCGCCGGGGCGCTTGAGGTACATGACGAGGTCGCGCGCCACCTCCAGCGCGAGGGCGTGGCCGAAGTCTTCTTCCACCAGGGCCAGGGCGAGGTCGATGCCGGCGGTGACTCCGGCCGACGTCCACAGCGACCCGTCGCGCACATAGATGGCATCGGGGTCCACGTCGATGGCGGGGTAGCGCTGGCGCAGCAGGGCGGCCACGCTCCAGTGGGTGGCAGCGCGGCGGCCGTCGAGCAGGCCGGCGGCGGCCAGAAAGAAGCTGCCGGAGCACAGGGCGATCATGCGGCCGACGCGCGGGGCCACGCGCGCGGCCCAGGCGACGAGGTCGGGCGAGGCGGCGAGCACCTGCTCGATGTTGCGTGAGCCGACGAGGACCACGGTGCAGCCGGGGCCGCCCTCTTGTTGCTCCAGCTCCGCAAGGGTGTGAGTGGCGGTCAGTGCCATCAGGGTGTCGGACTGCACGGCCCCTGCCTGGGCGGCCACCACGCGCACGGCGTAGCCGTCGGGCCGGCCGTGCTGGCGCAGGTGGACGTTGGCATAGTCGAACACGGACATGGGGCCCACGGCCTCCAGCGCCTTGAAGCCGGGGTAGACGACGAGGTCGATGCGATGGGGCTGGCCGGCGGGATGGTGGTGCGGGTGGTCCATGGGGTTGATGGGAGCAAGCAAAGGCGATGGACTATACGGGAGGCGATGTCCGCCAAGGCCATGAACGATGGAATTCGGCCATACCCCCAAGGTCTGCGGCCATGGGTTTCTGCATGCGCTGCACATGGCCTACAGTCATGGAGTCAACGCATGCGACGCTGGCCAAAGAGCCCCGCTCGCCTCCCTTTACGAACCCATCACCCCAACACCATGACCATCAAATCCAAAGCCGCCGTGGCCTTCAAGGCCGGAGAACCCCTGCAGATCGTCGAGATCGACGTGGCGCCGCCCAAGAAGGGCGAGGTGCTGATCCGCATCACCGACACGGGCGTGTGCCACACGGACGCCTTCACCCTGAGCGGTGAAGACCCCGAGGGCCTGTTCCCCGTGGTGCTGGGCCATGAGGGCGCCGGCATCGTGGTGGAGGTGGGCGAGGGCGTGACCAGCGTGAAACCGGGCGACCATGTGATTCCGCTGTACACCGCAGAGTGCGGCGAGTGCCTGTTCTGCAAGAGCGGCAAGACGAACCTGTGCGTCGCAGTGCGCGCCACGCAGGGCAAGGGCGTGATGCCCGATGGCACGACCCGCTTTTCCTACAACGGCCAGCCGATCTACCACTACATGGGCTGCTCGACCTTCAGCGAGTACACGGTGGTGGCCGAGGTGTCGCTGGCCAAGATCAACCCGAAAGCCAACCCCGAGCAGGTGTGCCTGCTGGGCTGCGGCGTGACCACGGGCCTGGGCGCGGTGAAGAACACGGCCAAGGTGCAGGAGGGCGATTCGGTGGCGGTATTCGGCCTGGGCGGCATTGGGCTGGCAGTGATCCAGGGCGCCAAGCTGGCCAAGGCGGGGCGCATCATCGCGATCGATACCAACCCCAGCAAGTTCGACCTGGCCAAGACCTTTGGCGCCACGGACTGCATCAACCCCAAGGATTTCGACAAGCCGATCCAGCAGGTGATCGTGGAGATGACGACCTGGGGCGTGGACCACAGTTTCGAGTGCATCGGCAACGTGAACGTGATGCGCGCGGCGCTGGAATGCGCGCACCGCGGCTGGGGGCAGTCGGTCATCATCGGCGTGGCGGGTGCGGGGCAGGAGATCTCCACCCGCCCCTTCCAGCTGGTGACGGGCCGCAAGTGGCTGGGCACGGCCTTTGGCGGCGTGAAGGGCCGCAGCGAGCTGCCGGGCATGGTGGAAGACGCGATGGCCGGCAAGATCCAGCTGGAGCCGTTTGTGACGCACACCATGGGGCTCAAGGACATCAACGAAGCCTTTGACCTGATGCACGAAGGCAAGTCCATTCGTTCGGTGGTCAAGTACGCCGCTTGAGGCTTGGCGCATATGTCGTCCACATCGTTTGAACTGCTCAGCGAGCACGCCTGCTTTGGCGGCGTGCAGCGCTTTTACCAGCACGCCTCTGCCGAGATCGGGCTGCCGATGAAGTTCTCGGTCTACCTGCCGCCGCAGGCGCAGCAGGGGCCGGTGCCGGCGCTGCTGTACCTGGCGGGGCTGACCTGTACGGAAGAGACCTTCATGGTCAAGGCCGGGGCACAGCGCCTGGCGGCGGAGCTGGGCTTGGCGCTGATCGCGCCCGATACCAGTCCGCGCGGCGCCAATGTGCCGGGCGAAGCCGAAAGCTGGGACTTTGGCGTGGGCGCAGGCTTTTACCTGGACGCCACGGCCGAGCCCTGGGCCAAGCACTGGCGCATGGAAAGCTATTTGATGAAAGAGCTGCTGCCGCAGGTGCTGGCGCAGTTGCCGTTGGACGGCGAGCGGCTGGGCGTCTTCGGCCACTCGATGGGCGGGCATGGGGCGCTGACCCTGGCGTTGCGCCACCCGGGGCGGTTCAAGAGCTTGTCGGCGTTTGCGCCGATCTGCGCGCCCACGCAGTGCCCCTGGGGCGAGAAAGCCTTCACCGGCTACCTGGGTGCGGACCGCACGGCCTGGATCGAGCACGATGCCACGGTGCTGATGCAGCACCAGCCGGTGGCGCCCTACCCGGCAGGCATCCTGATCGACCAGGGGCTGGCCGACAAGTTCTTGCCCACGCAGTTGCACCCGCATCTGTTCGATGAGGCGTGCAAGGCCATTGGCCAGCCGCTCACGCTGCGCCGGCACGAGGGCTATGACCACGGGTACTACTTCATCCAGAGCTTCATGGCGGACCAACTGGCGCACCATGCACGACAGCTGGTGGCGCCGAAGTAGCCGGGCCTCTGGCGCCAAGCCAATGCTGAGTTGGCTTTAATGTCACGTTAAGTCTGGGGCGGGAGACTCCGCCTCCATGCCCAAGACTGTGCTGCAGCCACCGCTGCGGCAACCCTCTTTTCTTCCGTCCGCGCCGCACGCCTGGACCCTTCGCCCTGCACTGCCGGGGTTCGGGGGCGGTGACGCGCGGGTAAGTCCTGGGCCCGGAGACTGCCTCTCATGCCCATGACCCCGCTGCCGCAACTGCGGCTGCCCTCTTTTCCTGCTTCGCCCGCCTCCTCCACGGCCAGCCCCCGCCCTGCGGCATCGCCCCCACACAGCCTGCACCCGGCGTGGGTGGTGCTGCTGATCAGCCTGTGGCTGGCCACGGTGTGCAATGTGCCGCTGTGGCGCGAGGTGGCCACCCTGCCGGGCCAGGGCAGCCTGCGCGGCTATGGTTTTGCGCTGGCGTTTGGCGCCATCGTCACGGCGGGCAATGCGGGGCTGCTGGCCCTGCTGGCCTGGCGCTGGACGCTCAAGCCCGCGGCCGCGCTGCTGGTGCTGATGGCGGCGTTTGGCGCGTATTTCATGCTGGCCTATGGCATTGCCATCGACGCCAGCATGCTGACCAACGTGGTGCAGACCGACGTGCACGAGGCCGGCGACCTGCTGAGCCTGCGCATGCTGGCCACCGTGGCCGCCCTGGCCGCGCCGCCCTTGCTGTGGCTGGCGCGCACGCCGGTGCGGCGCCTGTCGCCGCTGCGCCAGTTGGGGCACAACGGCTTGCTGCTGCTGGGCTCGGTGGTGGTGATCGTGGCAAGCTTGCTGCTGGTGTTTCAGGATTTCTCGTCCACCATGCGCAACCACACCAAGCTGCGCTATCTGATCAACCCGCTCAACAGCGTGTACGCGCTGGGCAATGTGGCCACCAAGCCCCTGCGCATGGACCACCACACGCTGATCCCCGTGGGCCGCGACGCGCACCTGGGCGCCAGCTACGCGGGCCAGGCCAACAAGCCGCCGCTTTTGGTGCTGGTGCTGGGCGAGACGGGGCGCAGCGGCAACTTCGACATCAACGGCTATGGGCGCGACACCACGCCGTTGCTCTCGGCGCGCAAGGACCAGTTGGTGAGCGCAGGCAATGCCTGGTCGTGCGGCACGAGCACGGCGGCATCGGTGCCGTGTATGTTCTCGCACCTGGGCAAGAGCGGGTACGAGGGCCGCTCGGCCAATTTCGAGAGCCTGGTCGATGTGCTGCACCATGCCGGTCTGGCCGTGCTGTGGCTGGACAACCAGTCGGGCTGCAAGGGCGTGTGCGACCGGCTGGGCGACACCAACACCGCCAACCTGAAAGACCCCGAGCTGTGCGCCCACAAGGGCGAGTGCCTGGACCGCATCATGCTGAAGGACCTGGACGCGCGCATCGCCGCCCTGCCCGCCGAGCAGCGCCAGCGCGGCACGGTGGTGGTGATGCACCAACTGGGCAGCCACGGGCCGGCGTACTTCAAGCGCTCGGCGCCGGATGCCAAGCGGTTCTTGCCCGAGTGCACGTCGAGCGCGCTGCAGGAATGCAGCCGCCAGCAGGTGGTGAATGCGTACGACAACAGCATTGTGGAGACGGACCGTTTTCTCGATGGCGTGCTGCAGTGGCTGGGCACGCAGAACGCGAACGCCCAGACGGCCATGGTGTATGTGGCGGACCATGGCGAGTCGCTGGGCGAGAACAATATTTACCTGCACGGCCTGCCGTACTCGATTGCGCCCGATGTGCAAAAGCATGTGCCTTGGATTACCTGGTTGTCGCCTGCGATGCAGTCGCGCGTGGGGGCGAGCACGGGTTGTCTGCAGCGTGATCTGCGCGAGCGGCGCATCACGCATGACAGTTACTTCCATTCGGTGCTGGGGTTGATGGATGTGCAGACGGGGGCTTACCGGCCGGAGTTGGATGTGTTCACTCCTTGCCGGGATGCGGGGGCGGCGCAGGCGAAGGCCGACAGCCCGATTGCGGCGCCGCGCAAGTCCTGACGGTTGCACGGCACGCTCCCGGCCTCCGAGGCGGGGCCAGGCGCTCGTGCGTTGCTGCGCATGGTTGCTGCATGCCTTTACGGAGGGCGGGAGCCGGGATGTGCGCCCGGCGGCGCAGTAACTTTTTCTTGGGCCGCCAAGAGAAAGTCACCAAAGAGAAGGCGGCCCCGCTGCCCGTGTCCCCCTCGCACTTCGTACGAGGGGGCAGCCTGCGATGCTCGAAGCTGGGGTGCGCCTCGCAACTCGCTTCGTTCTTCGAACTCCGCTCAGACATCTGCGGCGAGCCAGATGACGAAGCGTGTGTGTCCTTCGGCACACACGCCACCCCAGCTTCTGCGCTTCT